>JBEKHW010000016.1:0-38946 GCA_050012075.1 Candidatus Omnitrophota bacterium | reverse complement strand
TACTAATCGTGGGTGCTGTATAATCAGGTGGTGGAGGAGAAGAGCTTCCACCGCCGCCGCCAAAGAGGCCGGATATTTTGTTTTTTGCGCCGCTCCAAGCGGAGGAAGCGCCGCTGGCAACAGCTGAAGCCCCGCTTGAAATCGCAGAGCCAGCGGAGCTGGCAGCACTTGATGCGGTATTATAGGCTGCCGATGCGTAGTTGCTTAAAGTATTGACAATTTCGTTTACCTTAGTGGATACTGTTTGGGCTCCGCTTTGTATCTGTGAAAAACTTACCGGAGAACCCGTAGCAAAGCTCGACGGAGAAATAGAAGGCATATGGCTAATAACGTTGTTGACGGTGCTCGTTACCTGCTGCTGCGCGCTATTATAGGCCTGGGAGGCGGTTGAGTATGCCTGTGAAGCAGCAGAAGATGCTGCAGAAGCTGCCTGACTTGCAGCATCACTAGCAGTCTGATATCCTTGCTGCGCAGTATTAACAGCCACATTGACAGCTTGAGAACCAGTTTCCTGGGCAAAATTCACCGCAGCAGAAGCGCCGCTTGCCACTGCGCCGGCAGCCTCTGAAGTGGCATTGGCAACTGCGGTTGCAGCACCATGCGCGGCCTGGGATAGATTTGCAGCTGCATTCGATGCCGCGACAACTCCGTCGCCTAAGAAATCAGTCGCCTTTACCAATCCTTTGCCGGCAAGGCCTAAGCCCTTATTCAAAGCATCTCCGGCCTTACCCACGCCCTGCAGGAACTTTTGAAAAGCAGCTCCGCCGATCTTTTCAAGCAAATCATTAAGCTCCTTGACCGCATCCTCAAACGGCTTGATAACCGGCTTAATGGTTTCCCATGCGGTCTCAACGCCTTTTAAGCCCTGAGCAATAACCTCATCCCTTACCTTAGCTACCTGGTCTACGTAAGGAGTGAGCTTATCAATAATCGGCTGGATATAAGGAGTAATTAAATCTGCAATCTTGTTCTTATAATTGTTGATTACGTTATTCGCTTTTTCTTTTACGAGGTTTGCCTTTTGTTTGGCAACATTATAATGCTGTGTCGCCTCATCGCCCACGGCATTTTTAGCAGCATCAACTTCCTGGCCTATCTCTGTCAGGAGTTGGTCAATCTCTTTAATGATGGGCTCGACTTGTTTCTTGATGGCGGAAGCGACCTTATTGGCCTCTCCTGTCACCAGGTCTATTGCCGTCTGATAGATTTTTGTTATCGTGCCGGTCAGGTCATACAAAGAAGCTTTGGTATTATCCCTGAATTCCGTCACCTTTTGTCTCAAGGTATCGGCTTTCTCAAGGACTTTGGCTTTAGCGATCTTATAGGCATCCAGATAGTTAGCTGGTATCAGGGATTCTATGTCGCTAAAAATACCTTTGACCCCGTCTATCAACGCGATGACGCCGTCGCAAAGTCCGTCCACAGCCGCTGCAATCGCCTTTTTAGCCACACCAACAGCAACATCTATAACTTCTTTGAGATGGTCCAAAACGCTCTTGACGCGTGAGATGACTTCATCGCTGACAATCTTTTCTATGCCTTTAAAGAAATTCTTGGCGGTGGTGGCTGCGGCGGTAGCATCCTTGATCCATGGGTCGCTCATGCGTGAAAGATTATCCAGGGTCTTATCCGCATCTTCGCCAACGACACTTGCTTCCTGCGAAGCTGTTGCGGCAACTGTATCTTTTAGTTTATTAGCAATGCCCAATCCTTCGGCGATCAATTCACCAAGCGGGCCTTTTAATCTCATAATACCGTTTTCAATGGTGATAGAAACTGTCTTACTCTGTCCGGCGGCGCTTATGGTACCTGAACCCGTAACCCCGCCTATGCCGATTCTTAACTTGGCGTTACCGACGCTTATACCGCATAAACTTACTGCGCTAGGATAAGTTAATTCTACGGTCTGTCCGTCAAAGGAAAAATTTCCGCTTAAGGCCTCATTTATTCCTAAGACGCCGGTGAATCTGCCCGTAGCGGTCCCGCTAATCAGTGATTTGGTTATATCGAGGCTGGTAAACGTAAGGGCGCATTTTGCCAGTCCGCCTAATCCGACGCTAAAACCTGCTGTATCCGCGTGCAATCCGGCTGTTGAAACAGCGAATTTAGCCAGGCTATCAACGGTAATAAGGCCAATCTTTGTCACGCCTGCCAAATCCACCTTTCCATCGTTATAAATATTGCCGCTAATCTTTTGGGAAGATAAACCGGGTATACCCATCTTGCCGCTAAATCCTATGCCTTCGTTATCATTGGCAGGCAGTATGAAGCTGCCTTCTGCGACAGTAAACGGGCCTATACCTATATCGCCGTTTATAGTCGTATAAGATTCATCCTTTTTAAAGACGAGGTCACCCAAAGGTATGGTTATAACATGCGAAATGCCGATCTGGCCTTTCAGGTGCACGCCGTCGTTCTTAACAATAACTTCGGGGGTTTCCAGCGGGAAATGTTTAATAAATAAACCGGCCACTTTTCCGCCTAATTGCGCAATGGTCTGCCCCGAACGCAAGTCTACGCGCACAGGCAGGCTTATAGTATTTATACCTATAAGTTTATTTAGCCCCGGGGGCAGGTTCAAATTACCTTTGCCGTCCAGGACAGCGTTAGTAATAGTCCCGGAAAACCCTGCCAGTGTCCATAAAGATACATAAGCATCGCCGCTAAGTTTTACCGTAGCAGTTGTAGAATTATAAGGTGTTGCCTCAAAAAGAAAGTTCTTAATACCAAGGCTAAGCTCTTCCGGGCCCACTACGCCACCCGTTAAAGGGATCCCTGCCTTTCCGGAAACAGTAAGCGTCTTCGTTTTCCCATCAACGGTAAGGGTAGCTGCGCATGATCCGGGGATCGTTACTGTATCAAACAGCTTTACCTCCTGCGAAAGCCCGGCAGTCAGCAGCTTTTTGGGCATATCTACGGTCATAGTGGTGCCGGCCACATTACATTCAATTACCCCTTCTTTAAATACCCCGGCGTTTAAAGTCAGGCTGATTATACCCTTGGTATTAATGTTAAAGGTCCCGTTTCCTACCTCTATGTCAAAAACCTTTGCTTTCCCGGTTCCGGATAAACCTTCTTCTGATAGCGTAAGGTCTCCGCTTAAATCCACTTTAATGGGAGGGGTAACGGGAGTAGGAGGAATCTCTACGGTTCCCGCCCCTTCAACCTTCATCTCCGGAGGCAATATCGGTGTTTCAAATCCTGCGTTAAGATCCTCAAGCTTAATGTCAATCTCGGTAATTCCGGGTATGCCGGTAACATTGATACCGACTCCGGCTCCGGCTTTAGCTGCGATTTTACTTCTGGAAAGGTCAAAAGTAGCAGTTGCCTGGGCAATTTGGATGGTAAGAGGCCCAATCTTAAAAGCTTCTACAACAACTCCATTAAATTTAATCTGGTTAGTGGCAATAATTAAATCCGTTATCTGGCCGATGTCGCCGAATACAGGAACATGTATAGTAAGCTGGCCGGTAATTTTTTTCTGGTTCGTGTCAATGGTAAGCTGGCCTTTAGCGTTAAGTTTTATATCAAAACTCCAATCCGGTTTTATTTCTCCAGTGGCAAGATAGACACCAGCAGATTGCTGGGTGAATGTACCGGTAAGCTTAACCCCTGCCATAGTAATCTCTTTAATCTCTGTTGCGCCAGTAGAGCTGCTGGCTTTTGTAGTAGTAGTGGTGGTAGTAGTTGTGCCGACTCCGGAGGTAGTTCCGGTACCAGCGGCTTTGGTAGAAGTACTTTTTTGTGTGGACTTGGAAGTGACTTTAGTGGTAGTAGTTGCGGGAGTAGTTGCATTAGTAGTAGCCGTGGTAGTAGCAGCGGTAGTAGTAACTGTGCTAGCTCCGGTGGTAGTTCCGGTACCGGCGGCTTTGGTAGAAGTACTTTTTTTGGTGGACTGGGAAGTGGTTTTATTGGTAGTAGTAGCGGTAGTCGTAGTTGCAGGCGTAGTTACATTGGTAGCAGTAGCAGTGGTAACAGCACTAGTAGTTGCCGTAGTTAAAGTAGTTTTCTTGGCAGTAATGGTTTGGGGCGCAGGTTTTTCTCCTACGCGGAACACCTTTGAGCTCTTGTCTTTAAGTTTCAGCCCTTCGTTGACAACTTCAACTGATAAAGTGTAAGGGCCGTCTTCGGGCTTGCTTGTCAGGTCCCATTTAAAAGAATTGGAGCCCTGTTTCAACTTCTCAATACCCTCGGTGAATTTCTGCTTCTCTGTACCCTTCTTTAATTCCAGGTTCACAACAAAGGGGCTCGCGAAATCTTCTGATGCGCTTACCTCCACCAGGACCATCAACGGAAGGCCGGAAGGCACAGCGCCTTTTTCTTCGGATTCAAGAGTTATCTTTTTGATATCTATTTTAGGTAGCGGAGTTTTTGGCTGCGCCTGTGTCTTCTTGGTTACAGCCTGGGTCGTAGTATTGGCTGCGTAAAGATTAAGCGGAGAAAAAAGGGAAAAAATAAAAAATGCTGCGGCGAGGGCGCATTTTACCATCTTAATACCTCCATATTATCAATACTCCTACTTCTTTTTTACTTTACATCAAACGGTCGTATTTTGAGCCAAGCCGGTATGATTCTACCACTATCTGCTGCTTGATAGTGTCCACATTTATGACCAATGAATACGACCTCAAAGAGGTGCTTTTAAATAAAGACATAGTTGCCCCCCTGCTCCATATCGTCGGTTCACTCCCCAGGCGAGGGCTTAGACCAAAACCGGCAGCGTGTAACGCCGTATGCAATGGCTTACCGTCTTTAGGGACCAAACCCTTGTTTACTATGTAGGTAAAACGGTTCTCCAGAACCTCTCCGTCCCGCTGCGTCTGCGCTGATTTTGATTCGTCAATAATCTTTGCATCACCAAAAAGCCTTTTAAGCACCGGCCTTATAACTGCATCTAAATCCCTTACTTCCGCCGCATTACCTTGAATATCTCTTGAACTGTTAAATGCCCGGTTATCTCCGGCCTGCTGCTTGGCTACCTTCTTCAACATCTGTTCCTGGCGTTTCTGCAGCTTCTCTAGCCCGGCCTGGGACCTGTACTTAGTAGGCTCATCTCCCTCTTTATTCCCACAGCCGCTGTTAACCGATACAAAACAAAAAATAGCCGATAAAGACAAAAGTGCCATAAGGAATCTTCCATATACTCTTTTCACCGCGCACCTCCCCATGTATTAATATTATTTACTGCCCCACCAGTTGCTTATATCCTGCATTGTCTTATTACACATTTCCTTTGCAGACTGGATCATGCTCTCTTTAGTCTGGTTACCCTTTTCCTGGAGCTGCTTCTTTAAGTCTTGAAGTTCTACTTTCCTCTCCTGCATCACTTCGCAAACCTTCTTCGTAATCTCCTTGTTATTTAATCCCTGCGCCTGGGCGTCCTTCACAGTAGATGAAACGAGGTTCTTTGCCTGCTTAAACTTTTCCCCGTTTTTCATCAGCTCATCAAGGGATGCCACTGAACTTTTAAAAGCTGTTTTATCCAGGTCCTTATTGTATAGATCTTGCAGGAATTTCTCTGCCTGGTCTTTATTGACTCCCCTGCTAAGCAGGTCTTTTATTGAACCGGAGGCGCTCTCTATTTTAGCGGTATCCATACCTTTATTACGTAAATCCGTCTTTACCTGCTCAAATAAAGCGTTTGCGTCGGGAAGATCAGCCCCAAATACAGCTACACCCAGAAAACACAGGCCGCATACTAATAGGGCAATAAACAGCCTCTTCATCTGGACTCCTTTCTGATTCAAATTATATATTTATATATACCCGGCGGCCCATGAGATTAGAAACGCTGGACTCTTTACCATAAATAATGGGGAACAAATAGGAAAAATTATCTTGGAAGAAGCTCTTGTGTAAGGTGGGTTGGTTGAAAGTCGCATATAGAGCTATTATACAAAACTATCCCTATTTTACAAGTTAAAATTTAACCCTCGCCTCATACCCTGCAATAGTGGTATAATAAACACATGCAGAATAAAAGCTTTACCGCTTTCCCCTCTACCGAAAGCAACCTGAAAGAATTAATCGCCCGTATTGATATTGAGCGTTTCAGGAAAGAGCGCGTGCCTGCCTGTTCATTCCTATCGAAAAATTGCATTGGAATGTGCTGCAGCCTTCCGGTAGCTGTAACACTGGAAGAAGCAGAGGTATTGACGCGCCTCGTAAAAGATAAAACAAAGGTGTTCAGGAAGATGAGGCTTAAAATACGGGGAGCAGTCATAACAATTGACGCAACAACCCAGAGAATGTGCCTGTCAAAGAAACGCAGAAGTTTCCTGCAGCTCAATAAAATTATTTATAATTTGATGAATAAAGATAAGAAAATGCGCGCGTTTGATTTCAAGGTTTTCCTGGGGTTTATCCGCACCTGCGTATTCAGTATGGCAGACGGCTCCTGCGCCTTACAGCGGTTATCCGAGCAGCAGGGTTTACACAGGTGGTATTATAAACCCTTTAACTGTTGGAAATATCCTTTGAGTATAAACAAGGGATATTTAACCCTTCCGGAAAGATTGGGCAATGCGCAATTTCCCTGCCACGGGGATAAAAATATATCCAGCTATGAAGGATTACGGGAAGAATTGTTGTTCCTAGGTAAGATTATGGAGCGGGATATTCTAAAAGAAATAGAAGCAACAAGATAAATTTAGCGTTTTCTTTCTAAATCATCTGATTTCAACTCCCACCCCAACTCCTGCTCTTTGTTACCAGTTTTATCGAGGTTCTCCATTTTATCGGTTCCTGGATTCGCCTTTTTATTCAAATCCTCACCTTTTCCCAAGTTATCAAATTTAATATTAGTTTTATTGAGATCATCGATTTTCCCGGCTTCCAGCGTAGCATTCTTATTCACTTCTAAGTTCGTAAATTTATCTTTATTCATGTCCGTCATCTTATAGGTCATTGACTCAAGGCTCTCTACTTTTCCGGAAGGCAATTTCTTTTTCCGGTTAGTAAGGTCATTGCCCTTTAAATTGCTGCTTACGGACTCGGCAAAAACCATATTCATAAAACCAAAGAAAAACACAAACGCCGTGATAAAAACACTGGTAATCTTTTTCATCTATCCCTCCTGCCTTTCTTTTATATAACCAAAATATTATAATATCATACGTGCTACGGTGCAACTACTTTATTACTATACTACATAAATCCCGTGAAATCACTTCTTAAACGGGTCGTATTCGGACGGGTATCCAGGATTCACAGGAGGCCTTAATTTATTCGGGAACTCTATATCCGTCTTAATATCAAAATACACCTGTTTTAACAGCTTGAATACTTCATAGGGGTTCTCGACCGCCCAAATGGCCTCGCGGGATGTCCTTGCGGTAAATATGCCCACGCCGGAAATAAAAAAGATATCCCCTGTACCGGTAATCCTTCCTATCAGCCCTATCCTTACCGATACATCAGTTAAATTTGTATAGTCTACGGTGGTAAAGTTTCTGGCGAAGAACCCAGATTTGGTGATAATCCTTTTTGAGGTAATCGCGTATTCTATGTACGGAAAAGAAAAAGTGGCCAACAGCGGAACCATAAAGAAACTCAGGCCTACTAACGTATGAGGGACCAGGATTATCCAGAGAAAAACAGGGGCTCTGCCCAGGATAGCTAATAAATAAAATGGGAGCAGGAAGCTGCACCAAAAAAATCCGATTAACATAACAGGGGAATATTTGAGTATATAGGCGATATACTTGGGCTTGCCGCGCCAAAATATTTTTTCGTCTTTATCCAGTATCTTGTCTATCTCGCTTGCCATAATAGTTTCCTCTTATTACCCTAAATAAACTTCTTATTTACTGACGTGCGGCTTTTATTTTCTGGGACTGTTCTAATAATTTCTGCGATTCTTCCTGCTTGCCGGTTTCTTTATAAAGTTTTGCCATGTTTTCTGAAACAGTCGCGGCCTCAATGCTATTCTCCCCCGAAACCGACTCTGCCGTCGCTAGCGAACGCTTATAATAAGATTCTGCCTCGGCGTATTTTTTCTGCCCCTGGCAAGCTTTCCCCAGGTTATTCAATGATGGCCCGATATAGTACTTGCTAAAGAACGGTATCTCTTCAGCGCAGGTTAATTCCTTTTGAGCGACTATGGATGCCTCATCATATTTATCTTCTTGATAAAGAGTATTGAACTTTTCATTAGATGTTTTCCAAGTGTTATATTTTATATAGGTGTATAAAGCAAATATCAATACGATAACCGCAATAACTTTAATTAATATCTTTATCATTGCTGCCCCCCTTATACCTTCTCATTCTACGCCTACAGAAAAGGTTGTCAATTATTTTCGGGCTGGAGGCATTTTATTTTCCGAAAAGAAGCTTAAAAGGCAAAGAAGCTATTTCTAACGCGCCCTTGGCTCCTGTCTGCGCCGTGCCCCAGGCCGCATTAAAAGTATCAGTGACATTTGAAAAGATGGGCTTTACCGTCAAATTAATCAATTTTACAATCTCGGTGTTTTGTATTGCGTTATAAATAATCAGCTTTATCACTTCATCTTCGCTTTTAAGGTTAAGGAATGCCCGCCGCTTTATACCTATGGTGTATTTATGCGTTTTCTTGGCAGTGCCGGAGTATTCCGTATAATTTACCTCGCCGACAGATAATACCAGGATATCAAAAGAAAAAGGTGTCTCATCCTTACGAGAAACACCCTCCTCTTTAACCGGAATCAATTCTTTAATATTGATCTTGCCTTCCCTGTTTTTAATGACATTTAACCGCGCAAGGTCGAGGCCCACCACATAGATATCGGGATTTTTACGCATAAGCACCTTTACCGGATCCCATATTATGCCGATCAAAGGTATATAAGCAAGCTCCTTTTCCTCGAAACCGGGGGGGTTATGGATGGTTACACCCTCTGCCCTGATAAGAACCATAAGCGGAGAGAACTCCAGCTTCTGTATTGTAATATTAATCCCCAGCTCTTGTTCTATTTCATGCTCAACCAACTCCTTTATCTTGATATGCTTTACCACAATAAAGAGCGTAACCGACAAAATAGCTATGCCAAGAAACACAATCCCTAAAAATAGAATAAGCCTTTTTAGTATTTTCATAATCACTCTCTCCTTCTTCTCATAAGGTTAATCATCTTTCATCCTAATCTTTTATGGAACCTTAAGGAGCTTAACGAAATAACAGTAGTCCCTATGAATAAAAGAGCCAGAATCTGCGGCCAGAGGATATTGATACCGATACCCTTCAGGAATATGCCTCTTAAAATCTCAAGATAATACCTTAAGGGATTTACTAAAGTAATGTACTGGACAATCACGGGCATGCTGGTTATCGGAAACATAAACCCGGAAAGAAGGTTGACCGGAAACAGGAAAAGAAACATTGACATTGCGGCTTCCTGCTGGGTGGAAGAAATCGTAGAAATAAATAACCCCGCTCCCAGAGTAGTCAATAAATAGACGGAGGTTGAGCCGATAAGTAAGAGTATGCTCCCCCTTATCGGCACCTTAAACCACAATACCCCGACACAGGCAACGAAAATAAGGTCAATGAAGCTGATCACGGCAAAGGGCGCGATTTTACCCAGGATAAGCTCAATCGGCTTAATGGGACTGACAATCAATTGTTCCATGGTGCCGATTTCTTTTTCGCGGACTATTGCCATTGCCGTAAGCAGTATCGAGGTAAGGGTAACTATCAACGCGATTACTCCCGGTATATAATAATTCCTCGATTCAAGGTTCTCATTAAACCAGGCGCGGTCACGCAGGTCGACACTAGGAAAAACTGCCTGCTGTTGCAATAATATATTTGCGCGCTCCTGTAAGACAGAATAATTGTATTTCTGGATAATCCTGCTTGCGTAAGATAAAACAATACCTGCCGTGTTTGAATCCGTGCCGTCGATTATGACCTGCATCTGGGCCCCTTTATTCCCCTCTAAATCCTTCGCAAAACCGTGATTAAAACGCAGCAGCACACTTACCTTTGCCTTGTCTATCAGCTCTCTTGCCTGTTTATCGTCATACACATAATTTTTTATGCTGAAATACCTGGAATAAGAAAATGCCCTGATGACGTCGCGGCTTTGAGCCGTATTATCCAAGTCGTAAACTGCCGTCGGGATATTCTTGACGTCGGTAGTAGCGGCGTAGCCGAAGATAAGCACCTGGATCACCGGTGAAATAAAAAGTAGCGTCCTCATCCTCGGGTCTCGGTACACCTGTTTGAACTCTTTAATCAGGATTGTCTGGATACGCTCAAACATCGCTTATTCCTTCCTAGGTAACCTTCTTTTGGAACTTACGGTAAGCCGTCATTACCATAAAGACCGCGAAGGCCAGCAAAAACAGCGCCGGCCTCCATAAGAAAATAATCCCCTCTCCCTTTAAATAAATCCCTTTAAGTATCAGAATGAAATAACGAGGCGGCAGAAAAAAAGTAATCGCCTGTATGATTTTTGGCATATTGTAAATAGGATAGACAAAGCCGGAAAGCAGGAATGTCGGCAGAAACGTAGTAAGAATCGCCAACTGCGTAGCCAAGCGTTGGTTTTTGGCAAAGATAGAAAAATATAGCCCCTGCGCCAATGAACCGGTAAGAAATATGCTGCTTAAGATAAGAAGCAAAAACAGATTCCCTCTTAAAGGGACACCGAAGACAAACTGCGCCATTGCCACGGCAACCAGAAGGTCAAAGAAACCGATGATAAAATAAGGTATGAATTTGCCAAGGATAAGCTCACCGCGGCGCACAGGCGTTGAAATCAACTGCTCCATGGTGCCTCTCTCCCATTCCCTGGCAACGGTAATGGAAGTAAGCTGGGCAGCGATAATCATCATGATTACCGCGATTAATCCGGGGATAATATAATTCCTGCTCTTTAAGTTTTCGTTAAACCAGACCCTAGGCCGCATATCTATGAGCGAAAGGTTTCTCTGGCCCATTTTTGATAAAGAGCCGGCTATCAAGTTTATGTTATACTGCGAGACGACGGAGTTGGCATAACCCATGGCAATAGTAGCGGTGTTAGAATCGCTGCCGTCTACCAACAGCTGTAAAGGCGCGGCCCTGCCTGCCTGAAGATATTTTGAGAAATCCTTCGGTATCACCATGGCCATAAGGACTTTCTTGGTATCTATATAATGTTGCAACTTATCATAGCTATCGACATAACCTGTAATTTTAAAATAACGCGAATTCCTGAAATTCAGGATGAATTCGGAAGAGACCTGCGATTTATCCTGGTTCCAGATAATCATAGGTATATTGTCAACATCAAGGCTCAGGGCAAATCCAAAAATCATTAAAAGTAGCACCGGAATAAAAAGCGCCAGGGCCAAACTCCTGTAATCGCGGATAATCTGGATGAATTCCTTCTTGACTATAGCATTAACCCTTACTAGGTTCACACTTTTCTCCCTGTCCCGCAGCGTCGTAAGATTCGATAAGAGAAACAAAAACATCCTCTAATGACGCGCTTATTTTTTCTACAGAATAATCTTTGGCCCCTTGCTGACTGAATAAGCCGGTAATCTCCAGTGTTGCACGCTCTATATCCTTTACAATCGCGTGCAGCGCCGCTCCGAATAGCGCCACTTCTTTTACCGGTTCTAATTTTTCTATTTTCCCGATCCAATCTTGTGGGTTAGATACCGATACTTTTAAAACACCTTCCTTCATGCATTCCTTTTTTAAATCTCCGGGAGTGCCGATGGCAATAATATCTCCACGGTAAATAAGCGCCAGTCTCCCGCAATTCTCTGCCTCATCCATATAATGAGTGGTGACAAAAACAGTAACGCCCTGTGCTGCCATTGCCTTTATAAGATTCCAGAAGTTATTCCTGGCAATAGGATCTACGCCAGAGGTAGGCTCATCCAGAAAGATTATTTTCGGCTCATGTATAAGCGCGCATCCTAATGCCAATCTCTGCTTCCAGCCTCCTGCCAGAGTGCCGGTCAAATGCGACCGGAACGGCTCAATACCCGCCATCCTGATTATCCACTCTTCGCGCTCCTTGCGCATTTTTTTCGGGATTTTGTAGATACCGCTGTAAAAATCGATATTCTCTTCCACTGTTAGGTCTTCATAAAGGGAAAATTTCTGCGACATATATCCAATATTCTGTTTTATTAACTCCTGTTGCCGGTTAATATCATAACCGCCCACACTGCCGGCTCCTGAGGTAGGCGCCAGGATCCCGCAGAGCATCCTTATGGTCGTGGATTTTCCTGCGCCGTTAGGCCCAAGGAAACCGAAAATCTCTCCCTTTTTTACTTCGAAACTTATCCGGTTAACCGCGGTAAAATCTCCGAACCGCTTCTCTAATTTATCGACCTTGACTGCTATATTATTATTTGAGTCCATAGTCATGTAATGTCGAGATAAAAGCTTCCTCCAGTGTACTTGCCTTGCGTTCCATCCTGATATTAGAGGGAGAATCGCATTTAAGGAGCTTACCCTGATGAATAAGGCCTATTCTTCTGCAACGCTCTGCCTCATCAAGATAAGAAGTGGAAAACAATATCGTTACTTTTTCTTTTAGCAACTGATAAAGTATCTGCCAGAAATCCCTGCGCGAGACAGGGTCAACGCCATTAGTGGGCTCATCCAGCAAAAGGACTTTGGGGGTATGGACAAGCGCGCAGGCAAGCCCTAACTTCTGCTTCATCCCTCCGGAAAGATTACGCGCCAATCTATTCTTAAATGAAGTCAATCCGCTAAAATCTAACAGCCGCTCAATGCGGTTTGCTCTTTCCTTATCATGCACGCCGTAAATATCAGCGTAAAAATCGATATTCTCTTCCACTGTCAGGTCTTCATAAAGGCCGAAACGCTGCGGCATATAGGCGATATGGTCTTTTAAGCTCTCAGATTCCTTTACGATATGCTTGCCGAAAACCCAAGCATCTCCGCCATCCGGCTCCAATATCCCGGCTAACAGGCGCATGGTAGTTGATTTTCCTGCGCCATCCGGTCCGACGAGCCCGAAAATCTCGCCCTCTTCAATCTCAAGGCTCAGATTATCAACGGCAGTAACCTGGCCGAATTTCCTGGTGAGGTTAGTGGCTTTTATGGTAACCATTCTATTCGATGATATAGCCGTCCGCAGGCATACCTGGTTTTAGCTCAAGGGCCGTATTATCCACCTTGATTTTGACCCGGTAGACAAGTTTTACCCGCTCCTCGGTAGTCTGAATCTGCTTAGGAGTGAATTCTGCTTCCTGGGAGATAAAAGAGATATAACCTTTATATGCTTTCTTCGGATACGTGTCGGTTTTTATTTCGGCGGACTGGTTAAGCTTAACCCTTCCTAAATCTGTCTCGTTAATATAAGCGGTGAGCCATATATCATGCAGGTCTACCGCGGTAAAAACAGTAGTGCCTGCCTGTACCACCTCACCGGCCTCAGCGCTTTTTACAAGCACAAAACCGTCAAGTGGAGAAGCCAGGTCAGCAAACCCTAATCTTGTCCTGGCCAACTCCAGCGAAGCTTGCAGCGCCTCTATATTTGCTTTATCCGCATCAGCTTTTGTTACGGATGCATCTCTTTTCTGGGTAGAGATAGCGCCCGCCTTAAGAAGATTTTCTGCGCGCTCGGCATCAACTTTATCCAGGCCATACTGTGCCTGGACAGCTTTTAGAGACGCCTCGGCCTGGTCCTTTATTTTCGTCAATTCATCCGTATCAAGTTTTGCGACGATATCTCCTATCTTTATTACGCTGCCCTCATCCGCGAACAACTGGATGATCTTGCCGCCTACCCGAAACGACAGGCGAACATCCTGTCCCTCGATGTTACCGGAAACCTTTATCTTTTTATTGCCGTCTTTTTCTTTTCCCTGGATATAAAGGAACACCCCCAGGGCTACTGCCGCAAGCGCGATTATTATAAGTACCCTGATCTTCTTTCTCATTTTTTGCCTCCCCCGGCGAAATAATTCCTGCCTATGGATCTGTCAAGAAACGCTCCTGCCATAAGATAATCATATACGGCTTCCGAATAATTTTTTTCTATCTGACTAAGGGTCACCTGCGAATCCAACACATCAAGGTTAGTCCCCTCACCACTATTGAAACTAACCTCGGATATCTTTAACGCTTCTCTCGCCTCTTCGATATCGTCTTTAGTCGCATCGATTATGGAAAACGCCTCTTTAAGGTCAAGGCAGGCTTTTTTGATATCCACTGCGATCTGTTCATTCAGATTTTCTTTATCCAGATGCGCCTGGGCATAGCGCGCCTTTGCCTCCTGGACTTTGGCCTTTGTAGAGAAAGCGTCAAATATCGGGATACTTACGCTAAAACCGATACTCCAGTCATTGTGCCTTTTGTTGAACATATTATCCAGGTTATTAGATCTGTAATTGTAATCCGCCCCGGCATTGACCTGCGGCAAGCCGCCTGCCCTTGCCGTTTGTATCTGCCATTTGTTTATATCTATGCCGAGTAATTTCAAGTTCATCTCGGGCCTATTCATATACGCGTTCTTTAAAAATCCTTCCTCGTCAAGCTGTATCGGAGAAAAAGCCAGTTTCTCTTTTACCTCTATTGAATCCTGCATCTTCAAATAAAGCAGCTTTTTTAAATCGGCCATTATAGAATCTATCGCGTTCTTTGACTTAACCCGCTCCGGAAGTAATTTTGAGACCTGGACTTTTGATTGCAGGAGCTCGAATTTGGAAGCCGAACCTTGCGCAAACTTCTTTTTTACGTCTTCATAATGAGATTGCGCTTGAGCCACCAGTTCGCTGGCGATACGTTCGGTCTCATAAGCAAGGAGCAGTCCGTAATAAAGCCTTTTGGCCTCAAGCACTACATCCAGCTTACGGGAACGCAATGTTTCCTCCTGGACCCTTAAACCCAGCTGGGCCTGTTTAAAGTTGGCGAAATCCGCTCCTCCGTTATAAACAGTCTCGTCTATGGATACGCCGACTTTATTGTCGTTAGTGTAGCCGCTAAAAACACCTTCATCCTTCTTCATGCCCGTTACGGGTATATTCAATACCGCTCCGTCATGCGTGTATCCTGCGTTAAGATTTACTTTCGGCAGGAAGCGGCCGTATGCCGAAAGGATATTTGCCCTGGCAACATTAATCTCCTCCTCCTGGATCTGGATATCCTTATTATTTTTAAAAGCCAGGCTAATGGTATCTTCAAGGGATAATTTATATTGCGCCGGCTCTTTGGGAGTTGCACAGAAAGCGTAAGATATCCCGAGGAAGAAACACAAGACAGTTACCGGCAATTTTGATATCATTCTCATATATTATGCGTTTCTTAAAAGCGTTTTAAAAATAAGCTGTTTTATCGATGATTTAATATCATTTATGGCGATTCCGCTCACCCCGAAATGCATCTTTATAATATTAAACTGCATCATACCCAGGAGGCTTGAAGCAACAATAACGGGGTTTACATTGCTAAGCTCTCCCGAAGCAATACCATCCCTGATTATACCTTCGATGACCTGCTGGTAAGGCAGGATTATTGTCTTTAAAACATACGGGAACGGGACAGTGGCATCCGAGGCCTTTCCGAAAAGTATCTGAAAGATGTTGATTTTACCGGTAAAATACTGGAAATGGAAATCAATCAATTTCTCTAATTTATCCTTTGCGCCACTTGTGTCTTTTAGCTGCGCTCCCAATTGCGCAAGAAACGCATCGGCATTTTCCTTGATTACCGCGAAGAAAAGTTCGTTTTTACCTTTAAAATAATGGTAAATAATCCCCTCTGAGCATTTTGCTTTTCCGGCTATCTCTTTTGTGGTAGCGCTGGCAAAACCTGCCTGCGCGGCAACCAGGAGAGCGGAATTGATTATCTTCTTACGGGTATCAAAACTTGTATCGGCCCTACTCATCAGAAATTCCCTTCCCTTTTTCTATTGAGTGAGTGCTCACTCAATAGAAAATATACCATAGTAACCCGATTTGTCAAGCTAAAACATAAATAAAAAAGGCTATGATTAGTTCTTTTAATCATAGCCTTTAATTTCTACGGCAGCCCCTAATCCGCTGTTATTTTAACCTATAGTGCCGCCCCTCATTACTTACCTGCCTTATTTTTATAATATTCCGCGGGACTCAGCATATAATCTATCAGCTTGCTGCCTGCCCCGTTTTGCTTCAGGTAGGTAATAATCTCTATATTAAGCTTGTAAATAGAGTGCGTCCGCTCTATCTCCGAGATAATAACCTCATCAGGCACTCCCTGCGAAGCCATATTTGCTATACTTGTAAGCGGCAGGTAATTGGGGTTTACGGAAGGAGAAACCTTTTCTGTTTCATAATAATAAACCTTCTCCGGATAAACGTCATAATAATAGTAATACCTGCCTAAAGGCAGATAATATATCTTCCTGTACAGGTAATAATCACTGGGATAGAAACGGTAGTGCCTGTAGAATCTATTGCGGCCATGGTCGCGATCCCTGCCGCGGGGCGAGTCGGCATAGCTTACTCCCATTCTCTGCACAAAGGCAAATAAGCACACAACCGCAAAACTTACTGCCGCTATAAATACTTTTGCTTTCATAATACCCCTCCTTGTCTATCCAACCTAATTCCTTTATTAATATAAACTAAACTTCAATTTATATAAATTGGCTATTTCCTCTTTCTTCTGACTTTTTTCTACCATAAGAAAAAGGCCATGAGCATGCTATTATCATGGCCTTCAATGCCCTATTTCTATTTTTGGCTTATTTTACGATATAACGCTCGATACAGGCAACTAAATCGTCTAGCTTCACGGGCTTGGCGATAAAGGGGTGGCCGCTTATCACAGCGCAGCTTCCTCCGACTTCCTGTTTCGTAACGAGGGCAGTTAAGAATACAATCGGAATATCTTTACATTCATTGTCTCCCTTCAAATTCGTAGCTACTTCAGAACCCTCCGTATCCGGCATCATGATATCCAACAAGATAATAGCGGGCTTAAAAGTTTTTGCCGTAGCTAGCGCCCGCTCCCCGCTATTTTCAACCATCACGGTATAGTTGCCGGTAGATTCAAGATTCAGTTTCACCGCGCGCGTAAAGGCCTCTTCATCGTCTACTAAAAGCACTTTTCTCTTTTCCATGTCTCCCCCCCCTAAAATAAGCCATGCCCCTGGCGCTATACCTTAAAAATCAATTTGACAGTGGCACCCGGCTTACCGGTGTTGTTTAAAATACTAATCTCGCCATTATGCATATCCATGATGTTCTTTACAATCGAAAGACCAAGCCCGGTCCCGCCATTAAAGCGCCGGGTGGTAAAAAATGGCTCGAAAATGTTTTTAAGGTTCTCCAGAGAGATGCCGCTGCCGCTATCGCTTATTTCGACTACTACGCGGTTTACCTCGCCGTATGTCTTTATAAGCAGGTCGCCGCCATCGGGCATTGCCTGGAGCGCATTCATGATAATGTTCACCAGCGCCTGCTCAATCTTATTTTTATCGACACTGACTTCGGGGATTCCCTCTTTAAAATCTTTTATTACCTTCACGCGATGCTTCGTAAAGAGATGCCCCAACAACGCCAGGCTATTTTCAATTATCTCATGGATATTTGCGGGTTTCAATTCCAAATTTGTTACCGAAGAAAAATCAAGCAATCCTTTAATAGTCGAATCCGCTTTCTGCACCGCATTTTCGATATCCTGTATAAGCACAAGGCCATTTTTGTCATCCAGACAGACCTTTCTCTTAAGGTATTCCAGCCCCTGCAAAATAACTGCCAGGGGATTTTTCACTTCGTGCGCCACACCGCTGGCCAGCTTTCCGACAATCTCCATTTTCTCCGCTTGAATCAGGATTGACTGCGTGGTTTGTAATTCAGCGTGGCTTTTAGCAAGGCTCGTATAAAGCCGCTGTATTTCATCAGCCCTTTGTTTCTGGCGCCAGTAAGATATCCCTCCGAGAGAAAACAATACAAAGATAATAAACCCGAAATAAACAATATTATCTCGCGCATTACGATCGATAAAAGTAGAGATTACATTGTAATCCATGGCTACGGCAATAGACCAATTATTACCGCTTACGCTAATCGGCGCAAAAGCAACTACTGTTTTGGGAATAGCGAATCCCCGGGAAAACAAAGAAAAATTAAATACACCTGAACCCTCCCTGCCTTCTTGCATCATTTTTACTAACGCCTGTATTTGTAACCTGCCCTGTGGCGCGACGCCCTGGCTTAATACTTCTACAACATTAGCGCCGATATATCGCGGTACGGGATAACTGATAAGGTTACCCTGGTGTTCAATTAAGAATGTAAAGCGGCGATTTGTTTCGTTAAGAAGCCCTACAAGTTCGCTGATTTTATCTACACGGATAAGCGCGCGGATAAGCCCTATGCATTTGCCGCCTTCACAGACCGGCTGGTCCACGGCAATTTCCTGCATAGCCGAATTAACCCCTAGTATGCCGCTTGTATACATTGTGGGTAGAGTCAATGCGATACTTACGTCCGGCAGCGATGAAAAATCTTTGTTAAGAAGTTTCTTATTGAAGGGACTTACATATTTGACGACCCCGCGCGCATCGATTAGATACAGCGCGCTAACCAACCCCTTTACATCCTTATAAGAATCATCCAAGGCGTAAAATTCTTCTTTTGTCTCTTCGGTATATGTTTGGAATAAATTCTTGCGGATTACTGCTTCCGAGGAGAGGATTTCAAGTTCCTGCTGGATATTAGAAATATATTTGTTGATGCTTTGCGTTTCGGAACGTGCGATAAGCAACAGCTGGTCCCTTGCCTGGTCGATGATCGCCGCCTCAAAATCATTGTGGTTCTTACGTGCAAGGAAACCGATAATCGCAAATACCAAAACTACCCCTATAAAAAGAAAGATTCTTTTAACAGGCATCTTCAATCGCACGGACATACCCTTTCTGTCAGTTTATACCTCTAGCCCTCAATGCCGAATATCTTTCTTACCCCGAGGCCTATAAAGAAGCTTATCGCGGCTATACTCAAACTCAACAGCGCCATTTCAAAAAATCTTCTTCTAAAAGGCAGCCCCTTGGCAACCGATACATAAAAGGTAAAAATCAATATTACTAAAAGCGCGTTTACAATGGTAAAGCCTAGGGAGACAAATATGTTCTTACACAAAAAATAAGGAAAAATCAGGAATAAAACAGTCCCGACATAGGCTATTCCCGTATAGATACTTGCCTTAAGAGGATCTTTTTCTGTTTCTTCGTGCTTTGTTGATATGTATTCGGAACTAGCCATGGACATAGAAGCGGCTAAGCCGGTTATTAAACCCACTATACCTATAAGGCGGTTGTTCTGTAAAGCCAGGGTTAATCCGGCAAGCGCTCCTGTCAGCTCAACCAGGGCGTCATTTAAACCCAGCACTATCGAGCTTACATATTTAAGGCGTTCTTCGTCAATAAGGCTGATGAGTTCCTTTTCGTGTTCTTCTTCATCGCGTATAACTGCCTCTATTTCCGGCGAGATCGCCTTCAGGCGTGCATAAACATCCTGAGCAATGCCTTCCCCTGATTCCATAAGCTTAAGTCCGAAATTAAGCCCTAAGAACCGGCAAATACGGACAAATAAGAAAACCTTCAGTTTATCGGGAGCAGATTCTTCACCGGTTAGCCCTTTAAAAACCTGGTAATGATTAAGCTCTTCACTGGAAATCCTCTCGAGTATTGCGCGGTGTTCATTATTTTTTACCAACCCGGCAAGTTTTTTGTATATTATATGTTCGGTCAGCTCGTTTTTTTGGATTTTTATAACCGACTCTTTGTCCACTCCTGCCCCCCTATGCTTATCTTTAAGATAAAAACCAGCACAAATAATCCTTCAGCAATCAATGAAGCAACTCCCAGTGGCTCAAACCACGCCTCAGGCTCAGCCGGGATTTGAGGTAATCCCACGGTCCTACTTAAACAATAGCTGATAAATGAGGCCGCTACGATGAAAAACCCTAAACCCCACCCCCAGAGCCTGCCGCGATAAATACCATAAGCAGCAACTAACGCGCCTATGCCGTTAGCATAAAAAAGCCAGCCCTTGTAAAGTGCGTCGTGAAAGCTGTCCGGAGCGTCAAGCAAATGAATGAGCCCGGTGCTTAAAATCAACACAACCCCAGCCCAAAAAAGCATTTTTCCTGTCTTCATACGGTTAATCTTCCCCAGGCGACTCCATGGCTTTACGCGCTGCTTCTGAACGTGTTAATTCAAACTTATCAAGCACCTTTGATTGGAATTTCTGCAGGTAAAGGAAAAGCCCCGGCGTAACATAAAGAGTAATGACCTGAGAAAATATCAAACCTCCGATGACGATTAAACCAAGCGGGCGGCGCGATTCTCCGTCGGCCCCGAAACCAAGCGCGATGGGCACAGCGCCCATGATGGCGGACAGACCAGTCATGGTAATAGGGCGGAAGCGCACAAGGCAGGCCTCATAGATCGCTTCAAAATCAGTAACGCCTTTCTTCTGCAGGTTAGCATTGGCAAAATCAACCATCATAATACCGTTTTTGGCAACAATACCCAGGAGCATAAAAAGCCCCACATAGCCATAGAGCGAGAGTTGCTGTCTGAAGAAAAATAACGTAAGTAAGCCGCCGAAGGTAGCCACAGGCAGCGTCGTCAAGATTGTTACGGGATGCACATAATTTTCATAGAGGATACCTAATATAATGTATTTAATAAATATCGCGATGAGAATGAGAATACCCAAACTTGCCACTGCTTCCTTAAATTGCCTAGCCTCTCCCTGGAAAAATCCGTTTACTCCGTAAGGCAGGAATCTCGCTGCCGCCTTTTCAAGATTCTTGGTTGCGGTGCCTATAGGAACACTCGGGTCTATATTAAACGAAAGTGTCGCTGAGTTAAGCTGATTGTAATGCGGGACATCCTGAGGGCCGACCCCCTGATCCCATTCGGCAATGGCGGATAGCGGCACCAGTCCCCCCGTAGTCCTTGAGTGCAGGTAAATATGGGAAAGATTCTCGGGATTCTTCTGAAATTTCTTATCCAATTCTACGATAACGTTGTATATATCGACGTCTGTCTTAAAAGTAGTGACTTTGCCCTGCGCAAATGCCAGGGTCAGGGCTTCTTCGATATCCCCTACGGTTAAGCCGAAGGTGGATGCGCGGTCGCGGTAGATCTGAATATTAAGCTGGGGCATGTTTAATTTAACGCTGTTCTGCACGTCGCGGAACCCCGGAAGCTTTTTTAAGACCTTTTCGAAATCAAGTGCCGTTGCATACAGCTGGTCCTGGTCAGGGCCAGTCAGGACATAAGAATATTTATTGCCGCGCGCAGTACTTTCAGCACCCGTGGATATCCTCAATGAAGGAAGCGGTTGCATAAAGACAAACCCCTGGGTAAGCCCGAAAAATTTAGTGCGTAGCCTTCCGATTACCTGCTGTATCGTCACTTTTCTTTTTTCTCTCGGCTTTAGAACAGAAACTAAGAATCCCGTACTTTGGTCGGCTCCGGGACTGATTCCGGTAATCGTGATAAAGCGGTCGACTGCTGGTTCATCCAACATTATCCGGTCGATAGACCTCTGAAATTGCCGCACTTTTTTCGTAGATGTGCCTAGCGGCACTAATGTCCCTCCTATTATAAAGCCGCTATCCCCTTCAGGAAGCAGTGACTGCGGGAGGGCAAAAAAGAATATCAATGTCCCGGCAAAACAGAGTATCCAGGCAACCAGGGTCGTAACCGGCCTCTTAAGAGTCCATTTCAGAGAGGCGCCATATCCGCTTATGACCTTATTCAGGAATTTATTCATAAATTTCTGCAGGGAAGCTTCTTTTTCTTTTCCCTTCTCCTTCAACATACGCGCGCACATCATCGGGGTTAACGTCAGAGAGATAATTCCTGAACAGAAGACCGCCATGACAACTGTTATGGAAAACTCCCTGAAGATCCTTCCAACTGTACCGCCCATAAAGACAAGAGGGATAAAGATTACAGCCAGCGACAATGTCATGGAGATAACGGTAAAAGTGATCTCGCGCGCGCTTTGTATCGCCGCCTGCAACGGCTTCATGCCCTGCTCGACAAGGCGGACCGTGTTTTCCAGGACGACGATGGCGTCATCTACGACAAACCCGACCGACAGGATCAATCCCATAAGCGACAGGTTATCCAAGCTAAAATGCAGCGCATACATGACCAAAAACGTAGCGATAATCGAAAGCGGCAGACTAACGCTGGGAATGATCGTATCCGAAAGCCGACCTAAAAATAGAAAAATGATTAAAATGACCAGGAAAAGAGCGATTAGAATAGTAAGCTTTACGTCATTAATAGAAGAAACGATAAAATCCGATTTATCATGAAATATAATAAGATGCACTGAACCTGGAATCTCTTTCTGTAATCTCCCAACGACCTCCCTTACGTCACGCGCTAAACTTACGGTGTTAGCGCCGGCTTCACGGGAAACTGCAATCCCAACCGTCCCGCCCCTTACCCCCTCACCTGATTTCACATAATTAATATTGACGACGTCGTTATCGATACTGTCAATACATTTGCCGATATCTCGTAGGCGTATAGGGGCATTGTTGCGGTAGGCAACGATAAGCGGCTCGTAATCTTTGGCTTTAAGCAATTGGCCCTGTGGCTCGATAGCGAATGTGCGCACCTCTCCGTTTAAACTTCCTCCGGGTATAGTAACCGTGCCGTTATTTACAGCTTGTGCCACTTCATTGATGCCAATTTTATAAGCCGCCATCTTATTGGGATCTACCTGAACCCTCACTGCGGTTTTAGCGCCAAAGACCTGCACCTGCGAAACGCCGTCTATCATACTTATCCTCTGTCCGATAACCCTGTTTCCGAAATCGTATAACTGTCCGGGAGTAAGCGTGTCGGTATTAACCATCAGATACATAATAGGCGTGTCACTGGGATTGGTCTTGGTGTAGCTGGGCGGGGCAGGCAGGTCAGTGGGAAGATTGGCGGTTGCGCGCTGAATGGCTGCCTGCACATCAGGGGCAGCGAGGTCAACACTACGATCAAGCAAAAAAGTAAGATAAACCTTGGTCTGACCCTCGGTATTATCCGAGATCATCGTAGTAAGGCCGGGTATCTGCGTAAACTGGTTTTCGAGCGGAGAAGCCACAGTCTTGGCCATGGTCTCTGGGCTTGCGCCTGGATAGGCGACATGAACCGTGATAACCGGATAATCCACTACCGGCAGGTCGCTGACAGGAAGTTTAAGATATGCCGCTATACCGAACAGTAACACAACCACTGTTACCAGTATGGTCATGATGGGCTTGCGTATAAAGGTCTCGGAAATATTCACCTTAAAATGAACTCCTTTATTTATTGGCTTTTTCTTCTGCTATCTTTAGCTCTGCCACATCAACAACGCGCATTCCGGGAGACAACCCCATTTGCCCGGAAGTAACTACTTTTTCTCCCGCCCTTACCCCTTCTTTAATAACGATATTATCCTGCTGACGGTTGCCGGTCTTAACCATGCGCAGGTCTGCTTTATTATCAGGCGAAACCGCAAATAAATAAGAGCCATTCTGGCCAAGTTGCACGGCATCATAAGGCACCTGGACCGCATTACTTTCCATGACCAAAATAAGGCGGACCTTCACAAACTGGCCTGCCCAGAGAGATCTCTCTTTATTAGGGACTATGGCTCGTAAAAGAAATGTCCCGGTATTATTATCTACGGAATTATCAAGCAATGACAGCTCGCCTGAATAGGTCTTATCCGGAGATTCATCGCTATAGATCTCCACTTTCAACTGGCTTTTTTTCATGGCCTCTCTTACTCTATCCAGGTCTGCCTCGGTAACTGTAAAATCAACGTACAACTGGTCAATGGTCTTGATATTCACCAGGACCGGCCCGTCATTTGCCTTGACAATGTTACCCAGGTCAACCTGGCGCTTGCCGCTTAAGCCATCTACAGGAGAACGGATATAGCAGTAATCGAGGTTTATCTTAGCAATATCAACGTTAGCCGCATCCAGCCGCACCTGCGCCTCCGCGCTTGCCAAGTCAGCTGAATATTTATCAAAATCCTGCCTGGAGATCAACTGTTTATTAAAAAGCACTTTATTCCTCTCGAAAGTTACTTTCTTGAGCTTCAAATCAGCCAGGTTCTGGTTCAGGGCAGCGCGTGCCTTATCGAGCGCTGCCTGAAAAGGTGCAGGGTCAATGGTAACAAGCAGGTCGCCCTTCCTGACATCCGAGCCCTCGATAAAATTTATCTCCTTTATCTTGCCGTCAACCTGCGATTTTATATCCACGTCATTTAGCGAATAGAGGTTGCCGAATGATTCAAGATAAACAGGGGCATCTTTTGCGAATGCGACCGCGGTCTCTACCGGCCGTGCTGGAATTTCTGCCGGCGGTTTCTTCCGGAAGAAACCCTTTAAAAGAAAAAATCCCCCGAGAACTAGACAGGCGATAACAACCATCTGCATGCGTTTATTGGGTTTCTTTACAGTATCCATTTAATCCCCCTTAACTCTGTAAGATTTCTGTGCTGAATTTATTTTTATATTCGGCGTGCCGGTAGAATGCGCAAGCCCTGCTACTGCCACAAATACATCCTGCCTGGATTGGATAAACTGGCTGCGCGCCTGAGAAAGATTGCTTTGAGCCTGCAGTAAATCCAGGATGCTTTTTAAACCAGCCTTATAACTTTCAAGCGCCAGGTCATAAGATATCTTTGAGGTGTCAAAGAAAGAACTGCTGTATTTAAGCTTCTGCACCGCGGTAATAAAGTTATAATATTTTACCCAGACGTCAGAACTTGCCTCAAGCTCCGCCTGAATCAGGTTATCCAGGGCGATATTTGCTTCATAATCGGCCTGCTTCTTTTTATTCCAGTTATTAAAACCGTCGAATACATCCCAGTCAACGCTCAGGAATCCTGAGTAATCATGCTCATCATTTTTAACCCCTGCCGGCTTATGGTATCTGGAGGTAGTTTGCTGCGCGTTTAATCCAAGGTTTAAATCAGGCAGCACATCGGAAAGCGCTGCTTTGGCTGCGGCTTTCTTTGAATTTAACTCTGCCCTGATAGCGGATACGTCAGGCCTCTTGCGGATAGATTCTTCAATAAGCCGGCTTACATTATCCTCATCTATATTAGTCGGTAATTCTTTAGCTGGAGCGGCAATATCGATATCGGTATCCGCGGGCACGCCGATAACCAAAGTAAGATTGGCTTTCGCGTTTTTGAGGTTACCTTTGGCGTCTTCGAACTTATAAAGTGAATTTTCATAATTTGCCTTTGCCTGCATAAGGTCCAGCTTAGGCACCAGGCCTACGTCAAACCTCTGCTGGGCAGCATCATAATCTGATTTTGTATTTTCGACATCAAGGCCTGCGGCCTGTACTTGCGACTGCGCGCTGTAATAGTTGTAATATGCCGTCTGCACGTTAAGGATCAGGTCCTGCAGGGACTGGTCATAAAGTGAATTTGCTTCGAGTATTTTCTGGAAGGTTGATTCTACTCTTCCACTACGACCGCCGAAATCAAGAAGAAGATAAGTCAACTCTGCGCTTGGGCCGTAGTAAGTATCATCTATCTTTTTCGGAAGGCTACCGAGAGAAGAGCTGGAGAACTGTTTCTCCTTGGTGATCCTCTCGGAGATGGTAAGCTGCGGGTAAAGCTCGCTTTCTGCCTGTTTTTCCACTGCCCTGGCTACACGCACGTTTTCCCACGATTGGCGCGTCTGGGGATTATTCTTTAGCGCTGTATCGATAAGTTCAGTTAAGGTAAAAGCCTTTTCTGATTTTTTCTTTTGCTTCTGGATGGCTTTCCACGCGGGGTCGGATATTTTTGCGGGTTTGAGCAGCTTTGCTTTTGGTTTTATTTTCTCCGCCTGCTTTTCGACGTTCTTTTTTTCATACGCAAAGTTCTGGGCGAATCTTTTTGCCTGGCCGAGCTTTATCTCCTCTAGCGTAGCCTTTTCTACGGAGAGCGAAGACGGCTTGGGCGGAAGACGAGCCATGTGGCATCCGGCTGTAAATAATGAAAAACCGAGAATAAATATGGGGGCTGTTTTCGGGATTTGCCTGATTTGCATAAAAAGAAAATAAATACTACCCCCCTATTGGCCGAGGGGAAAACTCTTTCAATTCCCAGTTACTAATTATAGAGACGTTACCCGATTATGGCAAGAATTATCTATCTTAGAGAAGAAAACGTTTTCTTAAAACACTTTTCTTGCCTTGATTCCGGGGTTTTATGAGGATACACTTTACATGGGTCTATCGGAGGGGGGAAATGAAATCGAAGAATATCTGCAGTTTCGGGATTATTTTACTACTGACAGCCATTCTAATATCCTATAGTCAACCCGCATTCGCAGGCAGCATATTATCATACCTCGCTCCCGGGATAGGAGGTAAGGGCGGCGGAAATATTACGAAACAACTTAAGCAAGCGATCGTAGGCCATCCCGGCATGACCGCGGGGTTAACTACCGGAGATCCTATAATAGCCGGTCAAGTCCATAATATGGGTACCATGTTAAATCCGCATTCAGATACCAAGGGCACTGATGCCTTTTTCTCGGGGTCATTTATAACAGACCCGGGTGGTTATCACGCAACTACATTTTTATCCGGCTCAAGCGGAGAAAAAAAGAACTTGAAAGGTTTAGTGAATTATACTAGGCGCGTAACAACCGGGACTGCCGCAGGAATAGGCCAAGGAGCAGCCAGGGGATTTCGATTTGGAGGACCGTGGGGAGCAATAGGAGGAGCAGTCACTGAAGGGGCAGTCGGAGGGATGGTTGGTTCCCTTACCGGACAGCAGACGAACAAACTTACCGATGATATGGCGTTGGGAAATGATAACCTTAAGAAACTACCAATTGGCCCAATAGAGGATGTGAGGAATTTCCATGGTGTATCTATGGAGAAAAATCTCCTTGGGGCATATCATCAAAGTTTCGGAAGAAGAATCCTCATCACCTGGGCTAGCATAATAGGCGGAAAGATCGGGGCGCAGCAAGGGGTAAAAGGCATTGAACAGTTCGAGGCAGATGGGTGGACTTTCCCTGCGTGGTTTAAAGCGTTTACATATAAAGGCGCCGGCATACCGCTGCCGAAATAGCTGCATAAAACCTCCCCTTATATTTCCACGCGCACAAATACCAGGAATAATTTAAGGGAATTTTAATTTAAAAGTATTCTTTTATCCTATTTGGAGAGATTTAATACCACCAGATCCAGCCAAATATTCGCACGCCAAGATAATAAACCTTGGCGCATCTCATTCCATCCTTTTTCAGGATGTTATAGAATTCCCGGTCCACTTCTTTACGCTTAACAAATGAGCGGACCTCTTTAGCAAACTGGTAAAATACATCGTGGATTAAGGAAGCGTAATAGGTTTTGCTTTGGCCGGTCTCAAAATTCACAACCGCCTCCCAAGTGCCAAAATACCAATCTTTTATCTTAAACTTCGGGCTACATCCATCCCAGGCATACCCCTTATAATTACTCCCCTTCACTATTACCGTGCCATCTTCGGATAGAGAAAACCACTCATTCTCAAACTTCCGGCCTGTTATGGAAGACTGGTACCTGTAATTTTCTTTTATGCAATAGACATATACACTCATATTGCCTATTATAACAAGAATATCTGATTTTGGGTAGCTTTGATAATTGGAAGGTTAAAAGCGGCGAAATCTATTCGGCCTTGAGCCTTGGCCCTGATGCCGCCTAAAGTCTCTTCGGGGAGCTTCGCGCCCGAGTTCAACAAATTCTTCCGGGGGGATTTCCGGGTGTTTTGATAAAGGCAGGGCAGACCTGATGATCTTTTCAATCTCCTTAACATCGCTGCGCTGGTCAGGGGTAGCAAAGGAAATCGCATGCCCGCGGCTGCCGGCCCTGGCTGTGCGGCCGATGCGGTGCACGTAGTTCTCCGCGTCTTCGGGAAGGTCATAATTAAGGACCAGCTCTATACCGGTTACATCTATGCCCCTGGCAGCGATGTCGGTTGCGACAAGCACCTTATACTTACCTGATTTAAAACCCTCAAGCGCTTCGCGGCGCTGGCTTAAAGTGCGGTTAGAATGCATCTCTGCGGCGCTATATCCCATATTCCGGATTGATATCATAATCTTACGCGCATTATGCTTGGTGCGGGAGAATAGGAGTACTGAACCGTGATATTGCGCCAGTAATTTGCTAAGCAGCTTCGGTTTGGTTTCTTTTTTGACTATGAATAATTCCTGCGTTACATTATCTGCCGTGGTCCCCGAAGGGGCAATCTCAACAGAAACAGGAAGTTTCATATAGGCAGCGGCAATCTGCATGATCTCTTTGGGGATAGTAGCGGAAAACAGCATGGTATGCCTGTTTTTCGGAAGGAAACGCAGGATTTTTGTGATCTGCGGGGCAAAACCCATATCCAGCATGCGGTCAGCTTCATCAAGCACGAGCATAGTTACGGTATTCGGCAGGAAATTCCACTGGCTCATATGATCCAGGAGCCGGCCGGGAGTGGCAATAACGATGCGGGGATTCTTGCGTAGCGCCTGTACCTGGCCAGGCATCGGAGCGCCGCCGATAAGACAGGCGGTCTTCATTCCGAATGCGTAAGCCAGGCCATAAAAGGCCTCATCAATCTGGATAGCAAGTTCTCGCGTAGGCGCAAGGACCAGCCCCACCCCCTCCGTATTCGCAAGGCGCTGCACCATAGGAATGGCAAAGGCGTGGGTCTTGCCGGTGCCGGTCTGCGCGATTCCGATGACATCCTTACCTTGGATAGCCAGGGGGATCGCCTTTTCCTGTATTGGGGTCGGCACCTTGAACTTTATGCGCTCTAGGATATCCAGGATTCTAGGGGCAATGCCCAATCCATAAAAACTTTTAGCGGGATATTTATCCTCGGCGGGCTTACTTATGTTAGGCGCCTTGTGGGTCATCATATCTAGTGATGCATTCTCCTAAGCTCATCGGTGACTTGTCCGAGATGAGCATGGCAGAATATCTCATGATTATAGATACTGAGGATATGCTTACAGTGAGGAAATTTGCATTTCCTGCCCTTGGGCGAAGTTTTAACTTTTTTCATAATACGCTACTTACTCCTTTACGATATGTATACTGACAGCGCGGGGGCCTTTGGGGGAATCTTCGATCTCAAATTCCACCTTCTGCTCTTCATTCAGGGAATCAAACTGCGCGTCTACGAGCCCACTCTGATGAAAAAATACTTCCCTGCCGTCGGTGTCACTGATAAATCCGAATCCTCTTTCGCGTACAACTTTCTTGATCTTTCCTGTATGCATCTGTATCCTCCTTGCCCGCAAGGGCATACTGTCGCAATTCTCCGCCACAGGGCGGATGCCGACCCATCCAATAGGGTCGGGCCGTTTAGCGCCAGGTATTATCAAAGAATTCATCTATGAACAAAAAAAGCCGTAAAGTTTAGTAGTCATGCCCCCTTACGGCTTAAGATTTTCTAATCTTTCACAATTGGGTTTATTATACCATAATTCTCGTTTTTTGCAAACATAATTTTCCGCCCTAATATATCAGCTTCCGGTGGCTTTTATGTGCTCTTTTGCCTTTTGTAATCTCTCGGGGAACGCGTCTTTTTTAAACTGCGAAAGCCACCGCTTCATGATGATCCATCCGCCGAAACGGATCAGGTTATTGCGCCAGGGCCTGTACCATTTTCTCCATCCTACTCTGATATTATGCAAAAAGAAAACCATGGCCGGAAAAGAAAAAATATGTAACCCCAATATGAACATATAGTGAAACTGGTAAAATTTGCCCATGATCTTTCTGCTGGAAAACTGCATTTCTTCGGCAGTAAGAGGCGCGTCCGGTTCAAAAAGCGGAAAATTTCCGTCATAATATTCCCAGCCGATATCCTGGAGCGGGTAAAGCCGTTTCTGCGCCGCAAGCCTGTGCCTTAATTCTGTCCCCGGGAGGGGCCCGGGCAACAAAATCTGTATCGAGTCAATCTTGGCCTTCCTGATAAAATCCTTAAAACGCTTTATCCGTTCTCCTGCCGGCATTTTAAAATCTACACCTTCCTTTAATGGATAGCCGAAGATAAACATGCCGTGTATTAAAAATCCGAATTTATGAAATATTTTTGTCATGGCAAGCATATCTTCCGGCTTTAGATGTTTGTTCATGGCCGTTAGCTCTTCTTCAATAGGCGACTCAAAACCAATAGCCACCGTGCTGATACCGGCTTCTCGCATAGCAGAAAGAAGTTCCGGGTCCTGGGATTTATCCAGCCGTATCTGAACGGCTAAATCGAGCCTTACACCTATATCTTTTTGATAGTCCCGAAGCATCTGGCAGAACCTTATTGTTTCCTCCCGCTGCTGCCCAAAAAGGTCATCAACAACAAAAAAATGCCTGGCATCCTGTGTTTCCACAAGAAAACTGATCTGCTCAAGAAGCCTTTCAGGCGGGGCATACCTGGGCTTTCCTTTTACAGTGCAGAACTCGCAATCCATACCGCAGCCACGTATCCTTTCAACAGGATAGATTTTAATCTTGGCGTAACGCACTAAGGAAAAATCCGGCAAAGGAAACTTCTCAAAATCAGTCAGGCGTTCTCTTTTTGGAGTAAATATAACCTGACCTTTATCTAAATAGGCAATGCATCTGACCTCATTAGCATTTGATTTACCTTCCACAACCATAAGAAGCTCTTTAATCGCTTCCTCTCCTTCTCCGATAACCACATAGTCAATGCCGGAATTCAATGCCTCGGTTATATTATCTTCAATAAAATGCTGCCCTCCGGCAATAGTTACAACCCCTTTCTCTTTATAAAAACGGGCTATTTCGTAAAGCCGGGGTATGGTACTTGTCAAGCCGCCATAAAACCCGACAACATCCGCAGGCCTCTGCTTTTGTAAAAATTCATGGTCAGCCCCAATCGAATTGCTTCTTGGCCCGTACCTGCGCAGGTTATTCTCATCAATAACCTCGACATCCCATCTATCCATTTCTTTCGCGGAGCTGGCGACGCATAACGGCCCCAAAGCCGTAGTTTTATGAGCTATATGAGAATAGATATTAAACGCTGGATACGCCGGGATTATAATCCGTAACCTCAACCTTTTTTTTGGTAAATCTGCCATCGTATTCCTTTCTATATCAGGGTGCAATGAGAATGTCCCCGTTTCCATTCTGCGGCATAAACCTTGTAGCCATCAGCAACTTTAATTATACCTCATTATGGGTAAGTGAGTTAAAGATTATTTGCCTTGGTGAATCTAGCACCCATTGCAAAAGCCTTTTGGCAATCCTTGGGGAATATCTCCTGTCGTCTTTTTAATTTCTCCTCGTGGTTAAATCTGGGCGCGACTACTTTCGAAGGGTCATCGAATTGATAAGTGTCAAAACTTAAAAGCGATTCTGCGGAGCCGAATATCAAATTTAACCGCATTTCATGAGAAGCGAACAGCTGCTGGTAACCAAATTGATTCGCCAGCTCCTCGGGAACTCCCATTGTATAGATAAACCCCGTGGGAATCTTCTTTGGGAAAAGCGAACCCGGCGGATCGGTGTAGGTCAAAAAAGGAAATAACAACCGCTCTAGAAATGATTGCATCTCTCCGGTAATATTCCCTATATAGACTGGTGAACCAAAGATTAGGGCATCGGCTGTCTCAATTTCCTTAAAAATCGGCTTCAAAACGTCTTTGACCACGCACCTGCCATAGCTCTTGCCCCCTTTTTCTTTGCAGGCAAAGCAGCTAATGCATCCTTTATAGTTTAAATCATACAAATGTATGAACTCAGTTTTGGCTCCTTGTGATGATGCGCCTTCAAGGGCTTTTTTAAGCAGCATTGCCGTATTCCATTCTTTCCTCGGACTGCCATTAAATGCCATAATTTTCATAGAATATACCTCCTATAATTGGATTATATAAAGCGGTGGATTATGAGTTACGGTCTTCGTTAATGACGCGGATCAGCTCAAAGAGCCGGCCGTAATCGCGCAGGTTAAACTTCATCACCAGGCGCGGCAGATCCGGGTACTCTTTATCTTTAAGCTCTTCTTCTAAAGCAGGAGAAGGCATAATCCGGCCTTCGGTCAGGATATCTTTGAATTCATTGTTAATGGAGTCTAATGCCTTATCTGAAAGCGGCCTGTTCAGCCGTAACACCGTCATGCCCGCAACATAACGCAGAGAATGATATACCTTATAAAAATCCTCTATATACTTAACCGCTTCATCAGCGCTGTGGGCGACCTGAAAAAGATTGAGGTCCTGTTTATTAATGAAACCGTTGCCGGCTAATTGCTCTTCTATAAAACGGATCCAACCTGCCCAATAGGCAGAGCCTTCTGGCTCCATTAAAATCAATGGACGCGGACGTGATTTCCCGGTCTGCATCAAAGTAAGCGCCTCAAACCCTTCGTCATTAGTGCCGAAACCGCCGGGAAAAAGCAGCGTTGCATCTGTCTCCTTGATGAAAATAAGCTTACGGGTGAAGAAATATTTAAAGTTGATCAGCCGCTCTTTCTCGTCAAGATAGGGATTCGGTTTTTGCTCAAAAGGAAGACGGATATTTAAAGCAAAATCCTTTCCGGGCTCAGCTCCTTTATTACCTGCCTCCATAACCCCGGGTCCCCCGCCGGTTACCACCATATATCCCTTTTTAGTGATCTTCTGCGCAAACTCCTCTGCCATTTTGTATTCTGCCGAGTCCTTCTTCGACCTTGCCGAGCCAAAGATGATCGCCTTTTTTATGTGTCTATACGGAGAGAATATCTTGAAAGAATAACGCAATTCTTTCAGGCAATTATTTATCAGCTTCAGGTCTCCTATGTCGCTGGACTCCATTCCCAGCTTGACACAGGTAGTAAGTATTTCCTGAAGCAGGGATTCGGTAGCGGCAGAAGAGCAGAGCTTGGCAAGCTGGGCTATTGAGTCATCCGTGGCCTTATCAAAAACCTTGTATTCTTTTGGCGTTCTCTTCATTCCCTATCCCTTTAATCCCCGATTTCCCGCACGCTCCTCCTAAGGAGCTTTTTCTCTGCATGGTGCCGCTTTGATTCCAGGATCTTCAATTTTGCCCGGCGGGACCTTCTACGCTTCTGCCGGCGTATCTTCTCGATAAGCTTTTGCTCTCTAGAAAGCTTTCCAAGGATAGCGCTCTCGATCTTTTTAAGCAGGAGCTGCCTGCCGCGATACCGATTCTGGGCCTGTGAACGCTCCTGTTGACATTTAACTTCGATCCCCGTAGGAAGATGACGCAGATACACGCAGGTGGAAACCTTATTGACATTCTGTCCCCCGGGGCCTTGAGAACGGATGAATTTCTCTTCAATATCTTCCTCCCGCACTCCCAGCCGCCCCATCATCTCCCGAAGTGTTTTTTCCTTCTCTATCCCCACCATTAAACTAATCTTCCCCCTCTTCTTTACCACCTATAGCAACAAGGTATCCCCTTGCCCTCTCAGTGAGCTTATAGCGGTTTACTACATCCCAAAATGCCTTACTGTGACCAGGGACTACTAAATGCGCCAATTCGTGGATAATGACATAATCTCTTACCCACTGCGGCAAAGCGCTTATGCGGTGAGAAATACGGATGCATCCGGTGCGGCAATTACAGCAGCCGAACTTGGAGTTCTGGTCAGTGACGTATTCAATGGAGTTGATGTTAAGCTTATTTTCAAAATACCGCAAGTTAATTTCCTTTGCCCTCTGCGCAAGGTTTTCATGCGTGTTCAATTCTTCTTTTAGCTGCTTTCGCTCTATTCTTGCTTTAAGTTCAGCAACAGCCTTCTCTAAACGTCTTTCCGGGATATTTTCCGGCGCCCTGACAATAAGGATATCCTGTACCATCCGCGCGCTCACAGTGCGCCTTCTTTTTCTGCTGCGAACTATTTTAATCGCGTTTATATGCATGCAACCATACCGAATGAAAAATCTCTCACTCACTGTTTAAGCGGGATGTCTTGCTAAATTCTAAATTGGGGGCGTTTCTATTTTTTAAAACTATAAAACAGCCACAAGTTCCGCTACAACGCGAAATTCTAACGCTGGAACATCTTCTAAAACGATATCTTTAAAGTCATTATTGTCTGGAGAAAGAATAATTATTTTATGCCTCCATGTGCCATCATCGAAATATTCCTTTTCGCTTTTATACCGCTTTATTGTAAACTGTCTCGTAGTCTCGGGATCAGAGACTAAACGGCATTCTACAAGAACAACTAGTCCATTTCTAGTTCCTCCCTTGTCAAAACGGAATACGCAATAGCTTCCATCAGGGATGGTCGGTTCCATTGATTTTCCAACTACTTTTGCAACAAACATATCCTTATTCAAAGTTCTGGGAATGTCAGCCTTAATCCAACCCTTCGGTTCTTGCTCAACCTGTGTTTCTTTACCAAAGGACGTTGCAACTGCTTCAAGATCTAAAACCGGAAGATAGTCCTTAAACTTTAGATTTTCTGAGACTTCAGACACTAGCCCTCTTACCTCTTCTTTACTCTCTTTTATAATATCCGAGAACTTCAAGGCACCTTCTTTAGTATCGATCTTAGATCTAAAGTATGCTTCGGTCTCTTTATCCATGAAGTAGATATAAACTCCCTTATGTGCGCGCGACATCAACACTCTATAAACATGCTTAAGATGATCAGTTAACTTTTGGTTCCCTCTTAAAACTTGGCTATCAAAAGAATTCTCAGGAATACTAACCCAACCTTTATCTTTACGCCAAACAAGATCATCCCCAAATATTACACCTATATAGTCAAATTCAAAACCTTGAGCTGTATAAACTGTCCCAACCTGTTCCATTCCACTTTTATCTGTAGCCCATTTCCAAAATTCATCCTTCTTCTCCCATGGCATTTGAAAGTCACCTATTTGGACATCCCTCACTAATGAACCGTCTCGATTCGGTTCACTCCATTTCCAACAAAAACCAGCAACAACTCTAGCTGAATTCTCCTTGTGTCTATTTTTCTCATCAATTGCCTTTTTTAAATTTACAGGGGTATCAAAAATTCTAAACTCCATTTTTGCATCAAAAACATCTATATCGGATTCTCTGATCTTCAGTAGTTTGTCTAACCACTGTAAATAGGCATCTGAACCAGAACAACGAAACTGAGTTCTAAGCTCGAATTCTGCAATATCGTTATTCTTAACACCAAGTTTAGCAGCAGAACTTTTTATTAACTCAACACTACCAATCTCTTTCGGACGGACAATTTGAAACTCATCTATAAAGAAAATTGATAGCTTGGCTGGTCTTATAAGATCTTCTACTTGAGGTTTTTTTGATCGAAACTTAGAAGGCACTCCATAATCATTGCTATCTGACCTAATCCTGTGGGCCTCATCGCATATCAGAACGTCGATTTCATTCTCTTCGTGTTGCGTAAAATTAAAAAAGAATTTGAAGAGATTTGAGGCCCTACGTCCAACAATTTTTCTCAATGTATTTGTAAATGCGGATGAACCAGTGGCATGATATACAACCTTACCTTGGCGCATGAGCTCACCCATAACTTCTAATGCAATTACTGATTTACCAGTCCCCGGGCCACCCTTGACAACAATGATAGATTTTGTACTAGTTTTACTTAATTGCTTAGCTTTACTCATAATCGCGTTATAAGCAGCAATTTGGTCATCAATAAGCGTAAATATTTGCTGTTTATGAATCATATCGCCCGTATGATCCAAAAGCCTTTTAGAAGGTCGAACAGGGCTATTTAAAAAACGATTAAAGACTTCTAGCCCGTCACTATTTTCTAGTCTATCTTGTAAATAAAGACCCAATTCTCTAACATCTTCTTTGAGAAACAATGGAAACGTCTTAGTAAATTTATGGAATTTGGGAAGTGAGAGAATATTTTCTTTTTGTTTAGAATAATTGTGGCAGTATGTACAAGAGTTTAGATGAATAGGGTCGTCATTACTAAAAACGGTTAAGAAATCTTGCAAATCAAAGGAATAACCTTCAACTTGCAAACATGGATGAGCTACTTCTTTTTTCCCATAGAAATCTATTATTATATTGCCCTCATTTTCACAATCATAAACGTGTTCATTAGACCATTGCTTTAACTCCATTAGCACAACTGAATCTTTACTTGCATTATTCTTCCCAAATATCAATACGTCAATACGCCGTGTTGAATATGGCAGTTCATACTCTACTATTACCTTATTATTCGTTAGGGCTGAATACGTGAATGCATTATTTAAGAAATTGAGTGACTGCTGCCAAGAGCGAAATTCTGGCTCTGATGGAATTCTTCTATAATAAGCAAGAAAATTATCTCTTAATATATCCGCAATACGATTATGTATTACGTCTGCCGAAAATTCCTTGATTGAACCTTCGTAAAGCCTCATAATTTGTTGTACTTTGTATGCTTGCCCTTAGCTTTTTCTACTGGATATTTTATTTCATTCTTCTTGAGTTTTTGCTCCATTGCATCGACTAAACTAATTCCTAGATTATCGGCTAATTCAAAAAGATATAAAGCAATATCAGCAATTTCATCTTTAATCTCGGCATGGTTTTGCTTAGCGTATTTCTCCACCTCTTCAGTAGTCTTCCATTGAAAATGCTCTAAAAGCTCAGACGCTTCGAGAATTATTGAAACAGCCATGTTCTTGGGATCATGAAATTGCATCCAATCGCGCTCATCTCTAAATTTCTTAATTTTCTCTGTTATTTGACCAATTTCGCTCATAATCTATACCGCCTTTCTGTTTGTAATCTCTTGCCAACAAAAAACCTTCACTTGCCTTTTGTGTTTATGAGTGGTGGCTCGTGAAGGTTATTTTTCTCCTTCGTGCGGCATTTTGCCGCGTGGATTCTGGTTATTTCACACAACTTTTCCCGCCTTTTGTCAAGCAGGCTTATTCTACCTCCAAAAGCTGCTTATTTCAACCTAAATCGTGTCTAAGGGGGTGGCTGCCAAGACGAAGACCTTGCCGCGCGCAGCGTAAGCGAGCACGGCGAGGTGGATTGGCAGACAGGACCCCCTAAGCAGTTCTATTAGGATAGGAACTAATGAGGACAAGTTTTTCCTGTCTAGTCAGCTTCTTAATCGCGGCTTCGCGTTTAAGTGCCTTAGATCGGCCGGACATAGCCTCCTGATACACAAGCGTAACAGGGAGCTTGTTTTTGGTATAAAAAGCCCCCTTCTTGGCATTATGCGTTTTGATACGGCGAGAGATGTCTGTGGTAATGCCGGTATAGAGGGTTCCATCCCGGCATTTCACGACGTAAAGATACCACGACATATTATTGTGGGGAAATTTGATGAGCTGTCAGAAGCAAAAGCCAGCAAAACCTTTTCTTTTAGCGGCCTTCGTTCTTACGCTTTGAATAACATTCCTTGCAGTATATCGGACGATCGTCTCTCGGTTTAAATGGAACTTCGCACTCTTTTTTGCACTCAGAGCAGATTGCCTTGTGCATTTCTCTTGGTCCGCCGAATCCACCACCACCGCCACCTTGATACCCCATGTTTCCTCCTTGTGTACCGGCGCCTGATTAGCGCCAGGTGTCATTTCTGCTGAATATTCAGCATTAAGTTGAAATTATAGGGCTTTTTAAGAAAACTGCAAGTTTTTTCTTTATTCTAAAGCGGGAGGGTCACTGGGGGCAAGCCCCGGTTCAGGTGCAGCCTCTATCGCTTTTTTCTCCAGTTTTCTTTGTTTCTTTTCCTCTGCCTTCTTTTTCTTGGCCAATTCTTTCTGATACTTTTTAAATGAATAATTATCTCTCACAATACTCTCCTTAAATACGAATTTACGCCAAACTATCCGATAAGTTTGGGCGTTAAGCACAAATTTACACCAATCCATCCAACTCAATTATAGCCTCAATACATTAACATATCAAGAATATTCTAATTCTATAGGGCGTAACTCCGGAGGCAGGATTATTTTAGTGTTTTTTGTTGTAAGATAGCAAAACCAGTGCTATTCTATAAAAAGAAACAAAGTAAAACGGAAAATGGAGAATCGGGATGAAAACATTATTTATTATTTTGTTTTTTTGTGCGGGCATAGCAATAACCCCTGCTCCTAGCCAGGCTCAAGGCTTACTGCTCGATGATTTTGAAGGTGAAATTTCAAGTGGGCCAGGGGGCACGGTAAATTCTAGCGCCGGTGGCGGCTCATCCGTGGAAGTCGCGGCGTCACCCGCTATCAAATACTCAGGCAAACAAGCCCTGAAAATAACCTATAAGGCAGTTCCGCTTGCTCCTAGTTATATCGTGGTAATCCGGAACTCTCATGCAGGTTCTAGTACTAATTGGCTGGCTGAACCTGAAGGAATAATCTGGCAGGATTATAACGCCATTGCTTTTTATACGTATGGCAGCGATTCTAAGACAAGGATCGCCTTTGATATCATAGATAGCGGCTTTGAGGTGTGGCGCTTTATCTTTGAGGATAATTTCATAGGATGGAAACAGGTCATCTGCCCCTTTAACGAATTCCAGCCTAGGAGCGATTGGCAGCCGGACAACGCAGATAAGAATCACACTTTAGACTTTCCTATAAAAGAGTTCCGGATTGACCCCTTGATCAAACCCCCGCCTGGCGGCAATATAAAAGACGGCACATTTTATTTTGATAAGGTAGAGCTAATAGCCTCCGGAACAGCCCAGGGCCGCGCTCAAAATCTATTGCTCGATGATTTTGAAGGTGAAATTTCAAGTGGGCCAGGGGGCACGGTAAATTCTATCGCCGGGGGCGGCTCATCCGTGGAAGTCGCGGCTTCACCCGATATCAAATACTCAGGCAAACAAGCCCTGAAAGTAACCTATAAAGCAACCCCGCCTGTTTATAGTCATATATGGGTAAATTGGCTGGCTGGACCTGAAGAGATAACCTGGCAGGATTATAACGCCATTGCTTTTTATATGTATGGCAGCGATTCTAAGACAAGGATCGCCTTTGATATCATAGATAGCGGCTTTGAGGTGTGGCGCTTTATCTTTGAGGATAATTTCATAGGATGGAAA
>JBEKHW010000015.1:0-40156 GCA_050012075.1 Candidatus Omnitrophota bacterium | reverse complement strand
GAGTACCGTTGTTAAGGTTCAGCACCTCTACCTTCTCCCCCTCGATGATATCCGCAGCCAGCATAAGTTTTTCATCAATAGTAATGCTTCCCTCATAATGGAGATTAGCCTCTGTCACAGTAACGCGGTGTATCTTTGACTTTAAAATTGTCCTTAACATCTTATTCTCTCTTTCTTATTAAAGCAACCTGTAGGTTGAACGCGCAATCATCAATTCTTCATTGGTGGGTATGACCAGAATCTTCGGTGCTTTTTTAAAATGGCTAAATAACCCTTTACAAATGCGCTCCCTTATTTTTCTCTGGTTCTCTCCGATACCTGCGGTAAAAACTAAGGCGTCGCAGCCATTCATCACTGCAGTATAAGCACCTATATATTTTCTAATGCGATAGACAAAAATATTTATTGCCAAACGCGCACGGCTATTTCCTCTTTTAGCCTGCGCCTCAAGGATGCGCATATCGTTACTAATACCGGAAATACCCTCTAAGCCGCTGGCTTTGTTTAAGACTTTTTCTATTTCGTGAGTATCCATTCTTTTTTTGCGCATAAGATAAGTTACCAAGGCGGGGTCGATATCTCCGCAGCGCGTGCCCATAATCAGGCCTTCAAGAGGAGTGAAACCCATACTCGTATCCACTGATTTGCCTTTACAAACCGCGCTAATACTGCAGCCGTTACCGAGATGGCAGGTAATTATCTTTAATTTCTTAATCGGCTTATTTAAAATCCTGGATGCTTCGTGGGCGACATATTCATGGCTTGTGCCGTGAAAACCGTATTTCCTAATGCCGAATTTGGTATAGTAGTCAAAAGGCAAGCCGTAAAGATAGGCGTAATCAGGAATAGTCTGATGAAACGCAGTATCAAATACCGCTACCTGTTTTGTCCCGGGTAGCAGTTTCTTGCAGGCAATAATACCGGCCAGATTCGCCGGATTATGCAACGGAGCAATTGCGCAACACTGCCTTATCTTCTTTATTACCGCTTCATTAATTAAGGCGGGCCTGCGGAATTCCTCCGCACCGTGAACCACCCGATGGCCTACGGCAGAAACACCGTCAATTTTGTTTAAAATTATCTTTAAACCTGTGTAATGGTCGTGTATGAGAGAACCTTTTTCTCCGATATGCTCGATTATGCCCTTTGAAATAATTTTCTCACCGGGCATGTAAAAAAGTTTATATTTTATTGAGGAACTTCCGCTATTTATAATTAGTATTTTCATTTTACTGCGCCCTGATTGCCGTTACCGCAACACAATCCACGACATCTTGAACCAGGCATCCGCGGGAAAGGTCGCTTGCAGGTTTATTCATCCCTAATAATAATGGCCCTAATGCGCGCGCGTTACTCAATCTCTGAACGAGTTTATAACCGATATTGCCTGCTTCCAGGTTAGGGAATATCAAGACGTTCGCCTTTCCGCCTAAAGGGCTGTCCGGATATTTTATCTTGGCAACTTCAGGGACTATCGCCGCATCAACCTGCAATTCACCGTCAACGAGTAAATCCGGAGCTGTTTCTTTAAGCATGGCGAGCGCTTGAGCTATCTTATCTATATCCTTGGCTCTTGCCGAGCCCTTTGTCGAATAGCTTAAGAGTGCTACGCGCGGCACTATATTCAAAACTTTGGCTGCCAGGTCAGAAGCTGCTAAAACTATACAGGAAAGCTGCCGGGCGTTGGGGTCCGGAATTATGCCGCAATCAGCGAAGACAAATGTCCCTTCCTCGCCATAGGGAGAACCCGGGACAACCATAATAAAACAACTTGAAACAATAGTAATGCGGCTGTCTATCCCCAGGCAGCGTATCGCAGCCCTGGCCATATCCGGCGTCGTATGAACCGCACCGGCCACAATGCCGTCTGTCTTTCCTTCTGCCGTCATCATTGCCGCGTAATAAAGGGTATCCTTAAATACCTCTTTAACCCTATCAAGAGTCCAATCCCTGTCGTTGTGCGCTTTATAAAATTCATTGATATACCGGTCTTTCTGGGTGAGGCTAACCATATCGGGCGAAAACAATATCACCTTGGCAATCCCCTCTTCCTGGATAATGCGCGCGGCTTCAATAACCCGCTTATCATTGTATTCCGGAAGTATAACGGTCTTCTGCTTCTTGCGCGCGGCCTCGCGGATCTTCTTTATTGTATCCATTTTTACATCCCTTTCGCTATTGCATTCAAATCGACATTATTCTTAATGAGGTCCACTACCGCGCTTATCTTGTCGATATCGCACGGGCGGATCTTTACGGTCAAATCGTGAATAATATTGGCGACGTCATAAGTATCGGCCTTGGACAATAAGACCGGTACCTCCGCTTTTCTTAACAAGTTAGAGATTGAATCATCCGGTATTATGCCCCCGGAAAGGACTATGCCGGATATCTTAAGCCGCTTTTCTTCCTTCTCGCGGAAACAGCCCAGCGCCGTCATAATCATATCTTCCCGGTCTCCGGGGGTAATCATCAATGTATCTTCCACTATGTATTTGACGGCATCGTGCGGTTCCATTGCACCCACCATTACCTGGGATACCGAATATTCCAAGTACTCTTTGCCGCAGAAAACTTCAAAGTCAGTTTCTTCCACTATCTGCTCTATGGTCGGGCGGGAAAGCATGGGGTTATACGGCAAAACGCCCAATACCTGCACACCTTTACGTTCAAGCCCCTTACGCACCAGGCGGTTAATCTTCTCAAATTTTGCCGGCATCACCTTATTAATAATGACGCCTAGCAACTTTACCCCTTCTTTTTCAAACAGCGCTTTATTTAACAGGATCTCATCTATGGGCCTGCCTATCCCGCCGGAAGAAATAATAATGACCTTGGAGCCAAGGAGCCTGGCTACGGCGGCATTAGAATGGTCGAAGACCGAGCCGACGCCGGCGTGGCCGGTGCCTTCGATAATCACGAGGTCATTACCACCGGAAACCCTATGAAAGGAATCCTTGATTTGCCGCGTAATAGATTTCTTGTCCGGCCGGGAGATATATTTCTCGGTAAACCCCTTATCTACGGCAATCGGGCTCATATCCTTAAGCCCGCATTTTATACCGCAGACCTCTTCAATAAGAATGGAATCTTCGTCAATTTTGAGGCCTTCTTCTTCAAGGTAGCGCTGGCCGATGGGTTTGATGAACCCGACCTTCTTAAAACTCTCCTGGAAATTGCGCACCAGCCCCAAAGCTACCGTAGTCTTTCCGTCGTTCTGCTTTGTGGCAGCAATGAAAATCTTTTTCATTACAAGTTCTCTTCTATCTTCTTCTTCAGTTCGCTCTTGGTTAAGACTCCGACCATCTGGTCCATGACTTTACCTTTTTTAAAAAAGATGACCGTAGGTATGGACATGACCCCGTAGCTGGTTGCTGTTTTAGAATTGGAATCAACGTCGATCTTACAGATTTTCATCTTAGAGGCGTATTCCTTGGCCGCCTCTTCAATTAGGGGTGCAATCATTTTACAGGGCCCGCACCAGGACGCCCAGAAATCCACCAGCACAGGCAATTCAGAATCAAGGACTTCTTTCTTAAAGTTGTTATCATTAAGATGAATAGCGCTCATTTTCTAATCCTTTTCTCTTAAAGGGTTAATATTTTGGAAGGTAAGTTTTTAAATTAGCACAAACGGCGGGCAAATGCAAGAGATTTTAGGCAGTCTTACAACGGTTTACTTTACGAAAATATAATTCCTTACCCATTGGTTAGTGTCACAACGCTTAAAATACTTGCGGCATTTTTTTAGCCATTCTTTATCTGGAGAGTTGTTTTCATAGACTTTCCTGAAACCGCAGGCAGATAATTGCCCGGCATAATTCGACTGCCGCCAAACGCCCTTTCCCCCCACACGATAATAGTAGCCGCCATCCTGACAGACAGCGTATATCTTTCCTGTATGAGGAGGCCTGGAAATACTTTCTTCCAATTCTTTCACGAAATTCTGATTAGGACATATCTTATCACCGCAAATATAATCATAAGCAGGGGTATACTCAAATTTTCGTCCTTTTTTTAGAAAGCCGTCGCATATTAAAAAGTGGGAGGTAAGATATAATGTATCTTCGTCCTTTATTATTTTATTCAACTCCATGATTGTATCAAATACCCCCTGGCCGACAACCATAAGATTTTTATTTTTAAAGTTATATATCAATTCACAGCCGCCCTGCCCAAAAGTATCAAAATCAATATTTATAATATCGGTCTTTATACTGAGAAAGATGAAATAAAGAGAGGCTAAAACTAATACAGCCTGCAATATCTTCTGTTTTAGCGAAAGAATTGTCTGTGCAATCGCTATAAAATAAAAAGGACAGATAAGTGCATAATAATAAAGCATTATATTCTTAGAGAGATTTAGAATAAAAACAAAAGAAAGAATTATAAACAATAAAAAATAGCTATTTACATTACGTGAAAAAATAAGATTTATTAATGAAAAAAGTAATAAGATAATACCTACTGGAGATAACAACTGCAAGTGTATTTCTTCCAAACTGTGTCTCATTGATTCGCTACCAGATTTTAATACAAAAGAAGAAAAAGCGAATGGCATATCACTATAGAACCTCTTGAAATTAGGTATGACCCATGTCAACCAGAGAGCCAACGGAAAGAACAAATAAATAATTATATTTTCTGTGCATCCGCCTTTAAGCTTTCTTTTGTTGATTATGAAATAGAAACAAATAGCCGGCATGAATAATACCGCCAATGGCTTTGATAACATAGCGCAGCTAAAGAAAACCGAAGAAATAAAAAGGCTTGAGCGGCTTTTCTTCTCAATTGCATCTATGAGCCATATGATCGTCTCCAGGATAAAGAATACAAGGGGTATTTCAGAAGAAAGGCCGTAACTTAAACTTACCTGAATCGGCGCTATCGCAACTAACAATGCGGCAAATAACGCCGTAATCTTATTATAGAGCCTGGTTCCTAAACGGTAGGTGGAGACAATAATCAGAATTCCAAAAATAAGCGTAAGATAAAACTGCGCATTCAGGAAAGGGAATACTGAATAAACCAATGCCCGCAGGTCAGACAATAACCAGCCGTGCCAGGAAGATAAGAAGAACGGCGACCACGATGCGCTAAATTCTTGAGGGGTAATGCCTTGGGATAACTTTACGCACTCGCTATATAAAAGGCTTTCGTTCCCTGATATTATTTTACCTCGAAACGGCAGGCGCAGAAATAAGCCGAGCAAAATAATGCAGAATAAAAGAACGTGCGCTGTTCTCTCTCCCAATTCAAATTTATCCTGAGAATATACTGACATATTTAACCTTGGATGTTTTAGGCGAGGACTGCTATCGCCTTAGCAGATAATTAACAGAATCAATGATAGACTGGAATGCCTCACACGGTGTCCAGCATCCCGGGCATTTTCCGTCCTGAACCATACTCAAAATATCATGCGCCTGCCTTGATTTTAATATTTTATCGACATCATAATCGTAATCTCTGATATTGCCTAATACCTTATCCCAGATTAAACAAGGTAAGACATTCCCCTGGCAATCTAACGCAAAAGATGATTTTAAGTAAACACAGGGCAGCAATCTCATATGCTGCAAGAAATTCCTTACGCGTATATATATATTCTTTTTATTAAATCCTCACTTCGCAGCAGTAAGCTCATTGCAGAGAACAGCAGAACGCTAAACATTGCAGCTAATACAATGCCCGTTACACTTATTGGTAAGCGCGAAGTTCAATTTAAAGGGAGTCCTCTTTACCCTGCTGCGGATAATATGATAAAGAGTGTTTATTTCATTTCTTAGTTTCATAAGAAACAGAATAATCTTAAAATATTATTCCTTGATGAACGGTAATCTCCATACAAGAAGAAACGCTTCAAAAACATCTTTTTTGGACATTTTTGACCTGCCCTGACGCCTATCGGTAAAGACTATAGGTATCTCTTTAATGCCAAACCCTTTTGCCCATGTCCTATAATTCATCTCTACCTGAAAAGAATATCCTTCAGAATTTATCTCTAGGAGAGGCATTGATTCCAGTACCCTCCTTTTAAAACATTTGAAACCCGCGGTACCATCCTTAACAGGCAGCCTTGTAACAAACCGGATATAAAAATTTGCCAGCCGGCTTAACGCCTGCCGCCAAAACGCCCAGTTAACTACATCACCCCATTTAATATAACGTGAGCCTATGCATAAATCGCACTCTCCAATAGCGCTTAGTAATCTTGGGATATCCCGGGGATTATGTGAAAAATCAGCATCCATTTCACAAATATGTTCATAGTTGTACGTAAGAGCCCATTTAAAACCTTCGATATAGGCCTTACCTATGCCAAGTTTAGCCGGCCTATGTAAGACCTTTACTTCTTTATAGAGCCGGGAAAGACTATCTGCCTCCTGGCTAGTGCCGTCAGGAGAATTATCATCAACGATAAGTATGTCTAAATCTTTGCTACAAGAAAGTATTTCTTCTATAAGTTTCCTGATATTATCTTTCTCATTGTATGTTGGAATAATTATTATATTTCTATTCATAGGGCACCACCCTGTTTATCTCCGATAACAAGCATATCTCTCGCATAAACAGATTTATTATACAACAAAATTATCGTATATCCAGAAATTAAGAGCATGTCCGGACACTACGGCTTGCGCCCATTCAATGCTTCTGAAAAATACCCTCCTGTCAGGGCATCTAGAGACGCAGCGAGCTCATCCAGGCGCAGCTGCCTTTCATCTCTCTTTTTCCTCTCTTCTATGGAAAGATTATTCAATTCCATCTTTATGCGGATACGTTCAAAATACAGCTTTGTTACTTCATCAAGAATGTCCCCGCGCAACTCTGCCATCAATTTTGAGCGCACGTCTATACTCGTCTGGTCCTGATTCCAGATTAATTCCCCTAAATCCCAGCTAAGGCGGATATCCCATCCTATAGTATCGCGGCCGCGGCGGAGGACATCATCGTCATTCCTGGTAGTTGAACCGGTTTCCCAATGCCATAGGTCTCCTGTATCCCTATCGACCCCCAAGCTTACCTGCGGCAATAACGCCTTCTTTGCTGCCTGCATCCTCCAACGCTTAATCTTCTCGGGATTGACTTCAGCATATTCGATAGCCGCCTCCTGCACCTGCCGTATGGCAGGTTCATTTTTACGGTATTGCGCCAGGTAATCCCTGTCCGTTACAGCGGACCATTCCCCTATATGAGCCCTGAATAAACCGTTATCACAAGCAGCAAATAAATTATCCTGATCACCCAAAACCATCTGCCTGACTCTTCCGGTAAGCCCTAATGATAATTCCTGCCACCTGTTTTTCCGTAAAACAAATATTCCCGAAGGAGATAATGCATAGACTTCGGAACTAACAGATATCGCCAATGACTCTACCTGTTTATTCAGAAGCCCGTAATCCGGAATAAGTTCCCAGCTTAACCCTTTATTGCTGCTTCTGTAAACGCCTATTGACGTGGCAAGATAAACGCAATCAGGGTTATTGTGATCTACGGCGATATACCTTATATCCGGAAGCTTCTCTTCTTTTCGAGCGTCATCTGTTTTTTCTTCTAAGTCAGGGTTCTTTTCAGGAGGATGCGCTACAAAAATCCTTTCCCAGGAATTACCCTTATCCTGAGTTACGAATGCGCCATTGCTGCACGCAAAATAGATTAAGCCTTCTGCCTTAGGATTTCCGGTAATTGCCAATACGGCGTTATCGCCTATACCGTCCCTTTTCTTCTGCCAGGTGCGGCCATTGTCAGAGCTGTAAAATAGCCCTTCTTTTGTCCCCAAGAAAATCCCGAAAGAAGAATCTAAAACAGCAAGGCATTGACTTTGCAAAGAATTCCTGCCTTTAAAAACTTTGATCCAGCTCTTTCCAGAATCCAGACTCTTGTATAAACCATTTCCTGTTGCGGCATAAAGAGAATTCTTCTCCGTGAAACCACGCGCAAGAAGATTTACCGCTTTATCAGCGCCCTTAACAATCAACACAACTCTCCAATTGCCACCTTTATCTTCACTTCTTAAGATTGCATTATTCGTCCCGGCAAACATAATCCTTGAATCTTCTTGATAAACCAGAACCGACCTGAAATAAGAATTACCCCTTCCGATATCCTCCCACTCCGGACTGGCCGCAGCAGCCGAAACCAAAATAGGAATCAACAAAAAGCCCACCAAAAACAAACTTACCTTCTTCATTTTTGCCACCTCCATAAGTTCGCGCATACACCTTACGTTCGCTTCACTCCGTAAGTTGTGCGCTCACTTAAATTGACGCAGGAGACGGGAAATCTAACAGTGATTTTTTAAGAAAATTATGCTGCAGGCGAAGCGCTCTAACTGGCGGGGGTTAAATCAAACAACTCCTTTTTTACTTCCTGGTAGGTTTCGGGATCGCTCGTATAATAAATCTCCTGGGCCTGCCGCAAATATTCCCTGGCTTTATTCTTCAATCCTCTTTTCTTATATAAAAGCCCAAGGTTACGGTATCCTGCGGCAAGCTCGCTACGGTTATTTATATCTTCTGCTATTGAAACGGCCAGCTTAAAATACTCTTCGGCGTGGGCTGAATTATCCATTTCCGCATACAGCTCGCCGATCATGTTATAGTCTCCTCCTAAGTTCATTTTATTTCCCTGCGCCTGGTCTATCTTTAATCCTGCCTGGTAATAATCCAATGCCTTCTGGAATTCTTTTTCGTACAGGTATACTTCTCCCAGGTTAAAATAACAATCGCTTAATTCGTTTCTTGCTTTCAATTTTTCGAATAGAATACGGCTTTTCTGGTAAAACCCTTTGGCTGTCTGAAAGTCTTCTTTATTGGTAAAAACCAGGCCCATATCAAAATAATCGCAAGCCAGATTATACCGGTATCCCGCCAGATACGTTCTTTCACGGTCTATCTCTGAACTCTTGGTCAATAATTCCAACGCCCGCACATAATCCTTCTTATCGATATACCATACTGCCAGCTTTCTTAATCCGGTTGCTTCATGAAGTTTATCCATTCCCTTTTGCGCAAGGGCAATCGCCCGGCTATAAAAATCAAATGCCTTTGCGTAATCTTTTTCCAGGTGATAAACCCAGCCGATCTTAAGGTATGCCTCCGCTAGATTTTTAGTATCGGCCTTTTTCTCGCTTAAGCGGGCGTAATCAAAGTAATACCTGAGCGCACTATCTCTGTCTCCGGACCTCTGATAAGTATCGCCGAGTAAAGGGTATACGGCCAGGAATGAGGGCTCTTTCTTCAGGATCTCGCCTGCCAGAGAAATAGTCAGGGCATTGTTGCCGCTGTAAAAATATTTATTTAGTTGCCGGAATCGCGCGTAGGTAGCAGGATTCAGGGTAGGTAAAAACAAGAAAAGCCATATAATTAGCGCTAGGGCGAGCGTTGCCGCAGGAACCAAGAAAATGCGCTTACGCAGAAACAGTGATTTTTCCGCTGCCTTGTTTTTAACACTCTTTTGTTTGCCTTTAAATAATACAAAATTAGGGTCCCCGTAGAGAAGATAACCTGCCCAATGAATACTGTCTATTCCGTATTCCCGGACGAGCTTCAGGCGGGCAAGGCGCAGGCTTTCTCCAACTGAAGCGCCATTGATTAACTGCGCATAAAACTCCTTTGAAAAATCGAGGCTCGCCTTATCTTCTATCCTGCGTATAGCGCCTATGTAATGCCTGACACCCGCAAACAAAAACGCAGAAGCCAGATTATAATTACTTTCCTGGAAATTGGTTTCTATGCCTTCCGGATCAGACCGCGCGGAATAACAGGAATTGGAAAATATTAACGGCGGAAGCGATGCTGCAGAACCCATACCTAAAATATCCTGGACCGAGAGCCTGGCATCAGAAAGGACCCACCCGCTATCTTTGGAATTCTGCGGTTCATACTCGCAATGCCCGGCAAAGTGCACGACATCGTAGTCGCAAAGATTTTTCTTGACGTAGAGCTTATCAATAGAGGTGGATTTAAAATCAATATGCACGCTTTCCCTTTTGCGGTCGAATTGATTCTTTATCTGGACTCCCTCTAGATATGCTGAATGCAAATCATTGGTAGGATTAGCCAGTATAAGCATCTTGAGGACTCCTGGGAGAGAACGGTATTGCGGACGGCTCGATTCCTCTTTTGTATGCACAATCCTGCCTATGTTAAAATTAAGGCAGAGGAAATTGCTGCCGTCGTGAAGAAGTTCCCAGGGGATAGTAATGAGTTCTTCGTCTACGGAAATAATCAGGTCGGAAGCGTGGGTCGCTTTCAGGCGCTCTTTTACTTTTCTAGTAAGAAGATAATCCCAGAGTATCTGGCCTGTCTTGGTAATATTCCTTACTTGATCCGGCAAAGCAGCCGCTTTGTTGCTGGATTTGTTTAAGGCTATTGCCATCTCCTGGCAAAGGCGCTTGACCTCATCGAAAGAAACAGTACTTACGCTGTAATGACGCAGCGTATAAGCCGCTTCCCTCTGCTCAAAGATAGACATCTTGAGAGCGCGCTCTTGTTTAAATACCTCCAGTACCAGGGGCGTTGTCTCCTGCATAAATAAATCTGGTTAAACCCTTATATCCAGCAATATTGAGGCAAGCTTCTCGTTTATACCTGATATTTCAACCTTGTATTTGCCTGTCAGGATATGTTCGAATATTACCGAACCAGAACTAGCTAGATACGATTCCAATTCCAGATCATCCTTTAACAAGCTAACCCTGATATCTTTGATGAGTTTCTGCGTATCTTTTGCTTTCGCCGCCACCACGACATTAAAGGCACCTTGCGTCTTATTTTCTATCCTTGCCTCAACACTTATTTCCCCAAAATCCTTCAAAATGGTAATTTCGTCTTTAAATTCTTTTATTGAACGGCTGCGTAAAATGGGAGCGGGCATAAGTTCCTGGCCTACCAGGACGTCACCGGTAACATTGATGATTTCCATGGCTTTATCTTTGAGAAGTAAAATTATCTCTAACCAGGAAGTTTGGTCTTCAGCAAACAGTTTCTCCTTTAAGCGCGTAGATAAATCGTAGGGAACCTCTTTTGCCTCATGCGCGGATTCCAGTTTAATATTAAGCGCTACTGCCTCGCTACAAATATCGCAACTCACAAGATGCGCCTTTACGCGTTCGGTTTGGGAAACGCTAAGCTTACCCTCCGCGAAGCAAGCCAGGGTTTCTTCATCAGGATGCACATCTTCTTTCCTGAGCCTACCGCTCTTCCACTGCTTATAAAGCTTTTCTATTAATGCTTCTAAGCGGCTATACATAGGCTACTGTCCTTTCTTCCATATTAATAGACGTAAATTCATGATAAATCTAACGCAAAGCCCTTGCTGCTGAAACAATCCCTTAGTTTATTGATGATGCGCGATTTCTGCATATCCACCGCCCCGCGCGACAGGTTCAATAACTGCCTGACTTCCTCCAGCTTTAATCCCTGGTTAAAATGCAATTCCAGGAAATATTTTTCATCAATATCCAGCATTTCAATGCATTCGGCTAGGCCCGCGCCTCTCTCTTTACCGGAAAGTAACTCCGGGGCCGAGGCAACATCATCGGGGATTACCTCTTTTAAACCAAACCCCTCTTCTGTTTCTGCGTCCAGGGAAACCAAGACCTTATTTTTGCGCAGGTAATCAATCGTGAAATTAATAGTGACCTGCCGCAGCCACGAAGCGAGGCTGCATCCGTTTTTTCCCTGAAAGGTGCTTAATTTCCGGCAGTTGTCTTTTATAAGCAGGCAGAATAATTCCTGAAAAAGGTCGGCTATGGCATCCTGAGCCAAGGTGTAACCCTTAAGGCGCAGGGTGCTGTGAATATAGTTATAAATAAGGCGGGAATATTTCTTTAAGAACTCATCTAAGGCAGCGCGGTCGCCATTGACACAACTCTGGACAAACTCCAAGTCGCCCATGAAGATTATTATATCATTTCATTGCGGAAAGAAAATAAAAAAATAGGGACGGCTATTAAATTAACCGTCCCTGTTTAATTTAACAAATACTTATACTTAATAAGATCCTGTAAATGAACTCTTATATGAACTCTTGCTAATCGCGGAAGTTATTCTTGAACCGCTACCGGCCATAATAGTGGTCTTTCCTGCGGCAGCAGATATTGCACCGGCTCTTGAAACGCTGTTGCGGCCATGGTCGAGCTTCCATAAGGCGGCAGATGTGCTGCTGGCTATTGAATCATTGTGGCGGCTACGAAAATTGCTGCCTGTTGCGGCAGACATTGCGCCGACTGTTGAAGCGCGGTAGCTGCCATGGTCGAGCTTCCATAAGGCGGCAGATGTGCTGCTGGCTATTGAATCATTGTGGCGGCTATGACTAATCTTCCCCAGGGTGGCGGATGGGATAGTGGCTATTGAATTATCATGGCGGCTGCGAAACCCCGTTAATATGCCGACTGAGTTACTACCGTCCTTGGAAACCCTGCGCAACCTAACTCCTTCTGCTGGCACATCCTTGTACCTGTCGCCAATCCTATGGCGCCCTGTACCGGAGTCGAACATCTGAATCTTTTCCCTGGCGAAGCCTTTGGTTCCCATTGCTTGCATTGCCACATCAGAGGCTGGCCTTGCCCACGCTGTTGTAATTATCCCTAAAACAAGCAGCGCGATTAATCCCGTTATTTTCTTCATCGCCCTCCCCTTCTTTGCAATCTTTAAATTAAGTGTCTATAAAGAAATAAATCAATCCGACCCGTAGCTTTGGTCTGAAATAACCCTCATCAAACCCTTTATCGTAAGGATTCCCTAAATCGCTATTAAAAGAATAACATATTGAACGAAAAAAACAAGAATATTTGTTAATTGTTTTGAGAGCGCTTTATTTAATTTAAAAATAAAAAATCAGGGACGGACAAACTCCAAGTCGCCCATATTATTATATTATGAAATTGCGGTAGAATAAACAAAAAAGGCGCCTATTAGGCGCCTTTTTTAGTGAGAGAGGCGTAAGAAGTGTTATTACCTATGCTTAATTAGATTTCTTGAATAACCCTGTGTTAATCGTAGTACTGGTTGTTGAACCGCTTTTATGACTGATAACGCTCTTCTTTACAACGCCAGTTGCTGTATTGAATATTGAACCGCTACTATGGCCCAAAATACCGCTTGCTGGTCCGTTAGCTACCCCACCCAGTATTGAGCCTGGATTGCCGCCAATAACACCATTTCCTGCAACGTTAGCTACTGCATTTAATTGGCCGGTTGCTGCGCCGAGTAACGCTCCGCCATTACTGCCGAGAACGCCGCTTGCTAAAGAGCCGGTTACTCTATTCATTTGCTGTGTTGCTACTCCTAGCGCTACTGTTGGCAGATTACTAACAGCCTTCTGTGCGCTATTTGTAGCTGCTAAACCGAACAGGAACCCATTATTACCACTCTTCTTATTACTGCTTGCTCCTCCTAATAATCCTGTGAAGATTGAGCCTGCCTGGGCAGTTGTAACTGCTCCTAAAAAAACCAGTAAAATCAATATCGTTACCTTCTTCATGCCCCCCTCCTCTCGACAAAACTCTTTTGCAATCTTTAAATTAACCATACATTAAAAATACGGGTTGCCTTTTATTCTTATTCGGCAACCCGTCAATCGGAAAAATAAAATAAACCTTTACTCTACAGCTTTCCCGATCCGTGGCTTTGGCTTGAAGTAAACTTTATCAAGCCCTTTATCGTAAGAATCTCTTAAGTAACAGGTCAATTAAAGAATACCTTATTAAACAACAAGAAACAAGTGTATTTGGCAGCTGGATTGAAAGCGCTTTCTTAATAAGAATTATCTTTGGGGGTTTTTGCTACTATAAACAGCAAAGCCGTCAAGAACCCTATTGCCAGGACCGGCCCGAAGGCAATACTGGCAGGAGTTACCGACATCTTAACCCTGCAGGCAGGATTCTTATAGAAAATGAAAGCGTTGTTTTCTCCGATTTTTATAAGCCGGTAAAAAAAGACCGCTTTTTTAATACCCCGCGGCTCTTCATCCTTTAAGAAAATAATTATTTTTGAATTAACGAAAGGATTAAAAGTTACCTCTGATGTCACCTCTCCGAGCAGCCTGTTTGCCGTGGCTCGCCCTGCGAGGCTTCCCAGGCAGACGCCTACGAGATAATGCGGAGAATAAATTATTTCTCTCTCCCCGGAATTATCCCTTATCAGCTTTGCGCTTGGCAGGTATATGCTCGGAAACCATACTGTCGGGAAAGGCAGGCGCTTATTAAATCCTACAAAAAACACATCCACTAATGCAGAATCAAAAGCGCGCCACCTGGATTTTACCGGGCCGTTGAGTTCCTTCTGGAAGGCAAAAGTCGGGGAAATTACGCACATAAAAAGCAGTATGGCTATAATGCCGCCCCGCGCTAAATTAATCTTTTTAGTGGCTGCTGCTTTCTCATACCAATAATCAAGCGTTACCGCAGAGAGGAATATTAACGGTATAAAACCCTGGGCGGAGAAAAAGCGGTAGAGATAGGCAAGAAAAATAAGGCTTGCCAGGAAAAAAGCCAGGAACAGGCGGTATATATTCCCCTTACGTCGTATAATCCAGAACCCGGGCAATGCCAGGACATAGATGAAGGGTTTAAACTCGCAAAAATATCTCTCGCTTTTTATGTTGGAAACATGGATGAGGCCGATATTGGCCACTTGCTTCCATATGATAGGAAGCGACGCAACCGCTGCGAATAAGGCCGAGTATAATGCTATCCTGCGGTACTGCCGGTTGAGTAATCCGTAGAATATAAAAGACAGGAGCAGGAACCAGGAGAGGCCTATGTGGGTATAAAAAGCCAGTGACAAAAGGATAGTTGAGCGGATAAGGTTTCTCTGGAACAGCTGGTCAAATGCGAAAAACCCCAGGATAAGCGCAATGGTAGCAGGGATATTGTTTACAAATGAAAGATAAAAGGAAAACGACGATATTAACGCCGCAAGACAGAAAAAAGTAAACCGGCTGCCGAAATATTTAGCCGTAAAATACCTGAAGGTAAGAAGGGCCGCTACCGGAGCGATTGTCTCGGTAACCTTAAGTAAAAATATTTTATTTACTCCTAACTTGAGGAGGAAAGCCAGGAATAAATGAAAAACCGGCGGATATATATGAGGCCTGCCGAAAGGCGCGTATTGCCAGAAATCCCATCCAGCATAGCCGCCTGCCTTAATAAAACCCCAGGAGGTAAGCAGATGGTAATAGCTGTCGATAAACTGCGGCGCAAGCGGCCACCAGAGTATCTGCAACGCTGCAAAAATCGTAATGATAAGTGAAGAATAAAAATCCCAGGAAAACTTTGCCGTTTCTTCTTTATACATGGTTTAGAATTTCACCTTAATCAAACATAAGCCCTTTGCCGGAGCAGTCTGGCCCGCTAACCTTCTGTCCTTTTGGGATAAAACCTTTTTCATGTATCCTGAGGGAAACCTGCCTCTTCCTATCTCAATAAGGGTTCCCGCGATATTACGCACCATATTGTAAAGGAAACCATCAGCTTCCATATCAAAGTATATCAACTGCCCCTTCTTGCCCACGCGTATGGATTTTATACTCCTTACGGAACTCCTTTCTTTCTTATCCGCCGCCTGAAAAGAACGAAAATCATGCCTTCCCAAAAGGATCCTGGCTTCCTTACGCATAAGTCCTATATCAAGAGGATATGAATATAAATACGCGGTGTGCCTTAAGAAAACCGGAGAATATGGTTGATTCAAGATGCTATACCGGTAAGTTTTGGATTTTGCCTGGAAGCGGCTGTGGAAATCGGGGTCAACTTCTTTTATTTTACGTATCCGGATATCGGCGGGCAGATTTCCGTTTAAGGCCCTCTGCAACTGCCCGGAGGCAATCTCTGAATGGGTCCTGAAATTTGCGACCTGTGCCAAGGCATGCACGCCGGCATCTGTCCTTCCTGAAACTATAAGCCTTATTTTTTCCCGCAGGATCTTACGGAGGGATTTTTCTATAGTGCCTTGGATGCTTTTCTTACGTGAGTTATTTTGGACCTGCCATCCACAGTAGTTAGTGCCGTCGTATTCTATTTCTAGCCTGAGATTACGCATTCGGCAATCTGGATAGCATTGGTTGCAGCGCCCTTGCGCAGATTATCCGCGACCACCCACAGCCAAAGACCATTCTTGGTAAAACAATCCTGGCGGATCCTGCCCACAAAGGTCTCATCCCTGCCTTCTACATCTTTAGGCATAGGATAGAGATTGTTTTTAGGGTCATCGATAACTATGACCCCGGGCGCTTTTGCGAGGATACTTCTTACTTTATCCGCGGTAATGGGTTTTATGGTCTCAATATATATTGACTCCGAATGCCCAGTCCTCACAGGGACCCTTACGGTAGTTGCGGAAATCTTTATTTTTTTATCATGCATGATCTTATGAGTTTCATGCACCAATTTCCACTCTTCATTGGTATAATCGCATTCTACAAAACTTCCTATGTGCGGAAATACGTTGTAAGCTAACTGCTGCGGCATTGCCTTATTATCCACATTTGCATCTAGGCTGGTAAAGCCACGGGAAGAAATAATCGCGGTTTCCTCTTTCAGTTGCTCTATCGCTGCCCTGCCTGCTCCGGAGGAAGCCTGTAAAGTAGTAACGATTATTCTTTTTATGCCGGCTTTTTTATGAATCGGCCATAAAGCGACTACCATCTGTATAGTAGAACAGTTGGGATTGGCAATTATACCTTTATGTTTCTTTACATCCCCGGCATTTACCTCGGGGACAACCAGGGGCACTTTGGGGTCCATGCGGAAATCAGAACCATTATCAATAACAACAGCGCCTCTCTTTACTGCCTCGGCAGCATAGGTAACTGCCGCGCCCTTCTCCCCTTCGGTTCCGGCAAACAAAGCTATATTTATCCCATCAAAGCTCTCTGGAGAAATAACCTCTACGGAATAGGTATGCCCATCCACTTCGATATCGCGGTTTGAGCGGGCAAAAACACGCAATCCCGCTATAGGAAAATTGCGCTGCCGCAAAACCCGCAGCATTTCAATCCCTACCGCCCCTACCCCCACCACCGCTACATTATATTTTTTCATCTATTATATTTCCCCCTATAAATTAACTAAAATTCAATTACTCCAATTCCCCCGCTAAAATATGATTACTTAAACTGCTCCTTTACTTTGGGACGCGTGAAGAAATAGATGATAAGAAGCGATAATAAATTTGTAATTATTAAGACACTGATAACAACAATCTTCATTACTGGAGTTTGATAGGTTGCAGTGATATCTCTTAAATCGCTACCACGCAGAGGCAATCCTAACTTATATGCAACCATAATAAAAAATACTGAAATAATACTATAAATACTATAGTAGATTATCGCCTTCCTCGCCCATTCTTTTAATTTTAATATGTATATTCCCAGAATCAACAACAGAATAGCTAGAATTGCAGGATAGATAGTTAATCTTGATTCTATCAAGCGTGAAAAAAGGCTGGATAAAGCACAAATGATAATAAACATCCCAAAATTAGTTATTCCTTTAGATCTTTTATCTTCCATCTTTACCTCTCCATCTATATAAATTTAACTTTGAAGCTGAAAAACTGGATACGTTTACTTAAATTGTCTTCTTACTTCAGGTAACATAAGATAAACTATATAGATTAAAGGAAATAATACAACTAGAAAATTATAGTTTATCTTCGCTAGCGCATCAATTAACGCGCCCCCAGAAGAATAATGCGTGTATGGCTTGTGTATAGATAATAAACGGTAGGTCAAAAAGATAACTATATGTATTAAACTTAAGCCAATAAATACCTTTCTAGCAATATTTTTCATAAGCAAGATGCCTATTCCGCAAAGAACAATGCCCACCATCCAAAGTAAAGCAAATTTAAATAATATTCCTATTGCAGAAGTAGGGAGATAGCCAAGAAGCCACGGTAGACCTCTTGGCAAGATGGCGATGCTACTTAAAAGATTAGATACTAACAATGCGAATCCTGCATGTGCCGGTAAGATAAACTCAAAGCTAATAGTTAAAAGTCCGCTAATAATTAAAAGGTATCCTAAAACTGCTATGCCTATAGGTCTTTTATCCATATTTTCTCTTTTCGCACTTATTATATCCCAAATAAAGACCTTCTGTACTAGATTTTAATGAAAAATAAATCTGGCGTGACTTCAAATGTCTCATTATGAATCTGTTTTGCGGGTGGCTTGGGCTGGTTTCGAGCGGGGCCTCTGAGGATGCCGAGCGGGCATGGTTCACCCTCTATTACGAAGTCCGTGAGAGCGGGGCACCGCAGGGGAGCGAAATTTTGCCACGCTGGGGCAAAATGAGCGTCCCCGCGAGAAACAGACCAAGACAGGACCCGCAAACCGCGGAATCCCTTAGCAAAAGAGCCAGAAACACAACAGATTTATTTATAAATTCTCCACTGCTAAATCCCCGACTTCAGCCGTTGAATAACCCATCTTGCCTGCGGCAAGCGATTTTAATTTCTTGTCTACTATTTTTATGACTGAGTTTTCTATCGCCTGGGCCGCGGCTATCTCGCCGAGCATCTCTAGCATCATACCGGCTGCGCAAATTGCAGCCAGGGGATTAATCACATTTTTACCAGTATATTTAGGCGCGCTCCCGCCTATCGGCTCAAACATTGAAACGCCTTTGGGATTAAGATTTCCGCCAGCTGCAATACCCATTCCTCCCTGGATCATAGCACCCAGGTCAGTAATAATATCCCCGAACATATTATCGGTAACAATAACATCAAACCACTCCGGGTTTTTTACAAACCACATCGTGGTGGCATCCACATGCGCGTAATCCGTGGTGATGTCCGGATATTCCTTTGCCACTTCATTAAAAACTCTCTGCCATAGATCCCAGGCATAGGTAAGGACATTAGTTTTGCCGCAAAGGGTAAGCCTTTTCCTCCTGTTTCGTTTGCGCGTATATTCAAAAGCATAACGTATGCAGCGCTCTACACCCTTACGCGTATTATAGGAAATCTGTATGGCGACCTCATCAGACGTGCCTTTTTTTTGGAATTCACCCATACCTTTATAAAGCCCCTCCGAGTTTTCCCTGACTACGACAAAATCCACGTCTTCGGCTCTTTTATTCTTAAGCGGGCAGAATTCAGGATTATATAGTTTTATCGGACGAAGGTTAATATACTGGTCAAGGGAAAACCTTAATTTTAAGAGTACGCCAGTTTCCAGGATCCCCGGTTTTACATCAGGATGGCCTATTGCCCCCAGATAAATCGCCGAGAATTTCTTCAATTCGTCGATATCGCTGTCATCAAGGGTCTTTCCTGTCTGTAAATACCTGTGGCCGCTGAAATCAAAAAGCTTAGATTCGTATTTAAACCCAAATTTCTTGGATGCCGCCTCCAAAACCTTTAAGCCCTCGCGAATTACTTCCGGGCCTGTCCCATCACCGGGTATTACTGCTATCCTGTGCATTTTTTACTCTTATACTTTCCGGCTCTTTTTAAGCCATTTCATTAACCCACCCTCCTCTACTATCTCATTTAAAAACCGAGGAAATGGCTGGGTTTTGTATTCAGTATTCTTACTGAGGTTTTTTATTATACCATGTGAGAGATCTATTTCAAGCTCATCCCCTTCTTCTATATTCTCTGGTTTATCCAACTCCAGAAAAGGCAACCCTATGTTAATGGAATTCCTGAAAAATATTCCCGCGAAACTCTTTGCCACTACCGCCGCAATACCGCATCCCTTAAGGGCTAAAGGCGCATGTTCACGCGAAGAACCGCAGCCGAAATTTTTTCCTGCTACGATAATATCCCCGGGCTTAGCCTTCTTTACAAAATCAGGCCGGATATTCTCCATGCAATGCATACCCAGTTCCTTAGCTTCGGTAGAGACCAGATATTTAGCGGCGATTATATCGTCTGTATTTACGTCATCACCGAATTTGTGGACCTTACCTTTAATAATCATCTTGGCGAAGTAATCCTTCCGGTTATTGCTGACGCAGCGGCTACCGCAGGATTCGACAAATAAACAAAAGACTTGGGATGACCCATACGGCCGATGAAATTACGATTCGTTGTCGCCAGGCACACTTCTCCTTCAGTCAGAATCCCCATATGCCCGCCTAAACAGGGGCCGCAGCTGGGAGTCTCAAATACTCCCCCTACCTTAACAAATATTTCCGCAAGCCCTTCTTTAACTGCTTCCAGATAAATCTTTTGGGTAGCCGGAATCACAACCAGCCTTAAACCGCTCTTAATCTTCCTGCCTTTTAGTATCCCGGCAGCAATCCTTAAATCACTGATCCTTCCATTAGTGCAGGAGCCGATAACCACCTGATCTATGTTGATTTCGCCAAGTTCACTTACCCCTTTGACATTCCCGGGCAGATGCGGACAGGCAACCTGCGGCTCTAAACTAGAAACATCCCATTCGTAAACTTTCTCATATTGAGCATCTTTATCCGAATTAAATATTTTGTATTTCCTTGTGACTTTGTGACTTTGTGACTTTGTGGCCTCTTTAACGTATTTTAATATGGTATCATCCGGTTCAATTATTCCTGCCCTGCCGCCTGCCTCAATAGCCATATTGCTCATCGTAAACCTGTCGTCCATACCCAGGCCCCTGATTACCGGGCCGCTGAATTCCATTACCTTATATATAGCGCCGTCTACGCCAATCTTTCCTATGGTAAAAAGGATGAGGTCTTTGCCGCCTACCCATTTATTGAGTTTCCCGTTATAAACTAATTTTATCGAGGCGGGAACCTTCAGCCAGCACTTACCGTCTACGAATGCACGGGCCAGGTCCGTTGAGCCGACTCCGGTAGAATAGCATCCGAGGGCGCCATATGTGCAGGTATGGGAGTCTGCTCCGATAACAAGGTCTCCGGGTAACACAAGCCCCATCTCCGGCAGGAGCGCGTGTTCAATGCCCATGCAGCCTATTTCAAAGTAATTTTTAATCCCTTGTTCCTTAGCAAAATCAGCAAGAACCTTGCATTGGTTGGCGCTTTTTAAATCCTTTGCCGGGGCAAAATGGTCCGGGACCAAAACTATTTTCTCTTTATCAAATACTTTATCGAACCCCGACTTCTTGAACTCTTCTATCGCAATAGGTGCCGTGATATCATTACCCAGGGCCAGGTCTACTTTAGTTTCTATAAACTCACCCGGTTTAATATCCTTTTTATCCGTATGTGCCAGTAATATTTTCTCTGCAATTGTATAACCCATATTTAAAGTCACAAAGTCACCACGTCACAGGTTGCACATGTGACTTTGTGTCCTTGTGACATTGTGACCCCTCTGTTTATTTGAACTTCTTTACAATAAGAGTGGCGTTGTGTCCGCCGAACCCCAGGGAATTGGAAAGGCAAACCTCGAGGTTTTTTACTTCCCGGCTGGTATTAGGCACATAATCAAGGTCGCATTCCGGATCAGGATATTCGTAATTTATAGTAGGCGGTACAATGCCGGTTTTTATTGCCAGGCAGCAGGCAGCAAATTCTATTCCTCCCGCAGCGCCTAACGGATGCCCTGTCATGGACTTGGTAGAAGAAACCATAACTTTCTTTGCGTGCGCCCCAAATACCCTTTTTATAGATATTGTTTCTATCTTGTCGTTTAACTTCGTGGAGGTCCCGTGGGCGTTAATATAATCTATATCATCCGGGTTTAAACGCGCGTCCTTTATCGCCCACTGCATTGCCATTGCCCCTCCTTCACCTCCGGGGTCGGGTGCCGTAATATGATAAGCATCGCAGGACATACCATAACCGGCCATCTCGGCATAAATATGGGCGTTGCGTTTTTTAGCGTGCTCCAGCGTCTCCAAAAGCACCAGGCCGCATCCCTCTGCGATTACAAATCCGTCGCGCTCTTTATCAAAAGGCCTACTTGCCTTCTGGGGGTTGTCATTACGCATTGACAGGGCCTTAAGCGCGCAAAAACCTCCTACCCCGGTAGGCACAATACAACTCTCTGTCCCTCCGGCAATCATCATATCCGCGTCCCCATGCTCTATAATCCTGAAGGCATCGCCTATGGCATGCGAACCGGAAGCGCAGGCAGTAGCTACACAGGAATTAGGCCCCTTCATACCGAAGGTTATAGCGACCTGGCCTGCTGCCTCATTTACTATAAGCATGGGTATGAGAAACGGCGAAAGCCGCGATGGGCCCTTTTGCAGGTAAATATTGTGCTGCTTTTCTATCTCGTCAAGCCCGCCTATCCCTGAACCTATTATAACGCCTATGCGCGTCCTGTCTGCCTTATCGAGGTTAAGCCCTGAATCATCCAATATCTGCTTTGTGCTTGCTACGGCGAACTGGACAAACCTGTCCATGCGCTTTGCGTCTTTTGACGAAAAGCCGAAAGAAGATATATCAAATCCTTTCACTTCGCAGGCGATACGGGAATCAAACCGCGAAGGGTCAAAAGAAGTCAAAGGGCCAGCCCCGCTTTTACCCGCAACAAGGGAATCCCAGAAGGTCTTAATATCGTTTCCAACCGGTGAAATTATCCCTAACCCCGTAACTACGATTCTTCGTTCTCTCATAATCTCGCATTAAAATTTACCCCGCCAACTTTATGGCGGGGTAAATGTGCATAGGTAGCAATTTATATTAAATTACTTATGTGCCGTCTTATCCTCGATGTACTTTATAGCATCGCCGACGGTAGTAATCTTCTCCGCATCTTCATCGGGGATTTCGATACCGAATTCTTCTTCCAGCGCCATAACCAGCTCCACGGTATCCAGGGAATCCGCGCCCAGGTCATCGACAAACGATGCCTCAGGGGTAACTTCTTCGGGCTTTACTCCCAACTGTTCAGCGATTATTGACTTCACTTTATCTTGTACTGCCATGCTATTTCCTCCTTGATTTGCCCGCATCATGCGAGCTATCTTACTTGCTATCTAACTCATCACCATTCCGCCGTCTACGACAATAACCTGTCCGGTTACGTAACTGGATTCCTCTGACGCCAGAAACAGGCATACTGCAGCTACGTCTTCCGGTGTGCCGAATTTTGCCAGCGGTATCGCTTCCTTCATCTTCTGCTTTATATCTTCAGGAAGCTTAGCGGTCATCTCCGTCTGGATAAAACCAGGGGCTATCGCGTTTACGTTGATATTACGCGAAGCCAACTCCTTTGCCGCTGTTTTTGTAAGAGCGATCAATCCTGCCTTAGAGGCGGAATAATTAGCTTGTCCGGGATTTCCTATTATACCGATGATAGAGGCGATATTCACTATCCTGCCGCTGCGCTGCTTTATCATCGGCCGGGAAACGGTTTTAATGGCATTAAACGCGCCTTTTAAGTTCACGTTTAAAACCGCATCCCACTCTGCCTGGCTCATCCGAAGCAAAAGATTATCCTTGGTAATACCGGCATTGTTAACTAATATATCAACCTTTCCGAATTTGTCAAGAATTTTGTTTACCGCGTCTTCTACCTTTGTGATATCCGTGACATCTACCTGTAACCCCAGCGTCTTCCTGCCTAAGGCCTCGATTTCAGCGCAGCTCTTTTTTATATCCTCTTCATTGACATCGGCTACCACAATATCGGCTCCTTCTTTCGCTAAAGCCAAGGCAATAGCTTTGCCGATACCCCGTCCGCTACCCGTAATCAATGCTACCTTATCTTTAAGACGCATTTATGCCTCCTGTATTAAAGACAGTATATCCTGCTTCTTTTCTATCGTCACGACCGTAATAGAAGCGTCTATCCTGCGCATAAGCCCCTTTAGGACCTTACCCGGGCCGAATTCAAAGCACTTTTGTACACCTTTTGAGATTATATACCTCATAGAATCTTCCCACAAGACACTGGAATAAACCTGTTTTATCAGGTTTTCTTTTATTTCTGCTCCGGAATTAGCTACCCTCGCCGTAACATTGGAAACTACGGGTATAGCGGGGCTATCCATCTTGACCTTATTCAGTGTAGCGGCAAACTCTACCGATGCCTCTTTCATATATGAAGAATGAAAGGCGCCGCTTACCTGAAGCTCAAGCGCCATTTTCGCATTCATCCCTTTGGCTAACTCTTTTGCCTTTTCTATTTCTCTTGCGCCCCCGGAAATTACCACCTGCCCCGGGCAGTTTATATTGGCTATCTCAGTTGCGGCCTTATCACAGATCTCCTTTACCGCGTTTAATTCAAGGCCGATAACCGACAGCATCTTTCCCGGCTTTTTAAGCGCCTCCTCTTCCATGAGTTCTCCCCTGCGCCTTACAAGAGAAACAGCATCTTCAAAGCTTAAGGCGCCACTGGCCACCAGCGCGGAATACTCTCCCAGGCTTAACCCGGCGCTATATTTGACTTCTGAATTTTGAGTTCTGAATTTTGACTTAAACGCCTCTAATGCGGCAATGGTAACGGTAAGTATAGCTGGCTGGGAATTCTGGGTTTTGGTAAGCTCATCCTGCGGCCCTTCAAAGATTAATTTTGTAAGGGGGAACTTTAAGGCCTTATCTGCTTTTTCAAATATATTCCTGCTTTCCGGAAAGGTATCGTACAGATCCTTGCCCATGCCGACATACTGGCTGCCCTGTCCGGCAAATAGATAGGCTACCATTTAATCACGCAGGCACCCCATACAAGGCCGCCCCCGAAAGCATCCAGAAGAACGATATCGCCTTTTTTAACCCTTCCCTGCTTAACTGCTTCATACAGGGCTGTTACGGTAGAAGCTGAAGAAATATTCCCGTGCTTCTCGATATTCAGGAATATCTTATCTTCGGGGATTCCCAGCTTATTTCCTACCGCTAATATTATCCGGGCATTTGCCTGATGCGGGATAATGATATCTACGTCGGAAAATTGAAGGCCTGCCTGTTTTAAAACCACCCGCGCTGCCTCGGTCATTGTTTTAACCGCGATTTTAAAAAGTTCGTTACCCTGCATCTTTATGTAATGCTGCCTGGAGCTAACGGTATCTTTTGAAGCCGGGTTCCTTGAGCCGCCGGCGGGGATATTCAATAAATGCGTCTTTGAGCCATCGCAACCAAGATATGTTGAAATTATCCCTCCCGAGGAAACTTCAGCTAACACTGCGGCACCCGCTCCATCTCCGAACAAAACGCAGGTGTTGCGGTCTTGCCAGTCAGTTACCGAAGAAAGCGTCTCGGCGCCCAATACAAGCGCGTTCTTATATGAGCCGCGGGCGATAAACTGATGAGCAATCGACAACGCGTAAACAAAACCAGCGCAGGCAGCGGAAATATCAAAAGCAGCTGCGTGCTTTGCGCCCAGGCTATTCTGGATAATTGAAGCTACGGAGGGAAAAGGCATATCAGGAGTGACTGTCGCGACGATTATTAAATCCAGGTCCTGCGCTTTAATATTGGCGTCCTTCAGCGCTTCGCGAGCCGCCTCTTGCGCCATATCAGAAGTAGCCTGGCCTTTGGCAGCTATGCGGCGTTCTTTTATCCCGGTGCGGGTAATGATCCATTCATCGGAGGTATCGACCATCTTCTCTAAATCAGCATTGGTCAATACTCTCTTGGGAAGATACTCTCCTATACCTACAATACCGACTTTTTTCATTTTAAGCTGTTGGTCTTATAACTTCGATGATTTTCTGATTAACCTGGCGGTCTACTTCTTCTTTTGCCACCCTTATTGCGTTCTTTATGGCGTGGGCATTTGAACGGCCGTGGCCAATGATGACAACGCCATCTACGCCCAAAAGTGGCGCGCCGCCGTATTCGGTGTAATCAATATCTTTCTTAAACCGCTTAAGGGCAGGCAGCATAAACAACAAGCCTAACTTACCCATAGTATTACTTAAAAGATGCTTTTTCAGGAATATCTGCATTGCCTCAGCCACGCTTTCCGAAACTTTTAATGCCACATTACCTACAAACCCGTCGCAGATGATGATGTCGCATTTACCGGAAAAGAGGTCCTTACCTTCGACATTACCGATGAAATTCAATTTACTTTTTTCAAGAAGCTCAAAGGCCTCTTTAATGAAAGTTGTCCCTTTTACCTCTTCCTCTCCTATATTAAGAAGCCCGACTGTAGCATTGGGTTTATTTAATACGTAATGGCAGTACGCATCCGCCATTATTCCATATTGCAGCAGTTGGACCGGTTTGGGGTCGATATTTGCGCCCACGTCTATAATCAGGGAAAAACCTTTGAGGGTAGGAGTAAATATGGCTATACCCGGGCGCTCAATACCGGGCAGTAGCCCTAGCCCCAGGGTAGCGGCACATACTACGGCTCCTGTGTTTCCTGCGCTGAAAAAAGCTGCGCCTTGCCCATCCTTGACCAGATTAATGCCTACGACAATAGAAGAATCCCTTTTTCTGCGTATGCTTGTGGCAGCGGATTCCGACATCTCAATTACTTCTGTCGTATGGTGTATGGAGATATTACTACCGCTATACCTGGCTTTCTTAAGCAAGGCATTTATGCGCGGTTCGTCCCCCGTCAGAATAATCTCTGCGCCATATTCCTTTACAGCGGCTATCGTCCCCTCTATTACAACTTCAGGCGCGTGATCTCCGCCCATCGCATCTACTATTATTTTCATAATTTTAATTGTTGGTTATTAGTTCATGGTAGAATATTTTACTATGAACTATTTACCATGAACTATGAGCTATTGATTAGGTTTCTTCTTTTTTTCTTTGACCTTTATCTCGATTACCTGCCTGCCGTCGTAATAACCGCATACCAAACATACTTTATGCGTAAGCTTGGGCTGCTTACACTGCGGGCAAGGTACAAGATTGGTTTTAGATAACTTCCAGTGCGTGCGGCGCTTTCTGCCGCGTGTCTTCGAATGTCTTCTTTTAGGTAGAGCCACAGGTACAACCTCCTTCGTTTAAATTCGCGCCGCATTTGGGGCATAAGCCCTTGCAGCTATCGCTGCACAGCGGTTTTATCGGATAATCCAGGATTATTTCTTCGCGTATATCAGGATCCAGGATGATCTCGGATTCGGTCTTACCGACCGGATAATGAATCTGTATCTGTTTAGTATATTTGCGTTCAAATTCGTTCAGGCAACGGCTGCAAGAGCCGAAAAACATGGCATCAATCAAAAGTCGGGCCAAAACAGCGCCGCTGATTTTTGTAACTTCTGCCCTTACCTTTATAAGGGGCCGGAAGTGTATTATTTCGGTATCCAGGTCTAATCCGCGAGAAGTGAATTCTTCGCTAATGATTAGTCCTCCAGAAGGTATCTGGCGAGGATCTATCTTCACAATTTTCTGCCTAATTTACCTTTAATAGCCCGCTGGACGAAATCCGGGACAAAGACAGAAACATCTGCGCCCAAAGAAACCGCTTCTTTAAGAAGCTTCGCCGAGACGTAGCTATAGGTTTCCTTTGGCATCAGGAATATGGTTTCTATATCAGGCGCCAGCTTCCTGTTGGTCAGCGCCATCTGGAACTCGTATTCAAAATCAGAAAGCATCCGCAAGCCGCGTATCAGGAGCCTGGCTTTCTTTCTTCTGGCAAAATCAACTACCAAGCCGTCAAAATCGCATACCTCAATACCTTTTATATCGCGGGTGGCCTTCTTAATCATATCCACTCGCTCTTTTACGCTAAAAAGCGGCTTCTTATGCGGGTTATGGGCCACCGCAACAATCACCTGGCCGAAAGTATCAGTTGCCCTTTTGATTAAATCGATATGCCCGAAAGTAACGGGGTCAAAGGTTCCGGGATATATTGCTGTCTGGCACATAGTTTATACTTCTTAATGTTAATGGAAGCAAGGTTCAGGTCGAGGCTAAGGTTTAGATTTATTCTCAACCTCAATCTCAACCTACCCTTTTCTATAGAATGATAACACTGTGTCGCCGTAAGTGTTCTGCTTAAATAATACTAAATCTCCCAGGCGTTCTGGGAGATTGTCTTTTTTAAAGTGCTGCGCCACTATAAAACCATTGGGCGCTAATATATCATAACCCTCCAGCATTTGCAAGGTTTTTTTTGCTTCCTGGCCGTAGTAGGGCGGGTCAAGGAAAATGATATCAAAGTTACGCTTATTTTTGCTGAACAGTTCGATAGCCCTGGCCGAGCTAAAAGGGTAAAAGGCGGCTGTTTCTTTTAAAGCCTCAATATTCTTCTTTATCACAGGCACACAATCCCTGCCTTCCTCTACCAGCACTAATTCGCCGACACCCCGCGAAAGCGCCTCAAACCCGACAGCCCCTGAACCGGCAAAAAGCTCTAAGAATGACAAGCCCTGGATATCGCCAAGTATATCAAATATGGCTTTTCTTACCTTGTTTTGGGTCGGCCGGATACCTGGAGGCATCTTTATTAGCCTTCCCTTGTATTTTCCGCTGATTATCCTCATTATGGCTAGCCTACCAGCATCAGTTTTTCGTATTCCGGAAATTTTTCCAGTATTTTTTCTTTTAAAAGCGCGTTCTGCCGCTCCTTTAAAAGAGGATCGGCGGTAAGTAATTTAATTGCTTCTTCGCGGCTGCGCTTTAACAGGTGCATCTGGGTAATGGGATTTGCTATTTTAAGCTCGGAAAGCCCATGCTGGCGTAAGCCGAAGAACTCTCCTGGGCCTCTTATCCTGAGATCCTCCTCGGATATATTGAACCCATCACGGTATTTTACCATTGCCTTAAGGCGGCCGAGTGCCTCTTCTGTTTTTGCCCCGGAAACCAGAATACAGAAAGATTCATACCCGCCCCTACCTATGCGGCCGCGCAATTGATGCAACTGGCTAAGGCCAAAACGCTCAGCGTGCTCAATAATCATGCATGTGGCAAGCGGTATATCAATGCCTACTTCAAGGATAGTTGTCGCAACCAGGATATCCAGCTTTCCTTCTTTAAATTTTGCCATTGCCTTATCCTGTTCCTCCTGCTTTAATTTACCATGGATCAGGCCTACTTTAAAATCCTTAAATACCCCTGACTTTAGCTCGGCAAATCTTTTTTTTGCTCCGGCGATATCCAAGGCAAACGACTCTTCGATAACCGGATAAATAATATAAACCTGCCTCTTCTGTTTTACCTCTCCTATGGCCAAAGAATAAGCTTCCTCAATTTCCTTCTCATCAAAATATAATGTCTTTACAGGAAGCCTGCCGGCAGGAAGCTCCTTAATCACGGAAATATCCAGGTCACCGTAAAGGGTAATCGCCAGTGTGCGCGGTATGGGGGTCGCGGTCATAATCAACACATCGGGATTAAAACCTTTCCTGGGCAGGAGCGCCCTCTGGCCTACGCCGAACTTATGCTGCTCGTCTATAACCGCAAGGCCCAGATTTTTAAATTCCACCGATCCTTCAAGCAGGGCGTGCGTACCGATTATTAAATCCAATTCCCCTTCTTTTATCTTGCGGTAAATTTCTTCTTTTTCTTTTTTATTCAAACTACTGGTAAGTAACCCGATTTTAATACCCTCTAACGCCGAACCATGGACACCGAACCATGAACCGATTTTTTCATAATGCTGTTTCGCCAGTATCTCCGTAGGCGCCATGAAAGCAACCTGATAGCCGCCCTGAGTACTCATCAGGGCTGCTATGGTAGCGACAACTGTTTTTCCGCTGCCTACGTCACCCTGCAGGAGCCTCTGCATTGCCGCAGGGCCAGCCATATCCTGCCTTATCTCCTCAATAACTTTTTCTTGTCCTTGCGTAAGTTTAAAAGGCAGGCTATTGATAAAATCCTTAAGCAGCGTCCCGCCTGTCTTATGGGCTATCCCTTTCTTTTCCTTTTTCTTTAATTTACGCAGGATAAGCGGCACCTGAAAAAGAAAAAACTCCTCAAATGATAGCCTGCGATACGCCTCTTTCTGGGTTTCGGAATCCTGCGGAAAATGTATGTTGATTAATGCCTGGGCCAGATTAGATAAATTATTGCCTGCCCTTATATTATAAGGCAGGCAATCTCTTAACCGTGGCAGGTATTCGTCTAAGACGCGCTTGACCAGGTGCCGGAAATTCCTTTGCGTTATCCCTTCGGGCAGCGTATAGACAGGCACTATCCTTCCTATGTCAAGCGACGCGTCCTCACCAGAGATGATTTCAAATTCCGGGGAATTCATTTGCAGGCGGTCTGCGTATCTTTCAACTTTGCCGTAAAGAATCAACGTGGCGCCTACCGTGAAATATTCCTTAAGGTATGGCTGATTAAACCATACGCAGAATATTTTTCCCGTTTCATCTCCCACCGCGGCTTCAAGGATACTAAAACCCCGCCTGCGCCAGGATTGCCGTTCTCCTATAGCCAAAATATTCGCCTTTACTGTCTGCGTCTCTCCCTCTTGAACCGCAGCTATTTTAGCAAAATTCCTGCGGTCTTCATAACGCCGTGGAAAATAATAAAAGAGGTCTTCTATGGTATTTATCCCCACCCGCGAGAAGACTTTTGCCTTCTTAGGGCCTATGCCTTTGACGTATTGAATTGGGATAGCGCTGATTTTCTCCATCGTTTCGGTAGTTATATTCTGCGTTTCATTTTTAACACACAAAATCTGGACTGTCAAGGCAGGGATTTGGCATACCTTGAAAATGGGATAAAAATATGCTATATTTATTATAGAGACAAGTAACCGGAGGCGGATAGATAGCGAAAGCTGTTAGGTCTATCACCTACATGAAACCCCTAAAGATTTAGGGGTTTTTTGGTTAAGTGAGCCCATAATTTACGAACACGAAGTGTGAGTAAATTATATGGGCGAATTTATGCACCCGCTCTCTCTCCAGGGGCACTAATGGAGCGCATTTATCAATCCCTCTACTTCTTTTTTCGTCTTGACCCTTGAGGCCTTTTCCCTTAAAGGCCGTATATTACGCAGGCCCTTAGTATAGGAGCTAAAAAACTTACGAAAAAGCAGCACCCCTCTTCTCTCTCCGTAAAAGGCAATGTTTGCTTCAAGGTGTTTGAGCATAACTGAAATTATCTCTTTTAGCGAGGGATGCTCTATCATCCTGCCATCTTTCATAACTGCGGCGATCTCTTTAAATATCCAGGGATTACCTAAGCTGCCCCGCGCCACAGTAATCCCGTCACATCCTGTATCGTCAAACATTTTCTTTGCTAAGATAGCGGATAGTATATTGCCGCTGGCAATCACAGGAATACTTACTGCCCGTTTTACCTGTTTAATGGTAGCATAATCAATCTCGCCGCTATACTCCTCCAGCTTTGTCCTGCCGTGGATAAATATCCCTTTTATACCGGCGTCTTCTGCCAGGCGCGCTACATTTACGGCATTCACCGAAGATGTATCCCATCCTGTGCGGATTTTAACGGTAACCGGCCTTTCGGTATTTTTCACGATCAGCGAAAGCAGCTTCCGCAACTTCTTCGGCTCTTTTAATAAAGCTGCCCCTTCGCATCTACGCACCACTTTCCTGGCCGGACAGGCAGCATTAAAATCTATGACATCAAAGGCGTAAGGCGCCAGGATATCCAGCGCCTTTAATATATATTTTTCTTCGCATCCCAATAGTTGCACACCCAGAGGCCTATCGCCGTCAGTGGAAGCAAGCATGCTTTTAGTCCTCCTGCTTTTATAGCTTATGGCGCGGCAGTTAAGCATCTCTATAAAACCTAACTCCGCCCCGAAAGACCTGTTTAGCATCCGGAAAGGCAGATCGCTAATTCCGGCTAGAGGTGCTAGGATAATATTTGATTTTAATTTTAGTTTGCCTAATTTAATCATGAAAAACAGATAGGAAAATCCTTTTGAAAGAAAAGCTTATTTCTGAACGATCTTCAGGGTAACCCGCTTTCCATCCTGCCATGGCCATAACATGGCAAAGGTGGTCTCCTTGCCTTCACTACGCAAATAAAGGGTCTGTCCAGGCATGATCCCGCCGAAACCACTTATAAGTTTCTGTGATTGGCTAGAAAGCTTGTTCTTGGAAGGCCAGGCCGGAAAACCAAATAAACTTTCCAGCATATTGGTAAGTTTTCCCAGTTCTTTCTTAATGAGTACTGCCTCAAAATAATTCTCGCAATCAGCGCGCGTCTGCTCAAAGTTAAGGGATTTTACTTCTTTTCGTATCTGGTTAAAATCCATACCCGCCCTCTTTCTACTTGTTAACTTCCTTTTCTTCAAGGACCTTAACAAAGGCCTTGATAATCTGGGTATTGAACTGTGTGCCGCAATTATCCTTCAGCTCCGCGATAGCTTTCTCTTTTGAAAGCGCATGCCGATATGCGCGCTCAGAAGTCATGGCATCGTAGGAATCGGCAACCGAGATTATCTGCGCGAAGATATTGATATTGTCGCCTTTAAGTTTATCGGGATAGCCACAGCCGTCATAACGCTCATGATGAGAACGGACCATGTTCAGCACCTCTTCATCGACAAGTATGGGCTTTAAAACCTCTTCCCCTACGATAGGGTGCTGTTTCATAACCCTCCACTCTTCATCGTTAAGCTTACCTTTCTTGTTCAAAATATTCTCGTCTATCACGAGCTTGCCTATATCGTGTATCTGGGCTGCTTTCTTAAGCAAATCAATCTTCTCCCGCGAGAACCCCATTTCCTTGGCGATTTCTGCTGCGTATTCCGCCACCCGCTGGGAATGGCCGGACGTGTAGGCGTCTTTTGCTTCCAGTATCATTACCAGGGACTGCACCACGCGATAAAAATAATCCTGCAATTTTTTCTTTGATTCGGATAAGCTGTATGCCATTTTATTGAAAGAGGTTGCGAGTTCGCTTATCTCATCGTGGCCCTTTACTTCAAGTTTAAACTGGAGGTCATCGGAAGCGATATGCCGCGTGCCTTCCACTATTCTCTGGATGCGCTGCGTCACCCTGCGGGAAATAAATATGCCCAGGCCCACCGAAACAACCATACCCAGAAGTAGCACCAGGAGCGCGCGAACTTGCACCTGCCTTTGCATACGGTAGACGTCATCTGCCGACATATCCACTCCAAGAAGCGCCACTACCCTGCCGCTCTTGTCTCTTATCGGCGCGTAACCGGAAAGTGTAACACCCCATTCATCAACCATAAGTTTCTTATCCGCTGCGGGGCTCTTGAAACCGTTTAGCATCTCTGGAAAGCGCGAAGCATAATATTTATCTCCCGGAAAGGAACTAGCCCTTTGCTGCCTGCCTTCCTGTAATATAGGGTTAGGGTCAACTATAAACTGTAACAACCCCGGGCGGCTGGTCTTTGTCAACGTATAGATATATTTAATGGAGGGATTTACCCGTTTTATATCATTAAGTTTTCCCGCGATGATTTTGAAGGGTGCCATGTTGGCGCCATTCTTTTCTAACGGAACCTGCATCAACAAATCGCTATCTACCATAAGGCTTGCCGTTGAGGCAATAACCATGAGCCTCTGCCTTAGTTGCTGCATCTGCTCGTATAGGCTGAAGTTATATATAAGAAGGTCGCTTAACGCCATCACGAAAAACAGGGAGAGCACAAAAGACAAGGTTACTTTAGTCCGGAAGCTCTGCAGTATCCTGATAAGTCTTCTTATGTGGTTGTTTATATTCATAGGGGGGCTTACATCTTTAAAGTTCTTTCCAGGTGGTAATCCCGTAATTAAAAATATCTCCAATGCCGGCTAATCTTTCATCATAATGCAGTGCGCCATTACCGGTATAAACCACATTATTGCCGACAAATGAACCGAAGATATCTCCGTTTAAGCCAATATTTATGTCTGACTTAGGGGCGTAAAGCGCGGCATACAAATCTCCGATACCCGAAATGCGGATGCTGCCTGCCGTAGCTGTGCCGTAAATAATCAGGTTTTCCGGTAACCTTGCTTTATTGACAATGCTTCCCGCTGCGATAACGGCATTGCCGTCGGTATAAATTGTAACACTGCCGCCTACCACAATCTTGGCACCTACGCCGATATTCAGGGCATTGGCAGTGCTATTAAGATAAATACTTACCTTTCCGTTTATGATAAGCCGGCTATTACCAGACAGGTTAATGGAAGGTATTTTATAACCTCCGGCATTTAAGGTTAAACTTTCATTGCCCCTTAAATTAATGGCAGGATGTAGGGGCATAGAAATAAGGGTGTCCGGGACGGGTATTATAGCCAGTATTTGGTCTGAATTATGGAATTCTTTCCCGTTTAAGCCGGCATTCCCCAGGATGGCCACAGAACCCTGGGAACCGGTATTGACGCTGCCTTCTACATACGTATTCCCGGAGAAATTTATCGCTCCATACTGGTCGCCGTTACTGCCCACATCACCGTTTTTATGCGCGTTATTTCCGTCATAGAATCCGTTACGCGAATCATAACTATCTATACGCGTATTTCCGGTTATGGCTACCGAGGAACTGCCGAAAATAGCATAGCCAAATAATGCGCCTCTTGATAATGTAACTCTCACTTCCCGTATATAATACTTTGGCGCGGTCCTACCGGGATAATAACCGCCGGCTGTAATGGTAGAGTTAGCCTGGTCCACTGTAACGCTGTATTCTCCGGAAGAACCCAATTTTATGTTTATGCTCCTGATACCCGTGCCTGTCCAATCGGTCCAGTTATTTGTGTTTAGTGACCTTAGCCCTTTATCTACTCCTGCCTCTGCAAGCCAGACCGCACGGTTTGAGCCTGATTCTTCCGCTGGACCCTTACGCTCGGAAATAAAACGCAGTATAAATGCCAAAAGAAAAACAAAGCAACATATACCCGCAAGATATTTGGTAATTAGCGTGAAACCCCGCCTGTTCATTTTATTATCCCTCTTTTCCTGCGTTATATTATAATTGTTATTTCTGGTAGCCTACGGTCTGCGTAAGGATGATTTTCTGAGACGGCTTAAGCTTCATCGCGCGAGCAAGCTCCTTCTCGTCAAACCATCCCCTCACAACAGTTGACAGGCCGCTTGAGGCACAATAAAGATAAGCATTCTCGCTGATAAACCCTGTATCACAAGCAGCGAAGAATTCGGCATTTTTACCCATCTTTTCTGCCTTTGACAAATCAGCGACATAAATAAGATTTACCGGCGCATCCTTGACGAATGGCTGTTTGCCGGTAACTGCCCTTATATCTTCGGGAGATACCGGAATAAGCATGTTTTCAAATGGTTCGTAGAGGAATAAACCGGACTGCATCGCCACATAGATATCTATCTCCTGGCAATCCATTGCAGCAGGCGCGGTCCTGCCTTTTGACTCGGGCCTGTTCACGCCGAAAGCTGCCCATAATAAATCAGAAATGACCTGCGAAGGCAATGGCTTACTACTAAATTCGCGGCTGCTCTTCCTTTCCCTTAGCGTCTGCATCAGAGGTTTTCCTCCCCGCATATCAGGCGCCGGCAGCTGGATTGGCTTTGCTTCTTCGGCTAAAACAGCATTCGCCAAAACACATAAACTGATTAAAACCGTATAAATAATATTTCTTATCTTCATTCCATAGCTCTCCTTCTCAAAAAATCAACCTATTATCTTTTTTATCTTGGCTAACAGCTCTTCAAAAGCGCAGGGCTTGGCAATAAAATCGCAATATCCCAGCTTTGAGAGCCTTTCTTCAATACCCGAATATTCCAGCTCATTAGCAGTCATAAAAATTACGGGTATACTGTCTACAGAGGCGTCTTTCTTTAAAGCCACCGCAACATCGTAACCATCCATTTCAGGCATGGCAATATCCAGTATTATAAGATCGGGCTTCTGGAGTTTGGCGGCTGCCAAGGCATCCTTTCCTCTCAGGAAAGCACTGACGTCGTAGCCGGCCTGCTTAAGTTTCTTTTCCAATATTTCCAAAATATCCTGTTCATCATCAGCAATAAGTATTTTCTTGCCTGCCATTTTTCCTCCCTAATATATTTGCTTTATAATACCATGCATCCCTGTTAAAGGCAAAAAATCATTGTTTTTGTATCTTAAAAGAAGAATAACTTTTGTCGCTTTTACTGCCTCCGTAAGAAACCTGCATCAAAGTCCAGGTGTAAGTCTGGCCTTCCTCTAACTGGGAAGCCGCTAAGCTAAAAGGGTATTCATCTGGAAGAATCTTCTTTTCTAAAATAAGCGTTGAAGCAATTGTCTTGTACCCTTTATAGAGTTTGAGAATATAATAAGCGGTGCTTATCTCTGCTCTCTTTTCCCACTTGAATTCCAGAAACCCGTTAGCCGGAATTTTAATGTCGTCGGTAACAGGATAAAGTAAAGTAGGCCCTGCCACAAGATTGAAACTGCCAAACGAAACAGCGGAATCCGGAAAGCCCCTACTTTGCGCGGCAGGATGCGTTAATAAAATAGCGGTAATCAAAATAAAACCTCCGGTTATCCATCTTATCCCGCATGCGTTAGCCGGCCTGTTATAAGAATGATTACTATTTTTCATTCTCTAAGTTAACTGGTTCCCCGGGGTTGATAATCCCTCCGGTCATGACTATTTTCATCGCCTCTTTTACGCTTATGCCGAGTTTTATAAGCTCGCCGCGCGGAATAAGCACTATAAATCCGGTTGCCGGACTCGGCGCCAATGGTATATACACATTCAGGAGGTCGGAAGCTGTCTTCTCTTTTGCCTCTTTAAAGGATTCATTTGAAATAAAACCCACGCTCCAGGTGCCTTTACGCGGAAATTCAACTAAAACAACTTCCTTAAAAGCCATACTGTCCTTGGATAAAATAAATTGAATAGTCTGCCTGAGCAAAGGATAGATGTAACGCAGGAAAGGAAGGTTGCCTAAAAACCTATCCAGCACTCTTACGCGGTTTTTGAAGAAAAAACTTACTATGAAGCCGCACAGCAATATGATGAGCAACATGATGATGAGCCCAATGCCAGGTATGTAAAATCCAAGCTTGCGGTTTAGATAGGTGTTCAGGAAGTTTCCGATTATACTGTCGGCAAAATTAAAAAGTATAGCCAGTATGTAAATACTGAGGACTACGGGCAGGACGATCAGGAAACCGGTAATAAAGTAGCGCTTAAGGGCTTTTAACACTCTTTCTCCTCTTTGCCCAGTAAGGGCACACTGGCGCAAATCCGATAAGCGCCAGGTGCTTTTTTATCTTATCAAAAAATAATCCCTAAATCCATATTTATCGCTTTGATTTCTTCAAAACCATAAACACCGCCAGGCGTTCATTGCTCCTGTCTCCCCGTAAAAAAACCTGGCGTATTAGCCAGGTATAAACCTGATTGTCACTAAAGGCTGATGGAGAAATTTCAAGCATAGAAACTGTTTTGGGGAAACGCTTACTGAAAATAAGGTTTCCTTTCGCGAGCTCCTTACCCCTGTAAAGGCTAAACTCAATATAATCAATGAAAACCAACGGCTCCGAAGAAAGCACCCATTGAAACCTGACCGGCTCATTTCTTACGATACGCACAACAGTATTATTTGGGTAGACCAGCTGCGGCGGTGAAACCGAGCGCAGTATTGCCTCAAGCCTCTCTTCGCCATTCATATCGCTTGAAAATACGCGCACGGGCATAAGCAGGATAATAACGGCAGATAGGAGAAAAACCGCTGCTACAGAATATCTCTTCACAAAAGCCCTCCTTGCGTTTATTATACCGCCACGCGTAAAAATCTCAATCTTATCTATAGAATTATTTGGCTATTGCGGGCAAACGAAGGGTTTATCTTTTTAATCCAGGGAAATTCTCGTTGAGATATTCCTCTGCGTTAATTGCGCCATCCGGCATTTTTTCGCCCTTAGCAAAACATTGGATAGCTAATGTCACGTTTGGTTTTCGAAACGAAGGGAAATCGTATGAAGAGGGCCGCCGTCCCGTTGAGGACATTGCCGAACTGTACTTATTTTCCGGATTAACCACGCATACTTCAGAATTATCTTTTTTGCTCATAACGGCAAAATATGGATACCCTTTAGAAAGGGTTACTTCCGATGCGCGCTGCAGGGCATATTTATCTACTTCCTTCTGCGACATATAGGCATTACCGCAAAAGTTTACCGTGAAATTCTTCGGAGAAACAGATTCTACTGAAATATTCTGGCTCCGGCTGGCGAGCTGATACCCTGCGCAGCCGCTTAAAATAAACAAGGTAAGTGCTATAATCGAGATTCTCATAAATCTACCCCCCCCATTCCTGAAAAGACTTTCAAGGTTAATACCAGTGATATTCTAACGCTAAATCGGCCTTTGTCAATCCAGAAATCTTTTTACCCCGTTACACCCACCTAAAGGCTGGGGCATTCCTGTTGACTCTAATTTAATATCCGTTCATTTCCTGTCTTCAGACTGGGGCTTTTTGGGTGTAACGGGGTTTACACAGACACTTTTAAGGCGCTAGAGAGGAAATTATTTATCTCCTCTTTGTATTCGGTAGGAAGTTTAGTAAAGCAGATATCGATACGGAACTTATTGCCTTCGGCAGGAAATGCGGAACAGACCTTTCCTTTTATATGCACCGGCTCATGCCACTTCGGCATACCGAGTGAGGCAGTCTTAAATAAAACGAATGTGATATTTAAAACAGTATTATTCGGAATATAATAATCGCTTAATAACCCTATGCCGTTTTCGCTTATGTCAACGGCGATAGCATGAAGCTCTGATCCATCTAAATGCGAGCTTGAATACCACGCCTCTTCTATTTTAAACCACACGCTAATGCTGCATTCTAAGCGTGGAGATTTACGTTTCTCCCACAAAAAATTAAGCATATACTACTACCTCTCTACAAATAAAAATGCCGCGGTTTAAAAGGCCTTCTAACTCCTGCCTTTTCCGTGGCATCTTTACTTGCAGAGTAAGTATACCCTATAAAAGGGAAAAATTCAAGGGCACCGCACTATTAACCCTTAAGGATTCTCCTCTACAAATTTCTTGATCTCATCCAGGTTATCTAATATAAGCTTGGCCTTGCTTACACCGAATGAAAACGGGTATTTATCTTCTGCATTTCTCTTCAGTATAATAAGCGGCTTTCCCTTAAATTCGCCTCGTTCAACTATTCCATCTGCATTCTCGTTATCCATGATGCTTTCCTCCCTATTTTAAATGAGCAGATAATTTACGGAAGCTCCGAAGGAGCAACGTAAATTATAGCGTCTGTAATTTTACTTGTCTATTAGCGTCTGCGAATTTACCCCCCTGCTATATAAGAACGCGGGGGGATAACTTCGCGCATACAACTTACTTTTTACTCCACTCGTAATTACCGGATGCCTCATTCAAGACTTCAACCGGAGTCCCCGGGCGAAGACGATGATACAGCCGCTTGGCATAAAGCTTCTGCACCTCTTGAACGGAGATATTGTTTTTAGCGGCCATCGACTTAAAAATAAACATCCTGTCGCTATTTTCCGCTTCTACAAGTTTTCTTACTGAATCGGTTGCCTGCGATTGGTCCCTCACCTCAACCAACCCCATTTTGTTTTCGCCGATTATCCCCTTTTCTTCAAACGCGCGTAATTCATCTACCCTGGCCTTACGTCTTAAGGCCGCCTCTCTTACTTCGGGATTAAACTCTTCTTCTTCAGCATAGGCATTATTGATAAATGAACTTAAGAAACTCTGTTTATCTACGGGCTTCTTATTATCCTTGTCTCCGGAAACAATACCTTCGATTGCATCAATATCCTTCTCTACGTGCTGGTAGATATCCAGGCGCATAGAGATATCCAGCTTTATCGGTTCTTTAGAACCCTGCACACTCACCCTGGCGCAGCCGATTGCCAAAATTACCGCCGCTAAAACAAAAAGTAATCGCTTCATAGTTTATCCTCCGTAGCGCCGCGCATGGCGCGGCGTAAAATTAAAGCAAAACGCCAGAGGCAGCTTTAATTTTAAATTTTAAAGTTGTGCAATACCACGCTTAAATTACGTTTACCTGCCTCGCCTTCCAGATTAACTCCAAGGATAACGTTATCTCCTTCAATCCCAAGAGTCATTAACCCGTTATTATAGTGGTAATTCTTAAAACTTTCCACTAATAAATTCACCGGCTGGGCTGTGCCATGCGCCATATTCTCCAGGAATTTCGTATCCGTAATAACCAGCGTCCCTCCGGGCCCTAGCGTAGAAAAATTTCCTTTCAATATACCAATGTGCGAAGCGTCGCCTTCCAGGTTTAATTCTCCGCTTAACCTGCCGGTCATATTAAATTTTTCCTGCAGCTTAAAATCGCGGACAAATTTTTCTATATCCAAAGCAACGCATCTCAAATTTACAAGATACCGTATTCCTTTATCTATTTCTAACTTAAAATCTCCCTGTATACCTCCGTCTAAGGTTTTGGCCGATGC
>JBEKHW010000014.1:0-41822 GCA_050012075.1 Candidatus Omnitrophota bacterium | reverse complement strand
CGGGATAATGGCGTGGCTGTGTTTGGTAACTATATCCTGCCCGGAAATATTGGCGTATAAATATTTTATCTTAAGGCCGGACCTTGCGCGTATCTGCTTCATGAGCTTGGTGACGGAATCAACCAGCGCGATAGAATCAACGATAATCCCGTTACGCACACCTTTTGAAGGAGCGTTATCTAAAAACACCTTCTCCAGGCGGCCATTTTTGACGGTGGCAGCGGCAACCGCAATTTTACTTGAGCCTATGTCCAGGACACAGATATGGCTACGGAGATTTAGCATTCTTGAACTTGATCACCGGTTCCTTGAAACGCAGGTCTATGTATTTTATGTTTTCCATACTATTACCGTAAAGTTTTAAAAGTCCGCTTAAAAGCCGTATTTTTTCATTGCTATTATCAGCCCAGATTTTTATTTCCATATCACCAGCCGCCACCGTAGGGATATACAATTTGTTTATGAAAATGGAAACGGCCTCGGAGTTAGCCATATCTATTTTTCTTATCCTGAATCTCCTTAATACCCTGCTTGCCTTAAAACCCTTTATTATATCTAAGGCAAAAAGAAGCTCCCTGTTATCGGGGGCTATACCGATCTTAGGCCCGAAAATCTTCGTTTCTAATCCTGTAATCAAAGGCAGCTCCTGCGTATCGGCCGCCTCGGAAGGATTAAAAAACACTCCTTCCCCATCGATAATGAAATTGCGGTAAAGTTTCACGCAGGCATACGGAACGCGCCTTACGAAATCTACAAATAACCTATCAGGAAGCAGGCGGATTATTTTTACCCGCACATAGTCCGGATACCTTACGATGATATTTTCCGATTCAAGCCTTAAGGGGATATCGAAGATATTCCTGCCTTTTAGATAAGAAAGATCGACTGTAGCCCCTCTGGTTATTACCTCTTTTACCGCAAAATATGGGCTATGTTTTGCGACCTTCCAAATATACCCTACAAGAAACAGGAAGGCAAGAAAAATTATGGCCTGGACTAGAATCGTCTTAACCGGGGCTCGATTTACCTTTATTTTTTTCATATGCTAGTTCTATTAATTTAAAGCAAAGCTGTGTAAATTCTATGCCTGTAGCTCTTGCCGCTTTTGGCAAGAGGCTCGTAGAGGTAAAACCCGGAATGGTATTTATCTCAAGGATGTAAATGAGGCCGGCTTCATTGAGTATGAGGTCTACGCGCGAGCAACCGTAACATCCGAGCACCTTATGCGCCTTAAGAGATATCTCTTGCGCCTTTTTTGCTATACTCTCTTTAAGGAGCGCCGGGACGACATAATCAGTCAGGCCGGACTGGTATTTGGCTTCGTAATCAAAGAATCTTTTCTTCGGCACGATTTCGATTACGGGAAGCGCCTGCTCGTCGAGTATGCCTACGGTCAACTCCCTTCCTTTTATGTATTCTTCGATAATGACACGCTCATCGAATGAAAAAGCAAGATTTACCGCCTGCGCTAAATCGGTTTCTTCATCTATAATGGAAAGGCCGATGCTTGAACCGTGACTGGCGGGCTTGACAACCAACGGAAACCCGATGTTGCCGCTAAAACTCCAATTTGTGTTTTTTCGCAAGACTTCGTATCGTGCAACGGTAAGCCCTGCCTTTTCAAAAAAACCAAGGGAAACAATCTTATCCATGGCGCGCCTGCTTGATTCTACCCCTGAGCCGGTATAGGGGATACCCAGATCTTCCAGTATTTCCTGTATGGTACCATCCTCTCCGAACCTGCCATGCAGCGCAATAAATGCGCAATCTATTTTATGGGAAGAGATAACCCTCATATCTTCTTTGATATTATCCGTCTTTATATCGATACCGACGGCATTTACCCCCGACTGCTTGAGCGCCTCATATACTGCCTTTCCGGACTTAAGCGAAATTTCCCGTTCGCTTGACGGCCCGCCCATGAGCACGCCGATTTTACCGAATCCATTCTTGGTTCTTAAGTTCGCGGGTTCGTAAGTTCGTAAGTTTATTGCCATATTTTTATCTCTGGCTTAAGTTCAATATCGAAATCGCGCTTTACCTTAGCCCTGATTAAATCCATAAGTTTTAATACATCCCTGGAGCGCGCGTTTCTTTTATTCAGGATAAAATTAGCGTGACGTAAGGAAACCGCGGCGCCTCCCGAACTCTTTCCTTTCAGGCCGCATAGATCTATCAGTTTTCCTGCCGACATCCCCGCGGGGTTTTTGAATACGCAGCCGGCATTGGGCTTCGTATTATCCTGGGTATTACGCCTAAGATCAAGATTCTCTTTAATGCGGCGTAGGATGTTGGCTCTTCTATCGCGGCAAAGCCTTAAGACCGCGCCTAAGATTACGTAGGAACCAAGGCCGGAATCGCGGTAGCCGAATTTTATTTTCCCCCTATCCAGGAATTTCACCTCTCCCCGGTAATCCATTACTTTGACTTTTTCTATGATATTGCCGATATCTTTACCCCAGGCGCCGGCATTCATGATTATTGCTCCACCCATAGTGCCGGGGATACCGACAAGGAATTCCAGGCCCGATAATCCTAGCGCCGATGCCTTACGTATAACCTCGGAAAGTGTCGCGCCGCTACCTACTGTTACTAAATTTTTATTGAAAGTTACCTTTTTAAAAACCCTTGAGTTTAATTTTATAACCAGGCCCCCGACTCCCCTGTCGCTTACTAAAATGTTACTGCCCGCGCCCAGGATAAAAACGGGGATTTTATAGCGCCTGGATGCTACAATCAACTCTTTAAGTTCATTTTCGTTACGCACGGAAGAAAAAAACCTGGCCTCACCGCCTATCTTAAAGCTGGTTTTATTCTTTAGCGGTTCGCCTTTATTTACTTTAGCTTTTAAGCCTCTGCGCCAGTTCATCGCATATCTTTACTATATCGCCTGCGCCCAGGGTAATCACCAGGTCTCCTGGGCTAAGCACTCCCAATATATGGCCCACGATTTCATCTTTAGGCATATATACTATTTTTTTATCCGGATTATTTTTCTTTATTCTCTCGGAGACCAGGCGCGCATCTATCCCTTCAATGGGCGGCTCGCTCGCGGGATAGATATCGGTGACTACTGTATAATCCGCCAAACCGAAACTTTTCCCAAATTCATCCAGAAGTATGTTTGTGCGTGAATAACGGTGGGGCTGAAATATGGCTATTATCCTCTTTCTATTCAGTTGAGCCGCTGCCGATAACGTTGCTTTTATCTCTGTAGGATGGTGGGCATAATCATCAATGAGAAGATAATTGCCGTCCTCAAATTTGATTTCCAGCCTGCGTTTTGCGCCCTTATATTCCCTCAATGTTTTCTTTATGATATTTTTGTCGATGCCAAGCTCTAGACCCAGGGCGATTACCGACAGGGCATTGGAAATATTATGCTCACCTCCCAGGGCAAGATAAAACCTGTCCAAGAGTTTACCTTTGTAAAAACAATCAAATTCAGAAGTTAAACCAGACAGCTTTATCTTCTCAGGATATATATCAGCCGCGGGACTTAATCCGAAAAAGATATGCTTGCCTTTGTATCCCTTGATTATCTTTCGTATATTTTGGTCGTCCGCGCAACAGAAAACACATCCGTTATCCTTTGTCTTGTTTATAAATTCGCGGAATGCTTCTACCTCTTTATTTAAATCACGGTAATAATCAAGGTGCTCCCGGTCGATATTGGTAATGATAGAGTATGTGGGCCGGTAAAACAGGAAAGAGCCGTCTGATTCATCTGCCTCTGCGACAAAAAATTCACCCTTGCCAAGGCAGGCATTAGCGCCTATATTCCTTAAGATCCCTCCTATTGCTGCCGTCGGAAAGAGCCCCGCTTCCATAAGAAGATAAGAAATCAAAGATGTGGTGGTGGTCTTACCGTGGCTGCCGGTGACGGTAATGACCGTCTTATCCTGCATTAGTTGTGCAAGTGCCTCTGCCCGTTTTAACAGAGGGATACCCTTACGCTTTGCCTCAACTACCTCGGGATTATCTTCTTTAATGGCGGAAGAATAAATCACGACACTGGCACCTTCTATATTCCGTGGCTCATGCCCCAAGTAAACAGTTGCGCCTTTAGCCCTTAAGTCCTTGATTATCGCGCTCTCCTTTAAATCAGAACCACTCACTATCTTGCCGCAGCCAAGGAGCAGATGCGCGATGCCGCTCATCCCGATACCGCCTATGCCTATAAAATGGTAGTGTTTATTCATGCCATAAGTATTTCTGCCATGCAGAGTCGAGTTCTCCTATATTGCTGAATGAATACGTGGAAACAAGCGCCCGCTGGAAATCATTTTTATCCCGTAAGTTCTGGCAAAAAAGGACGAACTTATCCCGTCCGAATTCCTTCATAAGGAAATCTACCACGCTAAATGCTTCTACGTAAAAAACCTGCGCTGTCTTTGCATCCAGCGTTGAAAGCGTAGAAAATTGCGAGAGTTTCTCCATGTCCATAAAACTGCTGTCGGAACGCCAAAGCGCCAGTAGCGGATAAAGCCCGGAGTACTTTGCTTTCTCCTGGTAAGAAGCGACCCCCTCTTCCAGCCAAAGAGGTATAGTATAATTTGAGAAACCGACGAATTCCCTGAAAATTATATGCCCCATTTCGTGGGCAAGGATGTAGTCAAAAAGGTTCTTGGCGTAAGAAAAGGTTTGGATGGTCTTGGTCGCGGGGACTACAAACCCTCCTACCCAGGCCGGCTTTCCCGTAACCGCCTGGAATTGGGCAGCATCATCATATATATAAATTTTTGCCCGGTTATCCCACAGCCAGAAATCAAAACGGTTAAACCCCAGATCCGAAGTGATTTTATCATAAAACTCTTCTGCCTCCTGGCTTACCTTGCTCACAAAATCTTCCGGAGATTTTTTATAATATACGATAAAATGCGTGCTCTTGACAGTATTCCAATCTTCCGCGCCAAAACAGATACCGCACATAAAAGAAGACAGTAATAAAAAGAGTGTGATTTTCCTCATTAATTCTTACCTAGCCCTACCGTTTCACGGGCCAGGTTCTCCCCCGCATTGCCTTTTGTAAAACCTTCGAAATTGGAACACATGGTTTTAAGTTCTTCCGGAGCGCTTATCAAAGTTAAAAGCTGCTCCCTTAATCTTTCTTCGGCGCCAGCCTCCTCTTCTATTATCACGGCACACCGGGCCTGGCTTAACAATTTAGCATTCTCCGACTGGTGACGGTAAGCGTAGGGATAAGGGACCAGTATGGCGGGCTTGGCAAAATATATGATTTCTGCGATACTCGTCGCCCCAGCGCGGCCGATTACCAGCTCACTTGCAGAATAGGCATAATGCATCTCGTCTAAAAATCTAAACAGCTTTACTTTACCGCTAAATTTGCGGTATGACTCTTCCATAAAAGAATAATCTTTTGCCCCGCATATATGGATAACCTGTAACTTAACTCCAGCCTCGAAGACCGCTACGCTATTACTAAAAATCATATTCAGTCCGTGGCTTGCCTGGCTGCCGCCGGAGACCAATATCGTAAATCCTGTTTCGTCAAAACCAAAAAAATCCAGGGCCTCTTTTCTGTTAACGGCCTTAATGGAACTGCGCAGGGGGTTACCGGTTATGGCTATTTTATCGCTGCTCGCTTTTAAATAATCCAGGGTTTCCGGAAAAGAAACAGCGACCCGGTCGCTAAATAACGCGAGGAACCTCGTCGCGCGGCCGGGAATTACATTCTGCTCATGTATGAGCGTCTTTACCCTGGAAAGCCACGCCAGGACTACCAAAGGCACTGAATCTATAGTGCCGAAACCCACAACTACATCGGGCCTATATTCCAATAATAAAAACAAACTCTGTAAAGACCCTTTTAGAAGATTAAAAACACCGATTATATTCCTTATGTTTATGCGTAGGCCAATAGGTGTTGTAGCCAGATACCTTACCGCGACACCTTCGGTTTTAATGCTGCTTCTCTTAGGCAGGACCAGCAATGCTTCCAGGCCTGGACAAGTTTTAAGCGACTCAATAAGGGCTAAAGCAGGGAATATATGTCCGCCGCTTGAGCCAGTTACGATTAAAATCTTCATAGTAATTTAGTTCATGGTTCATGGTGCATAGTTCATAGTTAAAGTTGTCTTACTATGAACTATCAACTATTGACTATGAACCAACTAAGGATATTCTCCGGTGCGCGCAATATTAATGAGAATACCGACGCTCACCATATCGAAGATAAACGATGAACCGCCGTAGCTTATAAAAGGTAGCGGCAAGCCCTTGGTAGGCAAAATGCCGCATGAAACCCCGATATTGATTACGGCCTTTAGTGTAATCATTAAAACGAGGCCAAGAGCCAGAAAATACCCGAATTTGTCAGGGGCATGTTTTATTATCTTAAGCCCCTCCCGTATAAAGATGATAAAAAGAATGATTACCCCAAGCGTCCCCAAAAGGCCTAACTCTTCTCCTATAATCGAAAAAATGAAATCCGTATGCGCCGCAGGCAGGTAAAATAATTTTTGCTTGGAATGCCCCAGGCCCACCCCGAATATGCCTCCTGAACCCAGGGATATCTGCGATTGTATAATCTGGAACCCGCTTCCGTGGGGGTCAAGCCAGGGATTTAAGAATGCAAGTATGCGTGCCCTACGGTAAGGTGCTATGAGTATCAAAAGAAGAAGTACCGGCACACTTGTCAAAACAAGAGAAATTAAATATGTTAACCTTGCGCGCGCAATAAAAAGCATAATAAAAACTACGGTGACCAGGGCTACAGATGTACCAAGGTCAGGTTGAGCGAGGATAAACAACACGCTAATACCCAATACCGCGACAGGCGGGACAAACCCCTGCCAGAATTCTTTTATGCGCGATGATTTGCGGCTGATAAAATCCGACACATAAACAATAACCGCCAGTATCGCGAACTCCGATGGCTGAAAACTGACAATTTTAAACCTGAACCACCTGCGCGCGCCGGCAACTTCCCTGCCTATCCCCGGCACAAGAACAAGAAGTAACAAAACCAGCGATAAAATAAGCATGGGCTTGGCATAATCCCGGAATTTCCTGTAATCAATGCACATCACCCCGAAAGTAAGCAGTATTCCTATCAGCAAAAAGCTTAAGTGCCTTTTGAGAAAGAAGAAACCGTCTTTATACCTTTCCCAGGCATAAACTCCGGATGCGCTGTAAATCATCACGATGCCTATACAAATAAGCACCACGGTTACGGTAAAAAGGTTTACCCGGACGTTACGTATCATTATGGGGATAATTTAGCTGTGCCTGATCTTAGGCCGGAAACTGTTTCTTTAAAAAACCTGCCTCGCTCTTCGTAATCTTTAAACATATCGAAACTGGAACACATGGGAGAAAGAAGCACGTATTCTCCGGCAGATGCATCGCGGTAGGCGGCAAGCACCGCCTCTTTCAGATTACGGGCTTCTTTTACGGATAAGCGCGGCTCTAACGCTTTCCTGATTTTATCCTTTGCTTCGCCGATCACAATAACTTCTTTGATTTTATTACAGTCTTTTGCCTGGAGGATCCTGGCGTAATCAACGCCCTTATCCCTGCCTCCCGCAATCAGTATCAAAGGGGAACTTATATTTTTTATTGCCCACACTGTAGATTCCGCTACTGTTGCTTTGGAATCATTTATGAATCCTATGCCGTTTATTTCATCGACGTATTCCATGCGGTGCTCAAGGCCCCTAAATCCGGCAAACGCCTTAAGGCAAATCTCCTTTTTTATACCAAGCACCGATGCGACGGTTACGACAGCGGCCTGGTTAGGATTGAATTCTTCTGATTCGCTGAAGAATACTGGTTTAGCCCGGGATTGGCCCGCCAAACCAGCAAGAGAAGGATCGCGTTCATTAAGCACTAAAAAATCTCTCTTAAGCTGATTCCTGAATATATTTTTTTTCGCCTCCAGGTATTCCTGCATATCCTTATGCCTGTCCAGGTGATTTTTATTGAAATTAAGGATTACCGCGATCTTTGGCCGGAAATCCTTTATCGCTTCAAGCTGGAAAGAACTCACCTCTAAAGAAACAAAATCTCCCTTTTTCATCTTTGCCACTTCACTGCTAAAAGGCCTGCCTATATTGCCGCAGACAAATACCTTTTTGCCTGCTTCTTCAAGGACTTTCCCGATTAACGTGGTAACCGTGGTTTTTCCGCTTGAACCGGTAACCGCGATTACTTCCGCAGGACAGATGAGCCAGGCCAATTCAATTTCACTTATACAAGGTATCTCTTTTTCCTTTGCCCATAAAATGGGAGCTGCATCCTGCGGCACTCCCGGAGAAATCACTATAAGCTCGCAGCCAGATACAAACTCCTTGGAATGCCTGCCTAATTCTATGGTTACGCCTTTAGACCTTAATAATAACGCATTCTGCCGCGTTATTTCGTCATCTTTGGCATCGGTGACGCTGACATGGGTTCCCAGATCAGAAAGTAAATTTGCGCACGCAAGCCCTGAGCGCGCAAGGCCCACGATTAAAATTTTCTTATTCTTAAAATATGCCGGGTTTTTCATTAAATGAGCACTTGACTTACGAATCCCGAAACTTCGGGATGAGTAAGTTTATGTGCGAACTTACCTTATCTTTAACGTCACAATAGCAAGTAGAGCCAAGAGGCTTGCGATAATCCAAAAACGCACAATAACTTTATTTTCCGGCCAGTTAAGGAACTGGAAATGATGGTGTAATGGCGCAATTCTAAATAGCCGTTTTTTCCTCAACTTAAAAGATGCTACCTGTAAGATTACGGATAATGCCTCTACCACGAATATACCGCCTACGAGTATCAGCAACAATTCCTTCTTTATAAGCAGCGCCACCGTCCCCAATGCGCCTCCTAACGCCAGAGAGCCCACATCACCCATAAAGATAGAAGCGGGATAACAATTAAACCATAGAAAACCCAGGCCCGCTCCGATAAGGCTTGAGCAAAAAACCGTAAGTTCCCCGCTACCTCTAATATAGGGTATGATAAGATAGGTGCTAAATTTTATATTACCGGAAACATAAGCAAGGACAGCAAAGGCAATTGCCACCATTACCACAATGCCTATAGCCAAGCCATCAAGGCCGTCGGTAAGATTAACGGCGTTGGATGAGCCGGCGATAACCAGGATAACAAAAATAATATACAGGCCATCCAGGTTCACGGAGATATCCTTAAGGAAAGGCAGATCCAGCCTCATGCTATTCTGAGTATCCAACATAAGGATGGTCCCTAATATGAGCCCAAGCAGGATCTGGCTGGTCAACTTAGCTGCGGCAGTAAGCCCTTTGCCCTTCTTCTTTATGTGTTTCAGGTAATCATCGGCAAATCCCGTTATACCCAGCCACATCGTAGTAAAAAGTACTATTAGTATCTGTTTATTGGATATATCTGCCCAGAGGAGATTCGCGGAGAAAATCGCAAGCAATATAAGCAACCCCCCCATTGTCGGCGTATCCTGTTTGTAGCGATGCAGGTCATCAAGCCGCGTACTGTCCTTTTTACTGATATTCTCGCCTATCTTTAGCGCTTTTAGCTTACGGATGATCAATGGCCCTACAATAAGGCTGATTAAAAAAGCGGTGAGCGCCGCCATTGCCGAGCGGAAGGTAATATAACGCAGCAGATTGAAGAAAAAAACCTTATTGTGTAAAGGAAAAAACAGATAATAAAACATTTAGATTTTTAATACCTCTTCCATTTTCATTGCCCGTGAGCCCTTGACCAGGATTATATCGTCTCCTGTCGGAGAGACCAGATTAAATAATATTTCCCGGGCGATAGCGGCATTGTCACAGCTAAAAACAGCTTTATTCTTGAAGCTATGCTTATGAGCCTCTACTGCCAGGCGGCAATTTTCTCCTACGGTTATAAACACGTCGCAGACTGCCGCTACAAGCCTTGCCGCGCCCTTATGGAACAATCCGCTCTCTTTACCCAATTCCAGCATATCTCCCATGACGCATATCTTTCTTCCTTTTACGGGTAAGCTTTCCAGCACTTCCAGGGAACATCTCAAGGAAAGGGGATTGGCGTTGTAGGTATCGTCAATGAAATTGACGCCGCGTATTTTCCTGGCTTTAAGCCGCCCTTCGGGGAATTCAAAACTCGCGAGCTTCCGCGCTATATCCGTATATCCTATCCCGAAGATCCTGGCCACCGCGATCGCGGCAAGGGCATTATATACATTATAATACCCTAATGTTTTCAATGTAAACTTATATTTTTTGTTTACGCTAAACTCCATTCTATCCTTAAGCTGCGTAAGACAAGAAGCGACAAAATCCCCTTTTCTGCCCAGCGAAAAACTAAACGCGATGGGATTCCTGCTACAGTTTAACGCAACCTTCCGCAATGACACGTCATCGGCATTCACTATGGCTATACGGGGGGATTGCAATTTGTTTAAGAGTGAGCTTTTCTCCCTCAATACGCCTGATAAATCCTTGAAGAATTCGATATGCGAAGGCCCGATATTGGTAATGACTCCGATATTGGCGCACGCAATTTGCGCAAGATAATCTATTTCTCCGGGGTGGTTTGTCCCTAACTCAAGGACCGCTATATCGTGGGATTTATTTAATCCGAGTAATGCATGGGGCAGCCCTATATGATTATTCTTGGTGCCGCTGTTTTTAAGGACGCTCAATTTAGAGGAGAGTACCCTGGCAATCATATCCTTGGTAGTGGTCTTCCCGTTTGAGCCGGTAACCGCTACTACAGGAAGGTTAAATTTCTGCCTCTGGTAACGCGCAAGCTCACCCAGCGCTTTTACCGTATCCTTGACCTTAATTATCGCCGGATAATTAACTTGCGAACTTACGAACTTACGAACTTTCGAACTTACGATACAGCTTGCGCCTTTTTTGATTGCCTCGTTAATAAATAAATTGCCGTCGAAATTGTCCCCTTTTATGGCAATAAAGGCGTCTTTTTTATTTATACTGCGGGAGTCGGTTGAGATACCGCAGGCATTAGTATCGGCATCGCCCCTTATAAGCTTGCCGTTAGTGGCTTTTAATATTTCAGATACTTTAAGCATTCCTCTACTGTCTCCCTGTCATCAAAATGTAAAATCCTGTCTTTAATAACCTGGTAATTCTCATGGCCTTTGCCGGCTATCAGAACGAGATCTCCAGGACCTGCCAAGAATAATGCCTTCAGGATTGCCTGGCGCCGGTCGGCAATGACACAAAAGTTTTTTGTTGATATCCCACGTTTTATATCGGCTATTATTTTTTCCGGACGCTCTGAACGCGGATTATCGCTGGTAATAATGGCATAATCGGAGATTGAGCAGACGGTCCTGCCCATCTTCGGCCTTTTTGTTTTGTCGCGGTCACCGCCGCAACCAAAAACAGTGATTATCCTGCCGCCGCAGACTTTCCTCAGGTTACCTAAGACATTTTTAAGGGCGTCTTGCGTATGCGCATAATCGACAAACACAGAAAATTCCGCTGCCGAAGGTATTCTCTCCAGCCTCCCCGGCACCCCCCTAAAATCTTCCAGGGCCTTACGTATTACAGCTGCCCCGATCCCCGCCTTTAGCGCCCAGGCAGCCGCTGCTAAAACGTTATAAACATTATGTATCCCGATTAAAGGGATTTTTAAAATAGCTTTGATACCTTTGGCCTCTAACAAGAACTCTGTGCCGTTGCTTTTAATCTTTAAGTTACTTGCCCTGACATCGCTACTTTTTTCTATACCATAAGTAACGACTTCTGCCCTGGTTATTTTCTTAAGCCTTCTACCATAGCTATCATCATTGTTTATTACTGCAAATGCCCTCTTTGGTAGATCCCGGAAAAGCTTTGCCTTTGCCTCGAAATATTTCTCCAGAGTTTTATGGTAGTCCAGGTGATCCTGGGTTAAATTAGTAAAGATAGCGGAATGAAAATCTATACCCTCTATCCTTGCCTGCTCTAACGCATGGGATGAAACTTCCATAACGCAGTATTTGCATCCTGCCTTACGCATATCCGATAATAAAGATTGTAGCTGGACAGGCCCTGGGGTAGTATTTTTTGCAGGGATAACTTTATTACAGAAACGATAGTTTATTGTCCCGATTACTCCTGGCCGATATCCTGCCTGCCGTATAATTTCCTCGATAAGATAAGTGATGGTTGTTTTTCCGTTTGTCCCGGTAACGCCGGCCACTTTTATTTTGCGGGAGAGGTTGCCATAAAACTCTGCTGCGAGCTTCGCTAATGCAAGGCGCGCATCTCTTACACTTAAAACAATTATCTTCTTATCAAGCGCGATAGGCTTGTATCTAGCCTGTAATACGATCGCGGATGCGCCTTTTGCTATTGCCTGCGGCAGGAATCTTCTGCCGTCGCAGAGAGCTCCTTTAATAGCGACAAAAATAAAACCCCTGCTTACCGAACCGGAATCACAGGTTATACCCTTAACTTCAAAATCATTTGCCTGAGATATCGCCTTTGGGGTAACGCCGATACCTGATTTTCTAAGCAATGCGCTTATCTTCATTGTTCTAAAACCGCTAATTGGCGCTGCGTGGCTCTTTGCCCATTAAATACCTGACCACATCTGCGGCTACCTTGCTAAATACTGGCGCTGCCACGACACCCCCGTAATAATACGGATGCGGTTCATCTATGATCACCGCTATCACTACCACGGGATCTTGCGCCGGAGCAAAACCGATAAAAGAACCGACAAATTTATTATGCGAATAGGCGCCGTTAGGCTCTAATTTCTGCCCGGTCCCTGTCTTACCTGCCACGCTAAATCCGGAAACGCGGGCAAGCTTTCCCGTGCCCTCCTCTACAACCCCTGTTAATATCTCCCTCACCCTCGAAGCTGTATCTACGGAAATTACCTTGCGCACCATAACAGGCGAGAATTTCCTGATAGTCTCCCCGTAATTGTCGCGTATCTCTTTGACTACATAAGGCCGCATCAATTGGCCGCCGTTGGCTATCACGGAAATTGCTAAGGCTAGCTGTATCGCCGTTACACCGACCTCCTGGCCGATAGGTATAGCGCCGATAGAGGTCTTTGACCAGTCCTTGGGCTCCTTTGCCTGTCCGGGTATCTCGCCGGGAAGATCAATACCTGTTTTTGCCCCAAAGCCAAATAACTTTACATACCGACTGACTATCTGGGCCCCTAGGATCTGGGCGACCTTGGTAGTCCCGATATTGCTGGATTCCTCTATCACCTGCCGGAAGGTCAACCACCCGAGAGGCACATGGTCATGTAATATATGGTTAGCTACGCGATAAGAACCGTTTTCGCAGAAAACTTTTGTCTCTTCATTTATCCTATTCTCTTCTAATGCCGCAGAGGCAGTGACGATTTTAAAGACCGAGCCCGGCTCGAACATATCGCAGATCGCGCGGTTCCGCATAGCGTCTTTATCTGAATTTCTGTGATCATTTAAGTCGTAAGTCGGCCTGTTTGCCAGGGCAAGGATTGCGCCGGTATGCGGGTCCATAACCACAATGCTTGCGCCCTTAGCATGATGGGTTTTGAACGCCTTATCGAGTTCCCTTTCGGCAATATACTGGATGACTTCATCTATATTCAGGATAACATTATAACCGTCTTTGGGCAAAACCATTTTATCCCAGAGGTCGAGCTTCTTCTGCCGCGCATCCCGCAAAAATAACCCCCATCCGGGCTCCCCCTTAAGATATTTATCGTAAAGCGCCTCGGTGCTTTCAAGCCCCACATTATCAAGGCCGGCAAAGCCGATAACGTGGCTTGCCAGATAACTATTGGGATAAGAACGCTTACTCTCCCTCATAAACCCGAACCCCTTGAGTTTTGATTTATTTATCGCCTCTGCTTCTTCGGGAGGAATCTTACGCGAAATCCAGATAAATGATTTTTTACGGTCGAGCCTGTCTTTTATGTACGCGGGATTAAGATGCAATATGCCGGAAATCTTGCCTATGGCCGCAGATTTTTCTTTTTCATCCATCGTATTCGGGGAAGCGTATAAAGAGTCCGCGGGAAGATTAAGCGCCTGGGCCTTTAGCATTGTATCAAAGATAGTCCCGCGGCGCGGCTCTAACTCCATGAATAAACTGTGCTGTCGCCTGGCGATTCCGGAAAGGTATTGGTAGCGGAAAAACTGGATATAGAGAAGGCGGATAATGCAGAGGCCAAGGAAGATAAGAAATAATAAAAATACCGCCTCTGTTCTACGGCGATAATTGCTTATATACACTGTGAGTATAAATCGTAATTCGTAAATCGCAATCCGCAACTAAACAATAGGGTTACGGATTACCGATTACGAAAATTCTGTATTTAAGAACTCTGGAATTTTTAAGGATTGATTGTCTTGGCTTCTGCCTGCCTCTTTATGCTGAAGATCCGGGATAGCAAAGTCTCGCCGCTGCGGGACGCCACAGCAAGGACTCCGCTTTTCCTGGGAGGAGCCACCGTTACCAGGCAATAACTGTTCGGCATCTCATAGTCACTAGTGCCGGAGAATTTACTTCCTATGCATGTCAGGGACGCGTTCTTTTTGATATTATACCTTAGGATGCTGTTCTTATCAAGGAGTTCGGAAAAGGAACCCTGTTTTTTCTGCCCGACATAAGCCAGGTGGAAAATCTCGGTCTGCTGGTAGACATATAAAAGAGAAAAGCCAGTAAGGAAAAAAACTATGGAGAGGAATTTTGGCATCTGCATATTTACAGCCTTTCTGCTGCGCGCAACTTGCTGCTTCTACTTGAAGGATTGGATTCTATTTCGCCTCTCGCCGGAACCAGGGGCTTTGGCGTTTTTATATCAATCAGGCCTTCTAAAGCCATTCTCCGGAAAGTATGTTTTGCCACCCGGTCTTCCAGGGAATGAAATGAAATAACACAAATCCTTCCGCCTCGATTTAACGCCGTGACGGCTTTACCAAAGGCTACCTCCAATGTCTCTAATTCCCTGTTGACGGCAATACGCACTGCTTGAAAGGTCCTGGTTGCAGGATGAATACGGTAATAGCTGTGGCGGAAACGGCTGGGTATGGACCTTGCGACAATATCCGCCAATTCGCGCGTAGTAGAAATAGGGTGTTTCTCCCGCTCCTGGACCAACAAGTGCGCAATACGGTTATGCCAGCGTTCCTGCCCGAAATTCCACAATAGGGTAGAAATCTCATCCTCATTAAGATTATTAACCAGGTCATATGCCGATATATAACTTTCCCGGTCAAGGCGCATATCCAGCGGCCCTTCATTCTGAAAACTAAACCCCCTTTCGGGGTCGCTCAATTGAAAAGAAGAGACCCCCAGGTCAAAAAGGACGCCGTCTACGCTCTTTATATTCAATCTTTTTAAAACCTCATCCAATTCAACAAAATTGGCATGCACGAAATCCACAGCACCCTCGAAATCTTTTAACCTCTCACGGCAGAGCTTAAGGGATTCCTCATCCCGGTCAATGCCGATAAGCCTGCCTCCCGGCATTATTCTCTTAAGTATCTCTTCGCTATGGCCGGCAGTACCCATAGTCGCATCCACAACAATCATGCCCGGCCGCAACGCAAGATTCTCTATCACTTCGCCTACCATTACGGGTATATGTAATTTAAACATCCAACAACTTCTCGGCAATCTCCTCAAAGGACTGCCGTGAATTACCATAGAATTCTTCCCATTTATTCTTTGCCCATATTTCAATCCTGTTAGAGACGCCGACGATAATCACTTCTCTTTTTATCTCGGCGTAATCCTTCAGGTACTGGGGGACTAAAATCCTTCCCTGGGCATCGAAATCTATCTCCACTGCCCCGGAAAAATAAAGCCGGTTAAAAGTACGCGCCTGTTGCTTAGTGAAGGGGATGGATTTGAATTTACTTTCCTGTGTTTTCCATTCTTCTTCCGCAAACATAAAGAGGCACTTATCCAGGCCGCGCGTGACATAAAATTTTTCTACGAAATGGGCTTTTGCGATTTCGCGGAATTTGGCGGGTAAGATAATACGACCCTTACGGTCTATGGAATGTATATATTCGCCATAGAACATGGCTGGACTCCTTCCACTTTACTCCACTTTTTGGCACTTTGTATCACAATTGTAGACAAAATCCCCCTTCTTGTCAAGAAAAAAATTTACCTAACCTTATTATTTACAATGGGTAGTGTATTGGTAGAGCCTGAAAGCCAACATATTGTGGTGACTATTTGTGGCGGGAAAGAATACTTCTTGCGGAATTTGCATCTTTTCTTATTTGAACGGCCAGTTCCTCTATGTTCTTAAACCTCCTTTCATCCCTTATTTTTTTTATAAAATAAATCTCTAAAGTTTTACCGTAGATTTTTTTATTGAAATTAAAAATGTGGACTTCAATATGGGTCCCTTTGTTTTGCGTAAGGAAAGTGGGTTGCCTTCCGATATAACAAACCCCTCCGTATTTATTTTTATTGAAAATAACCCTTACCGCATATATCCCGCAAGCGGGAATTACTTCGTGATGAGGATTGATATTGGCAGTCGGAAAACCAAGCTGGCGCGCGAAAAGATTTCCCCTGATGACGCTCCCCAGTATTCCTACTGCTCTTCCCAGCAGGTTTTGCGCCCGGCGCAACTCTCCTTTTTTAATCAACGCGCGTATAAAGGTACTGCTTATCGTCCGGCGGCCGCTCTTAATTACTTTAAAGACCTTTACTTTAAATCCGTAAAAAGAAGAACTGTCTTCTAGTGTCCCAACGCTGCCTTGCGCGCTCTTACCAAACCTGAAATTCTCTCCTACGTAAATATGTTTTGCGCCTAGCTTTTCCGCTAAGATTTTCTTTATAAAGTTATCGGCTGTTATCCTGGAAAATCTACGATTAAAGTTTATGATAATCGCCACATCCATCCCGCGCCCGGCGATTAATTTCAGGCGATGCTCTAAAGAATACAAGCTTCCTTCTTTCTGAGGATGCGGCCAGAAAGTCAGGGCAATACTTCTTCCTCCGGTGTCATGCGCCTTTTTAACCGCTTCCTCAAGGATTACTTTGTGGCCACGGTGCACACCGTCAAAAACCCCCATTGCCACGACTGGGTTCTTAAATTTCTTAATATTGTTTATACCAAATATAACTTTCATCGCTTAATGTTTACTGTATAATTATTACTGAATAACATCAATCTCTTTTGCGAAATAAGTTGTCTTTGACCTCCAGGGAACGCTTCCGGCCTTCTGTTCATACCTGACATTTACGGTCCTACCGGCATCATAAGCGTTGTTTATCTTCTGTAATATTTCATTTTTTCTCGGGTCAGCATTATCTATTGAAAAACTCCATACATAGGTGGTTGCGATACCGTGGCCGGGAGCCATAATCCCCTGTATCTCCCAGGTTTTCCAGATGAGCCCTCTTGAAGCGATCTTTACAATCTGCACCTTTCTCTCTCCCCGGCTGTAAGAAATATTAACTCCTATAGGGCCCCATAGCACCCTGCCAAAAATTAAAAGGAAAAAGAAGCCGCCTAAAATAAACCAGCCTATTTTCGCCCGCTTCTTCATTTTCTCCCGGTATTCCTGTCTATTTTTCGCCTTCTCTTCTTCCGTGAGCATCCTCTCCCCCTTTTTATAGCGGACAAATTTTCTAAATGCACAAAGACGAATCTTCGCGCGAAACAATCCTGCCATCCTTAAGATAAATCACCTTCTCTGCCCGCGAGCCGAGCTTAGGGTTATGCGTGGTCAATATGACGGTTAGATTTTCTTTCTTGTTTAAATCAGCTATCAGGCTGAAAATATCCTCGCTACTTTTTGTGTCCAGGTTTCCCGTTGGCTCATCGGCAAAAAGGATCTTTGGCGACGTAACCAGGGCACGGGCAATAGCCACCCTCTGCTTCTCTCCTCCGGAAAGCTCTTTCGGTAGATGATTTATACGCTTTCCCAGGCCGACCCGTTCCAGTAATTCCTTTGCCTGCCTGGCCTGCTGCGGCAGCCGCGCAAAAAGCAAAGGCAGCTGCACATTTTCAATCGCTGTAAGCGTAGGGATAAGCAAGAAATCCTGAAACACGAACCCTAACGACTTACGGCGCATTGAAACAAGTATATTCTCCTTTGCATTAGAAACGTCTTTACCGAGTATATTTAAACTCCCGCTTGTAATTGTGGTCAGGCAGCCAAGGCTGTCAAGCAGCGTGGTCTTACCTGAGCCGGACGGTCCCATAATGGCGATAAAATCTCCTTCTGCTACCTCCAGGCTAACATTACGCACAGCATAAATCTCTTCGGCCAAGAGCTTGTAAACTTTAGTCAATTCACTTGCTTTAATCACATGCTCTTTCATAGCTATTCTCCCGTGCGAATCGCTTCTACCGGTTTCATTAGCGACGCCCGCAATGCCGGATATGCCCCGGCTATCAAACCCATAACCACTGTGGAAAAAAAGGCAACCAAAAGAAACTCCGGCTTAATCAGCACAAGTCTTCCCGAAGGCGCATAAGGCAAAGTGTGCCGGATAATCTTCTCCACAAGCGCGCTCCCTGCGGATGCAAGAATCACCCCAAATAATCCGCCGAATACACAGATCAGTACGGTCTCGGTCCAGATTATTTTAAAAATATCCACAGCAGAAGCACCTAATGCTTTCATTACGCCTATTTCGCGTGTACGCTCGAAAACAGACATCAAGATTGTGTTGGTTACGCCGATAACTGCAATAAAAATGGCGATTAATGCTATGGAGTTGGCCATTGCCCGCGCCGAAGCCACGAGGTTGAGGATCGTGCCGCGCACCTGTGCAAGGCTGATCACCTGAATACCAGGTTCGTTGTAAAGTGATTCTTCAAATTCACCTATCTGCTGTATATTCTTGAGTTTTATCCCGATACCGGTGAGTTTGCCGGACAAATTAAATATACGCTGTGCAGTAGCAAGCGGGATAAAAATAATCCCGTCGTCCTGCGTGCCTGTACGCTCAAATATCCCTTTTACGGTCAGCACCTTGTTGATATTGGGGACAAAAATCTGGTCGCCTACTAATCGTTGTTCTAATTCCGCGGCCTCATAACCCATGATCGCTTCATCTGCATCCGAACCGGAAAACCATCCGCCGGATTTAAACTTCGACCAGGGTTTTAACTCAATGTAAGATTTCTCTATGCCCATATAGAGGGCAAATGTGCCGCGCTTCTGTGGCCCACCCTCCTGATTATAAACGCTGGAAACCAACTGAGGAGTAATTTTATCAATGCGCGGATCTTTTATGATGCGGTTATAAACAGTATCTTCCATATAACGCAAGCCGCCTCCGCCCTGAAGCATGAGCGTTGCCGCCTCATAGGGACAGCCCTTAGCCGTGACTAAAAGATGATAACCGAGTTTATCAATATCGCTATTCAGCCCTTTTTGATAACCCGCGTCAAAACCAAAGAGGCTGACCAACACCGCTACCGCTACCGCTACTCCTCCTACTGTCAAGGCAGTGCGGATTTTCTTACGCTTCAGGTTTTTATAGGCAACAGAAAGAATTTTCATTTCAGGTCAACTCCTTCCCCGACCAGAGAAATCTGGCTATACTCTTTTTTAACCTTACCCTGTGTTGCTACACGGTGGTTGACTGCCTGCGGTATGGCTACCTCTGAAGGATGTAGATCTACTAATACCACTCCAGTATCATCCTTAAGCATAAACCAGCCTCCGCTAGGGCATTCCTGGACAATCTTTCCCTCAAGCCGCACGATCTTTCCGGCAAACTTATCCGGTGCCTTAAAAAGCTCTGCAACAGTTGTGGCTTCTTTTTCAGTGAGCGGTTTTCCGTAATTACCGGACTTAGGAGCGCATCCTAAAACAATAAACCCTATTGAAACTCCGAATATAAGTGTAATAATAAATGCTATTTTTTTCATCGAAACCCTCCTTCTCACGAGAGAACACCTGGCCATCCGATAGGCCAGGGTGTTATTTCTGTAACAACAGCTCAAGCAAGATCAGATTTTTCTTCAGCCCGCGCAATGTCGCCCGGAAATCTTCAGGGCTATTCGCGCTGGGGTCATTCATAGAAAGATTTCCTTTTATGAAATCATCGAGAGTCAATCTGTTGAACTGAGAAGTAAATTTAGTATCCATAAACTTACCTGCTTCCGGAGAAGACATCTTCTGGTAGTAGAAACTAATTATTTTGCCTTTAGTGTCTGTGGCAACAATAAGCTGGATCCCTCCATATTTACCTTTTTGGTTTACTCCGTGGATATAGCCGATTGCCTCTTTACCTTTAAGTATGATGTAAAAAGAATAGGGCACGTCAATACTCTCATAGACCGGCTCAAGTTTATCCTTAAGTTTATCCTCTATTTCTTTCTTCAAGGCCTCTCCACCCTTTTCCTTAATAGTAACAAAGGTGGTTTTATAGCCTGTGGACTCTGGAAAAATCCTCTTTACGTCGCGGTCCGGGTCATTAAGACTGCAACCTACCGCAGCCCAGGCAGAGCCGGCAAATAAAATCAGCACAGCAAAAACCAATAAAGTTTTAAGAATCTTCTTCATCTTAAGCCCCCAGGAAATAAAATTGCACTACAAATCTATCTTCCGGCCTTATATCCATCATTCCGAAATCATGCAGGAATGCCGCACGCAGCGCTGTGGACTGGTTTAGTTTATACGTTGCCCCCAGGGTAAGCGTAGGCTCGTCGCTTGAATTCGTATGGATATCGTTGATCCAGGATTTATACTGTAACTCAAACTCTATATTCTGATGCGAAGGAAGCGTGTAATCTATCTCCGTCAAATATCCTAGCACGTCATTTTTATTATCCTGGCCGTAAGCAAACTCTCCCTTAAAAAGGAAGGAGCCGTAAAGATACTGGCCATCCAGCCCTACCCTTTTCTTATTCACTGCATCCCTGAACAATAGCTTATTCTTAGGAAAAGTGCGCATACCTTCGCTCTCCAGCGTACGGCCGGATAATAATGAAAACCCGCCTTGTAAATTTCTACCTTGAGGAGTACCTATTCTTAATGTTGCCAGATAGCTGTCATCCTGCCTGCGAATACTCATACCTGAACCTATCTGCAGGCCGGCTTCGTAATCAAACTTCGGAAACGAACCGCGCATCTCTATACCCCAGTCTTTGTTAAATCCGATATCCTGTTCGGCTAAGGTCTGAAGCAATGTGCTATGGGTGTCCAGTACCGGCTCAAGGCCAAACGAGGGGGCAAAATGCCCGCCCCTTATTTTCGCATACTGAGAAAACTTATATTCTAACCAGGCGTTGTGAATCTCCGCCCCCCATGCCTGGCGGGAATTCTTCGTGCTATCATAGGCAGCGCGTACCTGAAGGTCAGCAGTAAGAAAATCTCCGTAATCTCCGGAATACTTACGGTAAAATTCAAAACCCACTGAGCTATTCATCATCCCGTTTTTATCAATCCAGCGGTCGCGGCTGGAATAGCCACCGATAAGATTTATCTCTTTGTAAAAAAACGATTCTCCGGAATAAGCGAATTTATTGAACCCGCTAAGAACAATTAAATTAAAAAGGGAAATTATTATGATTTTTGTCTTCATGCCTGGCTTAATGTAATCAGGCCTTACTGAAGCGCATAGCGGATTTTAGAAAGGACTTTCTTCCTGACTTCGGAAAGCTTCCCTCGGACAGTTGCACCGCTTGCGGTCTTATGGCCTCCGCCTCCAAAATATGACGCGATTTTATTAACATCCACCGCCCCTTGCGAGCGGAAATTTATCCTTACTTCGTTACGCACACCCAGGTTCTCCTTAAACAGGACCACTACCTCGACACCCCTGACTGCCCTGCCGAACGCCAGGATATGTTCGCTTAAATCAAAGGATAATTTCCAGTTCCGTAATAAAACCCTTGGCACCTCAAACCAGATTACCTTTCCTTTGGCGTCTTGCCTCATACGGGGAAGAATTCTGCCGAGAAGCTTCATATCGGTAAAAGGTATATCTTCATATATATACTTATAAATCTCCTGGGTCTTAAAGCGATGTTTGAGTAATTCAGAAATTACCTTGTGAGTAAAGGCAGTGGTGTTTGAGTAACGAAAAGACCCTGTATCGGTAAGTATACCTACGTACATGCACAGCGCTTCATCCCTATCTATTGGAACGCGCATTGCCTTATAAAGCTTATAGACCATCTCCGAGGTGCAGGAGGCCGCAGGTTCCACCCAGTTTACATTCCCGAAATAACGGTTACTGATATGGTGGTCTATATTAAGAACCGTCTTACCTGCCGAATTAAGGCGGTAAACTTCTCCTGTGCGCTCAAGGTCAGAACAATCCAGGGCCACAAAACAATCGAATTTTACCCTAGTCTTGCCCTGCTTAAACTGCCTTATTTTATCAATGCCGGGGAGGAATCCGTAACTTGGAGGCAGGATATCTTCATTAACGATGGCTGCTTCTTTACCCAGCTTTTTCAACAACCTATAGAAAGCGAGTTCCGAACCAAGGGCGTCTCCTTCAAGGTTGGTATGCGCGGTAATGATAAAACTTTTATGCTTTCTTATGCACTCTACGGCTTTTCTTAGTTCCACTACGTCTTTCCTTTCTCGGTTTTTTTCCATCCTCTTCTTTTGGAGAGGCGACTGGCTTATTTTGTTTATCTAGCTCCTTTATTTCTTCAAGGACTTCCTGGATACGCACGCTGTATTCGCTGGACCTGTCGTCCCTGAAAATAATCTCTGGGGCAAACCTCAAATTGACCCTCTCGGCGACTAACTTCCTGATATATCCTAACGCCGACTCTAACGCCTGTTGCGTCTTTTTGTAATCCTCATCTTTACCCAGGACGCTAAAGAACACCTTTGCCATCCTTAAATCCGCAGTCATCTCGACCCTTGTGATAGTCGCAAAACCAATGCGGGGGTCTTTCAATTTATTCTGCAGGATCAAACTTATCTCCTGCCTCACTGCCTCGCCTACTTTATCCGCTCGTGACATCTTAGATCAACTCCATTTCATGGTTTATAGGTTCGGTTGCCGGAACCTACGATCATTTCTTCCTTATAAGCCTGCCTATTAAATTCATCTCTTCTTCTTTTGTCTTTACCCTACCGTCGAGTTTGGCGCCAAGAACCGTGGAAAAGATTTTTTTATATTTTGGCCCGGGGGCTATACCCAGCCTGTGCAGGTCATGGCCGGAAGTAAAAATACGCATGCCGTTATAAATCTCAAGAAATTCATCTATATGCTCTTTTAGGGTGCGGTTAATACTTTTGGCTTTCAGTAACAATATAACTTCATAGCTTAAGGGCTCAAGAAGCGTAAATATCCGTGAAGGTTTTATATTTTCCCTGCTTAAATGCCGCAAGAATTCCTTGTTTATTCTTTTATAGGAAACTACTCTTTTTTCTTCTCCCTGGCGTAGCGCTAGCTTACGGCAAAGTTTTTGGGCCTGGGAAACAGGAAGGGAATCAATCATGCACATAAAATATATGAGCCACCTGTCAATGCTACGGCGCAAGGGATACATCTTAGAATATAAACGTATTTCTTTTTCTACCCTGCGCATAAGACCGTAATTCTTTTCCGACAGGCGTAATTGCGGCAGGAGGAAGGAGAAACCGGCTAATGTGCCCAGGCGCTTTAGTTCCTTTAAAGGATCCTTTTCTTTTAACATAAGGAGCAATTCATCGCGTATTCTCTGCGCATCCACGCGCTCGAGCATTTTATTTTTTGCTGCCTCTTTAATCTTTCTTAGACTAAACGGCTCGATTTTAAAATTATACCTCTGCTCAAAACGTACCGCCCTTAATATCCGCGTCGGGTCATCAATAAAACTTAATTCGTGTAAAATACGTATTTTCTTAGCCGATAGGTCAAGCCTGCCCCCGAAATAATCAGTAAGTTCACCAAAATTTTCTTCGGATATGTTGATAGCCATCGCATTAATGGTAAAATCGCGCCTGAAAAGATCGTCTCTAAGTGCCCCCGAGCTCACCACGGGAAGATGCCCCGGCGCAGGATAAAATTCTTTCCTGGCGCTGGCTACATCAATCTTATTGTGCTTACCGGAAATTAAGGTGGCTGTCCCGAACCTGTGGTGCCGGACTAGCCTGGTATTCAAAACCGCATTCAGCTGTTCGGCAAATTTTATTCCGTCTCCGGCTACTACTATATCCAAATCAAGATTTTCCACCCCTAAGAGCAAATCCCTGACAAACCCACCCACTAGATACGCGGATACGCCTTTGTCAGAAGCTACTGCGCTTATTTTATGTATCAAATCCTGGATTTCCTTAGCTAATTTACTTAAATATTCTTTCATTTTCTCTTACTATGAACTATGAACCAAGAACTATGAACTAATTACGGCCTCGGATGAAACATCTTATGTACGCTCTTTAACCTGTCCTTGTTTATATGCGTATAAATCTGGGTAGTGGATATGTTCGCATGCCCGAGCATCTCCTGAACCGAACGCAGATCAGCCCCTCTTTCCAGTAGATGCGTAGCAAAGGAATGCCGCAGGATATGCGGCCTGATTGGTTTCTTAATCTTTGCCTGCCGGGCGTATTTCCTGATGATCTTCCAGAGGGACTGCCGGGAGATCCTCTTACCTGAACGATTAAGGAAAAGGAGGTCGCAGGTGTTATTCTTCAAAAATTTGGGCCTGCCGTATTCAATGTATCTGTGTATGCTGTTTATTGCTTTCTTACCTAAAGGAATTACGCGCTCTTTATCGCCTTTACCGATACAGCGTAAAAATCCCACGCTTAAATTGACATTATTTGACTTTAGATTCACTGCCTCTGATACCCGCATACCCGTGGCGTAAAGGACCTCCAGTATTGCCCTATCGCGCATACCCTGCTTATCCCTGGTATCCGGTTGTGTAAGTAAGGCGTCTACTTCAGCGAGTGATAACGTATCGGGAATCTTCTTACCGAGTTTCGGGGAATCAACAAGGCTGGACGGGTCTGTCCTTACAATCCTCTCGCGGGCCAAAAAACGGTGAAACATCCTTATCGCGGCTAAACGGCGGGCAATGGAGTTGGCGGCTAGCCCCTTATCTTTCTGGTAAAACATAAAATCTGTAATATCGTTCCTGGTTATTTTGGATATGGCGTCTATCTTGCTCATACGCAGGAAACCCGTGTAAAATTTAAGGTCTTCCCTGTAAGAAGCAATGGTATTGAGCGATAAACCGCGCTCAACGCTTAGATAATCCAGGAATGCAGAAATAAGCTCATCCATAATTTTGTTCTTTTTCTTTGCCTATCGTGGAACTCGCTCCATGCCCCGGATAAATTACCGTATCATCGGCAAGGATAAAAAGTTTCTCCCTTATGGATTCCAGTAACTGCGTCTGGTTTCCCCCGGAGAAATCAGTCCTGCCTATACCTTCGGCAAAAAGAGTGTCTCCGGTAAAAACAATCTTGTTTGTGGGTTTCTCCATCAAAAGCGAAACACCCCCTGGGGTATGCCCGGGGGTATGGAGAACTTTCAGCTGTATCTCGCCCTCCCTGATTATCTGGCCGTCTTCCAATTCCCTGATTTCAGCTTCGACCCGGAATGAACCGGCAAAGAACAAAGACAGGTTTGCCCCCGGTTCCTTTAGATAAACGGCATCCCTGTGATGTATATATACCGGCACGCCAAACTCACCGTCGCAGCCGATATGGTCGTAATGGCCATGGGTATTAATTACCATAGCAGGCACAAGCGAATATTTCTGCAAAACCTCTTTTATCCTGCGGCAGTGGTCTCCGGGATCAATGATGATTGCCTTTGAATTTAGGCCGGAAGCAAGGATATAGCAATTTGTCTCTATTGGACCTACAACCACTTTCTCAAGTATCATATCAAATTATTCTTTATCTTTGCATACGCAAAATCACGCATGATATTCATTTTTAGCCGCTCGGCACCCTGCAAGCAACTTTTATTATTACTGCTTCCATATGACTCTCTCTTTATTTCGTCTCCTAGCATATTCATGTCTGAAATATACCCATCAAGCTTCTTCTGTCCGGCCTGGTCTAACATTGAACGCATATTGTTAAGGTTTTTCACCGCCTCTTTAAGGCAATCAAGGATTTTTTTCTGGCTTCTGCTGTCATCTAAGGATGTAATTAACTCTTCATGCCATGATTGCCAGAAGAGAAAATGCTGCCTGTAAAGCTGTTCCTTCGTCATCTGTGGCCCTTTATACTCCTCTGGTGCGATAACAGGCGTCTCCTGCTCCACCCGCTCTTTCTTACGCGTGAACTTGCGCACAAAGGCATCGCATCCGATCAGAGAAAAAATAGTGATAAAAATAACTAAACTTGTGACTTTGTGACTTTGTGACTTTGTGACTTTCATTTAATCATCTCCTCCCGCTGCAGCTATAAATTCTCCCGGCGGGTTCCCGCCCGCTATTTAGATCCTATCATGCGGGAAAATTCTTTTTCATCAATAATCTTTACCCCGAATTTCCTTGCCTTATCAAACTTTGAACCGGGGTTTTCTCCTGCCACGACAAAATCAGTATTCTTACTGACGCTCGAAGCCGCATTCCCTCCGAGGCTACGCACCAATTCTTCTGCTTCCGGCCGGGAATAATCCCTTAATTCCCCGGTAAAAACCAATGTCTTACCCGTAAGTACTGCGCGCCTGGATTCACCGGCCTCCTCTTTCATATTTATGCCGGCTTTCTTAAGGCGTTCTATCAGTTTTTTTACAGGGGCGCCGGAGAAATAACTCACTATTGACTCTGACAACACGGGCCCGACTTCATAAATACTACCCAGGGCCTCTTTCTTAGCTGCAATCAGATTATCCATGCTCTTAAAGCGTCGAGCAAGGACAAAGGCGGCCTTTTCACCGACATGCCTTATGCCTAAAGCATAAATAAGCCGTGAAAGCGTCCGGTTCTTGCTCTTCTGTATCGCAGAAAGCAAATTTTCTACTTTTTTATCCTTGAATAATTCCAGTTTCAATAAATCATCTTTTTTTAGTTCATAAATATCCGCGTAATCCTTCACCAGTCTAAGCTTTACTAACTGAACGATTACTGCCTCTCCCATCCCTTCAATATCCATAGCCGAACGGCAAGCAAAATGCAATAGCCCTCGTTCCAGTTGTGCGGGGCAGGAAGGATTAATGCACCGATAAGCCACATCCTCCTCTTTTTCTTTAATCACCTTTTCAGAGCATGCCGGGCAGGCCTTTGGAATAGGGAATTGTTTACCTTTAGAACTCTTCACAACTTTGACAACCTTAGGAATCACATCCCCTGCCCTCTCAATGAGCACGTGATCACCTATTTTGATATCCAGACGTTTAATCTCGTCAAAATTATGTAACGTCGCGTGTTTTATGATTACCCCGGCGCAGGTAACAGGTTCTAATTCCGCAACAGGAGTAATAACCCCGGTCCTGCCTACTTGTACCGCTATATTTAATACTTTCGTGGTTGCCTGGCGCGCGGGAAACTTATACGCCACGGCCCAGCGCGGGCTTTTTAAGGTAAACCCCAGCTTCTTCTGCTGCGGGATACTGTTTACCTTTATTACCATCCCGTCGATTTCATAGGATAAGCTGTCTCTCTTCTTCTGCCAGGAAGCGCAATGCGCAATGGCCTCCTCTAGCCCCCCGCAGAGTTTTGATTCGGGATTTATGCGCAGGCCCCAGGCCTTGAGCTTCCGCAGAAAATCCCACTGCGACGCTATCTCTACGCCATCATATTCTCCAAGTGAATGCGCAAAAAAATTCAGGCGCCGATTAGCGACAATCGCGCTGTCTAGAAGCTTGAGGGAACCTGAAGTCGCATTGCGCGGGTTAGCAAATAGGATATCTCCGTCCTTCTCCCTCTCTTTATTCAACGCCTTAAAATCCTTCTCTTCCATATAAACCTCACCCCTGATTTCGATAAGAGAGGGTATTTCCTTATCCCTTAAGCCCAGCGGTATGGCGCGGATGGTTTTAATATTCGCGGTCACATCCTCTCCCGTTTGGCCATCACCCCTGGTAGCACCTGTTGCTAATTTTCCCTTTTCATAGGTAAGATTAGCGCTTACCCCGTCAATCTTGGGCTCAACCACATACTCGACCTTTTCTGCCTGGCCCAGCCCCTTACGCACGCGCTCTGACCACTCCCTTACCTCATCAAAAGAATAGGTGTTATCCAGGGAAAGCATCTTCTGCCTGTGCTTTACGGTATTAAATCCTTCCAGTATCCCGCCGCTTACGCGTTGAGTAGGCGAGGTTAAACTTTTAAATTCCGGATGCGCCTGCTCTAATTCTTTGAGCTTACGCATAAGCTCGTCATATTCTTTATCGGAGATAGACGGCTCGCTTAAAACGTAATACCTATAGTCATGCTCACGAATCTTCTCGCGCAGCTCTTCTATTTTTCTTCTGATATCCATGGCTTATGTGCCCGACAAAAGCCTGTCGCCCAGAAAAACAGGCAGGCCCGCATCAATGATTTTCCGGCGCGTCATTTCTTTATCGTAATCTACGCGTTTGATCAGGATTTCTTTTTTCTCGGTATCGTAAATAGAATATGATGCCTTAGGGTTATTATCACGTGGCTGGCCAACGCTGCCAATATTGATGATGTATTGATTATCGGGTTTGACGGTCACTGTTTTGGTAGCAGGAATTTCGCTGACCCTGTCTTTTTCTTTTACATAGGCAGCCGGGACATGGGTGTGGCCCACAAACATAAGCGCAGTTCTAAGATGGAGAAAATCTTGCCTCGCCTGCGTAATGTCAAAAAGGTAATCAAATTCAGCCGGGTTATCCAGCGTCCCGTGCACGAGCGTCAGGTGTTCGCAAGAAAAAACAAGTTCAAGCGAGCTAAGAAACTCCTTTTGCGCTGCAGTCAAGATTCCTACGGTCCAGTTGATTGCGGCCGCTGCATAGGGGTTAAAATATTCGATGCTTAGCTTACCGGATGCCGCCCAATCATGGTTTCCGGCTACGGTTACTGCGGCGCGAGATTTTATCTTTTCAAAACACTCTGCTGGATTTACGGCGTAGCCGACTATATCACCTATACAGAGGTATTTATCTATGGACTCGCTTTTATATGCCTCTAAGACCGCATCAAGGGCTTCAAGGTTTGAGTGGACGTCGGAAAAAATTCCGTAACGCATCAAAAGTTTACTCCAAAATCCTTGAATTTATTTTCCGCCGGCTGCCAATTTATATCAACACTATCCACATAACGGCCGAATGCCTTTTTTATTTCTTCCAGGAAGTTTTCCAGGATTTTTTCTTCCGCTTCAGCCAGAATTTCTACCCGGCCGTCGTCAAGATTCTTTACCCAGCCGCACACCCCAAGGGCAGTAGCTATATGGCGCGCGGTAAAACGAAAACCCACGCCCTGGACGCTGCCGCTATAAAAAACATTGACCTGCTTTTGCATTAAATTTGCGTAAACTGCCGCCGCTGAAAATTTATGTCGGGGAGGGCGGACTTGAACCGCCGGCCTTTTGGTCCCGAACCAAACGCTCTACCAAACTGAGCCACTCCCCGTTTTACAATCTATTAGTTGTCGGTAAAACGGTACCGCCCGCTAATGTTTACTCGTGCGGTACTAGTTTTTCAATCTATTAATTGTCGGCAAAACGGCACCATCAGCTAAGTATCTATTCCTGTGGTGCTAGCTTCACCATGCCCTTTTTATCAGATAAGTATATCAGAAATTATTCCGGAAGGCAATATTTTCTAAGAAAGTGGAAGTTTACATAACTAATGAGCGGGATTTGCTGTTCTTTTAGCGAGGATATCGAACTCGACATTCACCTTATCTGAAGGGCCTTTAAAATTGAAAGTGGTATTAATAAGCGTGTGCGGTATTACATACACGGTAAAGATATTTGATTTCTTCTCCATTACCGTAAGGCTGATACCGTCAACCGCAATTGAACCCTTAGGCAGGATATATTGAAAGAATTGAGCGGGGACTGCGATTTCAAAAGCCAGGTTTCCTTCTTTGTATATCTTTTTACGCACTATACCCAGGCAATCGATGTGCCCTGTGACGAAATGCCCGGAAACTCTATCAGACATCCTGAGGCTACGTTCGAGATTTACTTTTTCTCCTGTCCTAACCAAGCCCAGGTTTGTCACTTTCATCGTCTCAGGCATAGCTTCAAAAACAAGGCAGCTATTTTCTTTGCTTACTACGGTAAGGCAGGTGCCGTTTACAGAAATACTGTCTCCGATTTTAGTATCCGCCAATACCTTATTTACCCCTATTTCTAGGAGAGCGATATTGCCTCGCCTGGATATGCTTTTGATTTCGCCTAACTCTTCAATAATCCCCGTGAACATTTTATTTCACGTATCCCTCTACCAGGAAATCTTCTCCTATGCGCCGCAAGCTTATATTTTTCAATTTCAGCGCCCGGTCAACGCGCACGGCACCCTTGCCCATTACCGCGCTGACTGCGTCTTTGCCCCCGATAATCCTGGGGGATATAAAAAACATAACCTTATCTACCAGCCCCTCGTCAAACAGGGAACCGTTTAAGGTCCCGCCCCCCTCTACGAGGATATTGGTTATCTCAAGCCGCGCAAGTTTCTTTAGCATATCTTTCAGATTTACCTGTCCGGCTTTTTCACGAACCTCTAAGACCTTTGCTTTTTCTGACAATATCTTTTTGTTCTCGGTCTCCTGCCCCGGAGCCGCAGCCAGGGTAACGATTATAGCAGGGCCTGCCCCTGAGAAAATATTGGCATCCTGCGGAGTGCTTAACTGACTGTCCACAACGATTTTAACCGGGTGCTTCCTGGAAAACCAGGTGTCAAGCCGAGGATTATCCCTGAGCACGGTATTGACGCCGACCATAATGGCGTCGTAATTTCTACGCATGCGGTGGGCGCAAGCGCGCGATTTATCAGAAGTAATCCACTTGGAATCCCCGGTGCGGCTGGCTATCTTTCCGTCCAGCGATTCGGCAACCTTGACTGTAATAAAAGGCTCTTTCTTGGTTATGTATTTAATAAACGCCTCATTCATGCGCCGCAGTTCATCTTCCAGGATCCCGACTTCTACTTTTATCCCGCTTCTTTTCAGGATATCTAACCCTTTTCCGTTATTAAGCGGGTTAGGGTCAACCATACCCACCACTACCTTCTTTATCTCACTGGCCACTATCTTCTCGACACAAGGAGGAGTGCGGCCAAAATGAGCGCAGGGCTCTAATGTTACGTATAGCGTTGCTCTCTTTGCTTTCTTTCCCGCCTCATCTAATGCAATGACTTCTGCGTGGGGAAGACCTGCTTTTTTGTGGTAGCCCTTGCCGATGATTTTTCCGTTTTTTACTACCAACGCCCCGACAATAGGATTAGGAGAAGTCATCCCTCTTGCCTTTTGCGCCAGGCGCATCGCTATGCGCATAAAATATTTGTGCTCTTTATTCATAGTTTTGCCTTTGCCTCTTTCAATAACTCAACCAGTTCATACGGTATTTTGATAGAACCTATCTTTATTTCCGGCTTCGCCTTCCCATGGCAATCAGAACCGCCTGTGATTAACAATCCGTATCTGGCAGCGACCTGTTTATAGAAATTAACCAGCGACTGTCCATGTTCAGGGTAATAAACCTCCAGCCCCATAATCCCTTCGGAGATAAGTTCAAAAAGCAGGTCATCTTTATTGATAGTATAAGGGTGCGCAAGGACAGGTATTCCACCTGCCTGCTTTATGAGGTTTATCGCCTGTGGAGGAGAAAACTTGAAGCCCAGGACATGCGCGGGCTTATTATCGCCGATAAACCTGGCAAAGGCCTCGCCCAGTGAACCGACAATTTTTTCCTTTACCATGGCGCGCGCTACATGTAACCTCCCCACGGTGCCGCCCCCTGCAATATCAAATATCTTTTGCGGCTCTAAGTGTACACCCAAATCTTGTAATTTAGCCGTAATCTTATAGACGCGCTCGATACGGTTCTTCCTTAACAACTCCAGTTCTTTGGCTAAGGTTTTATTTTTGTAATCAACGAGGTAACCCAGGATATGTATTTCCGAATTATCGGATTCAGCGCTTAACTCAATCCCCGGTAAAACCTCTATGCCGTATTCTCCAGCTATAGCTTGCGCAGGCTCAATGCCGTCAGTGTTATCGTGGTCTACTATCGAAATCGCAGACAACCCTGCCTTGCGGCTTTCTCGCAGGAGCTCTGCGGGAGAAAAGCTTCCGTCTGAAAAACAAGTATGTAAATGTAAATCGGCAAACTTCACTTAGGTCTTTCTTCTTTTACCTTATCCAGGATAGCATTAACGAACTTACCGGCTTCCAGGTCTGAGTATTTCTTTGCCAGTTCCACTGCTTCGTTAATGGCGACTTTAGGAGGGATATCTTCCCGGTACAAGAGCTCAAAACAGCCGATGCGCAGGACATTCCTGTCTACCACAGCCATGCGTTCAAGCTGCCAATTTGTGGCATAGTGGCTGATCTTTTTATCTATCACGGCCATATTTTTTAATACGCCTTTGACCAGTTGCGCCGTGAAATCCTTCATCTCATCCGATATGTTATCTTCGCTATGAGTCTGCCAGAAATCACTTAAGGAACCGTCGGGATCATCACCGCGTATATCAACCTGATAAAGTACCTGTAAGGCAAATTCTCTTGCCCGTGTGCGTTTTCTCATGTTCGGGCTTACTTAATTTGACTTAATAAATCCGCCATCTCGATAGCGGAAAGCGCGGCGTCCCGGCCTTTATTTCCGTCTTTGGTCCCGGCGCGCTCAATTGCCTGCTCAATGGTATCGGCGGTAATCACTCCGAATATCACGGCTTGATTAGAATCTTTTGCTACAGAGGCAACTCCCTTTGCTACTTCTGCGGCAATGTAATCAAAATGCGGGGTAGAGCCGCGTATCACCGTACCCAGACATATAACCGCATCGTAATCCTTGCTCTTTGCCAGACGAGCCGCTACCACCGGTATCTCAAATGCCCCGGGTACCCACGCTAAAGAGATATCCTGCTCTTTTGCGCCGTGGCGCAGCAGCGTATCAACGCATCCTGCGACCAGCTCCTTGGTGATAAAATCATTGAAACGCGAAGCTACTATGCCAAACTTTTTCTCTTTGGCAATAAGCTTTCCTTCCACTACTTTTGTCATATCGTCCTCCTCTTTTAGGGACGGTTCTCAATCTAATCGGAAAAGTGTCCCCACACAGGGACAGTTTTAGCTTTGGGTTGAGAACCGTCCCTAGATTTGAAGCTGGTGCCCCAACTTCTCTTTTTTTGTCTTCAGGTATTTGTAATTTAAAGGGTTTGGTTCTATTTCCAGGCTAAGACGCTCGACCACTTTCAACCCATAGCCTTCAAGGCCTACGATTTTACGCGGGTTATTGGTAAGCAGGCGTATATTCTTTAATCCTAGGTCCGCCAGGATCTGGGCGCCTATCCCGTAATCGCGCAGGTCTGCTTTATGCCCCAATGCCTCATTTGCCTCCACGGTATCAAGCCCCTTATCCTGTAAAGCGTATGCCTTGATTTTTTCTGCGAGGCCAATTCCTCTTCCTTCCTGGTTCATATAAAGAATAACGCCTTTTTTTTCGCGCTCGATAAGATGCATTGCTTTCTTAAGCTGCCTGCCGCAGTCGCAACGCAGGGAGCTAAAAACATCCCCCGTAAGGCATTCCGAATGAACGCGCACAAGTGTAGACTCACTATCGACCTGCCCCATCACGAGGGCAAGGTGTGTTTTATTATTAGTGAGGTCCTGGTATAAGATAACCCTGTAGGTTCCTGACTCCGTAGGAAGGTCTGCCTCGGCGACCTTCTGGATTAGTTTTTCATAACGCCGGCGGTATTCGATAAGCTGGGCGATGGAGCAGATTTTAAGGCCGTGCTTTTCAGAAAATTCCAGGAGCTGCGGCAGGCGGCTCATCGTGCCGTCATCATTCATGATTTCGCAGATTACGCCTGCAGGATAAAGCGCTGCCAGCTTCATAAGGTCTATTGCTGCCTCGGTGTGGCCTGCCCTTACTAAAACTCCGCCTTTACGCGCCCGCAGGGGAAAGATATGCCCGGGCCGGATCAAATCTCCTGCATGTGTTTTCGGGTTAATCAGGACCTTTATGGTATGACTACGGTCATGGGCGGAGATGCCGGTTGAGGTACCTTCTTTTGCATCCACAGAGATCATCCAGGCGGTCTTAAACTGGTCTTCCTGAGTCAAGGGCAATCTTTCCTGAAGCATGGGTTCAAGGCCCAAATCATTAAGCCGTTCTTCTTCCATGGGGACGCAAATCAGTCCGCGCCCGAACTTAGCCATAAAATTTATATCCTGGGGTCTTACGAACGAAGCGGCCATAATGAAATCGCCTTCGTTCTCACGGCTTTCGTCGTCTACTACGATAACCATGCGCCCCTTTTTTAACTCCTCTAAAATTTCCGGAATTGTGTTAAATGTGCTCATAAAATAATTAACCCGAAGATGGTCTTCGGGTATGTTTGATATCAATCTTCTTTCATCTGGACTTTGTGCACAGGCACACACCAAACTATCCGATAAGTTTGGGTGAACCCTTGCCATGCCACTTTCTGTGGCGACCATCGGTACTGGATTTACACCAGTTCGTGCCTCTCGGCTCGCGGACTTTAGCACCCAATCCAAAATGATGGATTGGTGTACGCTTGTGCGTAACCGCCGGTCAGGATTCTCACCTTGCCCCGAAGATTAATTTAAAATAGTATATCATAAAAACTTATCTTGTCAACACAATTAAAATGCTTATAATATAAGTTTATGCAACCCTTTGTAAAGAAAGTACATGCATTCCTGATAAAAAAGAGAAAAACCCTGGCAGTAGCAGAATCCTGCACAGGAGGGCTTATTTCTAAGCTTTTAACAGAGTTGCCCGGCAGCTCCTCTTACTTTAGCCTGGGGGTAGTTACCTACAGCAATAAAGCCAAAGAAAAAATCCTTAAGATTCCCGGGCAGCTTATCGCTAAAAAAGGCGCGGTAAGCATAGAAGTAGCCAGGAAAATGGCCTCCTCTGTAAGGCGTATCTCCGGAGCGGATTTTGGAATAGGCGTAACCGGCATTGCCGGGCCTGGCGGCGCGACAGCGGCTAAACCGGTAGGGACTGTCTTTATTGCCATCGCGGGTAAACATGAAACACTCTGCAAGAAGTTCAAATTCTCAGGCAGCCGAAATACCATTAGAAAAAAAGCTGCTTTAGAAAGTTTGAGATTATTAGGAACTTTTCTATAGCAGGTTTCTGTCTCGATAAAATCATAAATAACTATGCGGGCTTTTATCGCTATTGAGCTTCCGGAAGAAATCAAAAGGCATCTGGCTAAATTAGAAGAGCAGCTGAAGGAAACCGGAGCAGATGTCAAATGGGTCCATCCGGAAAATATCCATTTGACCTTAAAATTCCTGGGGGAAATCGATGAAGAGAAAGCGCAAACGATTACAGGAATCATGGAGGCGGTTACCAAAGAGAATCCTGCCTTTACCATAAACATCTCCTCTCTCGGCGCCTTCCCTAAAATAGAATACCCGCGCGTAATCTGGGTGGGTGTTGATAAAGGGGATAAAGAAGCTAAAGAGATTGCCCATAACCTTGAAGAAAGAATCGAGAAACTCGGCATCCCGAAAGAAGAACGCTTATTTCAATCGCATATTACATTGGGAAGAGTAAGGAGCCCCGCAAATCGAGGCGGGCTTGTTCAGAAATTACGGGAACTTACGGCGGCTGTTACAGAAAAATCAATGGAATTCCCTGTCGCGGGGATAACTCTTTTCAAAAGCACACTTCAGCCTACCGGCCCGGTTTACGAGGCCTTAAAAACCGCAAGCCTCAAAGCAACCTGAAGTATAATATTCGTATAGAGCCCGGCAATTAAATCATCGACCATAATCCCGGCGCTCCCCCTTAAACGCTGCAACCTGTATGCGGGATAGGGCTTGAGGGTATCGAGAAGACGGAAAAAAAAGAAAGCCACGGTAACGACCACAATATTGTAAAATGGAAGAAAAGCCAATGCCAGGAGCATCCCGGTAACTTCATCTATCACGACGCATGCAGGGTCTTTCTTCGCATAGATCTTCTCGGCTTGGCCGCCTACCAAAAATCCCGCGCACAAAACAACAAGGAAGCCGCAAATATAGAGCGCCTGATTCATCCGCAATAAATAAAACAATCCCACTCCCGCAATGCTGCCAAATGTGCCGGGGATAAACGGTAAGTAGCCGACAAAGAAAAAACTGCTCGTAATGATAGTCAGCGTTTTACGTAAGTTCATATACTTTAGAGCCTGGTAATTATCTTGCGGTTTGCCCAAAGGTAGGATAGGCCGGAATAAAGAGTAAGGCCCACTGTCAAAAGCATAAGCAGATAAATCCCCTGGCGGAAAAACTTTTCCCAGGAAGGGTTCCAGGTAAAATAAGCCAGCATCGTTTCCTTTAACACAATGAAACCTAATATAAAGAATATCACAAGCATTTGAGAGAAGGTTTTATGTTTACCGGTACGCGTAGCAGAGAGGACTTTGCCTTTATTCAGGGCAAAAAGCCGTAGTGACGTAATGAATATCTCGCGGAAAATAATGATTACCACCATCCAGGCGTCTACCAGCTGCATCTGCACAAAGGCAATGAATGCGGCTAGAACAAGTATTTTATCGGCTATGGGGTCCATGAGCCGGCCGAAATCAGTAACGATATTCCTCCTGTGCGCTATCAGGCCGTCTAAAAAATCGGAAAGCGCAGCGAGCATAAACGTAACCAGAGCCAGAGATTTTGCCCACACCCCCTGGCAGAATAAAAAGAACATGAAGACAAATGCCAGAAGTATCCTTAACATAGTTATCCTGTTTGCGATATTCACCTTAAAGCGCCTCCCCCACCAGGTCATATTCCAATGTGTCGTTAATCTTTACTTTCACGAAGCTACCTGCTTTTAACGGCTTTTTCGACCTCACATAAACAAGCCCGTCTACTTCTGCGGCATCATGCTCGGTCCTACCCAGATACGAAGCGCCCTCTTTCTCTTCTATCAGCACATCCATGACCCGGTTCATAAACTTCCGTGTTAGCTTACGGGAAACATCCTGCTGAAGCGACATCACGGCACCCAAACGTTCTTTTTTTACCTTCTCGGGGATTTGATCCGCAAAATCAAAGGCAGGCGTGCCTTCTTCCCGCGAGTAAATAAAGGCGCCTAACCTTTCAAAGCTGGCTTCTTCTATAAAAGTAAGCAGTTCCTTAAATTCCTCTTCTGTCTCCGAAGGAAAACCAGTTATTATTGAAGTGCGTAACGCTACTCCTGGGATTTTTTTTCTTATCTTCTCAATGAGCTTCATAATATCCTGCTTGGCTGTGCTCCTGTGCATTAATTTCAGTATGCGGTCATTTATATGCTGTATGGGGATATCGATGTATTTACAGAGCTTCGGAGAATCCTTTATTAATGAAATCAGCTCATCGGTTACCCTGCTAGGATGCAAATAAAGCAATCTCACCCAGCCGATATGTTTTGCGTTTTTTATTACGTTCCTTAAAACCTCTTCTAATTGCATGCGGCCGTATAAATCAAGGCCATATCCGGTGATATCCTGGCCAATGATGTTCAGTTCCGATATTCTCTCTTTGTCAAAATCACGCACTTTTTTAATGACAGAATCCATATCAAGGCTGGAAAACCCTCCCTTTATGCGGGGGATAACGCAGAAACTGCAGCTGTTTATACAGCCCTCGCATATTTTAAGATAAGCGTAATGCCGCGGGGTGAGGGCAAACCTTTTTGGCACATGGTTCAGGGAGACCCTGCCGACAAAGACATCGACTTCCGGCAATTCTTTCCGTAAAACGTCCTTATAACGCTGGGCAAGGCATCCATAGACGATGATTTTCTTAAGCTTGCCTTCCTTCTTCAATTCTATAAGGTCGAGAATAACGTCAACGGATTCCTGTTTTGAGTCCTCTATAAAACCGCAGGTATTCACTATCGCTACATCCGCCTTATCGATGTCTACAATGGAATGCCCCTTAGCGTGCAGCCTTCCTAAGATATTTTCCGAATCCACCAGGTTACGCGGACATCCTAAACTCACTATTCCGACTTTGCTTTTCATCACGGGATACGCAGGCCTTCCTTGGTTATCACGATATCCTTTACCACCTGGCCTCTTCTGCCTAAAGGCGGAAAACGCTGGCCGTTTACAATAAGCTCTACCCCGCCGGCATTACCCACATAAAGGTCTATCCGGTTCTTTGCCTGCCAGGTTTCTGACCTGCCTTTCTCTAAAACGCGGCGGAAGAGCACCCGGCCATCCGCCCTCAGGGTAATCAGGCAATTCTCTTTTGCGCTCAGGGTAACGGTTATCTCCGAAAGATTACTCTTGGGTCTATTTGGATTCGAGGCGACAGCGGACAAAGATGCGGCTTTTTTCTTCTGGGATACAACCGCTGGCTGTTCCCGCGCAACAGATGGCCTATGCCTGGTAACAACCCTTCCTAAGCGAAAAATGAGAAATAATCCTACTGCCGCAACTATAATTATTAAAAATATCTTCTTATATTTACCGATGCCTGCTGCGACGGGCGCCAAGGATGCTGTCGTCTTATCAAACATCTTAACCGGAATTTCTTTTCTTTCCACCGGAGCTTTTTCTTTACCGCCGGGTTCAAATTTTGACTGCATTTCTTTATAATCAGGTATATATTGCTTTGGCTCGACCCCTAAAAAGCGGCAATAAATCTTTAAGAAACTCTTTAGATAAACAGGGCTTAAATTTGTAAGGCCATCCCCCTCTATCGCTTTCAGGATATCCAGGTGAATCTTGGTTTTCTTCTGCACCTCTTCTAAGCTAAGCCCTTTTTCAAGGCGTATCTTCTTAAGCCTATTGCCTGCGAATTCCATGCTATTACTTCTCCTCTTCCTGCTGCTGCAACATATATTTATCCAGCCACACCTGCCTGTCCACGATTATCTTGCGCGGCTTACTCCCTTCAAAAGGCCCGACCAGCCCTTCCTGTTCCATGGTATCTATGATGCGCGCTGCGCGCGTATACCCCAAGCGTAATCTCCGCTGCAGGATAGAAGCCGAGGCCTGATTGCTTTCCATGATAACGCGCACTGCCTCATCATAAAGCTCATCCTTTTCGCCGTTACTCATAAGGGTCTTCTGCTGCTCCTTTAATATCTCCTCGTCGAAAACAGGCGCTCCCTGGGATTTTACAAAGGAAGTCACTCTCTCGATTTCCTTATCACTTACAAGAGTCCCCTGAATGCGGGTTAAATCAGAATCGCCCGGCTGCATAAATAGCATATCGCCTTTACCCAGGAGTTTCTCTGCGCCATTCATATCAAGGACGGTCCGCGAATCAACTTTGGATGCCACCTTAAATGAGATACGCGCCGGCAGGTTAGCTTTAATTACTCCGGTGATTACATCTACTGAAGGCCGCTGCGTGGCTAAAATAAGGTGAATCCCTACGGCGCGCGCCATCTGGGCAAGGCGGGTTACCGCGTTTTCAATCTGCTCTCCCGCTACCACCATAAGATCGGCAAACTCATCAATGATAACTATGATATACGGGAGTTTTTCTTCCTGTTTCTCATTATAAGATTCTATACTTCTTGCGCCTGCCTTTGCCAGAAGCCGGTAGCGCTCATCCATTTCACGAAGGACCCAATTAAGTGCTGCCGATACCTTTTTTGCGTCGGTTACCACCGGGCAAAGAAGGTGCGGTAGGTCGTTAAAAGGCATGAGTTCCACCCTTTTTGGGTCGACCATCAAAAACTTTAATTCATTGGGAGAATTCTTAAATAAAAGGGATATAATCAGAGAATTGACGCATACGGTCTTTCCTGAACCGGTTGTGCCGGCAATAAGGATATGGGGCATTTCATCAAGGTCTGCAATAATGGGCTTACCGGTAATATCCTTTCCCAGGGCAAGCGTCAGTTTAAATTTAGCCTGGCTAAATGCATTCGAACTTAAGACCTCTTTAAGATATACAAAAGTGGTTTGGGAATTAGGGACTTCAACACCTACCCTTGCTTTACCGGGTATGGGTGCCAGTATCCTTACCGACTGCGCCTTCAATGCCAGCGATATATCGTCATCCAACGCTTCAATGCGGTTTACCTTTACTCCGGGCGCCGGCTCCAATTCATAGCGCGTAATCGCGGGGCCCCGTTCAATATCCGTTACCTTGGCCGAAATTCCAAAATCCTCCAGGGTATCTTCCAGGTTTCTGGCACTGGCCTCCAGGTCCTCTCTTGACTGCCGTGATTCAGAAGAAGCAGGTGAATCTAAAAGGTCTAGTGACGGCAGGCGATAATCGCCGATCTTTAGCTCCTGTGGCTTTACCTTTACCTGGGCAGCTTCCGGTTTTGCGGTCTTAATCTGTATCTTAGGCCTTAAGAACGGCTGTTTCAGCACTTCGGAAACCAGGGAATTCTTCTCGGCCGGTAAAGTTTTTTCTTGGGCAGGTAACCGCACTTTAACCTGGGATGCCTTAGGCCACTTTTTGAATGTAAATAAATTAGCGAAGAAAGTTTTGATCCTGGCGAGAACCTTTGTAAAAATTGAAGAAATCAGGATTTCGGTAACCAGGGCAAGTGAAAGCAGTATAAAGGTAGTAAAAATAATGAACCCGCCTAGCCGGCCGAAATATGTGCTTATAAAACGCGATATCCAGAAACCAAAGAATCCGGCGCTGCTAAACATGACGGTCTGATTCTTGAAATCGAACATCCCGATGAGTGAACTTACGGATACCACAAGGACAAAAATGCCGATAAGCTTGGCGATCCTTACAACCGGGATTTCCTGACGGAAAAGTTTTATCCCCAGGAATAAGATAAAAAACGGGATGATGTAACTTGACCAGCCAAATAAAAATATTATAGCGCCCGCCAGATACGCGCCGAAGGTGCGGATGAAGTTTTTAGGCGGGATATTGGGATGGGATGTGTAAAAAGAGAGGTCAAAAGGCGTGAATGAAATAAGGCTTGCCAGGATTATCAATCCTGCCGCTATCAATATTACCGCGCGAATTTCATTAAGCCTTCTTTCTTTCACTGCTTGGGGTCTTGTTCTGCCTGTTTCTTGCTAAGGTTCACCCTGCCCATTTCGTCTACTCCGATGACTTTTACCTTTATCTCATCGCCGACTTTAACCACGTCTTCTATATTCTTGACAAAAGCATCGGAAAACTCGGAAATACGCACCATGCCATCCTTACGGGGGGATATTTCACAAATGGCACCGAAGTTTAGGAGCCGCTTTACCTTTACAGTATAGATACGGCCTACCTCAATATCATCGGTAATCGCCTTTATCATCTTGATTGCCTCTTGTGATTTTGCTGCATCGTTAGAACCGATGAGGACAGTCCCGTCATCCTTTATATCTACGCTTGCGCCGGTGGCTGCTATTATCGCTTTGATATTCTTACCTCCCGGGCCGATAAGTTCGCCGATTTTCTCGGTATTTACCTTGATAACTTCAATGCGCGGGGCGTAAGTCGAAAGCTCTTCGCGCGGCTCGACAAGCGCGGTCCTCATTCTCTCCAGGACTATAAACCTGCCTTCTTTGGACTGAAGCAGGCAATCCTTCAGTAAGAGGAGTGTATTTGTGCTTCGGGTCGAACTGCTTGTGTAATAATTGGTCCAAAGAAGCCGGTTCAACCTTTAAAACAGCGTCTTCTTTTGAAATCAAGCCTTCTTTCTCCATATCAACAGCGATTTTCACAGCAGCATGCGCTGTTCGCTTACCATTCCTTGTTTGGAGCATGTAGAGTTTCTCGTGTTCGATAGTGAACTCAAAATCCTGCATATCCTTATACGTTTTCTCCAATTTAGAGCGAATCTCAACGAGCTCGGCGTGAACCTTAGGCAAAATATTCTTCAGTTCATCAATTTTCTTTGGTTGAATTCTCGGCAGGTACCGAATGTGGTCATCCGGAAGCGGAGGATT
>JBEKHW010000013.1:0-42238 GCA_050012075.1 Candidatus Omnitrophota bacterium | reverse complement strand
TATCCAGGAGTTCTTTTGCTGCGGCAATATCAGTAAGACGCACCTTTTCGCTATCTAAGTAGCGGATTTTCTCCTCTAGGCCTGCCAGTTCTTCCTGCCGAAGCTTTAATTCGGAATGGACCTCTTCTAACCGCTGCTGTAATTGCGATAAGCTCCCGCGTAATGCCTCGGTTTCTTTATTCTGCTGTTCCAGCTCATTATTCCTTTGCCCGAGTGACTCCTCCAACGAGACCTTTTGCTGGGTGAGCAAGTTAATTTGACGCAGGGCCGCATCCTTCTCAACCTCCATTAAGCTGCGCGTCTGACGAGATTCCTCTGCCAGGTGCGTGAGCTCCTGTATAGATTTATCTTTCGCAAAATTATACACATGATGCAGGCTGTGGAAAAAATCCTGCATCTGTTCAGGCGTAGCTTTCGATCCATGATGCTTAAAATATTTAAGGAATATATCCGGCATGGCCCGGAAAAGCTCTTCATGGGAAAGCGAATGTATCCCGCCTTCAAGGGCCTTGCCAAGTTCAGAGGGAAAGTGTTTTGCGATAAGAAGGAGACGGTTACGTTCAATATAAAACCTCACCTGTTTTTCTTCAACGGTCCCGTGGAATTTATGATACACGACACTCTCCGGGACATAGCAGATCTTCCATCCGCTCTTACGGCAGCGTATAAAAATATCTACGTCTTCCATAAACATCACGAAGTCCTCGTCGAAACTGCCGACCTCATAAAGGCATTCCTTGCGGAATAGAAGTGATGAGCCCGGCAGACTCTCTATTTCCTCGGGAATATCGTACTGTCCCACATCCGGTTCTCGGAAACCCCTGTCGCCCCAGTAAAAGTTAGGGAACTCTATGTGCCCAGTACTTTGGATTCTTTTATCCGGAAGCAGGACCTTGCTTCCACAACAGCCTATGCGCTTATCAGTCTCCATAACCTTCACAAGTGACAGGAGCCAATTTTTGTCAACAACAGTATCGTTATTCAAAAAACCGATATACGCCCCTGTTGAATGGTTTATGCCCAAATTGTTTGCCTTACAGTAATTATTCTCATTATTCTTGATAACCTCTACCTGCGGGAAATGCTTCTTTAGCGGCCGCAAAGAAGCATCGGGGCTACAATTATCAATGACCTTTATTTCCAGTTGCCGCTTGGGATAATCCAACTTCTCTAATGAAGAAATGCACCTTTTGATTAACCCCCATCCTTTGTAATGAGGTATAACGATGCTCACCTTGGGAAAATAATCTTCTTTAACGCTATCCATGGATATTCCCTCCTATTTTCCAGGAATGCTGCAGATAAACCGTACCGTGGTCTGGCCTGGTGAAAACAGTGCGTAATTCAAACGCCTTGTTCCGGAAGAAAAGAAAAGATTGCCTGCGGTAGTCCCAAATACCCACAGAGATCTTATAAACTCCCGGTAAAAGCGCAAGCCGCGGAAATTTTATGGAACACACTGTCGTATCTGTAAATGCAGAAACAACGCTCTGGCATAAGATGCCATCTTGCCGGTAGATGCCTATATACAATGATAAGCTAGCTCCTATGCGGAATTGCTTGTCAAGATCACAGGAGCACTTAAAAACAGAAGGCATATTTGTCAGATAGACATCGCGTGTTTTACCGTTTGTATCCGGGATTGAAAAAGAAAAGTTTTTTAGCAAACCGCATGCAATATCCCGAGCCTGGCTAGAAGCAGAAGAAATAATTGCCGACCTGTCGGCATTATTGATAAAAATACGCCTAAGAATATTTTTCCTCTTCCCCAAGGGTTGCCACGGCAGATTAAGCAAGTCTCCGGCAATAGCAGCGCCTCTTACTTTTAAAAGGTAATAGCCATTATGATAATCATACGGGATCACCTCGTTTTTATCCCAAACGGCTACGGAGACTCGATATTCCCCGCTTGCCAACATAAAGTTCTTACAAGTCAATATGCAGTATCCCTTGCCTTTGCGTAATTCCGGAAAGACATAGCCATCAAATAAAGTATTGGGGCCATAACAATACACCCCGTCTTTGCGGAAAAAAGCAATGCCAAAATGCGGATCCTTTATGTTGTCCCGGACAGTAAAATCAACCTTCACCCGCAATAATGCACGGCTTGCTACCTCAGGACACTCCCTTCCCCAGGTAGTAAAAAACCGTACTGCATCTATCCGGACTTCTTTGGCGCCATAAATATGCCCCCACTGGAGGGAATCATCAACCCACTTTTTAGTGTCCGTTATCAAAATCTCTCTGCTGCTTGGGATACCGACATAAAATTTCTCTGTATTCAAGAGTTGCCGATATTTATCCGTGCCTTCCTTGACTGCACCGTGAAAAACAAGGCGGCCATGGTCTAAAAGCAGCACGCTATTGCAGAAACGTTCAATAACCCCCATGTCTTGTGAGGTTATAATCAGGGTTTTTCCTAGACGGCGAAAATCCATCAGGCGTTCAAAACATTTACTCTGAAACAACGCGTCTCCTACCGCAAGCACTTCATCAATGAGCAGAACGTCAAAGTCGAGGTTGGCCACGATACTGAAGGCAAGCCGAAGCCGCATCCCCTGCGAATAGGTGCCCAGCGGCATATTGATGAAATCCCCTATCTCCGAAAAATCAATTATAGCGCTTATCTTATTTTCCAGCTCTTTGCGGGAGGCGCCCAGGATTGAGCCGTTTAGAAAAATATTCTCTTTACCTGACAATTCATCCTGAAACCCCACTCCAAGATTAAAAAGCGCCAACACCCTGCCTTTAATCTTTACCTCTCCCTCTGTAGGAGATAAAATCCCAACAATGACATTCAGGAGGGTGGTTTTACCGGCGCCGTTCCTGCCGATAATGCCGAAGATTTGTCCAGCCGACACCTCAAAGGATATGTCTTTAAGCGCCCAGAAATCTTCCCGCCTTACCCCAGTTTCCTTATCGCGGGAGCCGTGTAATGGGAATTGCTTGGAAACGCGCATGACTTCTGCTGCCGCATACGCCTCTTCGGTTCCCTGTTTTTCTTGAGAATTAGTAAGAGAGGTAGTCATTGATTTTGGTTTTGTTTCTCCTGTAAAGTAAAGATGCTGACAACAAAACAACCAGGGCGAATAAAAACGGGGCAAGAACAAAAATTGCCGGTTTTATATACCCCTGGACCTCGGTTAAAAAACCTTTTAAAACTGCTACCCTGTATAGAACCAAAAGCCCCACGAAAGGGTTAGAAATATATAAGGCAAACAACTTCGGAGAGAATGTTTCCTTGACCATCTGTAACGAATAAAAAACAGGGGTTGAATAAAACAGAAAAAGTAATACCGTATCCAGTATATATTTTATATCCCGCCATTTAACATAGATAATCGAGAGGATTACGGCTAAGCCTACAGTAATAAATGTCTGCAGCAGCAATACCAGCGGCAATATTAGTAAAAATATAGAGGCGCCTTTCAACATGAATAAAGAAATGATTATTATAATGAGTAGCGAGGGGAGAAAATTAACTAGGTTAGCCACAACAATAGAGACCGGTATAAGATAATGCGGAAAATTTGATTCCCGGATTAAGTTTTTATTGGCGACTAGGCTGGTTGTCGAAGCAAGGACGGACTCCTGGAAAAAACCCCAGCTAAACACAGCGGTCATAAGATATAGAAAAAACGGAGTTTTACCCGTATTAATCTTTAAGAACAAAGAAAAGATTACATAGAATATCACCGCCATAAGAAATGGCGACAGGAATGTCCAGAGGAATCCTAATGCCGGCCGGCGGTAACGGGTTTTGAGTTCCTTTTGTGCGAGCTCGTAAATTAAGCTGCGCCTTAAAAAGATTTCCTTCGCGATAGACATGTTAGATCAGGGACGCGGCCCTCCTGCCGTCAAGTATGGCATCCTCCATGGAAAAATAACGCCATGAGCCGTAACGGCCGCAGGCTATTATGTCATGGCGGCCAAGCTCTTTTATGATGTTATCTCTTGCTAGATTATACTGGCTGTCATAAATAGGATAGCCGTATTTTATATCGTTTATATCAACGGTTTTTATGGAGTCGGCTTTATCCAGTATCCCCACTTTTTTCAGATCGCGCTTGATCCTGTTTAAAATATTCTTCCTCCCTATCGGCTTCTCCTTAGAATAAGAAACTTCTGCATATATGCCGCTAGCGCCAGGCGGTACAATCTCGCCAGAGAAATTATGATAAAACCCTACGCGGAAGAAAGAAATTGATTTTTGGGGAAAATATACCCAATGCCGGCGATAAATATCTTTTCTGGCTACCCCCAGATTTACATTAAGTATCGAATTCCAGCGTAACTTCTTAGCTAATACTGCACTTTCCCGAGGCAGGCCTTTCATTAAATACACTATTTCTGGCAACGGAAGCGTATAAATCAAATAATCGTATTTTATCTTCTCTCTCTGGCCTACCATTATCTCCTTCTTGGCTAAATTAATCTCTGTGACGGGAGAATTTGTGAAAACATTCTTAAGGTTGGAGGCGAATGCCTGGCCCAGCTGTTCTATCCCCCCCCTCCTTGGATACCAGAATTTAGCATTGTAGCCGAATTTACGGCGGCTTCTTCCTATGGTCCCTTCTATTATCTGGCTAAAAGACGGGACAGGCACAAAACCATCCAGCCATTCGCAGTTTAAACTCTGGGGCGGCAGGGTCCAAAACTTGCTGTTGTAGGGAATCATAAAATTCCTGGCAATCCCCTTACCAAAGGCATTAATTATCCATTCCAGGAAGTTATCGCTTTTCTTTAGCCTGCCGTTACGGGAGGCCGACATTAAACCAAGAAGGCATTCCTTTACTACGCTAGAAGGCAGGCCGTGCAGATTCGCCTGAAACGGATATGGCAAATAACAATTATGGGCGTATACCCAGGCGCTCCTGTCATGCTGCCTTAAATTATCTTTTAATAAGGACCGTACTAGATTAAAAACGTAATGATGCCTGAAATGCAAAAGGTGGCCGTCGTAATCAAAGGTAAACCCGCCGGTTCTCTTAGAACGACATAGCCCGCCCACCTCATCTTCTTTTTCCAGAACCAGATAATCGACGCGCTTATCCTTGAGGTGCCATGCAGCGCTTAATCCGGAAAGACCCGCCCCTAATATTAAAACCCTCTTCCTATCCATCTACCTGAATTTTGTTCATCCTCAGATATACATAAACACTAAAAAGGCCCGCCAATACAACAATAGAAATGCCGAACCTGTTAGTGGATTGGCTTATGACTACAGCGCAGAGGACAAAAAATAAAGCCAAGAGAAGCGCGACAAAGAGCGACTTTCTTTTTGACACGTGCACCTTAAGCAGGCGAAGCACAACATGGTCATTGCTCTTTTTAAATATAAGGCGCCCCTGTTTCATGCGCATGATGACCAGAAACAAAGTATCAAAGATCGGGAACCCCAGCATTACAATAGGACTCACGAGCGCAATTTTTCGTTCAAGCGGGGCGTAACTTAAAACCATCGCCATTGCCGCCAAGACAAACCCCAGGAAATGGCTGCCCGCATTCCCCAGATAAACTTTTGCCGGAGGGAAATTGATGGCGAAAAAACCGGCGAGGCTGCCTGCCATCACTATAGTAAGAAATATGACTACGGCATTGCCGGTCAAGAAAGCAATCCAGCAAAATCCCAGGCTTATTATGACGCCTGTGCCTGCCGCAACGCCATCCATAACATCTAGATGGTTAAATGCATTTGTAATCCCCAGCATCCATAAAAATGTGATAAAGAGGTTAGCGATATTGCCGATATAAACAATCTGCGTTTTTACTCCGGAGATAACTAGAAGCGCGCAGGCAGCAATCTGCATGGTAAATTTGGCTATTACAGATACCTCCCGCAGGTCATCGATTATGCCGAACAAAAGCATTATAAGGGAACTCAGGAAAATACCAAATACTGCCCGGGATTCTAATCTTAAAAATTGCAGCCCGAATAATAAAGAGGTGAAAATTACCGATAACGCTACGGCAAGGCCGCCGACAAGGGGTATCCCTTTATTGCTCAAAAAATTGTATTTTAGGGAAACCTCTCTTAACAGCATTGTTCCAGCCATAGATAGGATAAGACTGAATAAGAATAAAAAAAGAAAATCTATTGTCATCTCTTTTTCTAAATAAAAATGGGCTTCCTGCGCACAAGCGCAGTACAATAAGCGTAAAAAACAGAGAGTACACCCTGGCTGTTAAAGATATCTTTAATAATATTATTATACTCCTGAAGGACAGCCTGGCTGTCTTTCTTTTCAAAAGGATGCTGGCTGTATTTAGCTTCCTCAAACTTCAAGCTGAACCTGGAGAACGGGCTTTCTTTAAGATGGTATTTATCTTCCACTACCCCGGCAAATTTAAGCGGCGTAACCGTATTCTTGCACCTTGCACCTAGAATTGCCAGTATATCTTTCATATTAAGATACAAGCTGATAATGAAAGCAGCAGAGTTAGCTTCGTATAATGAAAGTATCCTGCTTTTACGTTGCTCTGTCATGATGTAAAGAATCATAAGGATGACTAATAAAACTGATAGCAGAAAGAAGAATAGCAACAGAATGATCGTTAGATTAAAGATGGGCTTGCGCGGAGGTAGCACCGGAGGAGTCTCTGGTTGCGGCGGTTGAGGAGGAGGCGTGATATTCTCCGGAGGCACTGCCTTGGGTACTTGTGCCTCTTCCTGCTTTGCCTGGCTCTCGGAGACTGCTTCGGGATACCTTAATTCTTCTTTCGCCGAAAGATACACCTCTTCCCTGTGCAGTCGGAAGATCCTCCATAGTTTTAACTCCTCTGCCATTTTTTTAAGTTGTGTTTCCTGCTCCGGCCCAAAATTTGAATCCCCGATAATTTTATTTAACTTCCGGGCCTCTCCTTTTACTTCTTCAACTGACTTGCTGTTCTCCATCTTGTTCATGGCGCCTTGGGCGCTATACCTTTGTTTAATATTAAAAAGCAGCCCTTCTCTAAGCTTGCGCTGGATATCCTTCTTAATCTTCTGGAAATTAAGCTCAGCCTTGGTATCTACAAACTCCTTTATGAGCTCCATCATTTCCTTATCTTGATTCTCTTCTATCCCCAAGCCCGCGTTACGTAACAAAGAAACCAGTCCTACTTCTGCCCTGGCAACCTCTTTTATGAGACCCGGGTCCTTAACCAGATTATTTAGAAACAGCGGCGCTGAACTTATATCCTGATTGTAGCCGGTCTTAATCAGGGAATCGGGAACCATCCTCAATACTTTATCCTGTAGCTGGCTGTATTTCTTTTCCAGGTCACTTAACAAAGGTGGATGGTCTTTGGCGTAAAAAAGGCCTCCCCCTATTTCCTGCTTTCCGGAAAAACCTAAAAAGAAGAAGACTGTCACTAGCAGACCGGCGATGACTACTATAAAAGGGTGGTAATCCTTCAACATTTCCCGCTCAACCGGCATCTGGAATTTCTGGCAGAATTTAAGCTTAAGAAAAAGTACCCAGCAGCTTATATAGCAAAAAATCGCCAGGTACTGGCTCAGGTCGTATGCCTTAATAAAGATAGGCGAGCACATCACGAGCATTAGGCTTAATATCTGAAGGAAAGAGAGGAATTTCTCCTTAAAAGAGCCAAAACTGAATATGGCAGACAACAAAAACACTCCCCGCATTTCCGTTATAAGTGTCTCCTGATAACCGAAATCTGAATTATAAAGTTCTACGAGCGACCATATAATGACCGCGGCTACGCCAAAGCCGACCACCAGTGAAAAATAAGGAAAACTTCTTGCCTTCGCATGCCAGCTGAACAAGAACCCGGCTGCCATCGCTATAAGAAAATACAAAAGCGATCCGGTAAGCTCGTTGGCCAACAGTATGCCGGCAAACAAGAACATGCAGTAGGTGACCAGTATTTCAATTCCAAAATAACGTTGTTGCATCTTTAATATTTAATGAATGCTTCCTCCGGGTTTTCCCCTTTTAAGAAAAACAGGGGATTTAACTTAAGCGTAGAGAATAATTTGATCTTGACGTCGTTCAAGAATTTTGCGGTGCCAAAAGAATACAGGAAGGTGGAAGAAAGCAGGATCAAGGGTATGACGGAAATATTTCTGGTTCTTAACGGAATAGTGCGCAAAAGGTTTTCCCATTCAGTATCCAGCGCTATGACAATCAGATTAGAATCGTTGGGGATAAAACGGGAAAATCCTTCCAATAGCTCCGTCATGGTTACGGTACTTTCTGCGCGGGCCATAGCCAGAAACCTTAATATACCCTCTAGATGCTCAAGCCCCTTGTTAGAAGGTATATGCACGGCTTCCCCTGTATGCGCAATGATCTCTAATGCGCATCCCTTCCCCAGAAGGTAGCTGGAAAGGGCGGCTGCAATTTTGACTATATACTCCTCCACCTTCTCTTTACCCTCTCCGAAATTCTCATTGCGGTTTAAGGTAAAAAGAAGGGTCGCCCGGAAGAAGCTCTGGCGCTGGAACTGTTTAACGATCAGCCTATTCTGCCTGGCGGAGGAAAACCAATGTATCCTCTTAACGGGGTCTCCTGGACGATATTCCCTGGTTCCGAAAAATTCGTCATCGTCTCCGCTTACGTGAGAAGTATCGATACCGAACCACGGGACCGTTCCTTTAGTAAGAAGGGGGAATTTCTGTATATGAAATATTTTTGGATAGACATACAATTCCGAGTATGTCCCAAATGCCAGCTTCAAGAAAAAAAGGTTGAGGGGATCGAAAAAATATGCTGCCTGCGGCCCGATATTATACCTGCCCCTTTTATAACATTCGCACTCGTAGCTGATTCTAACCAGTGACGCCGCGGGAATATAAGCCAGGCCCACTCTTTTTAATCTCTTGCCTTCGGCCTCACAGGTAAGGTTATCTTCCAGCACTAGGTTCCGCAAAGGCAGGAACCCCTTATTCCTTACCGTGACTTCGGCTTTGATAATCTGGTCTTCCTCTGCGCGGTTAGGTATCCTGTGTTCGATATCTACGGTGGCAGTAGAATATACGATAAATAGCCACAGCCAATCCAGCAATACTGCCGAGGCCAAAAACAGGAAGGAGAAATAAAAAACCCCTATCCCTGTCTTAAGCCCAATAAATAAGCTGGCTAAAATAATACACCCTAAGAAAATCCATTTTTTGACAAACAACGCATGCATTCTTATAACCTAGGGTATGGGCGTGGATTGCAACAACTCTGCGATTACTTCCTTGGCGGTTTTCCCGGAAATGGAAACGCGCGGCTCTATCGTAAGCCTGTGCCTTAACACGCAGGGCAGGAGAGAAACCACATCCTCAGGGATAACGTAATCCCTTTCTTCCAGGAAAGCCCAGGCGCAGCTTGCCCGCATAAGCGCTATGGAGGCGCGGGAACTGGCGCCTAATTTTATATCGCTATTCTTACGGGTTGAGTTAACAAGCCTTACGATATATTTTAAGATATGCTCGGAAACATTTATTCTTTTTACCTTTTCCTGTAATTCTAAAACAGTCTTTAAATCCATAACGGCTTTTAGGTCTTCAATAGGGTGCTTTATCTTCTGCTCATTAAGAATCCTAACCTCTTCATCCTCAGTGACATATCCTACATCTATTCTCATGAGAAACCTGTCTATCTGGGCCTCGGGTAGAGGATAGGTCCCCTGGTATTCTATGGGATTCTGCGTGGCAATAACCATGAAGGGAACAGATAGGGGAAAGGTCTTGCCATCAAGGGTCACCTTATATTCCTGCATACATTCAAGGAGCGCGGATTGCGTGCGGGGAGTTGTCCTGTTAATTTCATCGGCCAGGAGAATATTGGTAAAGACCGGGCCCTGCTTGAAATCAAACTCCCCTGTCTTAGGATTATAAATAAATCCTCCGGTAACGTCTGAAGGAAGGAGGTCGGGAGTAAACTGAATCCTTTTGAAATTGCCGCTTATAGATTTGGCCAGCGAAAGGGCAAGCATGGTTTTACCCGTGCCCGGCACATCTTCAATTAAAATATGCCCGTTGGTTAATAAGCCCACGATTAAAAGCTTCACTACTTCGGTCTTACCCACAATCACTTTCTCGATATTCGCAATCAACTCTTTCATTTTATGCTCCTTTGTATTTAGTTCATGGCTCTTAGTTCGTAGTCCAAAAGTAAAATATTTTGCCATGCACCATGAACAATCAACTATGAACTATTCTCATTTATTCTACTACAATCGCAAGAATAAAACAATTGGAGATAACTCTTTTGTTTTAGCGCCTAAAGGTATAGCCGGCAGTGCGCTTCTACGGCCTCATCCCAGCCAAACCTTCCGGTCAAATAAGCCGGGCCGTTTTTGCCGATCTCTTCTCTTAAGCGCTTTTCTTTAGAGAGAAAAACTACTTTTTGCGACAAACCTTCTATTGAGCGGCAGGGGACTAAAAAACCGGTGCTACCCTCTCTTACCGCTTCAGCTATGCCTCCGGTATCAGTAGCAACCACAGGCCTCCCCGAAGCCATGGCTTCTAATACGGAAATGGGCAGGCCCTCCCATAAAGAAGTAAGCACAAAAACATCCATTGCCGCAAGCAGGCGCGGGATATCCTGGCGCCAACCCAGCAAAATTAACTTTTTGCGCAAGGAAAATCTGTCAACCATCTTTTCTATTCCTTCGCGCTCTCGGCCATCGCCGATTAATAAAAACTTTACATGCGGAACTGCCTTATCTACAAGAAAAGCCATCCTGATAAAATCGGCCACGCACTTCTGCGGCTTAAAGCAGGAAATATTGCCTACCACAAAATCTTTACCGCCTATCCCCAATTCCGCTCTGACGGATAAGGTGTCCCTGGACGCAAAATCTTCCTTTCTTATACCGTAACGGATTATAGTATATTTGGAGTTGCGGCCAATCCCGTATTTTAACCCCTTGGCTAAATCATATTCGCAAACTACGATTAATTTGTCTGTAATGGCGGCGGTTATCCTTTCGAGGCACAGGAAGAAGTTACGAAAGAAAAAACTCTGATGTTCATTAAAACTCCATCCGTGCACCGTGTGGATTATCTTCTTTGCCCCTGCTAACTTTGCTGCCCAGCGGCCAATAATACCTGCCTTGGAACTATGCGTATGGACAAAATCAATGCCGTTATGTCTTATAAAACGATAGATTTCTATAAAAGACAGGAAATCTTTGAGAGGATTGATGGAGCGGTCAAGCCACGCAGACCTTTTTACGGTTAGCCCTTCCTGAGAAAGCGCTCTTTCCATAAGAAAGCCGTCTTTGGCAGTAAAAAGAAAGGGATTGAATTTTTCTTTATCGAGGCGCTTTATAAGCTCTAATAGCTGCTGCTGCGCCCCGCCCAGCTCAAGTTTGGTGATTATGTAAAGGAGGTTAATTTTTTCTTTCAAGGTTAATTAAAGCAGCGCAATTTCTGGCCTAATCAGCAAACTCAACTCTACCCCAGCTTATGAGGTTATTTTTCATGATGATCACTGCCCCCGAAACGCCTGGTATGGATTTGGCGAAATCCAGGGCCTTCTGTAAATCGGCCTTGGAATTAACGCGATTGCAGGTAGCTGTCGCTACCGCATCCGCGAGAGTAGCGCTTTTTGCCAGAATGACTACGCTGTCGGCAGAGCCGAAACTCAAAGAGTGGCCTATCGTCCCCGAAGAGGTACATATGCCTAAAGGCGTATCTTTTGGCGCAATCTTTAAACCCAGCTTATCCCAGGTCTTCGACCTCCCAGCGTAAAAACCGACCTTGCGCACCCGGGCCACTTTTAAAAAAATATCCCCGCCGTTCTCTACGATAACCTCCTTGTAGCCATGCTTAAGCAACTCCTTGCCTAGAAATTCGGCAATTGCCCCCGCGACAGAAGCCATGGGGCCGACATTGACTTTTTGCGTCTGCTTACTCATCTCTTTTACAATAGCCGGGGCATTGAGTTCAACGTTAAGCGGTTTTAAAGAAACAAGGAACCTGCTGTCTTTAGTTATATAATTCTCAACCTCCCAGCGATAACGCCGTATCTTCTCTTCTGCGAGCTTGGCGTCTAATGGCTTATTCGTAAGAATCTCCACGTCTGTTTCTTTTGCGATTACCTGGGTAAGATAAAGTTCGCTTGGTTTTATCCAGTCCCGGTAAAATCTTCTCTGGTATCTTGCGCTTTTCATATCAACAGATCCTTGGCATAGGTTCGCCTGTTAACATATCCACGATACGCGATGAGCCAATCGCGGTATGCAAAACTACTTGCCCCCTGGGTGCGCCAACCACTTCACCGACTATGTTGGCATTCCGGCCAAGGGGATGCTTTCTTAACAGCCCTAATATCCTGCCTGCCCGGTTTTCCCTGACAATGATTACGGCAAGGCCTTCATTGGCGACATAAAGGGGTTCTATCCCCAGCAACTCGCAGGCGCAGCGGACATTATGGGCAATGGGTATTTTTTTCTCCTCGATAACAATGCCTTTACCGCTTGCCGCAACAATTTCATTCAGGGTAGTAGCAACTCCTCCCCTTGTAGGGTCACGCATAAATTTTATACCTGCTGTCTTACACAATAGCGGGACAATGAGGCCGTTTAAGGCACTGCAATCGCTTTTAATACGAAACCCCAGATCTACTTCCTTTCTTCTGCCCAACACCGCCAGGCCATGCTGGGCAATCATGCCGGTTAAAATCACCTTATCTTTGACAGTTATCCCGCTTGCAGAAAATTCTTTGGGGCCGATAAGAGTGCCTATGCCGGAGGTGTTTATAAAAAGCTTGTCGCAGGCCCCTTTTTCTACGACCTTGAGGTCTCCGGTAATTATTTTTACCCCGGCATCGCGGCTTGTGGCTGCAATTGAAATAATTACTTTTTCTAAAATCCCGTACTCAAGGCCCTCTTCAATAATAAGGGATAAAGAAAGGTAGCTGGGTCTTGCACCCGCCATTACCAGGTCATTAATCGTGCCGCAGACAGCCAACTTTCCAATATCTCCTCCGGGGAAAAACAAAGGATTTACGACAAAGGAATCAGTTGTAACGGCAAGCTTGCCCTTAAGCTTTATCACTGCGCTGTCTGCCAGTTTCTTAAGGATGGGATTGGATAAATGCTTAAGTAGAAGGCCGCGGATTAACTCGTGCATATCCTGGCCGCCGCTACCGTGAGAAAGGGTTATCCTCTCAAGCATAGACACCTACTCCTGCCTCTAAAAGATTTTCTTTTAATTTCTCTGCACTAGAGAAAACAAAAGCATTTATGCCCAGCTTTAACGCTCCCTCAACAAGCCCTGGCCGGTCGTCTGTGTAGAAACACTCCTGCGCAGTGATCCCCAATAACCGCAGGGTCATTGTATAAATTTGGGGGTCAGGCTTCCTGCAGCCGGCCTCATAAGAAGTGACGATATACCGGAAGGCATCGAATATCGCGTATCTGTTTTTCAGGTACTCAAAATGCAGCCTGTTTATATTAGACAGGAGCGCTACTGCGTAGTGAGACATCAAATCTTTTGCCAGGTTATACACAGCCTTATTCTTATCGCTAATAAAAAATATTTCATTCCAGATAGGTAGAAATGCTTCGTAATCGATAGCCAACCCCAGCATTTTTTTAACCTCTAAGAAGAAACCCTGCGGGGTAATCTTTCCTTCCTCGAAGAGAGCAGTAAGCCCGGAATCAAAAAATAGATTATAAATATCTTCGTCTCTCTTATCAGTAAAACGGGAAATCCTGCGCGCAGCAATCCGGTGGTCAAAATCAATAAGCACATTACCTAAATCAAAGATGATCCCCTTTATCAATTACCTTTCTCCTTTGCCCTGCGGAATAAATCCAGGAACCTGTCTTCATATTCCTTGTAAGCGTTCCATTTATCCAACTCTGCTTTTAATTCGCTGGCCTTTGCGATATTAAGAGACGCTTCTTTAAACAATTTCTCAATTTTTTCTTTTACCGAACCGGGTAGCTTCGTCAATTGGCTAAGGGCTTCTTTAATGCGCTCTATCTCATCCTCTCCTATGGGCGCCGGCTGCTCACCCGGGCCTGTCTTTAGATATTCAAGGAGTTTATTAATCTCATTTTCCATGGTATGCGCCTGTTCCGCAAGGCCGCCTAAATCTATCTCGATACCGAGAATTTTAGAGAAAGCGCTTAAAACCGCGCTTGATGCCCTCGGATTCTCTATCTGGATAGTGTATAGCGGGATTTCACCTAAGAGGCAGGTGCCTTCCAATCCTTCTTTCTTGGCTATCCCTAAAAACAAGCCGTTCATGCCGCTGATCTGGCCTTCGGTAAGCAAACGGAGATTATACTGCTTCAATCTTTCTGTTAATTCCTTTGAGGTTGCGGTAAACCAGACCGCGCTCTCCTGCGTGTGGTCGATTGCCTGGGGCATGGAGGCAAAACTGATAACTTCCTTTACATGAAAACTCTTTGCTATCTGGAATATCCGCTGGCAATACTCTTCTGCCTTACCCAGGTCAGGTTGGGCATTGCTTAAGAAGATAATCAGGTCCCGCTTGCCCTTCTTGTTGCGCCAGAAATAGAACCTGCTTTGCGGCAGCTCCGGCACCGAGAGGACGCCGCCCTTAACCTCGACGCTAGTCAGATAGTAAAAATATTCCGCGGGGATACTTGCGAATTCTTCCGCGGATAACTTTTCGATTAAATAATGTGCTGCCTTAAAAGCTACCTCTCCCATACCGGGCCAGGCGACAATAAGATACGGTTTCCTTAATCGCGGCCTTTTAATAAACTTTATACCTTCCATATTCACCTCGACTAAAACTTATAGGTTTTTAAGAAATCTTCCAGTATTAAAGCGCCCCGGTATAAGTTATCTATCCGGACAAATTCATTGGCAGAATGCGCTGTGCCGCTAGCACCAAATCCAGTCGCAACTGCCGGGATATCCAGTTCCTGGAAAAAGGTAATCACGGTTGCTCCTTCAGAGCCCTCTATCTGCGGGTTAACATTTAGATTACGGATACTCCTCTTTAACCCTGCCACTAAGGGATGAGCCGTTTCTATGAAATAAGGCTGCTGAACCCCTTCTATTTCGATTCGGAACTTAGTGCTGTATTTAGCCACTATCCTGCGCAGCTCTTTAAGAATATCTGCTGTATGCATCCCGGGAAGAAACCTGAAATCCAACTCAAATTCGCACCAGTCCGCTACCACGTTTACCTTATCTCCTCCCCTGATTGTACCGGTATTTACCGTAGGCGGCTTAAGGTACCTGTTCTTTGAATAATGATACTTTATATTTTTCAGCTCTGTAATTATTTTAGCTGCCTGTTCGATAGCATTTACCCCTAGCCACGGATAAGCGCCGTGAGCACGTTTACCTTGGATCTTTACTTTCAAATGAATAAGCCCTTTCTGGGTAACTACGATCCTGGAATCATCAGAATCAAGCACAACTGCCGCGTCCGGCTTTAATATTCTTTTCTTAAGTAACGGTATAAGGCCAAGCCCTGAGCCGCTCTCTTCATCTGCGGTCGCCGCAAAAATAAGGTTATAATTTAAAGCTGCGCCTTCCTGGCGTAAACTGTTTATCGCCTCAAGCGCGACTGCCAGGTTTCCTTTACAGTCTGTTGCTCCCAATCCATATATCCTGTTATTTTTTATTTTTGCCTTAAGAGGAGCACTCTTCCAGCCGCTACCGGCAGGAACCGTATCTAAATGCGGGGTGATAAGTAGGCTATGCCTTCTATCTTTTCCTTTCAAGATAGAAATAACATTACTCCTTTTCTTTTTGAACTCATAAATCTTTACGCTTAATCCCATATCTTTTAAATACCGGTCGACAAATGCAGCTATAGCCGATTCATCTCCGGGCGGATTCTGGGAATCTATCGCTATGAGCTTTTGGGTAAGGGTTATTAAACGTTTTTTATCAACCATTGATACCTCAGCAGGCACTAAAAACTATAGTTTATACTGGCAGAGAGCGCTTGGCTATCGAAAAACTGCCCTTCCAGATTTAGCCATATCTTTTTTGTAAACGGCAGGTCAAATCCTAATATAAACCCTACATTTCTATCGGGGTCCGACATAACGCGCTTATGGTCTTCGCCATTGCGGTGTATATAATCCATCCTTGACCAGCGCGTTCCCAGATACGGGGTTATCTTACCGAAATCATAAGAGGCAAGCAGGGAAACCTGCCAGTCATCCAATATTGCGCGCTGCCTTACCCCGTCTACATATGTGTGTTTGGGATGGACGCTTATATGCTGGAATCCAAAAACCATCTTTACTTTATCGCTATCATAAAACCTTAGCCGGAAACCATATCCGCCGGCAAAACTGGTTGAATAATCCACCTTGTTGCCGCTAGAAGAATGCTGCGTGATATCGCCTGCCCCTCCCTTTAAATCTATGGAGAGCCAATCAAAGACGCCATAGGAAAGAAGTAAGAATTCCTGCATGCTCTTAAGGTTACCCTGGTCATCTTCTAAATACCTTTTAAATATTGAGTGCTCACCTATGCCCATAAAGAAATTCTTTTGCTGCGGCATTTTCGTGCCGTAACAAGGGGCTGCCTCTGCCACCGAATATATAAATATTACCAATGCCAAAGAAACAATTAATTTACGCATCGGACCTCCCGCTTAAATAAACAATGCCACTGGCGTTTATTGTTTATTTACGCCGTGCTATGCACGGCGTTTAAAGATTATTCAAGGGGCAAACTGCGCATTTGGGGTTGTTTTTCAGGCAAAACTCCTTCCCCAGTTTTACGATAAGCGCGTGATATTCATTAAACAGTCTTGCGTTTTTCTTAAGGTTGCGCATGAAAAATTCCTGAACCTGCCCGTATTCCAATTTACCGTCTGCCAGCTTATGCCTGGAAAGTATCCTTTTAGTGTAGGCGTCTACCACGAAAACGGGCTTATCCAGCGCATACAATAGTATTGAGTCGGCTGTTTCAGGGCCGATGCCATTAACTGTAAGGAGTTTATGGCGTAGCTTTTGCACAGGAACCTTAGCCATTCTTTTCGGGCTTGCATTATACTCTTTGAAAATAAAATCCAAAAATGACTTCAGGCGCCTTGCCTTTATATTATAATAACCCGCTGATTTTATCAAGACGGCTAATCTTTTCTCCGGCAGCCGGTACAATTTATCCGCGGACAATAATTTATTCTTCTTAATATTCAATATGGAGCGCTCCACATTTGCCCAGCTTGTGCTCTGGGTAAGAATAGCCCCGACCATTACCTCAAAAGGCGTTTTTGCCGGCCACCAATGTTGAGGGCCGAAATAAGCATAAAGCTTTCTATAAATCAGCGTAAGTGTCCTTTTCAATCCTTTAATTCCAGGGGGTTGTAATTATAGTAAACAAAAAGCGTATAAGCAGTCCCGGCAACAGAACCGGTAGATTTTCCTTTAGGAGTCATCCAGCCATGTCCGGTATCTACATGTTCCTGTGTCGCGCAAGGAAGGCATCCCTCTCCCTGCCCGGAAGCAGAAGCGCTGGATATAATCATACTTCCCAGGCTCGATAAGTAATCATCTGCTTTAGCTGCGTATTCCTGCGCCTTCGCTGGTATCCCTTTCTTAAGGTAATAACCACTCATTATTTTAAAGGCCATTGTCATCTGCGCGGTCCATTCGGAAGAAACTACTCCGCCGCGGCCGCTGTGGCGCTGGGGGGCAAAGTCAAAACCTTTTATTTGAACGGTCCTGCCTTCCGGGCGCAGGAAATCCACGCTGATACTGCAATTTTGTTCCGCAAACTCTATTATACGGTCGGGGTTCATCCCTATTGCCTCTAGTTTTTCCGGTCCGACTGCTGCAATTGACCAGGCATAGGTATCAGTAGCAATGGTAGAGTCGCCTTTGCCGCGCTTAATAGGAACTTCTGTCTTGTCGTAAGTATGCCGCAGAAGCCAGCCGAGTACTCTCTCTGCAGCCTGATTATATTGTTTTTCCCCCGTAATCTTATATAACATTCTAAAAAACGCATAGGCATCAAGATTGTGCTCCGTAGAATACCAATCTAACCCCGGTCCGCCGCGTATGCCTCCTTCAGGGTCTTGGTTTTGTAAATCCATAATGGCCCCGGCTATCTCTTCTGCCAGGCTGAGGTAACTGGAATCCTTTGACTTATTTGTATACTGGCAGGCTGCTATCCCTAACCATATATTGGGTCCGGCGTGCACTACGTATTCGGCAGGGTCTCCTTCATTGGCATAATAGGCATTAAAGAAAAGTGATTTCTCTCTTTTTGCTTTTGTACTAAAGAAATTAAGTAGCCGGCGGCAGCGCTGGTAATCTCCAGCATATGCGTATACCTGCGCAATTAAGGACTGGTCATATATAAAGGCCCACCCCGCGATATCCGCGTCGCCTTCGAAGCTCATCACGAGGCCGGTACGTGGATTCTGATGCACTTCAAGCCACCGGTACATCTTATCGAAGTTAGCCTTCTCCAAAACTACCCTCCTTTTATCCAGGCGCAGCAACTCTTCACCGGCTATATTTTCCTTACGCTGGATAGCGGCGAGCCTCGCCTCTAAAGCAGATTTTTCTGTAGTAAGATTTTCTATGCGGCTATTTAACTCTTGTTCCTTTTTTGCCTCCAGGGATTCCTTATGTTTTACGTCCTGGGCTATCCTGAATTTCTCCTCTGCGACATTTTGGAGACGCGCCTGTAACTTAAACAAGGTCTCCTCTACCCGGCGCCTCTCATCGCCTATCTCTTTTATATTCTTTTTTACGAAAGCGGTATCCTGGACTACGCTGACCAGCTTTTTTACCAGGGCGCTATTCTCCCGGGTGAGCCTATAGTTAACAATGGCGTTTACGGCAAGAAGCGCCGCCAATACTCCTATGCAGGAAAGAAGGACAGGGGCAAAAAGTTTTTTGCTCCAGGCATAACGCATTATAGCCAGGCAAGAAGCAGTGTCTATCTGCTCGTAGCTTACGCCAACCAGGTATCCGCCTGGCTGCCTGGGATCCTCACGTAGCCAGGCAATCTTAGCCAGGGCGTTCACAGCCTTGCTTCCTATAGGTAATTCTATGGAAAGGGAGAGCTTCATCCCGGGCTGCTTAAGTTTTTCGGCAATATCAATCCGGGCTTTATTTATGCGGATACAAATCCCCCCTTTACCGATATCGCTCGTAAAACCCTGCAGCCAATCAGAGATAAAACTCCTGCCGTCGCCTCCTACAAGGCGCAATTGCACCGGAAAAACCGTGTCTAAACGCAGGTATTTCCTGCGTTCGCTTTCCGGCAGGTCACTTTTTCGCATCTTTTATCCTCTCTAAGACAATGCGTTGTTTTAATCCTTTAGCGGCCTTCTCAAGGAACTCCTTGAATGCAGGATACTCTACCGCAGAAACAGTGTTGCTTTTTAATTCTTCTTCCTGTTTCACTAATATTTTATTCTGGCCCTGACTATATTCCACAGAAACGCTAAGCCAGGGGCTGGCCTCTTTTATGCTTTCAGGCATATATTTTACCGCAAAGCCCGCAGGTAATTCAATCTCATAAACATTCTCTTTCTTAGTGAGCGCATCAAAATCAATATCATACCTGCGCTTATCTTTGGCTGCAAGTGACGTGCCTAAACTTGCCAGTTGCGGCATAATACGCAAAGCCCCTGCCTCTGTCCAGTATTCGGGGCCCGCGAATTCATATGTTAAAACTACCGGTCTGTCAAGATCAGAGGCATTATCTATCTTATACCTTACGAGTTCTGCGCCGATAGAAATATTCTGTATCGCCTCTTTAAGGGCCTGCTGTATAAGTTCGGGCTGGGTATATAAAATCCAGTAACGTTGTGCCTGGTCGTACAGCCCGAAAGCAAGGTTTGTTTTGCGCACCTGGATTGCGCCCTTGCCGTCCATCTTCATCCTTGTTTCCTGCTTTAGCATATTGTGTCCGGAGGCAAATAGAGGCGTCTTTTCAATACTGAAACCCTCTTCCCGGAACAGCAAAACACTTCTTGCCTGGTCAGGCACAGGAAGGTCTCCAAAAGAAGCTGTCTCGGCAGTGGGATCTAAGAAAACTAGCTTGACGCCTACCTTGGCAGCGGCAATAGCATGGTTAAACATCGGCGACGGAAAATCTTTATTTAAATTGTAGTAGTCTCTGGTTGAAATGAGCACCGGATACGCCTTAATACCCGCTTGCCTTAACATCGTCACCAAGAGCACTGATTTATCCTTACAATCCCCGTACTTATTCTTGAATATTTCACTGGCCTCATGGGGTTCATATCCTGCCTGGCCGTATTCCACAGCCACATAGCGGATCTCCTGCGCGCAGAAATTATATATTGAGCGCACCTTATCTTCTTCGGACCTCTTATTTCTCGTCAGCTCCCCCACCTTCTCTCTTATTGCAGTATCTGCCTTTATCTTTGGCGAGCCCAAACCCCACCACCAGTTATAAATATCATCCCAGGATTTAAAGGTTGAAACTAAAATTGTTGGATTTACCTCTACCTGCGGCGGCATGCTCGTTTCAGGGACGATCTGGGGTATATTCTTAAACTGCCACCTGTAGATAAGCGATACCCCCTCTTCTTTGATTAGGGGGTTAAGTACCGCGCCAAAATCATTGTAGCGTTCGTTAATAATCTTGAAGTAAGCTTTCTTATCCTTGGGCAGGCTCAGGGTAAAATTTGCCGCTATAATCGGCTCGTCTGACTCTACCGGATACGCAAGCATAAAATCTTTATCATTGACCAGCTTGTTATTATGGACCTTGACCTTGTATTCTACGCTTGAGCCCTCGGTAATTTCCGGAAAAGAAATAATATAAACGCGGGCATTGCTGTAAAGAGGGAAATTCAGGTATTTGGAAACATCGCGGATGTGGCGGCTGCCTACGTCCACCACTGTCCCGTCGGGTTTGATTACCCTAGCATATATAAGCTCGACCTTTTCATAGGTAGAATCGTAATCGATATGCGCTTCGGAAAATTTTTCTTTACCGCGCTCATTGATAATCTTAATCAGGTAATGTAAGACCGACTCCTCGGTATTCTGCGGAGTCACTTCAACATATTCATCGCAATAAAGAATAAGACCGCCTGCCTGGGGATATTGGGTTGCCAGAGGCGCGCCGGCTAATATTGAATAAATTTTGGGGTCCAGCTGTTTTATATTTACCGGGTTTCTTTCTTTTTCTATTGAATCCAGCCGCGTTTTCGCTCTTACCTTAAAGACAGGCGTGTTAATTTTTCTGTATGCTTTTAGCGCTTCCTCAAAAAGATTCAGTTTCTCAGCAGTGAGGCCGTAATAATACATGTATTCATCATCGCCTGTGCTGCTCGCGCCAAATACCTGCAGGGCGTCGGTAAAATCACCATTTTTATAGAAAGAGATAGCTAAGTATTTCTTTGCGGCGGCGGCATTTACCTTCTTAAACTCTGTAATGGCGTTGGCGAAATCTCCGTGGCCAAAGTAAAGCATACCGAGTTCAAAATGCATCGTCTCTGGCTGCCTGCCGGAGGCAATCAGTTTCTTATAATTACCCACTGCCATTTCATAATAATGCTCTGATTTACTGGCGAGCTCCTGCGGCGACTGTGCCGGAACCTGGCGATTACAGCCAAATACCAAAAGGATAGCCGTAAGGCAAATATACTTTCTTATTTTAATTGTATCTGTAGTAGGCATTGCATGCTCCTTCCGTAGAAACCATGCACGGTCCGTAAGGATTAGTGGGTGTACACGCTCTCCTAAAGAGGACACACTGGTCAGGGCTCATTATACCTTTTAATACATCGCCGCACTTACATTTCTTCTGCAGCCCCCTTAATACTTGAGGAGCCGTTTTAAGAGAAAATTCTTTTCTGGCGCTAAAGGCAGTAAATCCTTTTTTTATCCCAAGCCCGCTCTCCGCGATAATCCCCAGCCCACGCCAGGAAACATCTTCTACCGTAAAAACTTTTTTAATTATCCCCTGCGCTCTCCTGTTTCCTGAAGCAGTAACTACGCGGAAATACTGGTTTTGGACATAGTGGCGTTTTTGTATTATCTGGCCGAGGAGCAGATAAAGCCCTTCTAAAATATCCAGCGGCTCAAAACCGGCGACGCAACAGCTTATTCCATATTTCTTACTAAGACCCAGATACGCGCCTGTACCGATTATCGCGGAAACGTGGCCCGGGCAAAGAAAACCGTTTAAGCGTATTCTTCTGTCTTTAAGAAGCGTTTCCATGGCCGGGGGTATAAGTTTTAGCGAAGTAAGAAAAAATAGGTTTTTTATACGGTCATCCCGGGCTTTTAGAATAGTCAGGGCAATAGTGGGCGCGGTAGTTTCAAACCCTACTGCCAGAAATACAATCTTCTTTGCCGGGTTCTGCTCTGCTACCTTAAGCGCATCTAACGGAGAATAAACAACCTGTATGTTCCCGGATTTAGCCCTTTCTTTCTCAAGTGAAGATTTTCTACCCGGCACACGCAGCATATCCCCGAAAGTAGCGATAATTACTTTTTTGTTCCCGGCCAGTTTTATGGCAGTATCGATATATTCCTCGGAGCTTACGCAAACAGGGCAACCTGGGCCCGAGATAAGCTTTAAGTTGGGAGGAACTAATTTATCCAGCCCGAAACGGTAGAAACTCTGCGTGTGCGTGCCGCAAACCTCCATAATATTTATGGGTTGCGCCGGCATTATCATTTTAATCTTATCGGCAACAGCCAAAACCCGCTTCTTGTCGCGGTATTCATCAATGTATTTCATCTAGCATCCTCAAGGTTTCCAGGGCTTTTTTCTGGTCTAATTTCTCTATGGCAAATCCGGCATGGACAATCACGTAATCGCCCGCTTTAATGCCGGGTAGCATCTGAATATTTATGGTGCGGATAAGCCGGCCGGATTCGACGTCGGCAAAGTTGCCTTTGATTTCCCTAACCTTCATGGGAATACCTAAACACATAGTTTAACTCCTGTCCGCAAGGCTGTCCTTACGGGAAAAATTTGCCACTACTGCCTGACCCAGCGAAAGGGAAGAATCGCCAGAGCTTAAGCTTTTATGGGTGAAGACAGAAAATCCTTTATCGCCCAACAGGTTCAATGTTTTTGTTAAGAGGAGATTATTCTGGAATACTCCTCCGGAAAGGGCTACTTTATTTATACCATATTTTTCCCTCAAAATAAGACAAACTTTAAGCACCATCTCTGCCGCAGTCAGATGGAATTTATAAGCGATTTTTTCCCTATCCTTGCGCTTTTCTAAATCGCGCACTACCTGCCGAAAAACAAAAGAAGGGTCGATAATATAGCTTCCTTTAGAACTAACAATCTTAAAATTATACGGCTTTTCGTTTCTATGCCAACTGACTGCTGATTTCTGAAGCTTAATGGCAAGCTCCGCCTCAAAGCGCGCTTCTTTTTGCGCAAGGATGATACTTGCTGCCGCATCAAAGAAACGTCCCATACTGCTGGCAAGAGGAAAGTTAAAACCTGATAAATACAGGTTTTTTAAAATGCCCCAATTTTTGGCAGGTATCTTCTTTATAAAATCTATATTAAAACTCAGAAAATCATCTTTATATATTCTATAAAGCCATAGGCAGGCAAGGCGCCAGGGCTCAAGGATTGCTCTTTCTCCACCCAGAAGAGGTATTTCTTTAAGGTGGGCTACCCTGGTGCAGTTTTGATAATCGCAGAGGAGAAATTCAGCGCCCCAGATAGCCCCATCTTCACCTAAGCCTGTCCCATCAAAAGCCACTCCTATGACCTTCTGATTCCTGAGCCTATTTTCTGCCATGCAGGAGGCAATATGCGCGTGATGATGTTGTACAGGCAATAGGCGATAGGTAGCAGGCGGCAGGCCTAAAGCATATTTGGTAGATTGATAATCGGGGTGGAGGTCGTAAGCGATAAGTTTAGGCCCCTGCCTTAAAAAGGCCTTTGCTTCTTTCTCGAAAGAAAGAAAGCTTTCGGGTTCATCCAACGCAGGATGGACAGGGCTAATATAAGCAAATTCCCCTTTTAAAAAACAAAGGGTGTTTTTTGTATGCGAGCCCATCGCCAGTACAGGATACCTTACTTTAAAAGGGAGCTGTATTTTAAAATAAGGGATTTTGTTATTCTTGCGCATCTTCCTTTACCTATAATATATTTATCCAGCCTCGTAAGCGGCATTATCCCCATAAGAGAATTGGTCAGGAATGCCTCCTGCGCCTCTTTAATATCTTTAGTGGTAAGATTTGTTTCGCATATTCTTATCCCGCAGGTTCTTGCTAAATCAAAAACTACCCTGCGGGTAATGCCGGGGAGGCAGCCGCTTGCTAACCCGGGGGTAAAAATTTTGCCGTTGTTTACTATAAAGATATTGCTCCGGGTTGCCTCGGCAACATATCCGCGGCTGTTAAGGATAATCGCTTCGTCAAAACCCTTGCTCTTGGCCTGGAAAAACCCCAGCTCATACGCGAGCCTGTTTATTGATTTTATCCGGCAAAGGAATGAATCTTCATTTTGCCTGTATTGAGAGACCGTCACTAGAAAGCCGTTTCTGTATTTGACCGAAGGGTGAGGATTATATTTCTTAGCCGCAATTAACAGGCCTGCCCCTCGCGGCGATTTCCACACGGTAATCCTTACGGCTACATCGGCTAAATCATTGAGGGCAACCGTTTCTTTTACATAACGTTTTACTTTCTTGGTCCCGTAAGGAAATTTTATCCCGCAAAACCGGCTGGAACCACTCATTCTTCTCAAATGCGCATCAAGATAAACCGTTTTATTCTTATGCCAGCGCATGGTTTCAAAAATCCCGATGCCGCAGGAGAATCCCGGAGATAGAACCGGCAGCATCGCCTTTTCTGCCGCGATAAATTTTCCATTCAAGAAAACCGTTTCGCTCATCCCAATGCCTCGACCATCCCTTTTGCTTTTACCAGGGTTTCCCTGTATTCATCCTCCGGCCGGGAATCTGAAACAATCCCCCCGCCTACCCCGAAATAAACATTCTTTCCTTTCTTTAAGATAGTGCGGATCAAGATATTTAAGTCCATGCTTCCGGAGAAGCTAAGGTAACCGAGTGAGCCGGTATATATCCCTCTTCTATTGGGCTCTAGTTCCTCAATAATCTCCATCGCGCGTATCTTTGGGCAGCCGGTGACTGAGCCTCCGGGAAAACAGGCGCGCAATAAATCTATCCTGTCATTTTCTCTCCTTAACCTGCCGCTAATTGAAGCGGTGGTCTGCCATACCGTTCGGTATTTTTCTATCTCTCTCAGCTTATCCACGCGTATGGAATCATAAGCACAGGCCCTTCCTAAGTCATTCCTCTCCAAATCTACGATCATAGTCAACTCTGCCTTATCCTTATTACTATCAAGTAACGCTTTCTTTAAAGACGCATCTTCGCTCTTACTCCTGCCGCGGCTGCGCGTGCCTTTCATGGGCCGGGTAAAAACTCTGTCTGAATCTAACTTTAAGAATCTTTCCGGGGAAGAACTTAAAATCTGGAAATCCTGGCAGTCAAGATAAGCGCTGAAACAGGAAGGGCTGGCCAGGCGCAGCCTCCTGTAAATATCAAATGCGCTTGTATCTGTTTTTGCCTGGAACCTCTGAGAAAGATTTACCTGGTATATATCGCCTGCCTTAATATAATCCTTTGCGCGCTTTATAGCCGCGATATAACCTTGCTTTGTAAAATTAGATTCTAATTCCGGTTTTCTTGCATGGTCATCCCTGTCATGGGCGTAACCTAACTTACCTGCGAAAGAAAGCAGGTGTTGTACCTTAGCTAGATTCCTGCGGCAGAGCGCACGGGCGGCTAAATAATTTTTCTCCGGAAACCCTGCCGCGCAAATATAAAGGCGTTTTTGCAGGTTATCAATGATAATCGCGGTATTGTAAAAACCAAGGAAACATTCGGGGATGCGGATATCTTCCGGATTCGCCATTTTTAATTTTTCTTCCAGGAGAAATCCTAAATCGTAACTGAAATACCCTACCGCACCCCCCAGAAATGGCGGAGAGTCTTTTTGCGCAGATATCCGGTATTTATCAAGTAAGGCCTTAAGCTGGCCAAAGGGGTTTTTATTCTTTACGCAGAGGATATAAAAAGGGTCTATCCCCAGGAATGAATAACGACCTAATCGTCCATAACCCCTGATACCGGTATCCAGGAAAAAACAGTTTTTCTCTTCCTTTAAAACCGAGAAAATTGAGGCTGAGCCGATCTTTAAATCATATGATTTCAAGATGTAATATCCCATCGACGCGAAAGGTCCTCTCTTCATTCCTGAGACAGCAGTGCCCTACCAGATAACTGCGGTTATTTTCTTCTTTTATCTCCTTGGGCAGGACTTCCCTTTCCGTAACCTTTGCCCCGGAGGTGGAAAGATATTTTATCCTGAGCTTTAACCCCAAACCAATCGCCTCCTGGATGGAGGCCAGTTTCTGGTCAACTATATTCTTTAATAAATCGCTGTTTATGGCGAATAAGCCCAGGAAATTCTGGAAATCATAGATGCCTTTTTCCACCAACACCTGCTTTAATTTGTAGAAAACATTGAGCGTAAGCTCTACATCTGCCAGGGCCCTGTGCATCTGCTGCACTTTTATACCGAGTTTCTCTGCCACAAACCAGAGGGCATACCGCTCTAAGCCGGGAAGGAGCCTCTTTGCCATCTTGAGTATGTCGACCACCTCCAAAGAAATAAGGGGACTTTCCCCTGCGAGAGCCAATTCATTGTTTAAGAATTCAATATCAAAACCGGCATTATAGGCGCACAGGCAACTGCCGTCTATAAAACGCAGGAATCGGGGGATTGCCTCGGATGCCGCAGGGGCATCTTTAAGCATCTCTTCGGTAATCCTGTTGACCTGAAAAGCTGCGTCAGAGATATGGCGGCCGGGATTTATCAACGTTTCAAAAGTCGCGACCTTTTCCTTACCCCTGAACCTGATAGCGGCAATCTCTACAATCCTGTCTCCTGAAGCCGGCTCAAGACCTGTAGTTTCGGTATCAAACAGTGTAAATTCTATCTCCTCTATCGATCTATTCATTCCTCGTGGCTATATAAGCGCTGGCCAGCTTTACCGGCCTGTATGAGAGTTTTACCTTCTTTAAGTTGTCAAGCCCGGAGTCATCCATTACATTTATATATTCATACTCTTCCTGCTCCTGGCAAAAAGCGCTGAAGATAAATTGAGCCAGACCCTTAAAGGAAAAGTCCGTTATTTCATAAAGGATACAGAAGGTTGAAAGATTCAATTTAAAGCCAAAGGTAAACGCTTTTATTTTCCCCTTTATTTTAACTACGCGGCCGGTTAAATCAAGGTGCCTGTATCCTTCTAACATGGTTACAAAAGAATTGAGGTTGTCTTCGAGCATGCCCCGATATACCCTGTCTTTGCCAGAGGCAGCCCTTTCTTTCATCCATCGCTTATAAAGAGCAACGCAGCTAGGGGCATCCGTTCTTACAAAGGGCAGATATTCAAAAGTATTGTGTTTGACAAAATAATTAAAAGCAGCCCTTTTAGATTTAAATTTATTCCCCCTTAAAGTAGCCAACGAAGCCCGGCTATAAAGATAATCATGCGATTTCAGGGAACAATCCAATCCCATCTTTTTGTAGGAGGGAATTGATTTTTCTTCAATGTTTTCTATGCGGGATACCTGTTTATTTTTATTTACTTTATCCATAATCCCGAAGCTCTCGCTTATAACCTTAGGGTTTATTTCTCTCCCCAGCGGCGGCAGATATAAGAAAGAGCCGGTTTTATCCTGGAAGAAAATACAGAGGCAGCCGTCTATTACCTGCCATTTGATTTCAAACAGGTTTTTCCAGATATAAATATTCTCGAAAGCGTATACCGACAATTCATGCCCCTCTAAGTGTAAATACCTGTTAAGCAGGGGCCTGTCGGGAGAGGATAAACTATGCATCTTCCTCCGGCAACTTTAACTCGATGATTTCGGAAACATCCTCGTATGCCTGTATTATCTGCGGGTTATCTTTTAAGAGGCGAAGAAGTTTCGGGCTGTTAAGATACACGATTAAATAATCGCTGTATTCTTTGAATTCTTTGCTGTTCAATTTTTTCTTTGCGTAGGGGCAGTTCAGGTCAATCGTTAAGAGAACTTTATTCTCCCTCAAGTTAATTAGAAAGGGATAAAGCTGGCATTCGAAAGGGCGATAATCATAGACCTTACATTTATTCTTATCGATATCAAAAAATGCGCAGATAAACCCTTCTCCCCTGGGATTAGGCAGCGGCCTGATCTTCTTATCTAGGGAAAGTAGCGCCGGAGGTATTTCTTTATCCAGGAGCTCCTGTATATCCTCTTCGAGAAGGCAGGGCGCCCAAGCCGAATCCGCTTCGCGAAAACGGCAGCATCCCTGGCAGGAAAGACAAACTTCTTGCGGTACGAATTGTTTTATAAATTGCACCTTCATTTGACAACGCTCCCTAGTTTCATTTTGCGCCCGGGGCTCACAATCGCGATTCCTGTATCGTCGGAAGAAGCAAGGAGCATCCCCTGACTTTCCACTCCGCGTAAAAGCGCTGCCTCCAGGTTATCCACTACTACCACCTGTTTTCCTAAAAGTTCTTCTTTCGCATAAGAACCCTTGACACCTGCTACCAGCTGTTTGGTTTTTTCTCCGAGGTCCACTTTTAACACGTACAGGCGGTCGGCATTAGGATGGTCTTCTACCTCTGTAATCTCACCAATCCTTAGTTCCATTTTTTTAAAATCCTCAATGGTAATCACAGCATTGTCTCCTTTCAAAAAATAAATTCCAGCGCCAGCTCCATCTGGTATGCAGAGTCGGCATGGCCATCCCCGCGCAAGAACGGGCTAAAAAGACTCCCCTCCCTGTCGTCTCTTTCTTCTCTATAGTATTTGCCCGGGAAAAAATATCCGCCGAGAAAACTAAGTGTGGTATTTTTGTCCAGTTTATAGTCAATGAACAAATCTGATTCATATCCGAGTTCCCTTGAAAGGTAGCGCCCTTCTCCATTAAGGGTCCCCACCCCCGGCTCAAAAGAATTAAGGTAATAACCGAATATTCCTAAATCTATGCTGTCGGTTAATTTTATATCCACTCCCAGGCAAGGCATAATCAGGTTATCGAAATCTGCGGCGAAAAAGGTGCCTGGCCGGGGTATGCCGTAATTTAACCCATATCCTCCACCCATAGCTACGATAGGAAGCATATCGGCATTGGCGCTGCTTATGCTATCGGTCAATCTTTTATTAAATGGTGAGGCATAGCTGAAAGCCCGGTTCTTTCCGCTGGTCAATTTAGTATCCCCGTTCTCTGCCATATCAGGAGTCACTTTATTGCCTGAACAGAGAAGGAATTTAAAAGTTGGTGTGACTTTATCGATTTTATATGCCGCATCTACATAAAACAGATAACCAGTATGAGATATGTCTTTATCGGAGGCGTCTTGACTCTGGCCCCCTCCAAAATTATGGGCCAATTCCATATTCCAGCAAAACTCACCCTGCTCATAACGCAGAGCCAGGCCCACAGTGCCAAGGATATCGCGCTTAATGGGATTGCTAAATTCATTATCGCGCTTACCGAAAGAGGTGTAATCTACCAGCGCTCCAATGTAAGGCCAGAAATAATTGTTGTCTTTACAGAATTTTGCATCCAGCGCAAAGAAATTTGCGGCGTTGTGTTCGTATTGTATGCCCTGCTCTATCTCCTGCCTTATCTTTGGCCCTAAACGGAATTTGTAATTTATATCCGGCCGGCAATAATAAAACCTGCTGACAAAATCCTGCCTGGCCTGGAAAATAGTAGCGCCGTAGTTCTCATATCCTCCATTCAAAGCAAATCCGTTTCCTACAGAATAAGGATAGAGTCCAATCTTAAGACCCAACGGCCCTATGCCGGATTTTTCCCACCAGAGTTCTTCTACCTGGGGAAGCAATTCTTCATCACGGTATTTCTCAATAACGCCGCCTGAAGTCAATAACGTATTATGCACAAAAATCGGGGCGTCATAATCGTAGGGGCCGTTGCGTTCAAGCTTAAGAAAAAACTTCTGCTGGGTATCCTTACTTTCTAGATGAAATCCCAGGCTGTAATCTATCCCCAAATAAACAGTCCTGTCATCTTTGTTTGAACTGTCTAACCCAGTTACGTTCTTAAAGGTTACAATGTCCTGGCGAAAATAGGCATCCATGAAAAATGCCAGGTTCTCATTTTCTAACAAAGAGTATCCGTAGCAGGTGCTGACAAAAACCCCCACCCAGACGAAAATGCCCAAAATGCTTTTCGTGTGCGCCGCGGACATCCCTGTATGAAAGTGAAAGATTACGGTCGGTCTTTTTTTATAAACCTGCCAAGCCTTTGCCTGGTGCGCTCTTTGCCTAAATAATATATGACCTCGAAAAGGCCGGGGCCAATGGTTTTGCCGGTAAGTGCGACCCTTATGGGGTGTATCAAGCCCTTGGAATCAATATGCAGTTCTTCTATCAACTCCCGGAAGCTCTTCTCTATCCCTTCCTTATTAAATTCTTTTAATGCATCCAGCCTTTCGATAAAAAGCCCGAATTCCCTTGAAAGGTCGCGGCTTAAGAACTTTTTTTCTGCTGCCGGGTCTATCGTTATCTCCTCAAAAAGGAAGAAGTCCGCCCAATCCGCAAAATCATTAAGGCGGGCAAGCCTTGGTTGGAATAATTTCACCAGGGATAGAATATAATCTCTGTTAAAGGAATCATCGCGGATAATCCCCTTTTCCTTGAGTAGCGGGATTATCTCCTCCAGCAGCCGCCCTGAATCAGCTGTCTTAAGGTATTGATTATTGATCCAGTCCAGCTTTTTAAGGTCAAAGGTTGCTGCGGTCTTATTAACATCCTTGATATCAAAAAGCTTTATCGCGTCTTTTATATTGATTACTTCCCGGTTATCTCCCGGTGACCAGCTTAAAAGCAAAAGATAGTTTACCAAGGCCTCGGCCAAATATCCCATTTTCCGGTAGTCGGAAATAGCAGTAGCCCCTGTCCTCTTGGAAAGCCTGCCCCCTTCTGCCCCCAAGATAAGCGGTAAATGTGCAAAGCCAGGCACACCAAATCCCAACGCCTGATAAAGCAGTATCTGTTTAGGGGTGTTAGAAATATGGTCGTCTCCGCGGATAACATCCGTGATATTCATAAGAGCATCATCCACCACGCAGGCGAAATTGTAGGTCGGTGTCCCGTCTGATTTCATAAGCACCTGGTCTTTAATAGTAGTGGCGTCAAATTCTATTTGGCCGCGTATCTTATCATCTACCTTTATCTTCTGAGGAGTGACCTTGTAGATAATCGCTTCCCCTGTGCCGGTTGGGGATTTCTCAATGTAGGCCTTACCTTCTTTTAACAGGCGTTCTGCGTGTTCGCGGTAAATCTGAATCCTCTGGCTCTGATAGTATATTTCGTCGTGCAGGAACCCCAGCCACTTAAGGCTTCCTAAAATCTCATCCACGAACTCCTGTTTTGAACGGAGTTTATCCGTATCCTCGATCCTTAAAATGAATTTCCCGTTCTTGGCCTTAGCATACAGCCAATTAAACAGCGCGGTACGGCTGCCTCCGATATGCAGGTTACCTGTTGGCGAAGGTGCAAAGCGGACTCTCGTCATTTAAGACTGGCTCCTTCTCTTAGGGCAGCTATATTGGTGGAGATCAACTCTTTTTTCCCGGCTGGCGCAAAATCCCTGATGACCTTTTCCATGGTTTTTATAGCCACAAGGGAATCCCTGGACAATAAGCACCCCAGCGCCACTATGTTGGCGACTTTAATGTTACCGAGGGCTTCCGCCCTTTCAGTAAAGGGCATCTGTACAATAGTTATGCCGCTGTGATTATATCGCGGCACCAGCGAACTGTTTATAATGAGGAGACCGCGTTTATAGGTTCTGTTTTTGAACTTCTCCAGGGACGGTTCATTCAACACCAAAAGGATATCGGCTTTTTCTACGTATGGAGAACCTATCTCTTTGTCGGAAATAACCAGCATGCAATGGGCGGTTCCACCGCGGACCTCTGCGCCGTAAGAAGGCAGCCAGCTTACGAATTTATTTTCGCGCATCGCGGCCGTAGCCAGGATCTTTCCCAAAAGCATAATACCCTGACCGCCTGCTCCGGCGATAATGACCTCTTTTTTCATTTTATCCTGCCCAGCGGATACTCCTTGATCATCACATTCCTTATCCACTCCAATGAATCTTTGGGTGACAGCCCCCAGTAAGTAGGACAGGGGGACAAGACTTCTACGAGAGAAAAACCCTTGTTTTCTATCTGATTAATAAATGCCTGTTTTATTGCCTGCTTGGTCTTTATAATCTCCTGCGGCGAGTGTAAAGATGTGCGCTCCACATATTTTACTGCCGGCAGGATACTTAACATCTCGCTGATCTTTAGCGGATATCCCTGAAGACGGCTGTCCCGACCTTCCGGGGTAGTGGCTGTTTTCTGCCCGATAAGCGTTGTAGGCGCCATCTGCCCACCGGTCATGCCGTAAATTGCATTATTGATGAATACCACCGTGAGGTTTTCCCCTCTGTTTGCGGCGTGAATCGTTTCATTGGTGCCTATGGCTGCCAGGTCTCCGTCTCCCTGATAGGTAAAAACGATATTCTGCGGCCTTACCCGTTTGATAGCCGTGGCTACGGCAAGCGCCCTACCATGGGCAGCTTCAGCGCAGTCAAAGTTCCAGTAGTCATAGGCGATGACGGCGCAGCCTACCGGAGCAATACCGATAACTTTCTCCCGTATGCCCAGCTCATCTACTACTTCGGCAATAAGCCTGTGCGCAATACCGTGGCCGCACCCCGGGCAATAATGCGTGCGCACATCTCTTAAAGAAAAAGTCCTGCTAATTATCTTTTTCATATCTGCCTATAGTTTTCCTAAAGCCCTGATGATTTCTTCTTCCCTGGGGACACCGCCGCCTGCGCGGCCTAAGAAGCCAACTTTAATCCTGCCGTTTACTGCCAGCTTTACATCCTCAAGCATTTGTCCGTATGACATTTCGACAACTAAAAGAGTTTTGCGCTTTGCGTTCTGCGCTATGCGTTTAAATATATCTTCCGGAAAAGGCCATAAGCTTATCGGACGGATAAGGCCAACTCTCTTGTTTTTCTCCCGCAGTTTAATTACCGCGCTCTTGGCAATGCGCGCCATAGTCCCGTAGGCAACGATTATTATTTTCGCGTCTTCCGTAAAAATCTCTTCTGCGCGTTGCTCCCTTTTCCGTATGGTCTTATATTTTTCCTGCAGCTTTAAGTTCCATCTTTCAAGATCACCCTCTGCCATGTAAAAAGACTTCACTATATTAGGATTTCTACCCCTGCATCCAGTCAATGCCCATGACTTAACCGGTAGCTTTTTACTATGAACCATGAACGATGAACTATGAACCAATACAGGTTCCATCATCTGGCCGAGCATCCCGTCGCTAAGCACCATTACGGGATTGCGATATTTATCCGCCAAATCAAAGACAATGGGCATCATATCGTAGGCCTCTTGTACGCTTGCCGGAGCTAGTACTATACAATGATAATCCCCGTGGCCCGGGCGCGTGGCCTGGAAATAATCCGACTGCGCAGGCCAGATATTACCTAAGCCCGGTCCGCCGCGCATGACATTTAGGATTACGGCAGGAAGCCCTGCCCCTGCGATATAGGAAATCCCTTCCTGTTTCAGGCTAATCCCGGGGCTTGAAGAAGAGGTCATTGCCCGTACCCCGGCGGCCGCAGCGCCAAAGACCATATTTATTGCGGCTAGCTCTGACTCTGCCTGAATAAAGATGCCCCTCTTTTTAGGCATCTCTAGCGCCATATAGGCGGGAATTTCATTCTGGGGAGTGATCGGGTAGCCGGCATAAAAAGAGCAGCCCGCCCTAATCGCGCCAAAAGCCATTGCTTCATTCCCGGTCATCAAGATTTTCTTGTTCATAAATACAATGAAAAATCTGCTTATCGCGTATCTCCAATCGCATATCACATATCGTAACGATACGCGATATGCAATACGCGATATGCTATTTATACACTTCTATACAACATTCAGGACAAATTATTGCGCACAGTCCGCAACCCAGGCACGAAGGATCTTCCCTGAAATACGCCGGCCTTGCGCCACGTTTATTCAGCGTCTTTGCCTTGGCGATTAACCCCTTTGGGCAGACGCCTATACAAAGAAAACAACCCTTGCATTTTTCTCTGTCAATTTTTATTTTCCCCATAGTGTCGTTTTTATTTTACCGGCAATAGCCTGAGCGCTTAATCCGTATTTATCAAGCAGGATATCCCTCCTGCCATGCGGTATGAACTCGGAAGGCAGCCCTATTTTTATCAGGGGTTTATCCAATAAATCTGCAATCGCACTGCCAAAACCGCCTTCCAGGATACCTTCTTCTACGCTAAAAACATGTTTTGTGCCTCTGCAGGCGCTTCTTATAATGGCCTCATCCAGCGGCCTTACAAAGCGCGCATTAATCAATGTTCCGGAAAGGCCTTTTTGTTCCAGCGCCTGCATTGCTTCAAACGCAACTGTCACCATACTTCCTAATGCGAATACGCAAAAATCTTTACCTTCACGTAAAACTTCTGCTTTACCCATTGTAACAGGAGCAGCCGGAAGCTTTGCCTCTGGAGAAGTGGCTTTCGGGTATCTTATCGCAACAGGGCCACTGAAATTTATTGCAAGCTTAAGCATCTCTTTTAATTCCTGGCCATCTTTAGGGCTCATGATACAGATCCTGGGTACGGTTCTTAAATACGCGATATCTAAAATCCCTTGGTGCGTCATACCGTCCTCCCCCACTATCCCGGCGCGGTCAATTGCCAGGAGCACGGGTAGATTTTGTAAGGCTATGTCTTGCACAATCTGGTCATATGCCCTTTGTAAGAATGTGGAATATATTGCCACTACCGGCCTAAGGCCGCCCCGGGCAAGCCCGGCAGCAAAACATACTGCGTGTGCCTCTGCTATCCCCACGTCGAAAAACCTATCAGGATACCTGTCGCGGAACTTATCAAGCCCCGTGCCCTCGGGCATTGCCGCACTTATGGCAACTATCTTCCTGTTCTTGTCCGCTTCCTCTAAGAGTGCCTCGCTAAATATATCTGTGTATGTCTGCGCGCCTGCCGGACGCAGGCGGGGTTTACCTGTCTCGATATCAAAAGGGCCTGTGCCATGGAACCTGACAGGTTCCCGTTCCGCCGGAGGATATCCTTTACCTTTCCGGGTCACAATATGCAGCAGTTTGGGGCCGCTTATGGGTATAATATTTTTTAATGTTTTGACTAGCAGGGGCAGGTCGTGGCCATCAAAAGGCCCAAAATAACGAAATCCCAGTTCTTCAAAAAGGATACCTGGGACAAATAGGCCTTTCAATTGCTCTTCAAATTTATTGGCAATTTTTATGAGCCGGCTCCCCTTAGGCATGCGGCTAGCCACAAATCCTTCCAAAGAATTCTTGAAGCGGTTATAAATAGGCATGGATATTATTTTGTTTATATAAGTACTTAATGCCCCAGTGTTAGCGGCAATACTTAATTCATTTGTATTTAAAACAACCAGCAAGTCTTTCTTCATATGCCCGGCGTTATTCAGCCCCTCGAAACAAAGGCCGCCGCTTAAAGAACCGTCCCCGATTACAGCCACCACCTTAAAACGTTCTAGCCCAAAAGAATAATCCCTTGCGCCGGCAAGCCCGAGAGCAAGAGATACCGCCGTAGATGAATGCCCGGTCGTAAAAACATCGTATTTTGATTCTTCGCTGGAAGGAAAACCGCTTATCCCCTGGTATTGCCGCAAAGTAGTAAAGCTTTCATTCCTGCCGGTTAAAATCTTATGCGCATATGCCTGGTGTCCTACGTCAAAGATGATTTTGTCCTTTTCAATATCCAGGCAATAATGCAGTGCGATAATCAGGTCTACTGCTCCAAGGCTTGAAGCCAGGTGCCCTCCATTTTTGGAAACTGTCTCTATAATACGCTGCCTTATTTGGGTAGCTAACCCTGGCAGCTGTTCAACGGCTAGTTTCTTTAAATCCCCTGGCTGGCCAAGCTCATCAAGCAACGTCATTAGTCTTTAGTCTCCTCATCAAACGGCTTTAATTCAAATTCGCCCTTCTTGTTTTTAACCAGTATATCGATCTTCTTTTTTGCGCTTTCTAACCTCTGGTTACAGGTCCTTGATAGCTCGATACCTTCCTGATATTTTTTTAATGCCTCATCAAGCGACAACTCCCCGTTTTCTAACTCCTCAATTATCTTCTCCAATTTTTTTAACGCTTCCTCGAATTTTATTTCAGCCATTTTATATATCCTCCGATAAAATTCTCGTCATTCGGCCGCCCTCACTGACTCAGGCCGCGCTAAACGGCGCTCCTTATTCGTCGCGCCAGCGCCCTCGAATTTTATTTCAGCCATTTTTGACAACCTCCGTTACCTTGCTTAAGATTTCGCCTTTGTGGAGTCTAGTTTTTATAATCTCGCCTGTCTTTATATTTTGGGCTTCCTTGATTATTGCGCCATCTCTAACCTTAAAAGTTATACTGTAGCCGCGGCTTAAGATGTTCAATGGGCTTAGGCTCGAAAGTTTCTCTGCCGCTCCCCTGAATTCTGCCTCTCTTAGTTTTAAAAAGTGCGCCGTGCGGATATAAATCTGCCTGGCTAAATCAAGGATCTTTGCCCTGTGCTGTATTAACAGGTTCCTTGGATTAAGTAGGGCTAATTTTTTCGCTGCGCTATCAACTCCGCTACGCAGCAGCTCTAAGATATGGGTTGCGGCGTTATACAAATCATCCCGGTGGCCATCCAATTCCTGCCGTATCTCTTCTTTTTCCGGAACAATCAATTCCGCGGCAACCGATGGGGTTGCTGCGCGTTTATCCGCCACTAAATCTGCTATGGTCACGTCGCGTTCATGCCCCACCGCAGAGATCACCGGGATTTTGGAATTGTAAATCGCCCTTGCAACGATCTCTTCATTGAATGCCCAGAGGTCCTCTATGCTTCCGCCTCCCCTTCCTACGATCAATGCTTCAATGCGCTCCTTTAGAGGCAGGGTTTCATTAAAACGATTGATATCTTTTATTGCCTCGGCAATCTCAAGCTTAGCACTTTCTCCCTGCACCTGCGCCGGATTAATGACTATATGTATATCGCCGAAACGCCTGTCTAAAACTTTTAAAATATCTTTTATCGCAGCGCCCGACAACGAAGTGATTACCCCGATCCGGGAGGGCATATACGGCAACGGCCTTTTGTGCTGGACAGCAAAGAGTCCCTCTTTTTCCAGTTTCTCCTTTAACTGCTCCAGGGCCAGCTGTAAACTCCCTATTCCCTTTGGCTCTATTTTATCAACAACTAACTTATAGCCGCCGTGAGGCGGGTAAACATCGACCCTGCCGAAACAAATGACTTTTAAGCCGTTCTCAATTTTAAATTTAATGCCTTTATTGCGGTAGCTGAATATCGCTGCGGAAATGACTGCCCCTCTATCTTTTAAAGAAAAATAGAAGTGCCCAGATGGATGGTCGTTAGAGTTAGAAACCTCTCCTTCAACCCAGACCTGTCCGAAAGCCGACTCCAGGACCAATTTTATATCCTGGGTTATTTCGGAAACCGTATAAATACGCCTGGTTTTCTCTTCAAGAAGATTTGTTTTTTGCTGTTCCATCTTCTGCAGAGGTTGTGTTTCGGTTTTTGTCTTCTCCTGTCACGACCGGCTTCTCTTCCGCGGGCTTTTTCTTCAAGATGAGTAGCTGCACGGAGTAAGGGTTTAAGGTTAATTTTTCCTGCGCCACTTCGCTAGATGCAATCTCTGTTTTCTCACGAGGCAGAAGTTCGCAGCCCGGCAGGGAAGAAGAATCAATCGCATACCAATCACAGGTATAATCGCCTTTTAAATTCTTGATATTTATTGCGACGGCGCGGCTTGATTCCTGGAATTTCAGGGCCTTGTTTCTTAAATCCTGTGCATTCTCAAGGAGCGTCTTTACTGCCCCGCTTACATGTAACAGCCCGATATCCTGATTACTATCCAGCGCCGTTTCCAGTTTACCGGTTTTTATCAGACCGGCCACTATCCGTCTTTGCGCTGGGGTAAGAAGTGCGATGTTCCTGGCGATATAATCCATCGCGATTTCAGGGTCTATATAATTATATGCGATGATGCTCATCCCGTCATCGGTTTTAGTGACAATTAAACCTACGAACTCATCATCCGTTTTAACCATAAACATATCCTTGCCAAGCATCGCAAGCATACCGAATGCCTTACAGAGCAATTTCGGTTTTCCTTTATCTTCGGGAGGTTCCTGCTCAAAAGAAAAGACCCCGGTATTCCTTACTACGCCCTCTTTGTTATCTTTAAAATCCTCCAGAGAAAAAAACGTCTGGTTATTAATACCTGCTTCCTGCATATTCTTTAGACGGCTGAAGATATAGCTTGATGTAATATAGGATTTTTCTTCTCTCTCCGCCAAGACATTGGCATCCCGGTCATAATTCCATTCCGTAACGAGCAAAGGTGTATTTCTGTCAAAACCAAAATACCCCAGCCAATCACGGATAAGGACGGTCGCTGTCTTTCTATAGATAGTGTTCTCTTTATCCGCCTCGGGGTCGGAGGTATAGCTGTGCCAGCTGATGAAATCAAGCGGCAGACGGAAACGGTAGCAAAATCTGATTAATTCGTAAACCAGGCTCTTTTCGGGCGTAGCAATGGTGTTGCCTTCGATATCCTGAAACCACCAGCTAGTGCTGGGCCCGCCTACGGGTATGTGCTGCTTTGTCTGCGCCTCTAATTCCTGGATACTCTCCGCCACCGCCTTGTATAAAGCGAGATATTCCTGCTTCCTGCCGAGGAAGAAATCATCCATATCCGGGGCATCCCAGACCTCATACCAGATATTATATTTTTTCACGCAACTTAAATCGTATATAATGGCTTTTACAGCGGACTTAAACGCATTCATATCCCACGGCGGGCTCTTTTTATCCAGGATCCTTCCCATACCGGCTGGCGTACCGAATAAATCCAGAATAATGGTCCCGCCGGATGCAGTTATACTTTTAAATAGATTGTCATAATTGAGCAGCAATTTCCCCTGCAAATTCCTGTCCTTGGAAAGCTGCGCTGCCTCCCAGAGATTGTATTGGATACGGTATAGGCCGCTAGAGCCCGCCTGATTCTGCCAGATATCCAGCGTCTCTTTTGCTGCCAATGCCTGCGGCCAGAGAGATTCACGGTGGAATCCGCGTCCGCTTAAATCCATGTTCGGTTTAAAGATAGCCGGTAGCGGCATTGTTACGGAAGCGGCGTCTATATTGAACTCCAATTGTTCCTGCTGGGCTTCTAGCGGTAGAGAGCACAGTAAAACGCACAATGCCGCCAATAGGGTAATTGTAATTTTATGCATTGAGTTTTTTTTGTATCCTGACTATTGATTTTGCTTTTCCGGTAGCCTCATCTATATCCAGGATCACCCCGTGCAATTGGACGTTATCTTTGGCTACCTCAAATCTGACCGGCACTGCCGTAAGAAACCTCTCCAGGACATCCTCTATTCTTCTGCCGATTACAGAATCGTATGGCCCGGTCATACCTGCATCGGTAAGATAGGCGGTGCCTGCAGGCAGTATTTTCTCGTCGGCGGTCTGAATATGGGTATGGGTCCCGATTACCGCGGATACTTTCCCGTCCAGATACCAGCCCAAAGCGACTTTTTCAGAAGTCGCTTCTGCGTGGATATCCACAATAATTATTTTTGCCTCTTTCGATAAGCTCTCGGCGCAGGAGATCGCTGTTTTAAACGGGCACTCCAGGGCATCCATGAATACGCGGCCGTTGACATTAATCACGCCGACTTTTTGGCCGTCCGGCATAACGTACACATTACTACCCCTGCCAGGTGCGCCGGCCGGAAAGTTAGCCGGCCGCAAAATCCGCTCTTGCTCATTGATAAAATCGAATATCTCTCTTTTTTTCCAGATATGGTCTCCGGAAGTAAGCACATCTACTCCCGATGCAAACAGCTCCTGCGCTACTTTTAAGGTAATCCCCGAGCCACCGGCAGCATTTTCGGCATTTGCAATTATAAAATGCAGCCCAAACTCTTTCTTGAGGACAGGCAATAGTTTATTTATCGCCTCTCTGCCTGGACTGCCCACTATGTCGCCTATAAATAGTATCTTCATGTTCTAGTTCATGGTTAATGGTTCATGGTTCATGGTTGATAGTACTATGAACTATCCACTATGAACTATGAACTATTTCGCGTACTCAATAGCCCTGGTTTCTCTAATTACTGTCACCTTTATCTGTCCCGGGTATTCCATACCTTCCTCTATTTTCTTGCGTATCTCACGCGCAAGGCTTACTGCATCGCCATCAGAAATCTTCTCCGGCTGCACAATAATGCGTATTTCCCTGCCAGCCTGTATGGCAAAAGATTTCTCTACGCCTTTAAAGAGATTGGCTATGGATTCCAGTTTTTCCAGGCGTTTTACATACGTCTCAAGCGTCTCTCTTCGCGCGCCTGGCCTGGCTGCGCTTATGGCATCGGCTGCAACCGTCAATACCGCATAGATACTCTGCGGTGCAGTTTCTTCATGGTGCGCCTCAATAGCAGATACTACCTCAGGGGACTCATTATATTTTCGGGCTAAATCCGCCCCGATTTTTGCATGCGTTCCTTCTACCTGATGGTCAACCGCTTTTCCTATATCGTGCAATAACCCTATGCGCCTGGATAATTTAAAATCCAGCCCCATCTCAGAAGCCATGGCGCCCAGGATAAAGGCGGTCTCCTTGGAATGCTGCAGCGCGTTCTGCCCGAAGCTGGTGCGGTACTTAAGCCGCCCTAGAAGCTTAATCAACTCCGGATGAAGACCGTTTACGCCTGCCTCAAAGGCTACGCGCTCTCCTTCTTCGCGGATCTTTTCATCCATCTCTTTCTTGGTTTTCTCCACCACTTCTTCAATCCTGCCGGGATGGATCCTGCCGTCGGCAATCAGCTTTTCAAGGCTTAACCGGGCAATCTCCCTGCGGACAGTATCAAACGCGGAAAGCGTCACTGCTTCCGGGGTGTCATCAATAATCACATCTACTCCTGTAGCCATTTCCAGGGCGCGGATATTCCTGCCTTCCCTACCGATAACCCGGCCTTTCATCTCATCATTAGGTAAAGTCACGACGCTGACGGTAGATTCCACCGTGTGCTCTGCGGCGCATCTTTCTATGGCCAGGCTAATCATCTCTTTTGCTTTCTTATCCGCCAGGGTGCGTAATTCATCTTCTTGTCTTTTGATAAGCACGGCCTTTTCATTATTCAACTCTTCGTTAAGGCGGCTTAACAATATTTGCTTGGCCTCTTCGGCAGATAACGAGGATATCTTCTGCAATCTTTCTTTCTCTTCGGAAATCAGCCCGTGCAGCTGCGTTTCTTTCTCCTTAGCGGATTCTTCCTGCTTACGCACATTATCTTTCAATGTCTCTATTTCTTTTTCTTTCTTCTCCAGGAGATCCAGCCTCCTGTCAATATTCTCCTCTTTTTGGACGAGCCTCTTCTCTAAGCCTACAATCTCCTGCCTTCTGTCTTTGGTTTCATGTTCAAAATCCTGGCGCATGCGGTAGAGAAGATCCTTTGCCTCTAGCTCAGCCTCCCTGCGTTTATCAAGCGCCTCTTTCTTGGCTCCCTCCAGGATATGCTGTGCCTCTAATTCAGCATTCTGAATCTTCTTTTCTGCAACGTGCTTACGCATAAAATAACCTGCGGCTAGCGCCGCAAGCGCGGTAACAATCAATATCGCGATATTAGCCATAAATATCCTACCTCCTCTTGAAGAAGGCAAAACCTGAAGGCCCAATTGCCCTCTGAATAATGCTACGTTTTGCCTTTATCCCGACTCATAGCCAGGGGGCAAGCCCCGGTCGAGAAATCAGGATTTAATTTTGTAGTGCTATTAGTTGTATATTACCTTGTCGACGTTTACATCCGTCTTGGTGGTAGGAAGTTGGGGTAAGATTTGGAAATCGAATGCAAGGCCTATTTTTCTGGTTTTTCTGGAAAGCTTGGTGAGAAAACGGTCATAGTAACCCTTACCACGCCCCAAGCGCGCACCATGCTTGGTAAATGCAAGCCCCGGAACAACTACAAGCTCCAGGTAATTCAGGTTTACGCTTTGCTTAATGGCGGGTTCCATTATCCCATAGGGTCCCCTTTCAAACTCATGGCGGCCCCCGAGCAAACAAGCCTTGATTATTCTATTTTTCTTGCACACAGGCAATGTCACTATCTTGCCTAACCGCTGTGCTTCCTTAATCATTTCCCTGGTATCTACTTCACCACCGATTGAG
>JBEKHW010000012.1:0-44843 GCA_050012075.1 Candidatus Omnitrophota bacterium | reverse complement strand
CAAGCACGAGACTATTACCGCTAAATGGGCGCAGGTAGAGAATCAACTGCAAAGACGCAATGATTTAATCCCTAACTTAGTCAATACAGTCAAGGGTTATGCCGCGCATGAAAAAACAGTTTTTGAAGATGTGACTAATGCACGGTCGCAGTGGGGTAAGGCCGCCACAATGGAGGATAAAGTCAAAGCCGCAGGCGCTATTGATGCGGCATTATCAAGGCTCCTGTTAGTAGTGGAGAATTATCCTAATCTTAAGGCAGACCAGACCTTTTTACGCCTTATGGATGAACTTTCCGGGACGGAAAACCGCATTGCGGTAGAAAGAATGCGTTACAATGAGGCGGTCAGGGATTACAATATTACAGTGCGCATGTTCCCTGGGAATGTAATTGCCGGTATGTTCGGCTATAAGCCGGCAACAGAATATTTTAAGGCAGAAGAGAAGGCGAAAACAGTTCCGGAAGTAAGATTTTAAGTTAAAAAAGTGAAGGATCACAAAGACACAAGGTCACCAAGTCACATGTAAAGATTTTACTTTGTGACTTTGTGTACTTTGTGACGTGGTGACCACGACGCTATGAAATATATTGTCTTAGTTGGAGACGGGATGAGCGATTACGCGGTAGAGGAATTGGGTAAACGTACGCCTCTGGAAGCTGCCCGTACTCCAAATATGGATTATATCGCAAAAGAAGGCAGGCTTGGCAGGGTAAGGACAATCCCGGCCGGTTTTACGCCCGGCTCTGATGTGGCGCAGCTTACTATTTTCGGTTATGACCCTAAGCAGTATTACACAGGTAGAGGGCCATTAGAAGCAGCTAACCTGGGCGTCACCCTGGAAGATGATGATGTTGCTTTTCGCTGTAATCTCGTGACTGTCCTCGGGGATACTTTAGTAGATTACAGCGCTGGACACATAAGCTCCAAAGAAGGGTCTATATTGATAAAATTCATTGATGAGAAATTGGGCACTAACCAGCTTAGATTTTACCCCGGCATAAGTTACCGCAACCTCATGGTAGCCAAAAGAGGCGCTGAAGGGCATCTTGAGCGGTTGAAGTGTAGGCCGCCGCACGATATTGCAGGAGAGAGTATATTAAAGAATCTTCCGCGCGGAGAGGGCGTAGATATAATTATAAAATTAATGGAGGAATCGCGGCGTCTCCTGGCTATTCACGAGATAAATATGGTCAGGGTGGATTTAAAGGAAAATCCGGCGAATATGGTTTGGTTGTGGGGCCAGGGGAAAAGGCCGGCAATGCCGGAATTCGAAAAGAAATTCGGCGTAAGAGGAACTGTAATCTCCGCGGTTGACCTTATCAAGGGGCTTGGTAGGATATTGGGCCTTGAGGTGATTAATGTGCCGGGTGCCACCGGTTATTATGATACCGACTATGAGGCAAAAGCAAAGGCAGCGCTTAAGGCCCTGGAAAAAAATGATTTTGTTTTTGTGCACGTGGAGGCGCCAGATGAAGCAGGCCATAATGGAGAGCTCCGGGAAAAGATTACCGCTATAGAGCGTTTTGATCAATTGGTGGTGGGTACGGTATTGGAAGCTTTCAGGAAACGAAGTGATTTCCGTATTTTAGTCCTTCCGGATCACCCCACCCCCGTTTCTGTAAGGACACATACATCTGAGCCGGTACCTTTCGGTATCCTTGGTAAGGATATAGTGCCTGGAGGGTTTGCGCAATATTCTGAAAAAGAGGCGGAAAAGTCCGACCTTTATTTTGATAAAGGTTATGAACTGATGAATTATTTTATTAAGACACAAGTTTAATACGGTAATATTTATATGGAGAAGAATAAATGCCTAAGGGTTTAATCGTCCAGAAGTTCGGCGGTTCTTCCGTAGCCAATGTCGAAAGGATCCAGAACGTAGCCCGGAGAGTTGCAAGTTACAGGAAGAAGGGTTATGACCTGGTCGTGGTAGTGTCTGCGTTGGGGGATACTACCGATGAGCTGATTGAACTGGCAAATAAAATCAATACTGCGCCATCTGAGCGCGAGATGGATATGCTCCTGTCAACAGGTGAACAGATATCCGTAGCACTTCTTGCGATGGCCATTCACAAATTAGGTTACGAAGCGATTTCTTTTACCGGCGCCCAGGTAGGTATCATTACAGATGCCAGCCACACAAGGGCCAGGATAATCAAGATAAATGCCGATAAAATCAAAGAAGAATTAAAAGATGGGAAAATCGTGATTGTCGCCGGATTCCAGGGAGTAACTATGGAGCAGGATATCACGACCCTCGGCCGTGGCGGCTCAGACCTGACTGCCGTCGCCCTTGCTAAAGAGCTATGCGCAGATGAATGCGAGATATATACCGACGTAGACGGGATTTATACTACCGACCCGCGCATAGAGCCAAGGGCCCGGAAAATCAAAAAGATTACTTTTGACGAGATGCTGGAGATGGCCTCGCTTGGCGCGCAGGTGATGCAGGCGCGCTCCATAGAGGTGGCCAAAAAATTCAATGTGCCTATACATGTGCGTTCCTCGTTTTCCGATAACCCGGGGACCATGATTACCAAGGAGGTAAAGAGAATGGAAGATGTGGTGGTCAGTGCTGTCACTTTGAACAGGGGTGAAGCCAAGATTACGATTTGTAATGTCCCTGATGAACCTGGGGTAGCGGCAAAGATATTCGGGGAATTGGCCCGCGCCGGAGTTAACGTCGATATGATCGTGCAGAATGTCAGCCACACCCGCCAGACAGATATATCTTTTACTGTAACTAAACCGGAATTGAGCAAGGCCCTGAAAATCACCAGAAAAGTAGGCAGGGCGATTAAAGCCGGAGAGGTCCTGCGTGATGAGGATATTGCCCGCGTTTCTGTGGTGGGAGTTGGGATGAAATCCCATCCGGGTGTCGCAGCAAAAATGTTTGAAGTCCTTGCCTATAACAAGATCAATATTGAGATGATTTCCACCTCTGATATCAGTATTTCCTGTATCATCCAGAGAAAGTTCGTTGAAAAAGCAGTGAAGGCACTGCATGATAAATTCGGTTTAGGTAAATAGGCGAGGTGCATATGCCACAGGTAAAACTATACGATACGACTTTACGCGACGGTTCGCAGGGAGAAGGTATTTCTTATTCAGTGATGGATAAGATACGTATTGCGCAGGAGTTAGACCTTTTAGGCATTCATTATATCGAAGGCGGATGGCCCGGTTCTAACCCTAAGGATATGGAATTTTATCTGAAGATGAATAAGCTGCGGCTTAAGAATGCGCTGCTGGTTGCTTTTGGCTCAACCCGCAGGCCTGACGCTCGTGCCGCGGAAGATAGCAATCTTAAGGCTTTGGTGAAATCAGGGGTTAAAACCGTAACTATCTTCGGCAAAACCTGGGATCTGCACGTTAAAGACGTATTGAAGACAACCCTTGATGAGAATTTAAATATGATCCAGGACACGGTCAGTTTTCTTATTTCAAAAGGGATGAGCGTATTCTATGACGCAGAGCATTTTTTTGACGCTTACGCGGCAAATAAAGATTACAGCTTAAAGTGCTTGTTAACCGCGCAGGAAGCAGGGGCTAATGCCATATGTCTGTGCGACACAAACGGCGGCACTATAACCTCGCAGATCAGCCGCGTAATAAGAGAGATTCGCCCCCATATTAAAGTAATGTTAGGTATCCATTGCCACAATGACGCTGACCTTGCAGTGGCAAATACCATTGCAGCTGTAGAAGCAGGCGCTGATATGGTCCAAGGCACGATTAACGGCTATGGAGAGCGCTGCGGGAACGCAGATTTAATCCCGATTATCGCTAATCTTAAATTGAAACTAGGCATAGACTGCTTAAGTGACGATAAGCTGAAGGAGCTGACCAAGGTATCTTATTTTGTAAGTGAGGTCAGTAACATGGGAGAGCGTTCTGACCACCCTTATGTAGGTGCCTCTGCATTTGCGCACAAGGCAGGTGTCCATATTAACGCTGTAATGAAAAACCCGAAGACCTACGAACATATTGAACCGGCTCTCGTTGGTAATAAAAGGCGAATCCTCATGTCTGAATTGGCGGGAAAAACCGGCGTGCTTATCAGGGCAAAAGACCTGGAGCTTGATTTAGACAAGGAAGATCCTAAGACAAAGAAGATACTGCAGCTGGTCCAAAAACTGGAACACGAAGGGTATCATTTTGAGGCAGCCGAGGCCTCCTTTGAATTACTTATGAAGAAGGCGCTTAAGAAATATAACAAGTTTTTTGAATTAGAGGGGTTCCGGGTAGTGATAGAGAAGCGTCCCGATAAGAAAATCACCTCTGAGGCAATTATCAAACTTAAGGTCAAAGGCGTAAAAGAGCATACCGCAGCAGAAGGTGACGGTCCTGTTAACGCGCTTGATAATGCGTTGCGTAAGGCATTGAAGGATTTTTATCCCTCGCTTTCCAAGATGCGCCTTTCCGATTTTAAGGTGCGCGTATTGGAAGAGAAGGCAGGCACTGCCGCGCGCGTGCGCGTCCTTATCCAATCGCAGGATGACCTGGATACCTGGAACACGATAGGTGTCCATGAGAATATCATCGAAGCCAGTTGGCAGGCGCTCGTCGACAGCGTAGAATATAAATTACTGAAAGACAATGTAAAATGACCGATGCGGCTAGCAAGCAATACAATCCCAAGGAAACCGAGGATAAATGGTATAAATATTGGGAAGAAAATAATTTATTTTCCGCTAAAGCAAATCCCGCCAAGAAACCATTCTGTATAGTTATACCTCCACCCAATGTAACCGGAATTCTGCATATGGGCCATGCCCTCAATAACACCATTCAGGATATCCTTATCAGGTATCATCGGATGAAAGGCCAAGAATCTTTATGGATGCCCGGAACAGACCATGCCGGTATTGCCACGCAAAATGTAGTAGAAAAGACCCTTGCTAAAGAAGGGCTTAGACGCCAGGATTTAGGCAGGGAAAAATTCCTGGAGCGGGTCTGGAAGTGGAGAGAGCAGTATGGCCAAACTATCATCCGGCAGCTGAAAAAGCTGGGCGCTTCCTGTGACTGGCCGCGCACGCGTTTTACGATGGATGAAGATTATTCTAAGGCGGTGCTGGAAGTATTTGTCAGGCTATATGAAAAAGGCCTTATTTACAGGGGCAGTTACATTATTAACTGGTGCCCGCGCTGCCAGACCGCTCTTTCCGACGAAGAGGCGCCGCATCACGAACTTCAGGGGAACCTCTATTATTTGCGGTATCCATTGAAGGAAGCAGTCACAAAGTCACAAAGTCAGTGCGGAGCGAAGCGAAGCCTCCCCGGAGGGGGCAAAGTCACCGGTAGGAAATTAGATGTACCGGAGTATATCGTTGTGGCGACTACTCGTCCAGAGACAATGCTCGGTGATACTGCAGTAGCAGTCAATCCGAAAGACAAACGTTATAAAAATCTTATTGGTAAAGCGTTAATTTTGCCTTTGGTTAATAGAGAGATAAAAATCATTGCCGATAGCATGGTCGATATGAAATTCGGGACGGGTGCCGTAAAAGTCACTCCTGCCCATGACCCCAATGATTATGCCTTGGGGAAAAAACATGGGCTTACCTTTGTAAATGTAATGCATCCTGATGCCAGGATGAATGAAAATTCCGGCGATTATAAAGATATGGACAGGTTTGAGGCAAGGCAGGTAATCTTAGAGGATTTAGAGGAGAAGGGGTTTCTTGAAAAGACAGAACCGCATCAACTATCGGCAGGCCATTGTTATAGGTGCCATACGATAATTGAACCGTATCTGTCAAAGCAATGGTTTGTGAAGATGAAACCTTTAGCAAAGCCGGCAATCGAAGCCGTAAAAAAAGGAAAAATAAGATTCCATCCCAAACGTTGGACCAAGGTTTACCTGAACTGGATGGAGAGTATCCAGGATTGGTGTATCTCAAGGCAGATATGGTGGGGACATCGTTTGCCTGTTTATTACTGTAGAAACTGTCAGGCAAACGAGTCACAAAGTCACAAAGTCAGCGCGAAGCGGAGCGAAGCCTCCCCTGGGGGGACAAAGTCACAGGAAAAAGGTATTATTGTATCGCGAGTTAAGCCGGATAAATGCCGGGAATGCGGCTCGACTGATATTTATCAGGATGAAGATGTGCTGGATACCTGGTTTTCAAGCTGGTTATGGCCCTTCGCGACATTTTATTGGCCATTTGAGCATAGCGCATATCGCATATCGCATATCGCAATCCAGGATGACGATAAGCGATTAGCGATAAGCGATAGGCAGAAGGATTTGGCATATTTTTATCCCACTTCGGTATTGGTTACTGCTCCGGAAATCATCTTCTTCTGGGTAGCCAGGATGATTATGGCGGGTTTTGAATTTATGGGCAAAAAGCCCTTTGAAGACGTCTATATACACGGCACAGTGCGCGATATCGAAGGCAAGAAGATGTCCAAATCTCTCGGTAATATTATTGATCCCCTGGAGATTATTAATGAATACGGGACAGATGCCCTGCGCTTCAGCCTCATTGCCATAACCGCCCAGGGCCAGGATGTATTTTTATCCAAGGAGAGGTTTGAGCAGGGAAGGAATTTCGCCAATAAAATCTGGAATGCCTCCAGGTTTATATTAATGAACTTGGACACAGAGAATATAAAAGTAGACCTTTGCGAGTTTTTCCGCAAGGAAGATTTAGATATAGTCAACCGCTGGATTTTAAGCAGGTTCTATTCGACGCTGCAAGGAACGTATAAGGCCCTGGAGAATTTTGAATTTAATGAAGCGGCAAATCTCCTTTACGGCTTCTTCTGGCATGAGTTTTGCGATTGGTATCTTGAGTTAATCAAGCCCAACATAAAGGATAAACACAATCAGGTGGTAATGTATAAAATTCTAGAGAAATTCCTGCGGGTATTACATCCTTTTATGCCTTTTATAACCGAGGAGATATGGCAGAAGTTAAATGAAGTCACAAAGTCACAAAGTCAGTGCGCAGCGAAGCGAAGCCTCCCCGGAGGGGGCAAAGTCACAAGTATAATGCTTGAACCATTGCCGCATATACAGGAACAGATTATAGATAAAAAAGCAGAAAAACAGGTCGAGTCGATATTCGATATCATCACCGAGATTAGGAACTTGCGTAGTTCAATTGAGGTTAATCCAGCGCAGAAAGTACACGTCTCTATTTATCCACACAATAGAAACGCGGAGAATTTGATCGGGGAAGTTTCCGGGGAGATTTCTAATTTGGCTAAATTAAGCGAATTATCAATACTCCATGAGCAGGCAAGGCCAAAGGCAGTTTTAAGTGCAGTCATAAATGATCTCGATATCTATCTGCATTTTACCGGCTTAATAGAAATAGGCAAGGAGCAAAACAGGATAATAGAAAAAATGAATGAGTTAGCAAAATTAAGGAAATCCAAAGAAGACAGATTAAAGAATAGCGAATTTATAAAGAGGGCCCCAGAAGAAATTGTGCAAAAAGAAAAAGAAAGCCTGGAAGAAATCAAAAGTTCTATTAAACGTTTGGAGAGGATGCACAATGAGCTACATTAAGGGAGAGCGCCTCGAGGATCTGGTTAATGAGGCGTTAGAAGAAGATATCGGGAAAAAGGATATTACTACCGAACTTCTCATACCTAAGAATAAAGCCGTAAAGGCAATTATACTGGCAAAGGAGGAGTGCGTTGTTTGTGGAATTAATATAGCGGCTCTTGTGTTTAAGGCGCTGGATAAAAAAATAAAGTTTAAATCTCATCTGCATGACGGCGCAAAGGTTAAGAAAGGCAAGGTCATCGCTTTTGTCTCAGGAAATGCGCGCAGCATACTTAGCGCAGAAAGGGCTGCCCTTAATTTCATAACTTTTCTTTCGGGGATAGCCACCAAGACCAGGAAGTTTGTAGAGGCGGTCAGGCCCTACAATGTCAAAATCCTTGATACCCGTAAAACCATACCCGGCTGGCGGCTCCTGCAGAAATACGCAGTAAGAGTAGGCGGCGGCTTTAATCACAGGCTAAGCTTGGAAGAGATGATCATGGTTAAAGATAATCACCTGGCTGCGTTATGCGCCGTGCGTTATGCGCCGTGCGTAAAAGAAATTATCGAACAGGTAAAAAAAAGTAAATACAGGAATAGGAAGATAGAAATAGAAGTAACGAATTTAAAAGAATTTAAAGAAGCGCTGAAAGCATCGCCTGATATTATCATGTTGGATAATATGAAAATAAAGGATATTAAGAGGGCAGCCATAATTAAACGCAAAACGCATAACGCAAAACGCATAACGCTGCTGGAAGCCTCAGGCGGAATCACGCTCAAGCGTATACGTAAGATCGCCTCCACTGGGGTGGATTTAATTTCCATAGGGGAAATGACCCATTCCGTTGATTCGGTTGATATAAGTTTGGAAATCATTTAAGATGGAAAAGTTTAAGCTGGTCTCTGATTTTAAGCCCTGCGGTGACCAGCCCAAGGCAATAAGCGAATTAACCGAGGCAATACTCTCGGGGGAGCCCTACAATACCCTTCTAGGAGTCACCGGCTCAGGTAAAACTTTTACCCTGGCTAATGTGATTGCCAAAATCAACCTTCCTACCCTGGTTATTTCTCACAATAAAACCCTTGCCGCCCAGCTTTATTCTGAATTCCGGGAATTCTTTCCTCAAAATGCAGTGGAGTATTTTGTCAGTTATTATGATTATTATCAGCCAGAGGCATATATCCCATCAACCGACACGTATATTGAAAAAGATTCTTCCATTAATGACCGGCTTGACCGGTTGCGCCTGTCCAGCACCACTTCCCTTATGTCGCGAAATGATGTCCTTATCGTAGCGTCTGTATCATGCATCTACAATTTAGGGGACCCGCGGGACTATAATGAAATGCTTTTATACCTTACTAAGGGGCAGGATATTTCGCGCGATACTATTCTTGAGCAGCTGATTAATATACAGTATGAGCGTAATGATTACGAGTTTATCCGCGGCAGGATACGTGTCCGGGGGGATGTTTTGGAGGTATTTCCGTCTTACGAAGAAAAGGCCTTGCGCGTGGAGTTGTTCGGTGACAAAGTGGAAAAAATCTCTGAGTTTAACCCGGTTTCAGGTAAGATCCTGGCAGAGCTGGAGAAGACCGCGGTGTATCCGGCAAAGCATTTCCTGGTTTCCGGAGACAGGGTTGATAACGCGATCCAGACAATAAAAAGCGAACTAAAAGAGCAGCTCGATTTTTTAAAAAGCAAAAATAAGCTGCTTGAGGCCCAGCGCCTGGAATCGCGGACTAACTACGATATGGAGATGCTTAAGGAGATAGGTTATTGCCACGGCATAGAGAATTATTCGCGTCATCTTTCGGGAAGGCCTGCCGGCTCGCGGCCGTATTGCCTGATGGATTATTTTCGGGGCGATTTCCTTACTATCATTGATGAATCCCATGTCAGTATACCCCAGATTGCCGGCATGTATGAGGGGGATAGGGCAAGGAAAAAAGTGCTGGTTGAGTATGGTTTTCGCCTGCCATCCTGCCTTGATAACCGGCCATTAAGATTTGATGAGTTTGAAGAGTCAGTGAAACGCATGATTTTTGTTTCAGCCACGCCTAATGAATACGAAATAAAAAAGAGCCAAGGTAAGGCGATAGAGCAGGTTATACGTCCGACGGGGCTCGTAGACCCGGAGATCATTGTAAAGCCCACAGAAAACCAGATCGAAGATTTAATAGGCGAGATAAACAAACGCGCCAAGAGGAATGAGCGGGTGCTGGTGACTACCCTTACCAAGCGGATGAGCGAAGATTTAACCTCTTATTTACAGGAGAAAGGAATTAAGGTAAGATATCTACATTCGGAGATAGAGACCATTGAGCGCTCAAGGATATTGAGAGAACTGCGTAAGAAAGAGTTTGATTGCCTCGTAGGTATAAACCTTCTGCGGGAGGGGCTTGATTTACCGGAAGTTTCGCTTGTAGCGATACTGGATGCTGACAAGGAAGGATTCTTGCGTTCAGCCACGAGTTTGATACAGGTCGCCGGGCGCGCCGCGCGCAACTTAAACGGCAGTGTAATCATGTATGCCGATACTGTCACCGGCTCAATGAAGAAGGCAATCGCAGAAAGCAGCCGCCGCCGCAAGCTTCAACTTGAGTTTAATAAGAAGAACGACATTACCCCGCGCTCCATACAAAAAGCAATCCGGCAGGGAATAGAAGATCTGGCAGAAGCCGAAGATTTTGTGCAGGATTTAACCGGAGAGGCTAAAGATGAATACGAGCTCAGGAAGTATATCGCGGAGATGGAATATGAAATGGAACTGGCAGCGAGGAACTTACAGTTTGAGAAGGCGGCATTAATCCGGGATAAGATAAAGGAGATAAAAGGTGCTGTTAGCCATTGATATAGGCAATACTAATATAAACATGGCGGTATTTAAGGGTAAACGTATTTCAAGGCGTTATTCCATTCCTACCAATAACAGAGATTACCGCAAGCCTCTTAAGAATATTTTCGCAGCTAACCCGATCAAAGCCGCTATTTTATGTAGTGTTGTCCCACAGGTAACGTTACGCCTGCAAAAAGAGTTAAGGGCGAGGCTTGGCAGGCCCCCCATAATAATAGGTAAGGATTTGCGGGTACCCATAAAGAATCTATACCGTAGCCCCGGGCAAGTAGGCCAGGACCGTTTAGTAAACGCCTATGTCGGGTTAATATTGTACGGCGCACCTTTAGTCGTGGTAGATTTTGGTACGGCGGTTACTTTTGATGTTATTTCTTCAAGAAAAGAATATCTGGGCGGAATGATTATTCCGGGGTTACAGATTTCTCTTGATGTTTTATCCGAGCGTACGGCACTACTGCCTAAATTAAAACTAGCTGCGCCCGTAGAATTTATCGGCCGGGATACCAAGAATAGTATTCTTTCCGGGATTGTTTATGGGGTTGCCTGTCTGGCAGATGAATTATCCCGGAGGATAAAGGAGAAAATCGGCAGGGCAAAAGTAATCGGAACAGGGGGCAATATAAAGCTGTTACGTTCCTATTGTAAAGGATTTGACCGGATTGACAGCGATTTAACCCTTAAAGGGCTTAACCTGATTTATCAAAATAATTCTTGACAAAGATTTTTTTTTATTTATAATTAGCACTCTTAGGAATAAAGTGCTAACCAAACACATAGTCAAAAGAGGAGGCAGGTAGTATGGATATCAAACCATTAGGAGACCGCATAGTAGTAAAACCCCTGGAAGCAGAGTCAAAGACCAAAGGTGGCATATTGCTTCCTGATACCGCGAAAGAAAAACCGCAAGAGGGAAAAATAGTCGCCGTAGGCAAGGGTAAAGTCCTTGAAAACGGGACAGTCCAGGCACCGGAAGTAAAAGTCGGAGATAAGGTATTATACGGAAAATATTCCGGCAATGAAATCACCACCAAAGACGGCGAAGAGCTTCTGATTATGCGCGAAGAGGATATTTTAGCAATAATCAAATAATATTATAAGGAGGAAGAAGAATGGCAAAGCAATTGTTATACAGCGATGAAGCGCGCCGTAAGATACTAAGCGGCGTAGAGCAGCTTTCTGCTGCGGTAAAAGTTACCTTGGGCCCGAAAGGCCGCAATGTAGTCATTGACAAGAAATTCGGCTCGCCTACTATCACCAAAGACGGCGTAACCGTAGCTAAAGAGATAGACCTGGAAGACCCTTTTGAAAATATGGGCGCCCAGATGGTCAAGGAAGTTGCGGAGAAGACCTCTGACACGGCAGGAGACGGCACTACTACCGCGACAATCCTGGCTGAAGCAATTTACCGTGAAGGCCTGAAGAACGTTACTGCTGGTGCAAACCCCATGGCTTTAAAGCGCGGCGTTGAAAAGGCAGTAGATAAGATTGTTGAAGAACTGGGGAAACTTTCTACTCCTATTAAGGATAAAAAGGAAATAGCGCAGGTAGCTACCATTGCCGCAAACTCCGACCATAATATCGGAGAGTTGATTGCTGAAGCAATGGATAAGGTAGGAAAAGACGGGGTCATTACCGTTGAAGAAGCAAAGTCCACTGCCACTACCTTAGATGTAGTTGAGGGCATGCAGTTTGACCAGGGATACCTTTCCCCTTATTTTGTTACTGACGCAGAGAGAATGGAAGTGCTTTTAGAGGACCCCTACATCCTGATTTATGAGAAAAAGATTTCTTCCATAAAAGATATTTTACCTTTATTGGAAAAAATCGCCCGCGTGGGTAAACCGCTTTTAATCGTGGCAGAAGAAGTTGAAGGAGAGGCATTAGCGACTTTAGTCGTAAACAAAATCCGCGGCACTTTTGTTGCTTGCGCGGTAAAAGCCCCCGGTTATGGCGACAGGCGTAAAGCGATGCTTGATGATATTGCCGTTCTTACCGGAGGCAAAGCTGTCACCGAAGACCTCGGTATCAAATTAGAAAACGTGGATATAGAGGATTTAGGACGGGCAAAAAAGGTAAAGATAGATAAGGAAAATACCACTATCGTTGAAGGCGCTGGAAAATCAAACGCCATCAATGCCAGGATAGCACAGATTAAAAAACAGATTGAAGACACTGATTCTGATTATGACAAAGAAAAATTGCAGGAAAGGTTAGCCAAGCTTGCCGGAGGCGTTGCCGTAATTAATGTCGGCGCTGCTACAGAAACTGAAATGAAAGAAAAGAAGGCAAGAGTGGAAGATGCTTTGCATGCCACGCGCGCTGCTTCCCAGGAAGGTATTGTTCCTGGCGGCGGTGTAGCGCTTATCCGTTGTCTTCCGGCACTTGATAAACTAAAGCTTGAAGGTGATGAAAAGATAGGTGTTGGTATCGTAAGGCGCGCGATAGAAGAGCCCTTAAGGCAACTGGTCGAGAACGCAGGCCTTGAAGGTTCGGTAGTAGCGCAGAAGATTAAGGCCGAAAAGGTCAATGTCGGTTATGATGTCAATCAGGATGCTTACGTTGATATGATTGAGGCAGGCGTTATTGACCCGACAAAGGTTACGCGTTCTGCCCTGCAGAATGCTTCCAGCATCGCGGCATTGCTGCTTACCACTGAAGCTATAATAGCGGATAAGCCGGAGAAGGAAGATAAGATGCCGGCTATGCCTCCGGGAGGTATGGGTGGCGGCATGGGAGGCATGTACTAAAAAATATTTCTTTTCACTCTTGACAAAGAATATTTTTATAGTATACTTTAACAAAATTGATAACTTAACTTAGAATCGCGTTAAATCCGGCATTTCTGATTAGGAGGAAGTCAGAAGTGCCACGGTATAGATACCGAAGCCGGATTGACCAAGGGGGTCAATCCGGCTTTTTTATTTACCCGTTAGAGAAAGTGATTAAATAAGATTTAAAAAAGGAGAGGGAAGAAATGAAAAGAATGACCAAAGTATTGGCGTGGTTACTGAGTTTTACTCTTATCTTTCAGCAGGCAGGATTTGCCCAGATGTTGGGTGAGTTGAATATCGGCAGATTCCTTGTCGGCGCACAATCAGCTTCTTTTGCCGACCAGTATAGGCCGCTGCATTTAAGATTCTTCTCCTCTGATAACCTTTCCGGAAACTTCCGGCTTTTCCTGGATAAAGGAAGTGAGAAAGACCTTAAAGACAATGAGCTTACCGCCAAGACCCAGGAGATCTTTAAATATTTCCTTATCGGTATTACCCTGCCCAATGACACGTTCTGGGTTAACCTGAAACCGGATTCGCAAGACCGGATTATAGACAAGTATCTTGCTAAAACCGATGTAGGCAAGATTATGCTTGCGGCGGACTTACAGCTTAAGAAAGATATGGCTGCGTTTACCTCTCCGCAGACCCCTCAAGGAAAAGAATACTGGAATAAAATATATAAGAAAGCAGGCGAGCTCTTCGGCAGCGAAAACGTCACTATTCCTACTTTAACACGCCCCTGGATTGTCCCTAATGAGGTCATCATCCGTTATACCGGGGATAGCGCCTATGTTTACAAGGCTACCTTGAAAGTAATGCTGGAGCAGGATTACCTTAAGAATTCAGCGGATTATAACTTTAAAGATGCCCGCTTAAAGCAGCTAAATGAATATGCTTCAGAACTGGTCCGCAAGGATATCATTCCGGACTTGACCAAAGAGGTAAATAGCTCACAGCGCTACGCCCAATTAAGGCAGGTGTATTATTCCCTTATTCTGGCGCAGTGGTTCAAGGGCCATTCCGGAACCAGTAACGCCTATTATAAAGGTAAGATAGACAGCCGTGATCTCTCCGGCCTTGAGTCTAAAGAAAGCTGGTCAAAGAACACCTATTTCCAGGAGTATAAGAAATCATTCAGCAATGGAGAATATAATATCAGCGAGCCGGTGCATACGGCAGCCGGCCAGGTTATCCGCAATTATTTTAGCGGCGGTATCCAGATCAACCCTGCGGCAGTGATACAGCAGATGCAGTTTGCTGCCGGGACTCCAGGCACTCTTACAAACGCCCTTGCAGGAAGCGGCATGGTGGCATTCGATGCCGATACTAAAGGTAATACCAAGTTAGCAAGAGGCGCTTCTCCAGCTGTTGAGGTAGCAAATAGTGAATTTACAGAGGGGATAAAAACAGCAATTGGAGAGAATAATTTTGCCGCTGTGCAACTTTCTCAAGGCAAAGCCAAACAGGTAGGTTTTACTTTAGATACGACTATGGTTTATAAGAAAGCAGACGGCGTTACTTCCGATTATGCGCAGCCGGGAGAGATCTCTGTTAAGGAGCAAAAAATAAAACTTGCTTCTGAGCAACTGGAGATTATTAAGAAAGCTGTTGATAAGCTGGGGATTGCATCACAATTGGCTGGTATTACCTTAGTATTTATCCCTGGCCAACAACCACATTACGGTTTAGGCAGGCCGCAGATATACCTGGGTGTCGATTTCTTGACAGATTACAACGACAAACTGAGGTATCAGTTAGCTCAGTTAGACCCTCTATTGAAAGAAAGAATGAGGGTTCTGGAAGAATTAGCATCCTTGAATAAAGCATATATTAAACAGATTGAAGATACAAAAACGAATCCTGAATCAAGAAGCGACAAACTTAAGAAGGCAATTATTAAGACCCAAAAGCAGGTACGCGACCAATTACGTTTTGAATTCCGTTCTGGCAGTTCTCCGGCTGTCGCTGGAGAAGAGGTCGTTAACTCTATTAGAACTTTATCTAATATAGGCAGAAAACGCATTTTAGAGGCGGTATTTAAGGCCAATAGCGGGCATTTAGGTGGTTCGCTTTCAGTAGTAGATATGTTGACTGTGCTTCGTTTTGGTAAGATAGTAAAAGAAGGGCCTAATGGCTTGGAAACACAGAATCTTATGAATTATGATCCTACGGATCCTAATTGGGAGAATCGCGATCGCTTAGCCATCTCTGCAGGGCATAAGGCTCCGGCAGAATATGCAACATTAGTTGCAGCTGGTTTCTTTGATGAGAAGGAACTTGAAGGCTTACGCCAGAGCCCAAAAGGAATGTTGCAGGGTCATCTTACTAAGGGAAAAACACCCGGAGTAGATATCTCAGGCGGCCCGCTTGGCCAAGGGGTTTCTAAAGCTGCTGGCATGGCTTATGGCGCCAAGGTCTTAAAAAAGGATGGCTTAACTGTCTGGTCTATTGTCGGAGGAGGTTCATCATCTGAAGGAGAAGTCACCGAAGGCATTCAGCATGCAATAGCGCTAAATTTAAATAATCTGGTCATAGTTATAGATGATAATAAGTATGGGATTGATGGTGAAGATATTGTCAAGGTCAATCCGGCGAAGTATGAGGCTATGGGTTGCCGCGTACTGGAAATAAAAGATGGCCATGACCATGCCGAAATTTTGCAGGTTTTTTCCGATGCCAAGAATAACCCTACCCAAAAACCCACGGTAGTCATTGCGCATACTATTAAAGGAAAAGGCGTAACTGAATTTGAAAAGAATGGTGCCAAATATCACGGCGCAGTGCCTAAGGATGCAGGGATACGTCAGCAGGCCCTGCATGAGGTAGAGGCAGCTATCGGGTCTTATGATGAAGCTGCACTGAAGAAATTTGCACAAGAGCATCAGTTGACCGCTGTTAACAAAGAAGCAGTCAATAAAAAATATCTTGCTGCCGCTAATCCGCAACTGAGCGAGGAACAGAAGAGGGAATTGGAAAAGGAACAGGCAAAGTGGGCAGAGAAGAGGAAGGATATCGCTCTTAAGGTGCTTAAGCCAGGCGATATGATGTCTACCCGCGCTGCTTTTGGTAATTTCCTGGATGTGTACGGCAATATGTATTCTACTGTAGTAGCGGGCTCTGCCGACCTGACAGAATCAAATTCAATGCATCTTTTTGCAGAGCACTTTCCTGAACAGTATATACACTTTCCTATTTCTGAAGCACATGAAGTGGATTTTGCCGTAGGTCTAAGCGAGATGGGGCTTACACCTTTTGTCGGAACATTTGATGTCTTTGCTTCTACTAATATGTTGCCTCCTTTAAGATTAGCAGTGCAGACCGGCGTATTTCTGGTTGTCGTGGCTACTCATTCCGGAGTAGGCGTTGGTGAAGATGGCGCCAGTCATCAGGGAGTGGAAAGTCCGGCTATTATGAGGATTCTTTCCGGGCCCGATGGAGATAAGCTGGTTTTTGGTGAGCCGGCTGACGGCCAGGAAACACAAATACTTACACCTTTGTTAGTTAATGAAGGAAAAACAGAGAGTAAACCTGTTTATCTGCGCTATACCCGTCAGGATGTAGAAGTCGTAGATAAGAGCCATGTAAAAGATTATGAGAAAAAATTATTAGAAGGTTCTTATGTCTTGGCCGACCCTGGTAATGGTAAGAATGACTTGGAGATTGTTGCCAGCGGCGCTATGGTAGCTAATGCGCTTAAGTTCAGCCAGGCAGCAGCCAAACAAGGTATAAATGTAAAGGTCATCAACGTAGTTTCCTTGAACAAAATTGATAATCCAGGAAATCCTTTTGCCAGTTACCTTGAGAATGGAACGCCAGTAATGACAGTTTGCGATGCTTATGCCGATGGACTCAATGACGCTGTGTTAAGTGCGATTAACAAGGCCAAAATGGTTGATCCCGGATTTAATCCCGGGATGGTAAGGGGCCATGGCGTTACTGTGCTTGGTTCAGGCAGCACCAAGACCATGTATAAGATAAATAAGCTTGATGTCGAAGGCATTACCGGAATTGCCAAGAATATGTTAGCAGCTCCGCGTTTGCCGGTTGCAACCAGGCAGCAAATTAAGACAGACGCCCTTAAGCAGCAGTTTCTGCTTGCTCAAGAGCGCGGGCTTAGCGTATTTGCTTTCAGAAGGTTGATTGAATTGGAAAAATCAGGCGTTACGGAAATTAACGGCCAAGCCATTTCCGAGCTAAAGACGACCGTTTATGAGGCCGCGAAAAGGCAGGTTGGTCCCTTGGGCCGGTTAGCCTTGGATAATGAATTCTTTGTTTCTTATGATGGCATAAGCCCTAACTCCATCAAAGATACGCCGACAATGCAGAAACGCGATGCTATGATGAATAACACCACCAATGGCCCTATAATCCTTAGCAATAAGGATTTTCTTGTTATACAGACAAAGTATCTTATAGAGAAACAGGGCTTATTGCCACTTGAAGAAGTATACGAACAGGTTGTAGCAGAGCACCTGGTAAGAGAGGCAGCTTTGGAGATGCTGTCGGTTGTTGACGTAAGAGAGCCGGGAGGCGTAAGTATTGAGATACGCTCCCATCTTACTGATGTGGATATGATGCTGGCAGAAGCACTGCGTTTAGCAAAGCGCGTCGGTATTCCGCAGGCAGTAATGAACAAGATACCTGCTTCAGGCAGCGTAAATCCTGCCACTGGTGAGTTCGAAGGCCCGGGTATAGAGACTATTAAACGGGCTATTGAAGAAGGATTATATCCTAACGTAACTGTGGTCTTCTGTTTCCAGAAGCAGATCAAGGCAGTTGCCAAGGCAGTTGCCGAAGGGCTTCAGGCAAGGATAATCAGGTTACGCAAGGAAGGTAAAAACGATGCGGAGATCACAGCTGAAATGATCAAATTCAAGTCGTTCATCAGCTATTTTGTCAGCAGGATAACTACTTTATTGATGAATGATAAGACGGTCATAGAGCAGATCAAGAACGCAAATACTAAAGAGGAAAAACTCCGTCTTCTGCATCTGACTCTTGATGCAGCTGCAGCATTTTACGTTGACGCGCATGAGATCTTCCTTGCAGAGCTTGATAAAGCGGGATTTAAAGAAGCAAAGGCGTTCGGTGCAAAGCCGACAATTGAATTGGATGCTTCTACCGGAGAAAAAGCTATTAAGGAATCTAGTGAATTGGTCAAGGCGCTTACCGAAGGGGAAGGCGCAATAGCCGTTGATGATTTAGCCAAAGTGCTACTTATTGAAAAACGGGAAAACCAGTATCAAAACTGGGGATACAATGTTTTCAGAATGGCACGTCCAGGTTCAATGGATACCATACCTGTCGCAGTCTATGATAAAATCGCGGCAGGACAGGGTTCCACGGACGTAAAAGCGATGACGCTGGAAGAGGCGCGCGGTATCCTTAAAGACGCAAAGTCGCTTTTTAACCTTGATGACGCCAGGTGGGAGGCAATGGGTGCACAGCTATTAAAAGACGGAATTGATAGTTTTATCGTGGCAGAACAGACTCTGCGTTTGGCTTTCCTGGAAGTCCTGGTTGGTGAAGCTATCAATAAGAGGGACTTCAAATACGCGTTGGCGCAGATAGAAGCTGTAGCATCTGTAGTCAAGGATGTAAAAGGCGCTGATGCTATTCGCGCCAGGGTAGCAGAATTACGCGACAGAGTAGTAAAAATAGGCATGATGCCTGAGGGGCTCATCGAGAAGAAAAAAGGCGTCAAAGGCAATTGGTTTCTCGGGTTTGACTCAAGCACCCAGGCAACTGTCTTTGTTGTATATGATATGGACACTAAAGAGGTCATCTGGCAGTGGGAAGAAAGTTATACAGATGAATATTATAAGGGTTTTAATGCTCCGGGAGGAAATCTTCCTAACGATGACAACCTGAAGAGATATCAAGCCGACCCGCGTATGGCTGCAGCTGCCTTGGATAAGGGTTTCCGCGAGGTGGGTAATGCTTTTAAGATTTATGGATGGGATATGTCCAACATAAAACAGATTGGACTCGGAGTGCAGCAGCATGCTACGGTTTCCCTGAATAAGGACGCCTCCAATATCTTCCAGAATCTTGATCCGAACCGTCCCTTGTCAGAGCAGATCGGCGGCGGCTTATCGCGCAATGTAATGCATATCTGGAAGGATAAGACAACCGAGAAGCAGCAAAAGGAAGTAGAAGATTTCTTTGGAGGGCCGGAATTACTAAGACAATTGACAGGCTCATCCGGAGAGCTGCGTTTTCTGTTGTTACAGATGTTGAAATGGTATGAGGAAGATAAAACCGCCTATGAGAATACGGCTACTATTGTTACTTTGGCTGGTTTTCTCGGCAGCCTTTTAAATGGCGGGAAATTTTTCTTTGACCCTGGTGAAGCCCTGGGTACAAATGCCGCTGATGTACGCACCAAGCAGTGGGTTCCTGACATAGATAAGCTGGTTCCTGGCCTTACAGGTAAGTTAGCACAGATAAAGCCGACTGATTCCACAACCGGCACAATATCCCCATACTGGACAAAGTATGGGTTTTCTCCGGAAACAAAGATAGCTAATGCTACCGGAGATAATCCTGCAGCAATGCTTGGCCAGAGTATTTTAGGCGCAGGCCAGATTGCCTTTAGTTTAGGCAGCTCATTTACAGTAAAGACACACCTTACCGAAGAAGAATTGAAAAAGACGCTCACTACCAAGATAGGTAATGTTTTTGGGACGCCTACCGGAGAGTGGATGAAACTGCTTTGCATACAGAACGGCGCACAGGCACTTGACGCAGTAAGGGATGAATTTATAAAGGATGATGAAGCGATTGCCAGGCTTAATGCAGATGGCAAACAGAGTTCGCAATACAGCGCAGCTGAGTGGAAAGAGCAAATCAATAACATGAAATGGAAGATATTCCGTGAAGAAGCGACTAAGGCCGATGTTCCTGTTGGAAGCAATGGCGCCATGATGATCACACAAATCACACAGGAAGAGGTGGTCAGGATTCCCTATATACCCGGCCATCCTTTCACGCGGAATGTAGATTTATCTACTCTAACGCGCGGACAGAGGATGCGTCTTGCCCTGGAAGGCCAGGTTTATTTACTAAAATGGGTTGCTGACCAGATCGGCCTGGATGTTAAGGTGATAAACCTGACAGGCGGAGCAGCTAATGACCCGCTTGTCCGTCAGACCATGGCAGATGTCTTTAATGCCAAGATAGAAGTATTGGAGTTTCCGGAAGGCAAGCAGTATTTTAATCCTAAGGAAGCGGTAGCCATTGGCGCTGCAATCAACGCAGCAAAGGCCTATATGGATGCGCAGGGTACTCCAATGACTTGGCAGCAAGTCATTGAGGGGCTCTTTGCCTTCGGCGGAAAGAAAACAACATTGCCGAATGAGCATAATGTCGAGATCTACAAGCAAGATTACCCGCAGTTTGATGCGCTGGTAAAAGATGCAATGGCGTATGTTCCTGATCAAGCAGCTTCTACCGACCAAAAAGCGAGTTCACCGTCAGGTAAAGCCGATGATAAGACAGGCGGTATTGATTTCCGTTACATAAACATGGTAACGCAGGCGCAGCTCATTTCTATGCGCGATAATTTCAAGATGCCGCAGTTAAGCAAGCTAAAGGCGATTGACGTGGATAAGGAAAAGGCCGAGCTTGATAAAATGCTGGCAGCAAAGATACTGCCTTCAAGCGATAGGGTCATCAATTATGTCAGCGCTTGTTATTTACGCAGCGGCAACGACACGGATATGAGTAGCGGAATGTCCTGCCTGGTGGATTATTTCCGGCTGGAAGAGTCGCTGGATGCTGATTCTGCGCCGCAGCTTAAGGCATTCTTAGCGGTCATAGAATCTGATAGGTTATCCATCTAGGTTAAAGAGTATATAGTTACAGGCGATAGAGAAGGGCGAAGGTAAAACTTCGCCCTTTTCGCTATATTAAATAATCATTGACAATCAGCGAATATTGTTGTAAAATTCAATATCTTTCCCAAAAACCCATATTTCTGTAACCCATTGATAAATAATGAGTTAACCCTCGCAACCCTTAACAAGGATATGGTTGCCGGGATCAATTTTCACACAATAGAACGGGGGAAAATCAAATGGCAGAGTGGATAGGTATAGGCAGGCGAGCCAGGCGTTGTTATGGTTTTGATGAAGTAGCATTGGTTCCTGGCGCACAAACCGTAAATCCCAACGAAGTAGATACTTCATTTGAAATAGACGGCAGGAAATTCAAGGTTCCCATCCTGGCAGCAGCTATGGATGGCGTAGTGGATGTAAAATTTGCCGTAGAGATGTCAGCGCTTGGCGGAATAGCCGTCTTAAACTTAGACGGCGTCCAGACCCGCTATGAAAATCCTGATACCGTACTTGAGCAGATTGCCAGGGCCACCCCGCAGAAAGCCACTGAACTTACCCAAACAGTTTATACTAAACCAATCAAAGAAAAACTCATTGCAAAAAGGATCAGTGAAATAAAGAGAAAGAAGGGGATTGCCGCGGTAAGCTGTATACCAGCAAACGCAGAAAGATTTGCCAAGATCGCCATAGACGCAGGAGTTGATTTTTTCGTGGTTCAGTCCACGGTTACTACAACCAAGCATATTTCACGGGAATATAAGACATTGGACCTGTTTAAATTCTGCAAATCAGTGAAAATCCCGGTGATTCTCGGAAACTGCGTGACTTATGAGACGACACTTGAATTAATGCAAACAGGATGTGCCGCGCTTTTAATCGGCATAGGCCCGGGAGCTGCCTGCACCACCCGCGGTGTTTTAGGTATAGGTGTCCCGCAGGTTACCGCGACAGTAGACGCGGCATCAGCGCGCGATTTCCATTACAAGAGGACAGGCAAATACGTTACGATTATTACTGACGGCGGAATGAACCGCGGCGGAGATATCTGTAAGGCCTTTGCCGCCGGTAGTGATGCCGTAATGATAGGCTCCAGTTTTGCCCGGGCAAAGGAAGCGCCCGGCAGGGGTTATCATTGGGGTATGGCTACTTCGCATGTAAACCTTCCACGTGGCACGCGCATTTACGTGGGCACAACCGGAACGTTAAAAGAAATCCTTTTCGGTCCTGCTCGCGTTGATGACGGCTCTCAGAATCTTATCGGCGCCTTAAAGACATCAATGGGTTCCCTTGGCGCGTCAAACATGAAAGAAATGCATGACGTAGAAGTCATCATCGCTCCTTCCATACAGACCGAAGGCAAGATTTTCCAGGTAGGCCAGAGAGTGGGGATGGGTAAATGACAAGACAGGTAATCCTGATTTTAGATTTTGGTTCGCAATACACGCAGTTAATCGCTCGCAGGGTCAGGGAAAACAAAGTTTTCTCGCGGATTATACCATATAACACCCCGGCAAAAGAAATCGCCGCGATGAATCCAAAGGGGTTGATATTTTCCGGCGGCCCGGCTTCGGTAGTGGGAAAGAAAGGCCCCCATCCCGATAAAGGTGTATTCAAATTAGGGCTTCCAATATTGGGTATTTGTTACGGTATGCAGGTGGTCGCTGAAATGCTCGGCGGCAGGGTAAAACACAGTAAAGAGCGCGAATACGGAAAGGCAGAGCTTTTTATCGACGATAACCGCGACCTCTTTAGCCGCCTTCCCGGTAATTTTACCTGTTGGGAGAGCCACGGCGACTCGGTCACTAAAGTGCCGCCCGGATTCCACACCAGCGCACACACAATGAACACTGCGATTGCGGCCATGTCAAATCCACGTAAGAAGATTTTTGCAGTGCAGTTCCATCCTGAAGTAACCCATACGGAAAAAGGCAACCAGATAGTAGGTAATTTCTTATTTAAGATCTGCGGATGCCTTGCCCGTTGGACGATGGAATCGTTCATTAAAGAGTCAGTGGAGAATATAAAGAAGACAGTCGGCAAAGATAAGCTCGTCCTTGGATTAAGCGGAGGGGTAGATTCCTCGGTTACGGCAATAATGCTGCATAGGGCAATCGGAAGGAATTCCCGCTGTATTTTTATTGATAACGGGCTGTTGCGCAAAGACGAGCCCCTGCAGATTAAAAAATTATTCCGCGATATCTATCATCTGAACCTTGCCTACGTTGACCGCAGCAAGAGATTCCTACAGCGCTTAAAGGGCATTACCGACCCCGAGGAAAAAAGGAAGATTATCGGCGATGAATTCGTCAAGGTTTTTGAAGAAGAAGCGGATAAGATAAAAGGAGTTAAGTTCCTCGCGCAGGGTACGCTGTATCCGGATGTAATCGAGTCCATTTCTCCCAGTGGCGCACCCAGCAGGAAAATCAAGAGCCACCATAATGTCGGGGGGTTGCCCGCTCATATGAAATTAAAACTTATTGAGCCGTTGCGAGAATTATTTAAAGATGAAGTGCGCGCGATCGGCCGGGGATTGAACCTCCCGGATGCCATAATTAATCGCCAGCCCTTTCCAGGGCCAGGCCTTGCTATCAGGATTATCGGAGAGGTGACTCCTGAGCGGCTTAACCTGTTACGTGAAGTTGACCGCCGCGTGATAGATGAAGTAAGGGCAGCCGGATTATACGACCAGATCTGGCAGTCATTCGCGATATTACTGCCCATAAAGAGCGTGGGTATCATGGGTGATGAGCGCACATATGAGAATGTGGCGGCCATACGCTGCGTGACGAGTTTAGACGGGATGACCGCGGACTGGGTCAAGCTTCCTTATGAAATAATGGAAAAGATATCCAACCGTATTATCAACGAAGTAAAAGGCATAAACCGCGTTGTCTACGATATCAGTTCAAAGCCTCCGGCAACTATTGAATGGGAGTAATATAGTTCATAGTTCATAGTGGATAGTTCATAGTAAACGTACCTAACTATTAACCATGAACCATGAACCATGAACCATGAACCATGAACTAAGATGCCTCATTCCGATTTTATCCATCTGCATTTACATACTCAATTCAGCCTTCTTGACGGCGCCTGCCGTATCCCCGAGTTATTAGCGCTCGCCCAGCATTACAAAATGGATTCCCTTGCTATTACAGACCACGGAAGCATGTTCGGCGCCATTGATTTTTATCTTGAGGCGCAAAAGGCAGGGATAAAACCGATCATCGGCTGCGAGGCATACATTGCCCCGGGCAGCCGTTTTGAAAAGAGCGCTTCCGGCATCGAGGAAGCGGCTTTTCATCTTATCCTTCTTGCAAAAGATGAAAGCGGATACCGCAACCTGATGAAACTTGTCTCTATCGGTTATCTTGAGGGTTTCTACTATCGGCCCCGCATTGACAAGGAAGTACTCTTGGAATATGCCAAAGGCCTTATCGGCTTAACCGCCTGCCTTAAAGGAGAGGTCCCTTATTTGCTGCAGCAGGGCCGTTTCAATGATGCGCTTAAAGCAGCGGACACATACGCTACGATCTTCGGGAAAGATAATTTTTATCTTGAGATCCAGGGTAATTCTCTTGCCGAGCAGAAAGTCGCCAATGACGGATTGATAAAGATTTCCAAGGAGCTGGGGATCCCCCTCGTTGCCACAAACGACGTGCATTATTTAACGCGGGACAGGGCCGCAAGCCACGATGCGCTGTTGTGCATACAGACCCAGGCTGCCCTGGATGATCCTAACCGCATGCGTTTCCAGACAGATGAATTCTATTTTCGTTCTCCCCAGGAGATGAAGGAGATTTTTAAGGATATTCCCCAGGCGTTAACAAATACCGTGGAAATTGCCCGGCGCTGTAACCTTGAATTGGATTTTACAAAAATCCACCTGCCCCGCTATGAGGCGCCTGCGGGAAAAACAAAAGAAGATTTTCTGGCGGAACTTTGTGAAGAAGGCATCAGAGAGCGTTTTAAGGAAGATACCCCTGCCGTCCGCGAACGCTTAAAACATGAATTAAAGATTATCAAGGATATGGGGTTTGTGAGTTACTTTTTGATTGTCTGGGATTTTATCCACTATGCCAAGAGTAAAGGTATCCCTGTCGGCCCCGGACGCGGCTCAGCCGCGGGAAGCATTGTCAGTTATCTTCTGGGGATTACGGATATCGAACCGCTTAAATACGGGCTTTTATTTGAAAGATTCTTAAATCCGGAACGCCTGGGATTACCCGATATCGATATCGATTTCTGCTATGAAAGAAGGCAGGAAGTCATTGATTACGTAACGCACAAGTATGGGCAGGAGAATGTCGCCCAGATCATTACTTTCGGGACAATGCAGGCGCGGGCAGTGGTACGCGACGTCGGAAGGGTGATGGGCCTAAGTTACGCTGATGTGGATAGGATTGCCAAGCTTATTCCCGCCGAACTGGATATGTCATTAGAGAGGGCGTTAAAAAGTGAGTCGCAGTTAAATGACCTTTATAAAAATGACCCCCAGATAACTAAGCTCATTAACACGGCAGTGTTACTCGAAGGGCTTAACCGCCATGCCTCTGTGCATGCCGCAGGGGTAGTCATCGCGGATAAGCCGCTGGATAACTATATGCCTCTTTTTAAGACAGGTGACGGCCAGATTACCAGCGGCTACAGTATGGGGGTATTAGAGAAGATAGGGCTTCTTAAGGTCGACTTCCTTGGTTTAAGGAACCTGACCGTGATAGATGAGACGGTTAAGCTTGTTAAAAAGACGCAGGGTAAGGATATCGATATCAAAAATCTTCCACTCGACGATGGGAAAACCTATAAACTTTTTTCTTCTGCGCAAACCATGGGCGTTTTCCAGGTAGAGAGCTCCGGTATGCGCGATTTGTTAAAGAAGCTTGAGCCTGACCGCTTTGAGGATATTATTGCGCTTCTTGCTTTATACCGTCCAGGGCCCATCGGTTCGGGGATGCTTGATGACTTTATGCGCCGCAAACACAATCTCATTCCTATCCGCTATGAGCACCCCAATCTTGAACCGATCCTAAAGGAAACATACGGTATAATGGTCTATCAGGAGCAGATTATGCAGATTGCTTCGGCCCTGGCCGGATTCACCATGGCTCAGGCAGACCTTCTGCGTAAGGCTATGGGCAAGAAGATTCCCGAAGTCATGGAGAAGCAGAGGAAGAATTTCATTATGGGATGCGTAAAGCGCGGCATAAAAGAGTTAACTGCCAGTAAAATTTTTGACCTGATTGAATACTTTTCTGGTTACGGTTTTAATAAATCGCATTCAACCGCCTACGCCCTTATCTCGTACCGCACGGCGTATCTGAAGGCAAACTACCCGGTGGAGTATATGACCGCGCTTCTTACCTCTGAACGCGATAATACCGATAAAATAGTAGAGTATGTAAATGAGGCAGGCCGCATGGGCCTGGAGGTGCTGCCTCCGGATGTGAATGAAAGTGCTTGCCTGTTTACGGCGATTGACCAAAAGACCATACGTTTCGGGCTCTTGGCGATAAAAAATGTAGGTAGGGGAGCGGCAGAGTCGATAGTGGCTGCCAGAGACAAAGAAGGAAAATTTGCTTCACTGGAGAATTTATGCAAGCGTGTCGATTTAAGGCTTACCAACAGGAAGGTTCTTGAAAGCCTGATTAAATGCGGGGCCATGGATAGTTTCGCTATGCCGCGCGCCCAAATGGCTACGGGGCTCGATATGATCCTGGAGTCAGCATCCCGCACGCAGAGGGAAAAAGCAAAAGGGCAATTGTCTTTCTTTGACTTGGGTATAAGTGAGAATGGTTTCCACAACACCGGAAATGCCAGTATGCCTCAAGTGAAAGAGTGGCCCGAACCGCAGCTTCTTGCTTTTGAAAAAGATATGCTAGGGTTTTATGTTTCCGGCCACCCGCTTGCGCGCTACGCGCGGCAGTTAAAACGTTTTGTCTCTTCTTCCATAGGCAGCCTCCACGAGCACCATGACCAGGATGAAGTGAAAATCGTCGGCCTGATCGCCAAGATAAAACAGACTACTACGAGGCAGAAACAGGAGAAAATGGCGATTCTTAAACTCGAAGATTTAGAGGGTGATGTGGAAGCCCTGGTTTTTCCGCGCACATATCAGAAGGTTTCGCGCTACCTGCAGGTAAATGCCGTGGCGATGGTTTATGGTATAGTAAACCTCAAGGAAGATTCGCCAAAAATAATTGTAAATGATCTTTTCCCGTTCGAAGAAATTTATAAGTTAATAAGCGGTATGAAGATTAATCTTTCCGGCCTGCGGGAGAATGTCTTTGAGAGCCTAAAAGAACTACTTTCTTCATCTTCCGGCACAACACCTATTTACCTGCATATGGATGCGCCGAATAAAGCAAGGGTTCAGCTGGTAGTGGGCGAGGGGTTCTATGTCCAGCCATCAGAAAGGCTTATCCAGGATATAGAGGATCTGCTGGGAGAGGAGAGGTTATCTCTTGTTTTATAAGAAGGAAAATTCGTAATGAAAAAAGGATTCACTCTTATAGAGATAACAGTGACTGTCGTTTTAGTCGGCATCCTGGCATTAATTGCCTTGCCTAGATTTAGCAAGGTAATAGAAAAGTCAAGGGCGTCAGAAGGCATATTATGGCTGCAAGTTATGAGAATGGCGCAACGCAGGTATTACGCAGACCACGGTTGTTATGGCCTTTATGCCAGTAATGTAAATGATCTTGATATCGGTTTCCGGAATAATTTCCAATATTTTCGTGATCTCATAGGTGCGCTTCCCCCATCCATTCAGTTAGGCAGTATAATGCGTAAGGGGCTCTGCTATCAGTTGGTAATATTTGAGGATGGTACAATACAATGCAGCACTATAATTGGCAATCCTTATACTTGCGCAGATATCGGGATGTAGAGGGGATTGACAGTGTTTTTTCTTGACATCGTAACTTTTTGCTGTTATTATAGTTAGAAATGGTTCTTTCGATCCTTACACTTCATTTTACGAAAGAACCAAAATGGGGTGTGGGGAAAGATTTCCCCACGCTTTCGGGGTAACAGCGAGGGCAATGGCCCGAGCGTCATAGGGGCAGAGCCCCTTTGAAGAGCGGAGCCGAAGGCGTAGCGACTATGGAGGTGGAGCATGACCAAGAAAGATATCATTTTGAAGGTTTCCGATGAGACAAACTTAAAACAGATAGATGTAAAGAAAGTCGTTCAGAAGACCTTTGACTGTATCATTGAAGCGCTGGCAAGGGGCGAAAAGATAGAGCTGCGCAATTTCGGCGTCTTTAAGGTAAAACAAAGGAAAAGCCGCACCGGCCGTAATCCCCGTACCAACCAGGTCATTCCTGTCCCGCCCAGGAAAGTGGTAGTTTTTAAATCTGGTCTGGAGATGAAGCAAAAGATAAAATAAAATCCTTTTGACGAACCCAAAATCTTAAAAATCCGTATTCCAAATTACATATGCCGTATAAAAGAATCCCTGGAACTAAAGATATCCTGTCCGAGGAAGCTTTGCTTTGGGAAGAAATAGAGGCGCTTGCCAGGAATATTTTTCATCTCTACAACTATCAGCCGATACGCACCCCGATATTGGAAGATGCCGCGTTGTTTAACCGCTCTTTAGGCCAGACCTCAGAGATAGTCCAGAAACAGATGTTCTTGATTAAAAACGAGGAAGATAGCTATGCCCTTCGTCCGGAGGCAACTGCCTCCGTGGTGAGGGCTTATCTGGAAAATAACCTGGATAAAACCTCGGGGTTTACCAAGTTTTATTATATGGGGCCGATGTTCCGTTTTGAGCGGCCGCAAAAGGGAAGGCAAAGGCAATTCCATCATATAGGTTGTGAGGCAATCGGCTCAGGCCAGGCAACGCTCGATGTAGAGATAATTGCGTTAGTAGACCATTTACTTAAGGCCTTTTCTGTTTCAGGGTACACAATAAAGATCAATAGTCTTGGCTGCGATAAGGATAAAACCGCTTTAGCGGAATTTTTGCGCAAGCGCCTTAAAGAAAAAAAAGACGGCCTCTGTGAAGATTGTCTTCGTAGGTTACAGACCAATGTGTTGCGTATCCTTGATTGTAAAAAAGCAGGCTGCAGGGAAGTGGTAAATAACCTTGATTTACAGGAAGCTAAAATCTGCCCGGAGTGTAAAGAGCATTTTAATCAGGTTTGCGCAGGGCTTAAGGATGCGGGCATAGTATATGAGGTTTCGCCTCACCTTGTACGCGGGCTGGATTATTACACGCGCACGGTTTTTGAGATAGCTCATGGCGAGTTAGGCGCGCAGGATGCCTTGGGCGCAGGTGGCAGATATGATACTCTGGTTAAAGAGCTTGGCGGTCCGGATATTGGCGCAATCGGGTTCGCATTTGGCGTGGAGAGGCTGTTGTTGGTTCAGAACGCACAACGCCAAACGCAGAACGCAGGACTAGTTTATTTGATTACGTTGGGAGAAGAAGCAAAGAAAGAGGGAATAAAGATTTTAGCCCGGTTACGCAGTCATAATATAGCATCCGATACGGATTATGAAAATAAGACGCTTAAGGGAGCTATGCGCCGGGCCAATGATCTTAAGGCGGGGGTTGTACTCATCCTGGGAGAGGATGAATTAAAGAAAAATACAATCGTGATAAAGAACATGCTGTCAGGCCAACAGAAAGAAGTAACTAGGGAAGCGCTTTTAGGGGAACTCAAAGTTTAAATGTTAAAGACGCATAATTGCGGAGAAATAAATAGTAAGTTGGCCGGTGAGAATATTATTTTGTGCGGCTGGGTAGCGACGCGTCGTGACCACGGGAAAATCATTTTTTTAGATTTAAGAGACAGGTCCGGCATAGTGCAGCTTACGGTCACACCCAAAGATGCCGGGGATTATTATAAGGTGGCTCAAGAAGTAAGGAGCGAGTTCGTATTAAGAGTTTCAGGAACCGTGAACAAGAGGCCGGCCAATAACGTCAATCCAAATCTTGCCACCGGAGAAATAGAGGTGCTTGTTAAAGAAATAGAGATTTTAAACCCAAGCGTTAATCCGCCCTTTGAAATAGAAGAAGACAGTGATATCAGTGAAGAAAGCCGGCTTAAATACCGTTACCTTGATTTGCGCAGGCGTAAGGTTTTCAATAATCTACTGCTGCGTAGCAGTCTGTATAAGTCAATACGCGGTCTTCTTGACGCGCAAGGTTTTATAGAGTGCGATACACCCATACTTACCAAATCAACCCCTGAGGGCGCGCGCGACTACCTTGTTCCTTCGCGCCTGAATCCGGGTGAGTTTTACGCGCTTCCGCAATCACCCCAGCTTTTTAAGCAGATCCTTATGGTCGCCGGTATTGAGAAATATTATCAGATCGCCAAATGTTTCCGCGATGAGGACCTGCGCGCAGACCGGCAGCCGGAGTTTACGCAGCTAGACCTCGAGATGTCTTTTGTGGAGGAAGAAGATATATTCATTCTCACCGAAAAGCTGATGCAGGGCGTTTTAAAGGAAATAAAAAACATCGAGATAAAAATTCCTTTCCCGCGCATAACTTATGAAGAGGCGCAAAGAAAATATTCCTCGGATAAGCCGGACATTAGGAAGGAATCAGGCGTTGAGTTTGCTTTTGCCTGGGTGACAGATTTTCCGCTCTTTAAATATAACGAAGAGGAGAAGCGCTGGGAGAGCGAGCATCACCCTTTTACCTCGGTGCGCAAGGAGGATCTGGATATGCTGGAAACCGAACCGCAAAAGGTAAAGTCGCGTTCTTATGACCTGGTTTTGAATGGTATGGAGATCGGCTCCGGTTCCATCAGGATCCATGATCAGAAACTGCAGGAGCGCATTTTTAAAATCATCGGCATAGAGAAAGAAGAGGCCTATAGGCGTTTCGGATTTCTTTTAGAGGCATTCCAGTATGGCGCGCCTCCTCACGGAGGCATTGCTTTTGGCCTGGACAGGTTATTGGCAATTTTAGTGGGCGAGGAGAGCATAAGAGAAGTAATCACTTTTCCCAAGACCAGCGCCGGTATTTGTCCGTTGACTAACGCCCCTTCAGAGGTAGATGATAGGCAATTAAAAGAACTCAATTTAACTATTAAGAAAGGAAAGGAGAAGAAATGAAAACGCACAACGCACAATGCACAACGCAATACGCGGTATTGTTATTGGGGCTATCTTTTATTTTTTCCGGTTGTATAGTAAGGACTTATCCCTTGACCAGGGACAGGATTGACCAGGATTTAAGCGGCGGAAACCGCGGTTATCTTCAGGGTAAGGCGCCGGCAGCCGGCGAAAGAAGTACAACGCGCACCACTCAGGTGGTTGAAGTAGAGATAGGTTCTCCTGTAAAATTTGAAAAGGCACCCAATCCTAAGCCAACAGAAGCAGCAATGCCTTTGCCTGTAGAGAAGGGCACAGCAGAAGGAAACCGCGGGTACATTGCCGAAAGTGTTTCGCCGGAAATAAATGAACCAAGCGTGCAGGAATCAGCAGGATTCCAGAGTTATAAGGTAGAGAAGAACGACACCCTGCAGAAGATTTCCCAGAAATACTACGGCACGACCAAACAATGGAACAAAATCTATGAGGCAAATAAGGATATCCTGAAAGGGCCGAATAAACTTTATGTCGGCCAGAGCTTAAAAATCCCTGTTATGCCGCAGATGAAAAAAACACTTAAGGAGCCCGCAGGTAAGCTGAAATAACAATCAAAGAATGGATATAACCATCCGCTTAGATAACCATGCTCATGCCCAGGCGCTTTTCGGAGCTCATGACGAAAATTTAAAGGTTATTGAGAAAGAGTTTAAGGTTAAAGTAACCCTGCGCGGGGAGCACTTGAAGATCAGCGGTACTGCCACCAATATAAGAAAGGCAGGTAATCTGATTGAATATATATTGGAGGGTTTCCGTTCCGGGCAGCCGGAGTTAGGCAGGTCAGATTTATTCTGCCTTGTGTCTAATTTCAAGAAACAGTCAAAGACAGCAGAAATAAATCCCCTGGACATAAGCGTAACCACTTCTTTTAGCGGCAAGCACATAGGGCCCAAAACAGCCGGCCAGCGTGAATATGCAGAGGCGATAAAGAAATATGATATTGTTTTCGGTATCGGTCCGGCAGGGACAGGCAAAACTTATCTGGCTATGGCAACCGCGGTTGAGGCCTTAAAAAAGCAGGAGGTGCGCCGGCTTATCCTTACGCGCCCGGCAATAGAAGCCGGAGAGTCGCTGGGTTACCTTCCCGGAGATATGTATGAAAAGATTTCTCCGTACCTAAGGCCCCTGTATGACGCGCTATATGATATGATTGAAGCAGAGCGCATTGAAAAATACCTTGAAACAGGCATTATTGAAGTAGCACCCCTGGCTTATATGCGCGGCCGCACCTTAAACGATGCTTTTATCATCCTGGATGAGGCGCAGAATTGCACTGCCGAACAGATGAAGATGTTCCTTACCCGACTTGGTTTTGATTCCAAGGTAGTGATTACAGGAGACATTAGCCAGAGCGACCTGCCGGGAGGAAAGCCCATAGGCATGTTGCAGGCGCAGGAAGTATTAAAGGATATAGAGGGGATTAAGTTTATATATTTCACCGGTTCCGATGTGGTGAGGCACGCGTTAGTCCAGCAAATAATTGAAGCATATGATAAAGCAGCCCATTAATATTAACATTAAAGCCGTAGTCGTTCCTTTAGCTGTTTTGGCAGTTGGCGCGATCATAAGACTGAATCTTATGGTTACGCTTTTACTGCTGGCGTTATATTTATATTCAAGCTTCAGGCAGTTTAATATAAGGGGATATAGCCTGTTAAACGCGCTATTGCTTTTTCTGCTAATGTTGTGCGCAAGTTATTTTATGATAAAACAGCATATCGCTGTTTTCTACATTCCATATTCCCTTATTCCTCTCTTAGCTACCCTTTTGTTTTCAAATCTGGAGATCTCCCTTTTACTGACGCTGGCGATTTCCGTGGCAGTAGCTTCACTTTCCGTTATTCCTTTTGTGATTACGCTCTGGTTTCTGTTGAGCGGTATTATCGCAAGCCTCCTGGTTTTGGGCGCGCGTAAGCGCACAACCGTTATCCGAGCAGGATTATTCGTAGGCATTGTCCAGGCAGTAGCCCTTATTTGTCTGGAAAGGCTTGCGGTAAACGCCCCATGGAGATACTGCATACTTTTTCTAAACGGCGTAGTTTCCAGTATCCTGGTCCTTGGTATCCTGCCTATTTTCGAATACCTTTTTAATACCGTAACCAATATCAGCCTTCTGGAATTGGCGGATTTCAATCATCCGCTGTTACAACGTATGATTATGGAGGCGCCAGGCACCTACCATCACAGTTTAATAGTAGGCAATCTCTCTGAAAGCGCATGTAACAGCGTGGGCGCAAATGCCTTGCTAGCCAGAATAGGCGCGTACTACCATGATATAGGTAAACTCTCTAAACCCGGCTATTTCAGCGAAAATCAGGAGTTAAGTAAGAGCAAGCACGATGAATTGGCTCCGACCATGAGTAAGCTCATTATCATGAACCATGTAAGAGAGGGACTTGAGACAGCAAAGAAATACAGGCTGAATCCGGCGCTTTTTGATTTTATCCAGCAGCACCATGGGAAAAGCCTGGTTTATTATTTTTACCGTCGGGCGCTTGAAACGCTGGAAGAAGACCAGGATATAAAAGAGGAAGGTTTTCGCTATCCGGGCCCAAAACCAAACAGCAAAGAGACAGCGATAGTGCTCCTGGCTGATTCCGTAGAGGCGGCAACGCGCGCCTTAAAAGAGCCTACGCCGGCCAAGATCGAAGAAGTGGTGCACAGGGTCATTAACAATAAGTTCATCGACGGCCAGCTTGATGAATGCGATCTTACGCTTAAGGACCTTGAGAAGATCTCCAGCGTATTCATCAGGATCTTAGGCGGCATATACCATAGCCGCGTCAATTATCCGGAAGAAATAAAAAGTGGAAATAATCATAAGAAACCTTCAGAAGAAAATCCCGGTCAGAAAGACCAAGATAAAAAAGGCGCTTCTTAAACTCCTGTCCAAAGAAGGGCCTAAATTAAACGCACAGATTTGGGTTTCTTTTGTCACAGATACCGCGATTAAAGCGCTAAACGCTCAATTCCTGAATAAGAATTGCGCAACCGATGTCCTTGCATTTGACCTTTCAGATACTTACGCCACGGGCTATCTTGTTGGGGATATCGTGGTGTCGGCGGATACGGCGCTACGTAACGCCAGGGTTTTTAATACAAAGCCTTCTTACGAGTTAAATCTTTATGCCGTTCACGGGTTATTGCATCTTTTAGGTTACGGCGACCACACGAGGAAGGAAAAACAACTGATGCGCAGGAAAGAAAAAATTTATGTCAATCAATAAAACCGAGGCAATAGTATTAAGCAGGCGCGAATTCAGGGAGACCTCTCTTATAGTGGATTTCTATACGCGCGATTTCGGAAAATTAAGCGGCCTGATAAAAGGTATACGCGATGAGCCGGAGAAATTCGCCAGTAATTTTGAGCAGACCTCCCATAATGAAATTATTTTTTATCAAAAGCGTAATTCTTCGCTACACCTGGTTTCCCAGGCAGATAAGCTTAATAATTTCGACGGCCTGAAGCAGAATATAGATAAGGCAGGTATGGCCAGTTACATGGTGGAACTCGTATCCGCTACAATGGCCGTAGAAGATAAAAATGAACAGGTTTTTGATCTGTTGAATATTTGCCTTAAGGAGCTGGAAATCAGTATGAATCCGGACAAGGTTATGACTATTTTTAAGATTAAGATGCTTGCTCTTTCCGGGTTTAAGCCGCATTTTGATTCCTGCGTTTCCTGTTCAAGCCGCATCCTCGGAGAATCAAAATTCAGCCTTATGTTAGGAGGCCTTCTCTGTCCGGGGTGTTTTAAGAAGGATATGGCAGCACGTTCAATCTTCCGCGGCACGGTTGCTTCGATCCTGCATATCGAAAAAAATGATTTCACGGCAAACCTTAAATTGGGGATGAACCCGCAGATTAAAAGGGAGCTGGAGATTATACTTAACGCTTTTCTGAATTTTCACCTGGAGAAGGAATTGAAATCGCAGAAGGTGTTGCGTAGCCTCGCAGTAGCGGTATAAAATAAATGAGAAGATTATGAAGATAGTAATCGTTGGCGCAGGGGCAATGGGAAGTCTCTTGGCTGCTTTTTTGTCTAAGTCAAAAGAGGAAATCTGGATTTTACACAGGCATAAAGAGCATGTAGACAGGATCGCGCAGAAGGGTATAGACGTTACGGGCATAAGCGGGAACTGGCAGGTAAAGGTAAAGATTACCAGCGACCCGCAAGATATAGGGGTCGCCGACCTTCTTATAATTTGCGTCAAGGCTTATGACACTAAGGACGCTATTTTAAAAGCAAAGCCGCTTATCGGCCAGAATACAAAAGTGCTTACACTGCAGAACGGTATAGGTAATATAGAGATATTAAGCGAGGTGGCGGGGCAGGATAAAGTCATAGGCGGGGTAACAAGCGAAGGCGCCACTCTTCTTGAATACGGCAAGGTAAGGCATGCTGGCAGGGGAGAGACGGTCATAGGCAGAATAGACGGAAAGATTCCGGTTGAGATGCGTTCGATACGGGAATTATTTAATAAAGCGGGATTTGAAACAAAGATATCGCGGGATATAAAAGGTATTTTATGGTCAAAACTTATTATCAACGCCGGGATAAACGCTTTGACCGCTATAACGCGCCTTGCTAACGGAAAACTGCTCGAATTCGAAGGTACGCGTAAAATCCTGCGGGAAGCCGTTACCGAAGCCACCAGGGTCGCTAAGCGTAAAAGGATAAAACTTATTTATGATGACCCCCTGGGAAAAGCAGAAGCGGTTTGCGAAGCCACCTCCGGGAATATCTCTTCTATGCTGCAGGATGTCCTGCGCAGTAAGCGCACGGAGATAGATTACATCAATGGCGCCATAGTGCGGCAGGCGCAGGAATTGAATGTGCCGGCACCAGTAAACTCTTTTCTTACCGACATTGTAAAAACCATAGAAGCCAGCTATCAGCTGAGAGCGGCAGACCGCATTTGAAAGCTTTTCCTTATTTAGAGATAATTGCGCAATATGAAAAGATACCTGCTTGTAATCTTTATTCTGCTCGCAGTATATTCATTTTTTTCCCTTTCAAAGGGGACCTGCCCTTTATTTTCTCCTAAAAAAGATAAGATACAGGAATACCTGATAAAAGGAAATGCGGCCGGCGTTTTAGGCCAGGCGATGGATTTGCTACAGAGAAGGCAGGATAATGCCGCGCTTCTCGTTTTCGAAAAAATCCTGGAGGCAGAGCCCTCCAACATCCCGGCTTCCTGGGGCAAAGCAGAGATCCTGCGCCGCAGCCGCAAATACGCGGAGTCCGAGAAAATATTGCAGGAATTAATAAAAAAAGACCCCGGCTATGCCCCGCCTTTAATCAGCCTCGCCTATTTAAGGTATAATGATGGTCAACTTCAAGAAGCCAGAAAAATCCTCATTAGCCTTCTCAAAAACAAACTTTTAGATAATGAAAACCGCGCCCTTGTTTATATACTGCTTGGTACGGTAAACAGCAGGTATTCTGTAAAGGGAAATTTTTTAAGTAAAATAGCTTATGCCTCCAATATCTTTCGTTATTTCCTGAAAGCCAATGAATTGGCCCCCTGTCTTCCCGAAACGCATTTAGCCTTAGGCACGTTTTATATGAAGGCGCCCGGGATCCTGGGGGGAAATTTAGATAAGGCGATAAAAGAGCTCCAGCAGTGCCTTATACTTGCTCCTGACTTTGCTACAGCGCATGCCCGCCTGGCGCAGGCCTATGAAGAAAAAGGAGATCCCGTAAGATATGAGTTGCATCTTGAGCGCGCAAAGGCATTAGACCCTCAGAACGAAGTATTGAAAGAATTATGAAAAACGCAGAGATAGCGCAGGTATTCAGGGAGATCGCCAGTATCCTGGAAATTAAAGGTGAGAATGTTTTTCGGATCCACGCTTATGAGAGGGCAGCTCAGAATATCGAGGGTTTGACTGAAAATATCGAGGGTCTTTACAGGGCAGGAAGGTTAAGAGAAGTCCCCGGTATCGGAAAAGATTTGGCTAATAGAATAGAAGAATTTATACGCAGCGGCAAGATAAAGGTATACGAAGAGCTAAAAAAAAGCATCCCTGCCGGGCTCCTCGGTTTATTAAAAATACCTTCTGTCGGCCCAAAGACCGCAAAATTACTTTACGATAAACTTAAAATAAAAGGGGTCTCTGATTTGGAAGCGGCGATACGCAAAAATAAATTAACCGGGATATTCGGGATAAAAGAAAAGACAATTGAGAATATCTTAAAAGGCATAGCGATATTAAAGAGGGGCAAGGAACGAATGACCCTTCCCCAGGCAACTTTTGTCGCCGAAGAGTTCGTTTCCGCCCTTTGGAATATGCCTGAAGTGAAAAAGATTTCCGTGGCCGGAAGCCTGCGTAGGCAGAAAGAAACAGTAAGGGATATTGATATCCTGGTTACCTCCAATAAGCCGGAAAAGATAATGAGCGCATTTACCGGAATACCTTCGGTAAAAGATATTTTGGCAAAAGGCCAGACCAAGGCATCCGTGCGCACCAAAGAAGATGTGCAGGTAGACTGCCGCGTAGTAGAGCAAGGTTCTTTTGGGGCGGCACTGCTTTATTTTACTGGTTCAAAGAACTTTAACATAAAACTGCGCCAAATCGCCATAAGAAAAGGCTTGAAACTCAATGAATACGGCCTGTTCAGGAAAGACAAATTTATTTCCGGAAAAACAGAAGAGGAGATGCTTAAAGGATTAGGCCTTTCCTACATTGAGCCGGAGTTAAGAGAGGATAACGGAGAGATAGAGTTGGCAAAGAAATCAAAATTGCCTTCCCTTGTAGAATTAAAAGAGATTAAAGGCGATCTTCATGTTCATTCCCTATGGTCAGATGGAAATAATAGTATCGAGGAAATGAGCTCTGCTGCCAAAAAGTTAGGTTATTCCTATATCGCCTCTACCGACCATTCACAAGGGCTTAAAGTTGCGGGTGGATTAGACCTGCGTGATTTAAAAAGGAAAAAGTCGGAAATTGAAGCGTTAAATAAAAAATTAAAGGGTTTCCGCATACTTTACGCGACAGAGGTAGATATAGATTCCGAAGGTAGAATAGATTATAAAGACGAAATACTTAAGGGGTTCGATATAGTCGTGGCAGCGATACATAGCGGGTTCAAGCAGTCAAAACAGCAGTTGACGCGCAGGATGATTAAAGCCTGTTCCAGTAAATACGTCCATATAATTGCACATCCCACGGGAAGGCTCTGGGGTGTGCGCGACGCATATGATATAGATACGGAGGAGGTTTTAAAGGCAGCTTCAGATACGAATACTTATATGGAGATAAATGCCTTTGGGCAGAGGCTCGATTTAAATGACCAGAATTGCCGCCGGGCAAAAGAGCTTGGCGTGAAAGTGGCGATAAACACAGATTCACATGAAAAGTCGCAACTGGAATCAATGAAATTTGGAGTGAGTATTGCCAGGCGGGGCTGGTTGTCTAAAGAAGATGTGATTAATACGCTGCCTCTTGATGAGCTGTTAAAGGCAATAAAGAAATGAAGAGGTCCGTAGTTTTATTGATTAGTTTTACGCTTCTATGCGGTTGCCAGAGGCGCCCCCTTTATAAAGAGACAAGGGTTTTGATGGGTACTTTTGTGCAGGTGACTTCTCCGGAAAAGGAAGCCCCGGAAATCGTATTCGCTGAAATAAGAAGGATCGAAGCCCTATTGAACAGGTATAAAGAAGACAGTGAAATATCCAGGCTAAATAAAATAGGTAGATTGAGAGTAAGCCATGAGACATTTCTTGTTGTTAAAAAAGCAAAGGAATTCTGGGCAATAAGCGAAGGCGCGTTTGATATTACGGTTGCACCCCTGGTTGATATCTGGGGATTTAACCGTAAAGATTTTCATATACCAGAACCCGGCTTAATCAAGAAGAATTTAGCCTTAGTAGGTTCAGATAAAATTATTTTGCATGAAGAGGAAGATATGGTAGAATTTAAAACTCCCGGCACAAGGATTGACTTGGGCGCCATTGGAAAAGGATTTGCCATAGATAGCGCCGTAAGGAAATTAAAAGAACACAATATACACAGTTGCCTGATAAACGCAGGCGGGCAGGTTTATGCCTTGGGTACAAAATACGGCCTCCCTTGGAGGATCGGAGTTATTAGCCCGCGTAAAAACGGAGTGCGGGATCTCTTGAAGCTTACCGGGAAATCTGTTTCTACTTCAGGAGATTACGAACAATATTTTGTAAAAGAAGGCAAGCGCTATTCCCATATTTTTAATCCGAAGACTGGATATCCTGCTGATTCAGGGGTCATTTCTGTTACCGTCATTGCAGATGACGGCTTAACCGCAGACGCCTTAAGTACGGCAATATTCGTTTTAGGCAAGGCAAAAGGCGAACAGTTGTTAAGAGAATTTCCCGGTGTAGAGGCCAGGATTATAGAGGAAGAATATGCACCGCATAATTGACAAAGTAGAGTTGAATAAAGAAATTACAAAGTTGGTGATAGAGGCTCCGGTAGTCGCCAGTAAAGCCAAGGCAGGCCAGTTTATAGTATTGGTTATAGATAAAACCGGCGAACGTATCCCACTGACATTAGCTGACTGGGATAGTAAAAAAGGGACAATCACGCTCATATTCCAGAAAGTAGGTTTTAGCACAAAAAAATTAGGTAGTTTATCCCAGGGCGATAACATATTGCATATTCTCGGACCCCTGGGCCACCCGACGCAAATAAATAAGATAGGAGAGGTATACTGCATAGGCGGAGGAGTAGGGATTGCAGAGGTTTTTCCCGTGGCCAGGGAATTTAAGAAGGCGGGAAATCGGGTTATCGGTATAATCGGTTCCCGTTCAAAGGATTTATTGATTCTGGAAGATGAGCTGCGGGGTGTCTGCGATGAGCTCTTTCCTATAACCGACGACGGCTCATCCGGAAAAAAAGGTTTTGTAACCGATATCTTAAGGGAACTGCTTACTGTAGTAGAAAACTCCACCCATACCAAATACCCGGACCTGGTTTATGCGGTGGGGCCGGTTATGATGATGGAAGCGATAGCGGCACTTACCCGCGGATATCAAATTAAAACTATCGTAAGCTTAAACCCTGTTATGGTGGATGCTACCGGCATGTGCGGTTCCTGCAGGTGCACCGTAGGCGGAAAGACCGTATTTGGCTGCGTGGACGGGCCGGATTTCGACGGCCACCAGATTGATTTTAATGAACTGACAAAAAGACTGGATTCATTTAAAGAGCAGGAAAATAAAATAAGCAATACGAAATGAAAAACAACGGCGTAAGGAATAACAATAAATTTAAATCTAACGGCCATTATACGCCGCAGGTTTTTGATTTTGACTATATAAGCTGTCAAGCGGAATTACTTTTTGAGAAGCTCCAGACAAACGAAAAAGGGCTTACGGAAAAGGAGGCTTCCCGAAGGCTTGCCGATTACGGTTATAATGAACCCGCCAAGAAAAAGAAAAGAACGATCTTCAAGGAGATACTTTCCAAATTCCTTAACCCTCTAGTCATAGTGCTGCTTATCATTGGTGGTTTTTCGCTCTTTTTCGGAGAAAAAATAAGCGCCTTAATAGTAACTCTTATGGCCGTGATGAGCGTTATGCTCGCCTTCATCCAGGAACATCGCGCCAGTAAAGCAGCAGAAAAGCTCAGCGAAATGGTGCGTACTACCGCCACGGTGTTACGTAACGGTAAATCAAAAGAAATAAGCATTAGAGAAATAGTCCCGGGAGACATTATAGATCTTTTCGCAGGGGATATGATCCCTGCTGATCTGCGTATCATATCCTGCAAAGATTTATTTATCAATCAGGCCTCTTTGACCGGAGAGTCTTTTCCTATTGAAAAAGTAGCTACTCCTGTCACTGCCAAGAGTAATTCCATTTCCGAATTAAATAATATTGCTTTTATGGGTTCAAGCGTAGTAAGCGGCACTGCTTTAGGCGTAGTCGTAAAAACCGGTATAGCTACGCAATTTGGAGAGCTCTCCCGTAAGCTCGCTACGATACGCATTGAGACCGGCTTCGATAAAGGAATAAATAAATTCACCATGCTAATGGTAAAGACAATGATTTGTATGGTCATGTTTATCTTTGCTATTATTGCCATAAGGCACGGGAACTTTATCGAAGCATTACTTTTTTCATTAGGTGTTGCGGTCGGCCTTGCGCCAGAGATGCTTCCGATGATAGTGACATTAAATCTTTCAAAGGGCGCAATTTCGATGTCCAGAAAAGAAGTTATTGTCAAGCGCCTGAATTCCATACAAAATTTCGGCGCCATGAATGTATTATGTACCGATAAGACAGGTACCCTTACCATGGATAGGATAGTGCTGGAGAAACACTGCGACGTAGTAGGAAAAGATAACGAGGATGTCTTACGTTACGCATATATCAATAGTTTTTATCAGACGGGATTAAAGAACCTTTTAGATAGGGCAGTCCTTAAACACGAAACAGTGCTGGTAAAGGAATATAAAAAAGTAGATGAGATACCTTTTGATTTCTCCAGGAAGATCATGTCAGTCGTGGTTGAAATGGAGGAGAAGCACAGGATCATCTCAAAAGGCGCTCCGGAAGAGATATTCAAAAGATGCATTCAATATGAGTTAGACGGGGAGATATTTGAAATAGATCAGCTCATTATTTCAGATTTAAAAGAAGAGTTTGACAGCTTGAGTTCCGATGGTTTCAGGGTATTGGCTATCGGCTACAAGAATTTTGACAATAAAAAGGCGGCATATTCAAAAGATGATGAGAAGGATTTGATCCTAAAAGGCTATGTTGCTTTTCTCGACCCTCCGAAACCAAGTTCAAAAAGGGCTATCCAGGCACTTAAGAAACTGGGTATAGATTTCAAGGTTTTAACGGGAGACAATGAATTAGTCACCAGAAAAATATGCAGTGAGGTCGGTTTAAATGTCGAAGGCTTAGTAACCGGTGATACGGTAGAAAAGGCAAGCGATGAGGAGTTAAAGGGGTTGGTAGAAAAAACCAATATCTTTGCCAGGCTTTCGCCTATGCAAAAGGAAAGAATAATCCGCGCCCTGCACGATAATGGGCATATAGTAGGATACCTGGGAGACGGCATAAACGACGCCCCGGCATTAAAGACTTCTGACGTCGGTATTTCGGTAAATAATGCCGTGGATATTGCCAAGGAATCAGCTGATATCATTTTGCTTAGAAAGAATCTTATGGTCTTAGAAGATGGCGTAATAGAGGGAAGAAAAACCTTCGGCAACATTATTAAATATATCAAGATGGGTTCAAGTTCTAATTTCGGTAATATGTTCAGCATGACCGGCGGAAGTTTATTTTTGCCGTTTTTGCCGATGTTGCCTATACAGATCCTTTTGAATAATTTCCTTTACGATGTATCCCAGATAGCGATTCCTACTGATAATGTTGATAAGGAATATGTCCTCAGGCCCAGGCCCTGGAACGTTAAGTATATCAGGAATTTTATGATGATTATCGGGCCGATAAGCTCAATTTATGATTTTCTCACTTATGGGGTCATGTTATTCATTTTTCATGCTTCAGCCGAGCTTTTTCATACAGGCTGGTTCATAGAATCATTATGCACGCAGACCTTGGTTATACATATAATCCGGACAGGAAAAATCCCTTTTATTGAGAGTAGGCCCAGCGCCTTTCTGATGCTCATGTCAATTATAATAGTTTCTTTAGGCATTGCGATTCCATTTACCCCGCTAGCAAAACCTTTTGGGTTTGTAAAGCCGCCACCCATGTATTTTGTGGCGTTATTTATTATGGTCATTACCTATTTATTTCTTGTTCAGGTTGTCAAAAAGTGGTTTATCAAAAAGTACGGTTACGAATAATGCGCAATAAAATACCCTTGCAGGACCCTAAGAAACGCATAAAGAACTTTTTTGAAGTCGCGCTCGGTTTATCTAAGAGAGAGGCAGAAATAGAGGCAACGCGCTGCCTGCAATGCAAAGACCCTCTTTGCGTGAAAGGCTGTCCCGTAGAGATTGATATCCCTGCTTTCATAAAATTAATTAAAGAAGGTAAGCCGAAAGAGGCGCTGGAGAAGATAAAAGAAAAGAATAATCTTCCGGCAGTATGCGGCAGGGTCTGCCCGCAGGAAGACCAGTGTGAGGTTGCCTGCGTCCTGAATAAGAAAAAGGTACCGATTAATATTGGGGCTCTGGAAAGATACGCGTCTGATTGTGGATTAGTTCATGGTTCATGGTTCATAGTTCATAGTGAAAAGCAACGAGCTAAAATAACTGTTGTCGGGTCTGGACCTGCAGGGCTTACCTGCGCAGCTGATTTGGCAAAATTAGGGTATCAGGTTACGTTATTTGAATCACTGCATGTAGCAGGAGGCGTGCTCGTATACGGGATTCCGGAATTCCGTCTTCCCAAGCAAATAGTCCATGATGAAGTTTCATATATAGAAGGACTAGGGGTAAAGATAGAAACAGACGCTCTTATCGGCAGCACTTATTCACTGGAGGAGTTATTTAAGCAGGGTTTTAAGGCAGTGTTCATTGCTACAGGCGCTGGCCTTCCGCAATTTTTAGGTATACCGGGCGAGAACCTTGGCAGGGTTTATTCCGCCAATGAATTTCTTACCCGCGCAAATTTAATGAAGGCGTATGAATTTCCCGCTTATGCCACGCCAATAAATATAGGCAAAAGAGTGGCGATTATCGGCGGCGGGAATGTGGCTCTTGATTGCTCAAGGGTAGCTAAAAGGCTGGGGAGTGAAGTATTCCTTGTATACAGGCGCACGGAAAAGGAAATGCCCGGACGCATAGAAGAGATAGATAATGCCCGAGAGGAAGGGATAAATTTTGCAATCCTGACGCAGCCGGTAAGGATCATTGGTGATGAGCAGGGGTTTGTGAAGGGCTTGGAATGTATTAAAATGCGGCTTGGAGAACCTGATGAATCAGGGAGGAAGAGACCTATTCCTGTTGAGGGCTCTAATTTTATTTTAGAGGTAGATACGGTTATCGTGGCTATCGGACAGAGCCCAAACCCGCTTCTGGCAAGATTGACTCCCGATTTAAAAACAAATCCTGACGGCACGATTATCGTAGATAAGGATTTTATGACTTCTATTTCCGGGGTTTTTGCCGGTGGAGATATTATTACCGGAGCAGATACAGTGATTTCAGCTATGGGTGCTGGGAAAAAAGCAGCGGCTGCGATAGATAAATATGTCATGGTTCATAGTTCATAGTTGATAGTTCATGGTAAAATGAGTCATAAAGGAGAGGTTAATTATGGAAAATAATAAAATATCAGTAAAGCAAATTATGGTTTTGAAAGGTAAGCGTAAGCTTACCATGCTTACTGCCTATGATTACCCGTTAGCAGCCCTTGTGGATAAAGCAGGTATTGATATGATTTTAGTAGGCGATTCCCTGGCTAACGTGGTCCTGGGGTTAGATTCAACTACCAAGGTCGGAATGTTCGAAATGCTCCATCATGCCAAGGCAGTAACCAGGGCAGTTAAAAATGCGCTGGTTATAGGTGATATGCCTTTTGATTCCTATCAACTGCATACGCAGGATGCCCTGAATAACGCAAGAAGATTCATTGACGAGGCAGGTTGCGGCGCCGTAAAGCTGGAGTGGTTTGATAGATGTATCGAAGTAACAGAGGAGATAGTAAAGGCAGGAATACCGGTTATGGGCCATATTGGCCTGACACCGCAGACCGCGGATAAAATCGGCGGGTTTAAAGTGCAGGGTAAGGACGCGGAAGCAGCTAATCGCCTCATAGAACAAGCTAAGCTGTTAGAAGAAAAAGG
>JBEKHW010000011.1:0-45736 GCA_050012075.1 Candidatus Omnitrophota bacterium | reverse complement strand
TAATTATAAGCATTACCCCTATTGGAGTAGGCCTCGGCAGAATGAGGATCGAGTTCGATGGCTTTGGTGCAGTCAGAGATAGCTTGGTCGTAGTTACCTTTGTAATTATAAGCATTACCGCGGTTGGAATAGGCCTCGGTAAGATGCGGGTTGAGTTCGATGGCTTTGGTATAGTCAGAGATAGCTTGGTCGTAGTTACCTTTGTTACCATAGGCAAGCCCTCGATTGTAATAGGCCAAAGAAATGTTAGGGTTGAGTTCGATAACTTTGGTAAATTCCGAGATGGCTTCTTCATACTTGCCTTGTTTGCCATATTCCATGCCTTTATTAAAGGCCTTGTCTACGGTTTCCTGGGCAAAGACATTAATAAAAACTAAGAATATTAACAATAGAATCAAAATGCTTATCTTCTTTCCCATACCTTCTCCTTTACGCTTCTCGCTTTTATGTTATTCTGTTTCTATTCCAATCGAAATATTCTACAGTCTATTTTATCACCAGGAAAAAATATATATAAAGTATATAGAAGCTGATTGAGGCGGGTTTTAAAAACTGTAGGTAAAACCACCAAGCACGCCTTCGAGATGGGTTTTGCTATCGGGTTCATAAAGCCCTGAGTTGGGATCAACATCGGAATGCTTAATCTTCCAATAAGTAAAATAAGGGGTGATATCCAGAGACAGGTTTTTTAAGATATAATATTTTATGGGGAGCTTGACTTCAGTTCCCCAAACGTACCCTAATTTAAAAGTTATATCTCCATATCCAATATCATCCGCATGCAATTTCCTTAAGTCAGGCAAGGTAGTCATCCATTCTGCCTCAAAGCCGACAGATAATTTAGGAGCAATTTTATAACTCATACCAGCGCCAAAACCAATAAGAGTCCAATAATATTTCTCGGCATAGTCACCATTTCCGCTATCCTCACCTCTATTCCAAATCCTTTCCCCTACATCCAGATATCCGAGGATATTGCCTTTATCTAAAAAATCTCTTTGAGCTCCAACCTTCAAACCATATTGCCTAACTCTAGAGCGTTGATCAGCATCAACAGGTACGGATGGGGGACCAATCGTAGCACCTTTGTAGTGGATTATATTACTGAAATAGTTGAAATAACCCTCTACGAATGGCTTACCCTGAACCCACTCAACATAATCCGGGTTTCTGTATCCTACGGCTATATAATAGCCCCTTTGCGTCCCAAAATCTTCATCTTGTTTATCGTCATTTGCCCATTCTGAATAATGTATATGGTTAATATCGTAAGCGGCGGATATGTAGAAGGTTTCTTTTATTGCTTCGCCACCACTGCCAGTGCCGGTTGCTACGGGGGGCGGGCGCATTGTTGTCTCTTTAGGTTTTGGTTTGGCGGGAGGGGGTATTTCTTTGGCGGGCGCTCTTTGGACCAAGACCTCATTCATCTTAGTGTCCCGCAAAGAAGAGTTATAAGAAACAGGTTTCTGCGTTTGCGCCACGACCATCTGTGATTCTAACCGGTTTAAGGTCATGGCTACTATGAGGTCGCGGGAATCTGCGAAAGCAATGGCAGGCAGGAAAAACAGCAAGGATGAGAAAAATAGAATAAAGTTTTTCATTTTATGCATTAAAATTAATACTATACTACATTGCGCGGATTGTCAACAGTTTTATGAATTCTGGTGTGTGCGGGGTGGTTATGGTATACTGCAGTTATAGCGGGCTAGGGTGGCACCTTGGAGGGCGTCCCCTTCAGCGCTTCAGGTCCCCTTCAGTTCAGTATCACTATCTTCTTCTAATGGTATCTGAAATAACGGCTGTCGTTGGATTGATGACGGGTTTTGGTTTACTCTCTTGAATCGCTGAGTCGATAATTGCTTTATTTTTTTGATACTCCCTCTCTTCAGGAGTAGTTACACAACCGATAAACAGAAGAGGAATTAAAATTATAAAAACCAAAAGTTTAATTGTTGTCATTATTATTTTTTAGAGGTTATTAGTTAATTATAATATGCGCTTACATAATTAACAATGCCATCGATACCAAATCTAACAAATTTCCTTGGCGCAAAGGAATAAAAAGGTTGATCGTAAAGCCAGTTCTCATCATGAGTATTCTCATTAGTTTCATCGATAAGCCTTTTGTGCTCGCTATATCTATGTATTTTACTTGGTTCTCCCCAGGCTGCTAATACGTCTTGCTTAGTCATACCTTCTATCACATCACCCTTAAGTATGGCTTGTTTTATTTCCGAAGCTAACCCTGGATGTATTTCAACATAATTCTTGCGTGATTCATAATTTGGCATTTTAGCTTGACTGGTTGTTGCGCAACTACAGAGCAGTAAAGACAATGAGATAATCATTGGAATCATTGCCTTTAGAGCCATTATTTTACTCCTCCCCATAGGTTTTCATTACCTTGAGCTCGCTATTGGGTCCAATCCCCCACCATCCACCATTACCTTTGTTCAAAGCAGAAGCAGTAATAGTAGAACAAACTTTTTGTCCGGGGAAAAATCCATATTTGATTTTAGGAGACTGGTTGGATAAGGCCGCTGCAGCATTGATAACTGACTGGTTACCGCGATAGCGTGTTGAAACATAAGCACCGCGATTACTATATTGGCCCAAATCTTCAAATCCAGAGTTTTTGCCAAAATTAGTACTTGCCAATCCTTGATCAGTCACTGTTCCTACATGCGAGAAAGGTCCGCCCTCAAATAAAGATATACCCCATCCAACAGGACTATCTGCCTTAAGAAAAACGGTATCGCCTGGTTGTGGATTTTGTTCGCCTAATGTTGGCATAGGTCCAAGTATTCCGCCAACCGTCTCTGCCATATTATAGTAAGCTCCTTGTGCTGCGCCTTCTCCAAAATCCCCACCCATTATAACAGAAGACACGCCTCCTGCAACCGCATCAGCTCCTAATGGCCAGACAAAGCCTCCTGCATAACTAATTGTTCCGCCTGCAAGCCCTGCCAATGCTCCCATACCCACGTTGCCACCTAACATTGCAGAAGTGGCTGCGCCTCCTGCTGCACCCCCTATAGCAGAACCTATCAAGCTTGGCCAGTAATTACCAGCAAAGAAATTAGAAGCTATGCCTCCCGCTGCAGCTCCTACAACGAAACCCGCTAATGAGCTAGCAAAGTTAATCCCAAAATTACTGCCAAAATTACCACCTTGCCCACTGGCAGCAATAAGGCTATAAGCCATCATCCCTAAGAATGGATTGATAAACCCTAGAGCAACACCCACAGCAGCCCCGAAGAACCCCGCTATCTTTTTCCACCACGAATGTCCGGTAGGATCAATATAATTTATTGGATTATTATGACAGTATGAATACCGATTAAGGCTTTGCGGGTCGTATGGAGGCTGGACTATTGTATCTGCACTTATAAATCTGCCTATCTGCGGGTCGTAATATCTTGCTCCATAGAAATAGAGCCCCGTATTATCTATCTCTTTTCCGGTAAATTTGTGTTTTATGTAATCTTTGTTTCCGGTAACTACGGATATTCCATAAGCAGTAACTATGTATTCTGTGCTTTCGTTACTGGCTAAGGAGCCATAGGGTGTATATTCGCAATGCTGAACAATGTAGCCGTCCCGATTGGTAATTACATTGGATGAGCCGAGATGGTCAGAGTGTGTATAGTAAGTACTGCCGGTAGATTCAACTGTGGCGACCCTATTAGAGCCGGCAAAGATATACTTAATAGTCTTGCCGGCACTCCCCACTTCAAAGAGTGAGCCGATATAGGTGGCAGAGCCCGAAGCAGTTATCTTCTCTACCCTGCCGCCATCGCCATCATAGGCAAAAGTTGTTATGTCCGAGAAAGGCGTCCATGTACAATCGAACAAACAGTAGAGATAATAAGCAATTCCCGGCTTTAAAACAGTAAATTCTTTCTTGGCGGCGGAATACTCCTGAAATACACCTTGTGTAGCGTCATAAGACAAGACCTTGGAATAGTCAACTCCCAGTTTTAAAGGAGATAATGCGGTCTCAACAGGAATTTCCGTATTGCCTGGATTAAAAACCAAATTAGTTCCGGTTTTAAGCGATACAGATTGGCCTGTTGGAGGCGTCCCTGTAATGGTCAAGCTGATGGTAGAGGTTCCAGGGATAAAAATCTCATAGCCTCGTCCATACTCAAAGGTATTGAACTGGTCATATGTGGGATTACCAATATAATTTTCAAATTTATTTGTGGCAGGATTATAGCGGGAAACCTGGCTAAATTCTCCTGCTATGGAAAACAAAACCGAAGATACCGTTGCATCAGTAGGAATTATCGGAAAGGAAAAGAAGTTCCATCCGGGATTTAAGGTTAAGGTGATTGTCGTTGTCTGAGGACCTGTGGGTTCAGTCTTGATAAGACGGTTCTCCGCATCATAAGTTAATTTGAGATTTCCTTTTGTAAACATATTGCCGTTTGCATCATAAGTAATAATGGTATCGCCATATTGAGTTACTGCATGAGGAAACTTACCACCGGAACCATAGCCTAGGGTAATACCTTCTTTGTTAATCATATTTCCTATTGAATCATAGGAATAACCAAAGCTTCCATAAGAGCCGGCTGCTTGGATGAGACGGTTTAAATCATCATATTGGAAGGACTGCGTTGCGGTGTTAACGCCGTCAGTAAGCTGCATAATGTTGCCTGCGTTGTCAAATTGATAAGTTAAATCCTGGATTTTTCCGGAGGGTGATTGAGTGGTTAAATTGGATAACCTTAATGTGTTAGGATTATAGGTATAATCAGTTTCCGTGCCATTGCCATATTGAATCTTGGTAATCTGGCCGGTAGGAGAATAATCAATGTTAGAGATATAATCATAAGAGGCGGCTGTATCTGTTACCTTATTGATCCCCTGCGGGTTATAGCCATACCTAATAATTGAATTATCAGGGTATTTCAAGGTAATGAGCCTATCTAATGCATCGTAAGTCCGCTCAACCGTATAGGACGCACCTCCAATAGTCTTAACTGACTTGATCTCCCTGCCTAAGTTATCATAATAAAATTCGGTTGAGCCGGATAAATCGGAAATACTAGAAATCCGGCCAATGCAGTATTGCTTGGAAGTGCTGTCGTATGTATAGGTAGTCAGCGTCTGGCCATTTCCCGTTTTTTGTTGTAACCGGTTTATTGAATCATAAACAAATCCTAAGGCATTACCTTTGGCGTCTGTCTGTTGGATAAGATTGCCGACATTATCATATGTATAATTCCATATGCCCATATCAGGGTCGTTCATCCGGATTTTTCTACCCAAAGAGTCATACTGAATTTGGATGACGTTATTTTGGTTATCTGTGGTTTGCACAAGATTGCCCAATGCGTCATATTGGTAATTCGTAGTGTAAGTTTGCGTTCCGTTATGCTCCTCTACCTTTGTAATTCTTCCGTAGGCATCCCTATATTCGCTTTTCGAGTGTCCGTTCTCATCGGTCAGAGTTTTTTTCCAAAGCGAATAGCTCATAGTAGAATACGAAGTATCTGGATTATTTGCCTGGATTAAGCGGCCAAGGGCATCATAGGCATAAGAGCTGTGCGGAGTATTGTATAGAGGCGTATCAAAATCTCCGGAAGCATTCACAAAATACGGAAGATATTTCTCCTTTAGCTGACCACGTGCATCATACTTAACCAAACCGGAAATAATCTGGCGGGCCTGGCCTGTAGAGCTATCTTGGGCAGGAGATTTAATCTCTATGGTGCGGTTCAACCCGTCTAAAAACTGAAATGAAGATAAATATACTGGAGGGTTATCGTAAGTAGTCTTGACGCGCTTAATAATTTTTACAGGCGAAAGGTCAAGATGATATTCATAAATTATACCCGGGTTGTTTACTGTATCATTTGGCCCGATAACATTAATCAACCTACCTAAAGCGTCATAAACATTGTAGGTTTTCTGATTATTGACATCCTGGACAGATTTTGCCTGACCTATAAGCCCGGAGCCGGTTATTGGATCATTGGCAGGCTCGTTTATTCCGTAGTACACTGTCTGTACGCTTTGGTTTAAAGCATTAGCTACACTCACCGGATAACTATAGCAAACTGTATCATAGTTAGTGGTGGTCATCCTTCCTAATGCATCGGTTGCAGATATAGGACTCCCATATTGGTTATAGGCGTATTGGGTTGAAACTTTGTCCGTGGCTGCGGTTATAGGATTGTAAAGCCAGCTTTCTTCTTTGGTTAAAAGTCCTTTAACGGGGGGATCGGTAATATTGGTGTTGTTATCGTAGTAAAACCATTTCTCTGAAACCTTGTTTCCTCCTGAATCCAAAAGATACGTATGTTTAGGTAAAGACACTATCCAATTATTCGTATTGTAAACATATTCAACAACCTGCGTCTTTTCATCCCCATTAACACTTACATCGCCGAGACAGTAAACGTTAGTAACGTTGCCATAGTCGTCATATTGATACTGTATCTGCGTCTGTTTGGATACCTGTTGCGAGTCAATGTAATCGTAAATATAATTATCAGTTTGTGCTAAGTATGGGAAGGTGACGCCTGTATAGGGCTGGGTTGCCTGCCAAGTATTGTCTGTCTCTGCCAAGAGATTACCCGATGAATCTGAAATTTTCTGTTTCAGAATCTTACCTTTATAGACATCGTCTTGCCGATAATATGTTTCGGTGTAATTACCTTCGCCGTCACTTACCTTTACATCATTAAATCCCCTGAACTCTCTGCTGGCAAAGTCAAAGGCGCCACCTTTATAGTTATATGTGGTTACTATATTTGGATTGCTACTTACATTATCTTTTGTAGTAACAGTACCTACAACATAAACAGGGAACGGCAATGCCGATACCCCGCTTCCGTTGGTATTATCAAATTGCGGTGAGGATTTATATGCAATATCAACTTCACCGTCCACTCCATTTGTAACTTCAGTCAATAAATTCGGAACAATTGCGTTATTATTAAGATATATTTTGTTTTCTGAGGAACTGTTAACCAAGACATCCAGAAGGGCTTTTCCTCTTGTATCCGCAAGCCTTGCTGTCAATGCCGTAAAGTCGCCGTCCGGCAACGCAAACCCTGAATTCGGCTGCCATACATTACCAGTTTTTCCGGTATTGATATAAGTAGTCTCTGTAGCACCAGTTGCAATTACAATATCGGCGAGTCCGTCAGAATTAATATCCATCAATTGAACGCTCTGCGCTGAAATTCCAGTCAAATCAATATCATAATCATGATCCCTTACCCAGCCGTGACCCGTATTAAGATAGGCCCTTGAATTTGCTCCATCGACTATAAAGAAGTCCAATAAGCCGTCTCCGTTTAAATCACAAAACTGGGTTGAACCATTAGATATATCGCCATCAGGCATATTCCAACTGGTATCCTGTGTCCAGCCAGAGCCGGTATTGATATAACAATTATACGTTCCGCCCAATGCTTGTATTAAATCAGCGTAGCCATCGCCATTTACATCTATTGCCACCCAGCCCTTATTTCTCCCTAAAGAACCGCAAAATATCGGACCTATTATACGAACTATGAAGCTAACAAAATATGCGCTTTCTGGTAAGGCATTAGTCCAGCTAGGATCATAAACCCAACCATTGACATGGTTGTTTATATAGACTTTCTTAATTGCTTCGGAAGTTTCATTCCTATGCTGGTGGGTTATTATATCCGGCCAACCGTCTCCATTCACATCTACTATTTGAACACCGTTGTTTTCCCAATATTGAGTGCCACCACAACCTACATTAGTATGCGAACCACCAAAAATGAGATTATCGGGGAGCTTCCAATCAGATGTTTCCAGAAAAGTTCCGTCTTTTTGACCTAAGAATGTCCTGAAAGTAGTGGTTCCCTCATACTTTAAAATATCTGGGATCCCATCATTATTTACATCAAGGACCCGCGTGGCCCCATCAAATGTCATATCTGAAGGCAATTGGTTTGCAGATAGCGTCCAGCCGCTATTCATTGCTGAATATTGGAATGTTACGGGAGGAAGAAGAGTTGTGCCATCTTTACCATATAGAGTAACGGCACTAAGTAAAGATTGGCTTGTCGCGGAAGAGGCCGCATAATCAAAGTGGTATTTCCTTATTAATCCTTGATTACAGTTTATATCAATCTCCGATAATCTTTTCGCCATTACTGTTTGATAACCGCTTCTATAACTTACTAAATTGTCTGGGCGGGTATCAAAAACAAAATCTACCGTGAAGCAAGGAGATAATCCCGTATTGTTGTTTCCGGTATATGCTATTTCGCTTGGATAGATGGTATTCTGGTCTTTAACATAAGTTATGGACATGTAATTGCCGCTCGGGTCTTCTATCCTGTCCAGAGACCAAGAGAATGTCCCGCTTGCGTTGGTGACACGAGAGTTATCCGTTGAACCGAAGTAGTATTTCTTTCCGGATTTATCTATTGCCAGCCATGCCGTTCCATCAAAGGTATAATTCATAAAGCTATCTTCGACTTTATTCCTAAATGAATTACCGCCGATATTGGTTAATTCATCCCCCTGCGCAAGAAAGACATCAGAAGAACTATAGGAAGGCATACCCCTCTTGGTTGAACGAGATATTAGCCCCAAATTTAATGCCCAGCCCATGCCCAAGATACCCTCTCCGCTGCTGCTATCATAACTAATGTTCAAGGATAATGTTATATCCCTTTTCCCAAAAGGCATAAGTATAGGTATATTGAATTGTAATTTACCAGTGAATGTGTCAGCAGTAACAGATTTAAGTATGTTATTGAAATTGCCATTATCAACCAGCTGGAAAGAAAAACTTGGATTAGTAGGATTATCGCTTGTGGACATTGCTTGGACTGTAGATGCTGTTTGAGTTTTTGCAGATTCTGCCTGTGCGGAGTTGCCGTTATTTTGTGAGGAACCGGCAGATGAATCACCGGAGCTGCTTTGGGCAAAGGCTACATCGCGCATACAAACCAATGATAAATGAGCCATAATAACTACTATTGAAACTGACTTAAAAATTATCTTTTTCATATTTCTAACTCTTTATTTTCAAAACTGATTAAATATATAATTTTATAAAAAGTTTTCATGACATTAACTCGGTGGCGCAATCGGCTTTTTGAAGACGCAGATTTCTACCTGTTTGGCATCTTGTCCTGCAATATTCCTTACTTCTGCCTTAATGTTATGTATTCCCGAAACCCCCTGCCAACCATATTGGGACTGTCCAGACCAGGATTGCTTTATTACCCCGTCAATTGAAAACTGGTATTCCAAAGGACCGGAATTCGGATCATTCACAACTGTTGGCGAAATAGAAATCGTGTCATTTTCATAAAAGGTGGAGTGATTTAATGGAGTTATACCGCTAATCTGAGGAGGAGTGGTAGTTACGGGCCCTGAAAGCCCAATCCTTATTGTTTTGTTTTGCAGCATATAGATGTAATACGCGCTGCCGGGCTCAAAAGTCGTAAAATTATCGCTTGCTGGTTGGTTCAAGAAATTTTCCTGCGCCTTTGTAGAACTATTCAATCTTGAAACCTGACTATAATCCGTTCCGAAATTAAGCGCAACAAGGGCTGCGGTTATTCCTTGTGAATATTGATAAGGCCAACCGATTGCATTCCATCCTGCCTTAAGATTAACGAGAAAGTTCTCCGGCACGGATGTTCCTGTAATCTGTAAAGTAACATTCGTTTTTACATTAATCCAGTAACCCTTGCCAGCGTTCATTTGGGTAAGATCGGAATATCCCTCCATTCCTGGTTGATAATGTTTCCAGGGATCATTTGTGTCAAAGGAAGTGAATTCCCAGACGTCTTTCACTTGAGCAATAATCGGTGAAAGAATATTGGCGATATTTGTATCTTGCGGGGTTAAAGGCAGACTGATGAAATTTTCACCGGCTTTGAGCGAAAGATTATAGGTCTCTTGCGCAAAGGCCGGGTTAGCGATTAGAAAAATACCGAATAAAACAAAAAATATTTTCTTATTCATTGGCTTCTAATTCTTTTTTTAAAGCTTGGGCAGTTACCACATATTCCTTATCACTACCGTATTGAGAAACGGCTTTGTCTACTATTTGCTGCGCCTCTTTGAAACGGCCTTCTTGAGACAAAAGCCTTGCCAATTCCAGATGAGCCATAGGAGCTGCTTTGGTAGCCGCATAATCACGGGTTAAAGCTGTTAAGGCTTCTTCTGCCTGCGTATAATTATGTTCCATTAATGCAGAAAAACCCATAGCCGAAAGCGCTTCGCTGTTTAAAGTCTTGGTTTGTTCATCTTGTACGGTCTTACCGGATAAACAATTATTCAAATTGTCGGAGAAAGCTTTATCAGAGACGCTATAGCCTGCGGTAATATCTTTGATTTTGTTATCAAGTGCCGGGTAAGATAATTGTTCTGGCGTCAATCCTGCCTTCTTAAGCTCCTCACTGCTTATCTTACCTTCACCCCATTGGTCATTAACATCACCTTTTTTACCGGCTTCTGATAATTTCGCTTTTAAATCTTGCGGTAAATCAAATTCTTTAAAAGAGCTTCCTGTGGATTGCTGAGGATGGTTTTCAACTCCAGTTTCTTTAATCTGCGAAACAGAATACCGTGAAGAAATGACGGCGGGTCCCTTCTTCCTTGAACGGATGATAAATAAAGCAAAAGTTGATGCCAATAGGCCGATGACAAGTAAAGTTAAAAGGACTTTTTTCATTTCTTTATATAAATATAGGTTGAGTAGGTGCTTTTTACGTCAATCTTGCAATTTGCATCCTGCTGGCCCTTAAGTATTGCTAACCATGAGTCTTGATTACGCAAGATAGAGACTTTTCCATGTTGGGTTTTCTTATCAACTTCTACGGTATATTTCTCTGCGCCGCTGACTTTAAACGAAACCATCTTTACCCATTCCTTGCCGCTGCGGATAATCCTGGTATATAATATTTCAACTGCTGGAGAACTCTGCTCCAAACTAACTTTTCCCTCGGCAGTTATAGCATATTCATTTGTGTTTAGAACCAGAACCGGCCCCTGCTGTTTATATTTTGTTGTCACAACGCTCCACCCCGGGAACAACGGGCTGCCTGAGCTATTTGACAGCCAATATTTAACCGGATACTCGCTCCAGCCTATTTGTTTTCTTAATGCCTTGTAGGCTTCATACCAAGATAGTGGATTATATATATCGGAGGCCTTATTATCTGCAGAGGCAATCTGAAACTGGCCTGTCTTATTATTCACAATTACCGCCAAAGTTGTGACTAATTTATTATTGAGACTTTTCTCAAAAGGAACAATTGTGTAATCTTGATTAAGCTTGCCAGAAACCTTAAAACAACGGTTTACTTGCGTGTCTTTCAGGGCTTCTCCAAAATACGAATCCTCAATGAGTGTCGTAAAATCCGAGGATTGATTCAGTTGTTTCAAAAGAGAAGCAAGATAATCTTTTACTTTTTTATCCAACGACCTGGGAATAAATACGGATACCCCTTTTTCAGGGATTCCTAACACGACCTGGAGGCCATTATTATTCTTTGCCTGGCTTATCTTAACAGGCATGGCTTTAGGGGCGGGTGGCTCCATTATTGCGGAGTATGTCCCTGCGCCTTCAAGACCGGAGGCAATAGGCCGGAAATATTGCGTTGTCCAGACATCAGCAGCCATATAGGTATGAAAACCTAAGCCGTTTTGTCCCGGGTCATTCAGGTAAACTCCATAAAGCTGAAGCGAGGCAGGAGCGCGATATTCTTCCCTAAATGAAGCGCTGCCAGATAGGTTCGGGAAGGGATCCTGGCTGGTTTTAATGCCCACCACAGACATCCAGTGGCTATAATCGCTGTCGGCATTAATGGCCGGGTTAGCTGATGTAGAAATTGCCACTGGGACGTATTCCCTGCCTGCGGCTACATTAGGGACTTTATAAGCCAGCCAATGGCAAATTTGTTTTATGCAGTCGGCCTGATTTGCGGCATTAAACTGGTCGATAATTCCCCAGTTGGAATACTGGTTAATCTCCGCTGTCGAGCCAAAATTATAACCGCCGCCGACTTTTTGATTCAGAAGTCGCACAAGTTCAGAAGACGAAACCACCCCATCACCATTAAGGTCGGCAAAAGACATTAAAGTCTGTTGGTTGTCAGTGTTGCCAGGCACAAGATAATCTATAATCATATCTGCTACGGCAACGCCGCTAAAATTAGGATTACCTTGATAATTACTGTATCCCGGCATATCTAAAAGGTGCAAATTGAAGGTATCTGCTACAGCCGGAATTCCCAAATCAACCCGAATTGTCTCTGCAGATTGCCAAACGGCCTGCTTTTGTTGCTTAACCCCATCTATATAAAAGGTGATAATATCCCCATTAACTGCTCCTTCAACTTCCGAAGTATCCGGGTCATCAGCGCGAGCAGTTAAAAAACCATACTGGCCATTGGTAGTAACAGTAAACTGGCCTATCACTATTCCATTGGGATCTTTGACAGTGATGACACTACCTGTTCTTATTGTATTAGGAGATTGTTCTGTTCCGTAGAAATCACAGGGGCGGGGAGGAATTGTGCGAGGTGAATCGGCTTGAGATTCTTTGATAAGAAACGATATAACGGAAAGAATTATTATGAGACAAAAAAAGAGGGTCGAATTGACCCTTTTTAAGATTATTTTGTTTACATTAATATTCAATTCAGGCATAAGGATCCTTTTTGGATTATGCCGAAACAAACGCCGAATAAACTTTAACACATAATTCATTGGATTTCAAATAGTTTTATTCCTGTGATAATAAGATAGCATACCATGTTAAGAAGAGTTGACAAGTGGCTATCTTAAGTTTTTCTGGAAACGGTTCCACTGTTTGTGATAATTTTTGCATTATTTCTCCGGCCCAGATACTGCGCGTAAGTGTTGGGGTAGTATTCGTATCTCTGGATGACCCTAAGCACCTTTTGCCTGGTCTTCTTTCCGACATTTTCATTGTTTATTACCCGCGATACGGTCGAAGTTGAAACTCTTGCCAATCTTGCGATATCTCTTATCGTCATATTTATACCTTACCGACCCCATCGTCATAAATAAACCAGGGGCATATTAATTTTGGATCCAGCTTCTTGCAAAAGACAACTAGCTCGCAGACGCCGCAATGCGCGGGCGTATCCTTGTCTTTTAATTCAGGCCAGAGTTCCTTTCTTATCCTTTCCACCAACTCGTTTGCCTCTTTCTCGCTAAGGTGGTTTTTACTAAGGAGCTTTTTGAGTTCTTCTTTATGCATTGCCTAACTTTGGCCTCCTTGTGGCATAAGTATAACATATTATTCTACCAATATCAAGTATATCTGTATATGATTGGTAGAATAATAACTTTGACTATTCCATTATTATAACTTGATAATTCTCATAGAGTTATGAATATCATATTTTTAGAATACTTCTTATTACGACCAATAATCTATTTTTTTATTTGCTATGGTAGAAAAAGTTCTTGACAAAGATCGTTTGCTAAGATACAATTTTATTGGAGCGTTTAAGATGAAATTACACGAGAAAATACGGCAGATAAGAAAAGAAAGGGGGCTCTCGCTGACAGAGCTTGAAAAGCGGCTTTTGGATATATTCGGCAAGAAGGCCCTGCGCTATAATTCCCTCTATAGGATCGAAAAAGGACTAAGGGATGCGCGTGTCTCCTCTCTCTCCCAATTAAGCATTGGCCTGGGGATTTCGCTTAAAGAATTAAAGGAAGGGACAGAGGAAGAAGAAAAAATATCTATTCTTGACTCAATAAAGAAAACAGACAAAGTTGCCCAGTATGTTTATTCGCAAAAAGCATACGCGCAGATACTCACCCGCGAAAAACAGCCATTCCTGGCTTTGAGGTTAGTTCTTGAGCCGGGTGGAAAGACAAAGCTTGAACAAGACCCGATAGAATTAGGAAGATTTGAAAAGTGGGTTTACGGCTTAAAAGGAAAGATTACCTGCGCAGTGGGAGAGGAAAAGACTACAGTCGGCAGGAATGAAACGCTGATATTTGAAAGCAGCCTCCCTCATTATTTTGAGAATACAACTACCAAAAAGGCCTCCTGCATCATTATCCAGAACCCAAAACATATCTAACGCGGTTTGTATTTATTTAATTTGGCCAATATATCCCTTACCTTTAATTCAATACCTTGGCTTGTCTGCGGCTTATGCAGAAAATCAACCGCGCCTGCCTTAAGCGCCTGACCGGCTATATCCTGGCTGTCGTATGCGGAGATTGCCAGGATCTTTGTTTCAGGGGTAAATTTAACCGCTTCGTTGATAACGTCTATACCGCTTAAGCCGGGCATTTTTATGTCCAGAACCACCAAGTCAAAGAATTTTGCCTTGAGTTTTTCAAGCGCCTCTTTCCCGTCACAGGCTTTTTCTACTTCGCAGTCGATCCTGCTTGAGAGTATCTTCCCTAATCTATCGCGCACGTCTTCCTCATCATCCACTACCAGTATGCGGGGTTTTTCCATAGCTACTCCTTGCTTATTAATTCATCTATTTTGCTTCTCACCACGTCTTCAAGATAATCGGACTTAAAGGGCTTTGTGATAAATTCATCCGCGCCCAGCCGCTTTGCCTCTTCCTTTGTCTTTTCGTCATCCATTACCGTAATCATAATTACCTTTATGGAGTTATCAAATTGTTTTATCTCTTTAAGCACCTCAAGGCCGGACATGCCGAACATGCGGATGTCAAGGAATACAAGCTTTGGTTTCTCCTTCTTTACGACTGCCAAGGCTTCTTTTCCGCTATAGGCGGTAAGAACGGTAAAGCCGGTGGGAGTAAAGGTTTTCTTAATGATGTCGCAAATACCGGGCTCATCATCAACAACCAGTAATTTTATCATCTTATGATCTCTCCTTATTCAGCCGGCTGTAGATATAGTCGGCAGCCTGGCCGACAGTTACAATCTCGTCTAGATCCTTATCCGGTATCTCAAGGTCAAAGGACTCTTCCAGCACCACTGCCGCCCTGATTGCGTCAACCGAGTCAAGGTGCAGGTCTTTGTCAAAGCGCGATTCAGGCCTGATACGGTCTGGGTTAGGAAACTTGAATTCTTTTGCAAGAAGGGAGCGTATTTTCAGGAATACCTCTTTTCTGGTTGACGGGGACTTTGGTTTTTCTTCTGCGTCCGGGGTTTTATTGACTTCTTTTAATGCAGAAGAAGTCGCTTTAAGCAGTTTACCTATAAAAACCTTGATGGAGTGTGTACGGTCAAGGACCCTTTGTATAACCGGGATAGAGACCGGCTGAGGGTCAATCCTGTCTTCAGACTCCCCCACCATAAGATTTATGGCATATACATCATTACCTATATAATGGGTGAGCATCTCCCGGATAACCGGATGCAGAGGCAGCCCTTCGGCTATCTCCGGAAAATAAAATCCTTTTTGTTCTCTGGAAACACAGGTTACCTGATTCATTATGCCCTTTATATGACGGGTATATTGCAGGATTTTCCTTGCCTCTAGTGCAGGGATATCCTGCCCTGCGTCAAGATAATACTGGCAGAGAAGATTGATGGAAGAGATATCGTCTCCCAGACGGTTGTAAATAAGGTCCCAAATCTCCGTGGTAACAGTGATGCGTTCGTTTTTTATCTGTTCGTAGAGTTTTTCTTCTTCCGGAAGAGGATTAGCCATTATTCTGTTCTGCCCTTTTGCATATTAGTAAGGTCTATTTTGGCGACTTCCGAAATCACCTTATCCAGCTCCCCTATTTCCAGGGGTTTTAATATATAGGCGTTTGCGCCGTATTGACGCGCAAGCTCTATGGACTTTGTCTCGGTGATACGGGTAACCATGATACATATGGCGTCCTTGTCTATCTCTTTTATGCGGCGCAGGGTTTCAATGCCATCTATGGGAGAAAAGGGCATATGCACGTCAATAAGCGAGATAGCCGGGTGCTCTTTTAGATAAAGCTCAACGGCTGCTATACCGTCGGTGGCGCCGAAGGTTGTAAAGCCCTTGCGACTGTAAATCTTTTTCGTATAATCAACAATGCCGTCTTCGTCGTCTACGATAAGAAGCTTTAAGGGGTCACTTTGTCCCATTGCGCGTTTCCTCCGTTTTATAGGCCTTTAAATTAATCTTTTTGCCTTTATATCTTCTTTTTTAATCTCTGTCTCACTTACATCGAGAGCCAAAGGAAGCTCAATAAAAAATGCCGCCCCCTTACCTTCTCCTTCTGATTCCGCCCATATCCTACCTTTGTGCCGCTCGATGATTTTCTTGGCATTGTAAAGCCCCATGCCGGTTCCTTCGCTTGAGGCCTTAGTGGTAGTAAAGGGCGCAAAGATAATCGGCAGGAGCTCCTTTTTTATCCCGTGCCCTGTGTCGGAAAAAGAAATTCTTATCGAACCGTGGGTTGAGGGGGCCACTTTAAGCGCAATTTTCTTTTCAGGGGCATATTTCATCGCATGGGTTGAATTATTTGCCAGAATTACCAAAACCTGCATAAGTTCCGGTTTTTCACCCCGAAGAAAACCGATGCCGGGCATAATTTCTTTTTCAAATACAACGCCATTTGCCTTAAATTGCGGAAAGTACAACTTGCTAAAACTTTCCACTACATCCTCTATCTTAAGGGGCGTAAGTTCTCCTGTAACAGGCTGTCCAAAGTCACGGATGGCTTTTACCATGCCCGAAACCCGCTTTGCCGCCTCAAGGATAAAGTCAAAAGAATCGGCTATGTCTTTTTTCCGAGCTTCTTCGGTAATACCGGCAAGCGTATTTTCTTTCAAAAACTCCGCCTCGCCCAAGATCACCTGCATAGGATTATCAATTTCATGGGCTAATGAGTAGGAATAGGTATCCATTTCGGTCAGCCGGGCCTTTCTTTGCCTGTCCTCTATCTCCTTCCAGTAGATACAGTTCTCAATGGCCAAGCCGGTAGAATAAGAAAAGGTTTCGAAGACAAGCATATCGTCGGTTGTATAAATTTGCTTGTTCGGCTTAGGGCCCAAAAGCATAAAGCCAAAAAGATCATCACCCATAAGGATAGGAATTACTATGCCTGAATCAAGATTAACTTCCTTTTGCTCTCCCGTTTCATCGCCGTGAAGAGGGCTGCGTTCTCTTTTAAGCAAGACCGCAAGATGCGAGTCAAGTTTAATGGATTCCGGAAAATGACTCCTCATCTCCGGATAGCAGCTTTTAAGAAGATAAGCTCCGTATGTTTCGTCTTTTAGATAAAAGGCACAGAAAGCACTCTTTACAGCATCAGTTACTGTATGGTTAATGGTTTTGACAAGCTGGTCTAAGTCGCGGATTCTTGCCATAGTAGCTGAAAGTTCCCGAAGAGTGCGTTGAGAGCGACGCTGTTGGCGCAGAATAATGCGTTCGGCGCTGCTACGCAGATATTGGAAGATAAACGGGCCTGCCGTTGCAAATCCAAGCAGGAGCGACATCGGCCACCAAAACCATCCTTCGCCAAATCTGTTTACAAGCCAATCCTTACCCCAGCCCGCCAAACCAAAAGGAAAGCCTAATACTAACGTGTAGACCGCGATAAGAATGCTGACGCGGGTAATAGCCACTTTAATATCCAGGAAACGATAGCGAAGAATGGCGTAGGTAGATATAATACAATATAGGGCAATTAGAAAGTTACTGTAAGGATAAATTTTAATGTTAAATACGGGCAGAAAATTAACCGCCCCACCTGAAAAGCCAAACAGAGTGCCCGTAAGGAAATAAATGAGTTGCAATCGCCTCATTCCCGATGATTTCAAATATGCTTTAAGAAGCAGGAATTCTCCGTATGCGATAATTAAAATCCATGTAGAATATATAACTGGATAGATACTATTCCCAGAGAGAGGGTAATAAAAAGAATGAAAAACAAAGTGCATCTTTAAGGTTAATAGATGGAAGACATTGACAATTGATGTGAGAATACCCTGAAGATATATAATTGGAAGGATAAATCTGCTATGCTTGGCTTCGGATAAAATTGAAGCGATATGGAAGAAGAAAACCGAAGTAAAGATAACGCCATAAAGCCCTGTTCTTGCCCAAAATGCGGCGTCTAATTCGTTTGTTGCCTTAGCCATGAAAAATGCGCCAACACCCCATAGAAATACAGAAAGGTTAAATAATGCCCATAGTATCTTTAATAAACGTTGTTTTCCTCTACTATATAAAAATGTAAGAATTATTACTACGCCACTGGTTGCCATAAGGATAATGTTAGAGAAGGCAAAGATATTTAGTGTTTCCATATCCTGGTCCTTTTTAGTAGCCGGTCTGCTATCTGTTTTCCTGAAAGCATTACTGCAGCCATTCCGCCTCCCGGACGCGTCCATGCACCTGATAAGTAAAGATTTTTAATCGGAGTTTGCGCGCGGAGACGGTCGAGGCCACTTTGAGAGATGACTTGACTCCATCCATAAATCGCACCTTTGTAGTTGCCGGTATATCTTTCCATTGTTAAGGGGGTAGCTATTTCAATTGTCTCAATATATGAAGAGAGATTCGGTACAAATTTTTGCGCACGCTTAATCAAGATATCTGCTAACGTTTTCTTTGTTTCCCGGTATTTATCTTTCGCTGTTATGTTCTTCCAAAAATCATATCCAGCCAAAGAAATAATCCCCACAATTGACCTGCCAATACCGGAAACGTTATTTTCTATATTAGAATATATTGTCACTACGCAAGGGGCATTTTCCATGTCATTTCTTTCAATAGCGACGTATTGCTTATCCAGGTCATAACCGGGGTTATCAAATATTTCGTAATCAGGAAGGCCAATATTATTTGGATCGATATTTAAACCAAGATAAACCTGGAATGCTGAAATTGAAGGCTGCATAGCAACCAACTTCTTTCTGTATTTCCCGGGAATGCAATCCTTAGGCATTAACTGCAAGAATGCCTGGTTAACATCTATACCGGAAATAATCGTATCGGCATAGAACTCTTCTTTTTTCTTTGTCTGCACGCCTTCCACAGTCCGTTTTTTCACTATAATTTTCCCTACTTCGGCATTTAATAATACCGTGCCTGCATTTTCTTTAATTACCTCGATGAATGCAGTTGCAAGCGTCTGGCTCCCCCCCAATGGATAAAACCCACCGTTATATAAATAATCGTGCCATGCATAAGCGAAATTAAGACAAGATAACTGACTGGGCGGTAAGCCAAGATATTCCCAAAGCTGTGAAAGAATTACTTTCAGGGAATTATCTTTTAGAAACCGATTCAGTAAGTCCTGCCAGGATTTATCCGTATAATAAAACAAGAGAGGATATTTAGCGCGAAAGTAAAGCCGTTCCACTACAAACGGTTTCGGGAAAGACATAAATTCCGACAATTGGGTATAAATCTTCTGTATTTCATTCACGAGACCGTAGATTCCTTTTGTTTCGTGAGGGAAGGCCTTAATCAAGTCGGATATGTACGCACTAGGGTTACCTTGAACAACCCGCATGTCAAAATCTGGAAAAGACATGCGATATAAATATTTAGGTTTGGCAAACTGAACTTTATTTATAATTCCGCTTTCTTCTAAAATCTTATATGTCTGGCCTTCTTTATTACATCCACAGATCATATGCAGCGATGCATCAAACTCGAATTTCCCTCTCCGGAAATTTATCGCATATCCCCCGGCAACAGGGTTCTTCTCGAGGACAAGCACTTTCTTACCATTCCTAGATAAAATAGCCGCGGCAGTAAGTCCTCCTATGCCCGCCCCTATTACAATAACATCGTATCGCATAGACATTAATATCCGGTTATTATACTTTCCTTAATATCGTTGCCCCGTTAAATCCGGCGAAACCACAAGAAGTTTTCATGACAGTTTTGAGCTCTGTCTTAATTTGCTCTTTCAGAGGCGAAACATACAACTTGGGATCCGGCTCCTGGAAATTAAGAGTGGGAGGTATAATGTTATTTTGCAAACTCATTAACAGGACAATGGTTTCTAATAAGGCATTGCTCCCTAGGGTATGACCTATATACGGCTTAAGACAAGTCAAAAAAGGTCTTTTGAAATCTTTACCAAAAATATCTGTCATCGTTTTTGCCTCATAGGCATCACTAATCGACGTTCCCACCCCATGAGGGACTATTAGATCTATCGATTCTTTGTCTAAATGAGCATTCTTCAAAGCGTTATCTATAGCTATTTTATAAGAATCACTGGCGATACTTGGAATAGAGACTTTCCAGCCCTCAAGATTAAAACCTGCTCCTAGATATTCAGCATAAATATGCGCTTTTCGCTTTAATGCGCCTTCAAGACGCTCTAAGACTATTCCGGCGCTTCCGTCGCCTATGACAAAACCTTTCCTGTCTTTAGCGAACGGCTTTATCTTACCATCTTCGGGATACATTCCCAATTCCTTAAACCAAGACGCTTTGTAAAGACTCACGCAGTCAGCTATAGCTACAACCATAGTATCACATTTACCAGTTCTGATTACATCAGCTGCCGCTTCCAGTGCATATAACCCAGAAGCACACGCATTATTTAAAAACAAAGAATAACCGTGTAGATCGAGGCTTCTTGTTACGTGGTAGAGAAACATAAAGGTTTGTAAATCATAGGCGGCTTTACCGAATTGCTTAAAAAATGTTTTGAAGTCTTTCTTTTTTTGGGAAGAACTTAACATCTCTTTAAAAATACTGGTATAAAACTGATCCAGCCCGGGGCTTTCATGTGCGAGGATAAGCCCTGTCTTATTCTTATCTAGGTTTCTAGATAAACCACTGTCATCTAAAGCAAGTTTTGTCGCAGCAAGAAGAAAGCTTAAATCCGTCCATTCCTTACCCTCTTTCCAAGTGTCTATATCGTTGAGAAATGCTTGATCGATTCCTAAATCATGGATATCAAAGTTCTTAATCTCATATGTATAAAGAGTATCTATTTTCTCACCGTGAACGAAGAAATCTTTGTACGCCAAACCAGTCTTCTCGCTAGCTATAGATTGCCATAAGGCATCTTTTCCAATTCCTATAGATGATAATGGCCCTACTCCAGTTATTACTATTCGATTATCATTTATCATTTTTTATCCTCTTGGAGTTCATATGTTCAAATTCTTTGTATAGTCCAGTATCTGCCGTAATGTACGTATCTTTGGTATATCTTTTTCCAGAATGATAACCCTGTACTTCTTCTCAAAGGCAGCCACGATTTCAATGGCCTTTAGGGAGTCAACGCCCAAATCAGTGAAAAAATCTGCATCCAAGCCTATTTTTTCTTCCTCCACCTCAATAATCTCGGAAATCATCTTGCGTATCTCTTCTTCGCGGTTATCGACCATATCAAACCCCCTGTATCTTCTTTGCCATCTTTAGGTATAGTTAGCCACGCAATCAAGGAATTCCTGGTTATCAAAGGGCTTAAACATCACCTTTCCTAATTCTTTGGCGTCAGCATTAGCCTTGGAATCAGCGTAGCCAGTGATAAAGATTACCGGTATATCTGCCTTGTGTTTTGATTTCAGCATCTCCTTTATCCTCCTTACGGTCTCTACGCCGTCAATCCCCGGCATCCGGATATCTATGATAATGAGGTCTATGTGCGTATCCTTTATTTTCTCTATGGCATCGAAACCATTATCCAGGGGATCGGCCTGAAAACCTCTCCTATTCAGCAGACCGCAGAGGCTTCTGCTTACCAGGCCGTCGTCATCGATTATTAAAATGTTCTTTGACATCTTAATAATCTCCTTTAGCTATATTTTCCTTTTCTTTCCTGCTTATCAAGCCAGGCAATTAGTCTTTCTTTCCTGAACCTCCAAGAGCGACCTACTTTTGAGGCAGGGACTTTTCTTTTCTGAACCAGACGATAAAGCGTAGAATTGCTTATCTTCAGATACTTTCTTGCTTCTTCAAAAGTAAGAACCTCCGAATTCATTCTTTCATCTCCTTTAAACACCTCTCATTATTCTCTATTATTCTTTATTTGTCAAAGGAAATTTATCTCAAAGATAAGCATGGAACATTCTGGGCATATTGGGTATCTATTCGTGTTTTAACTTTTCTTACTCCATCCCCGATAGCTCCTCCTTCATAACGAAATTCAAACCATGCCCAAATTCCATTTGGCATAAAATCTTGCCGTCAAACCAGTGGTAGTTTTTGCAGAACGCTTAATTGCATATTTTTCACCCTCTTTATTTAATGTTCGCTCGGCAGTATTAAGACTTCATTTTCAAACCATAGCTCAATCTTATTTAGCGGAAAATCTGTCCACTCTATTTTCTCCCGGTAAAGCTCATGATAGTTGCCATCCTCACACACCAGGGTTGCCGTTCTATCTTCATTAACCGCAAGCTTCCAGGCGCCAAATTCCTGCAAATTCTTCTTCACTCTCGTTGTGAACAATATTTTATCAATTAGCCAATATGCACCGCCCTCCTGCGCGACATATTGAACGCCATCGGTGTAAAGATACCCGCTTAGATGCTTATACCAATGCTCTGTTCCGCTGAATTGCCTTAATTCATTTTCTGTTAACATTTCAAACCCTCCTTACTAATGCAGGAAAAGTAGCAGTTCCTGCAATCATTGTTGTTTTCGCTGGTACATTTCTCGCACACGGGCCCTTTGTCTATAGATGCTATCGAGCGCATAAGCAGCTTCTCAACCACTACAGTCATTGGCCTGTCCTGGCTGCATTTCAGCCTATACAGCGTCTTAACCATTATTTCGCTTAACACCGGGCTATACATACTTCACTCACCTCCCTATCTGGGATCTCAACCCATAACACGCCGTCAATTACTACCCAATCCAAGACTTCCTCCCAGCTTATTTCTTTGGTTAACTTGTCTTTTTGTATCCACATTTGTCTATTCCTCCTATTCTTCGTTAGGAAACATCATAGTAGTGATGCCATCTTCATCTATTACCCAAACCTCTACCCCTGCAAACCAGAAAACCTGCAGGCTAAGCGGATTTGGATCATCTTGTTTTCTTGCATCAACCTGCTGCCAGACTTTCTCAATCTGACCTATGGTTAATTTTTCAGTTACTTCATTACTCGTAACCCTCTTAAACTCCTGCATTAGAAATCACCTCCCTCATCAAGCAAATCGCGGTGCTTCTCAACAAAGGATTCTAGAGTTTCAGAGCCGTTTGGCTTAAAGCCTTTGGCGATAAGCTGATAGACGTCTTTCATAAGGCGCCTTTCTTCCCAGAGAGCGGATAAGCCGAAAGAATTCTGTGGCAGATCCTCTAAATAGGTTCTGTATTGAGAATCGCGGCTGCTTTGATGCCTTTCCATGCAGGCGTCCGCACGCAGCACCCCATCCTCAAATTTTTCGTTTTTCTTTAATGCTTCTTTTTTTACTTGGCTCATATAAGCCTCCTTTCTTTTGACGCCGGAAATATAAGCCCAATGATTTGAAGTCCTTTACATCAGGCAGCCCAGATGCAAAGGGCGTCTTTTGTCAAGAAAACAGGCATGCCCGAAGCAAGTGAGCTCCCAAGCGAACGAGCATCGGTGGAGTCCTTTGGAAAAATTGAGACTCCCCTATAGGGACAGGATATCCTTGATACCTTGTCCTTTGAGGCAGACCACAAAGGCAAGGTAGAGGTGAATTTTTCCAAAGGATTTTCTTGCACAAAAGTCAATCTTGGGCTATTGTAGGCGGATAAAAAGAAAGAGGATTACGTGACGGCAAGGGAAAAAACAGGAAAGAAAATTTGAGGGTGGAGAGAAAAGCGCAAAACTCTTGGAAAGGACGGCCATTTTCGGTCATCCACTGTCAAAAATTTAGTGCGACTATTTCAACTCTGCTGCGGTTGGTTGAGGGTTGGTTTCTCAAATCCTTTTGCCCTATATTCAATTTTGTGGTAATGAATTAAGCCTTGCCTATCAACATAACCAAGGGTTATATCTGCCATTTTAATTTCACTGCCCAAAGTTTCTGCGTCAAAGCTTCTTAACTGATTCCTTAATTTGTCAACCCAATTATCAACTCTCATATTTCCTTTCTCCCCGTATAGCCGATAGTACAGCTTTTTATTAATTTCTTAGAACGCATTTGATATTTATAATTTATCTTTACCCCCAAGCACTTAAAGTTATTCGCGGGCGGTGGCCTTTCAGGCAACTTCGTCAACAACCCTGCCGAAGGCTACCGCACGCTCGTTCCAATCAAAATCACCCAAAACCCAACCATTCAAAAACCCACAAAGCAGGGCGGGGCGAGCGTATTTATAGGCCTCTACGCTTGACTTCCAGCTGGAGTTTGTAAACGTCCTCTCTCTTCAGGGTAATTTTTAAGGTATTTTGCGATTCTTTCGCAGGAAGCGCAGATTTCAGCGCTGTTGCAGAGTTCGCAAAAAGGCAGTACGCCCCTGATATCTATGCCGGCGGTTGTCTTGCACGATTTGCATTTAAAGGTATCACAGGTCTGGCAAGCTAGAAAAGGCATACCCAAATGTTCACAGTTTTCGCAGTCGCCGGTTTGACAAGTGTCGCAAGGATACTCGTTTTCCTCAAATTCTGAGGTTACCCCTGGAATTAATTCCCTTGTTTTTTCGCTTATTTTTGAAAGGTCTATCGCAGGCAATTCAACCAACTGCAAGCTTATTTTGACGTAGCCAAAGCCTTTACAGGGAAGCTTTACCCTTTTTGTGGCAATACTGCCTTTGGAATTGGCGATAACAATGCTGTAAACGTAGAGATTGCGTGCGTGGGCATCGTCCTGCGATGAATGAAACGCTCCCATATCATGGTGGGAATGGATTATGCCGTCGCCTCCCAGTTCCTCCCTGAATTCGCACTCTACTGAAGTTGCCTCCTGTTTTGGTATCTTAAATCCGGTTATAGTATTATCTTTTACCCAGAACACAGCACCCCACTCCTTCTCTCCCATGCGCTGGCTGATATACATCCATTGGCTCCAGATACCCCAAGGGATTTTGAGGGTTTCCTGGTTATCTAAATCTTCGCAGAAGCCGCATTCGCCGTAGTTCTTTATTTTTACTTCCAAGATGTTGCTTTTCTTAAGGTTATTTTCTTCTAAAGTAAACATGTCATTTCCCTCCTTTTGCTTTTACCCATTCCTTAATGGCTTCTACTAGTTTTGAATCAGTAATCTCTCCTGTCTCAATCTCCCCGATTATCCGGTCATATTCCTCCTCCTTTGCCTTTTCTTTTATCTCCTCTATCGCATCATCGCTGTAATGCTCTTCGCAGTCAGGGCAATAGCCGTAATCGGAATTATCGGGATCAACCCTGTTGCAGTCCTCGCAAAGCCCGTAGGAATCAGGGATGTATTCATGGATATTCTCTTCAATATTTTCTCTTTCCTCATCCCTTGCGTCATCTAAAATCTTCTGGCAGATATGCGACGACTGCTGTATGTGGAGCTTTCCCAAGTCATCCATAAGACACAATTCCTTGTAAGTCCGGGAAGCTACCCCTGCTGCCGCGGCAAATACCGCGGGTATCACCCAGGAGGGCGTCGTAGTATAGCCCTCTTGTCCTGCTTCCTTAAAGGAAAGCGGGAATGTCTTTGAGACGTTCAGGATCGTTCCGTCATAGCCTATTCTCTGGTAGCTAAGCTCATTCTTCTTGCAAAAGGCGCAGATAATCTGCTGGCTTTTTAAGTTATCGGTACAGCAGAAAACCTCTCCCCTTAAGACCTGGCAGTCCAGGGGCTTTTCAATGCGCATATCCTGGATTTCAATCCTCACCTGTTTTCTTACGCTTAAGATCAGGTCTTTTAAGGCCTCTGCCTTCTTTTTCCCTACGCAGGTTTCCTCGAGTAAAAGCCTGTTCAGGTTGGATACCTCTACCATATCGGAATCAACTAAAATCAGCTCCTCTACCCCGGACATGGCTAGGAAAAGTGCGGTCCAGAAGCCTGTGCCGCCGCAGCCGATAACTGAGGCAGTTTGCGGGATTTCCAGGTCGTTTATTAAGTTTTGGCGTTCGTAAATGGCTTGTCCAGGCATGATTTTTTTCCTCCTCTAAATGATTTCCTCAATGAAATCTGCTTTAAACAGTTCTTCAAACTTATGCTTTGAATCCTCATCCTTATTGGAAAGGATATTTTTAAGGCTTGAGTACCTTTCAGGCAAAAGCACGGTGCCTAAAGATTCGAGGTTAATTACCCTGAATGACTTGACTATTTTCAAAGCCGCCTCTTTAAGAAGCCCGAACGATTCCGGATTAAGGTATTGAATATCTCCTGTACAGATACTATGGCCTTTATCGCTTAAACCAAGGTAGTGAAAACCTATTTCCGGCTCTGAGACAAAATTCGTAAACCTTCCCCTTTCATCATATACGCCGTAGATTTTAAAGGGATAGTATTTGACAGGCGTCTTTAGAAAATAGGTTTTGTGCTTGTAATAAAGCTTATCAATAAGAAGCAGGCCGCAGTAGCCCTCAACGAGCATGATATTGTCTTTAACCAGGCAGCTGTATTCGCCTTTAAAGGGAATGCTAAAGATGTTTTCCTTTAGCCTGTCTACGAATTCACGCCAGGAAACATCAATTCTCTCGATTAGCCCTGATTTTTTCTTTGCTTTATTTACAAGTTCTGTATCTATCATAAAATTGACTCCTTTTAATTAAGGAGAGGGAGAGAATTTCTCCCTCTCCTTAGCTTCTCTTTAGCAGCCTGCTTTGACGTATCTTTCAACTTCGATGTCATGGCCGTCAAAAGTAGCTGGCAGGTTATCGGTTGAAGTGACTTCTTCGCCGTCAACCAAGATGGTAAAAGAGTCAATGCCTTTTTCCTGAAGGATCCTTGTTAAGGTGTCCTTTACAGCATCGCCTCTTTTTACCTCAACCTCTTCTCCTGCGATTGTTACGGTGGTCTTTTCGTTTTTCAGTTCATTTAAGTTCATTTTATTTCCCCTTTCTCCCCGTATAGCCGATAGGACAGCTTTTAAATTTGTTTCTAAGACTCGTAAGCCTCGAGAACTACCTTTTGTAGTTCTTCATTGGCTTCGGCTGTCAGAAACTTGACGGTAGGATAATACTTGCCGTCACCAGCTAAATTGGAAGGCATAGCTGCAAACAGCCCGCCCTCTTTTTTAGCCAGTACCCTGATGCCTTTGATTAAAACTACATCGGAGACTTTAACGTCTACGAAGGCCTTAAGGGTACTTTCTTCGTTATTTTCTACTTTGAAAATACGCGCTACTTCGATCATCTTGCTCACCTCCTTTCGGTTTGTTTTTTGTTTTTACTTGGCTCATGTAAGCCTCCTTTCTTTTGACGCCGGAAATCAAAACCCAAGAAGTTGAAGTATTTTTCAGGCAAACCAGAAAAATGCGGTCTTTTGTCAAGAAAACAGGCATGCCCGAAATGAACGAACGCCCAAGTGAGTGAATTTCCTGGAGTCCTTTGGAAAAATTGAGACTCCCCTTTAGGGGCAGGATACTCCTTGATACCTTGTCCTTTGAGGCAGACCACAAAGACAAGGTAGAGGTGAATTTTTCCAGAGGATTTTCTTGCACAAAAGTCAATCTTGGGCTATTGTAGGCGGATAAAAAGAAAGGAGGGTTATGTGATGGCAAGAGAAAACAAAAAGCAAGAAAGGATGGTGATGATTGAAGTAGCGGTTAAGAGTGGCTAAAAGGCGGGGTAGACGATGAAAATTTTATAGCTGGACTAGAGAGGCTATGGGAAATCTCCAAATAGGAAGGAAATGCGCTTCTGTAATGGTTTTTTTGGTATTCCATTCAGAAGTAACAGCGGGAGGATTTTTAAGCGTTGTAATAGGATAGGAGAAAAAAGAGAGAAAATTATGCTAGGGAGTTTAGTACCAATTCACATATTTCTTGACGCATTGATTCCTGAGCATTGCGTGCATCTGAAACTTTCTTTAAAGAGCCATCAATAACATCAACATCCTGTTTCTGCTGATTATTACTTTTGTCAATTATAAGAAGCTTATCTACTTGACTTGGAAAAATGTTCGTAAGATTACCCATCCCTTTTCTCCATTTTAGAATCTGCAACTGGAATATTTTTGTCCTCATGTAATAATACAGCCATTTAGGGAGAATCCTTTTATTAGGACGTATTCTCATTGTAAAATCACAATAAATATTAGGAAAGTCCTGTTCACAAAATGCGACCTTCCCAATAGTGCCTTCGCCAGACCTAGCCAAAAGAAGGTCATTTCTTCTAAGAGAAACACTGTCTTTATTCAAGTTGTAAAATTCATCCGATACTTTCTCGCAATCTTCCAAATCTATACTACTAGTCTTTATTACTGCCATTGTGAGATAATATGCTTCTCCACTTTCGTCATACTCTGGAGAAATCCCTAGTCTGCTTGGAGTATCCAAGAACAGTTGTAATTTGCTATGCTTATATTTATTAAAGAAATTATCTAATACATCAAATTTAGGGTTGTGGAAGTTAACGCCAATTCGTAAATCATTAGACTCGTTTAATTCAGAAAACTTAATCGTGAAAACAAGATTCTTATCCCTCTTTTGATATTCTTTCTCATTAAAATCAAGGCCCTTTAAAAGAATCCTCTCAATTACGGCCTGAGGAGTATCAAGCAATTTCTTTGATGTCTTTATTTTTTTCTCGATTTTCTCTATCTTCAGTACAATGCTATCCTGTACAATTCTTTTTATATAAGGAATTTTTATCCTTAGTAGATCCCTCTCGGTATAGGTAGAGATTCCTATGCCCCTGCATAAATGATTATCTAAAACGCTACGAAATTTCTTACTTCTTAATAGATAATAAATGAATTTAACACTCCAAGGGCTATCTACATTAAAGATATAAAAACCGTTAGAAAATGCATAGTCGGTATATTTTTTCTTAACTAAAATAGGTGGAACCCTGGCAGACTTAACAGAGGATATCAGCAGTTGACCTTCTTTCACAGAATACTTGATTCTACCCGGATGATTTTCTTTTGTTACAGGAATTGTATCAATCACCTCTCCATCATCATCGTAAAATTCTCTTGAGGTCGGAACGCCTGAATATTCCTCTCCTTCTGCATAATCAAAGTTTCTATATTCCGAAGTCAGGATATCCTTCAGCTTTATAAGCTGTGTTTTCTTATTCGTCAGCCTAAACTGATGTATAATAACAAAATCATAGAACTTAGTATCACACCTAAGATCCAAGTCTAATTGAACATCTGAGAAATTCATTTTGAAAAATTTCATTTTAGGCCCTGTTTGTAACAATATGATCCAATATTGTTTTTGGAGCTTTTGTATCTATAACTATTTGACTCGCATCCCGCTGGAACAAGTCATTCGGTCTTTCTTTTTCTCCTCTCTTGGTCCTCTTAAAACCAATTTCCTTGGCCTCTGCCATGAATATCGTATAATCCATTTTTTTTGCTACCTCGCCAAAAATCCACCAGTCTGGATTGTCTCTAATTTCTGCGATGTCTTCTGAATACTTTTTGTAAAGCCCGCTCACATCTTTGCCTAAATCGTCTTTGTCCAGGTAATCTTTTAGGTACTGGATAATCGTTGACTTTGCCGCATTTCTGTCAAAAGCTTTGCCAGCAGCTATCTCGCGCTGAAATCCAGCTAATCTCCTGTCAAGCTGGCCAAATTCATTTGCATTCTTTCTCCAAAGTCCCTCCCACTCCTTAACTTCATCAACTGTCTTTTTTGTAGCAAATAAGAGGCTTGTTTTTGTGGGAGTATAGGGAGCGAATGCTAAGTTGGGCAAAGAAACGATGGCATTAATCCTGAAGTATTTGTAAAGGAATAATCTGATATACAGATTTTCCTTGGTGTCAAAAACACTATCGGGAAGCACAACCCCCATTCTCCCGCTAGGGCGAAGAAGCTGATACCATCGTTCTATGAATAAGTTCTCTGAATTTTTCTTATCAGAGAATTGAAAAAGCTTGTTTAATCCTTTTTGGGTTTCCGTATCTAGTTTTATAGAAAATGGGGGATTTGACATAATCACATCAAACTGTTCATTCAGCTCTTTTGAATAAACACCGTTGTCTTCCTTCTTGGCAATATTCAGGATATTGCCATAAGGTGACTTGGATACATATTTTTCAAATGGCTGCAATCCGTCATTTATGAAGATATTTATATTGCCATCCCCATGTAAAATCATATTAACTTTTGTTGTCAAGCCGAGATCAGTATCTTTTTCGATACCGTATATAAATTCTCGTGCCCAAATGTTCTCCTTTATCTTTGGAAAATTGCTTTCAATGAACTGGCCAATCCTATTTGTTTTCTTTATCCTGTCTGGTTGATTTTTTACTGTTTTTGTAATAAATTTCATTACTTCAATTAAAAAGGTACCAGAGCCGCAAGATGGGTCACAGATGTAGGGAAGTCTGGGTTTTATCGGGTCATTAAGCAATTCCATCGTGAGAGTATCCAAATCCAAAACACGCAACATAAATCGAACAAGATTTGTATGTGTAAAGAATTGTCCCTTATTCTGCTTGAATCCATCATTAACAATAGACTCAAAGAAATCTCCCAACAAATCCCCATCATTCTTGTTCTCGGTCAGACTTATTCCTTGCAGTTTCTCCACTACATAAGTCACTTTGCTTTCAGAAATCTGCTCCGTATCTATTCCAACTGAACTGAGAACCTTACTCTCGTCATAATTTAAATATTCTATCTGTGCCTTTTTAAACAGGTCGTTAATCTTTTTGTAAACTTCTTTTGGGGTTTCAATTTGTCCATCTTTTAGTCCTATTTGAAATCTATAAGACTTGCCTTCTTCAGTAGTTTCTTCGTCATAGATTTTTGTCAGAAACAGCTTTATTAGATTGCTGAAGATATAATTATAATTACCCCCGCCACCCCACAAAACATCATGCAAATCTTTTTTTAGAGATAAAAATTCCTTTTTCCCATGTTCTTTATTCAGATTTCGTTCATCATTTTTTAATTCTTCTTTGGCTTTGTTTACATACACGCTTTTTCTTGCAATACCGTATTCTATCGGGATCTCATCTAGAGAAACACTTCCTCCTGTTTCCCATGCTTCAAAAGAATTAAACTTTTCATAGTCAATTATGATTTTTCTTTCGGAAAGTCCAGGACCAATTTCGTCACATGTATAATATATTAGATAACGAGGCTTCGTTTCCTGTGCAGCAATCTTAAATAACTGACCCTCAATAAACTCTTCCTTAGTAAATTTACCATCTTTTTCAAATTTATCCGGGGATTTTACCTCTATCAGCATAAATGATTTCGAGCGACCTCCACGATTATCATTAACCAAGATATCCAATCTTGCTTTAGACTCCTTGGGTCGGCCAATAACATATTCTTTTTCTAGTTCAATCTTATTCTTATCATACTTTAATTCCTTAACAAGTCGCACAAGGAGATATGCCCTCACAATCTCCTCTTTTGTTAAATTCTCTATGTTTCTGTGTTGAATGAGGTCATTACTATACTTAATCTTATTCAAAGAAGCATTTATAGAAACAACATCACCATTGGGATCCAAACGCTTGATTTCATGTAAATACAGCCTCAAATCACTCATTTTTTTATCTCCTAGTATTTTACAGTTTTATTAAGCTTTATTTGCCTTAATAATTTTCCTATTTCCGTTTCTTTTTCCTGTTCCTAAGATTACCGGTAATTCTCTCTATTTCTGAATCATAAAGCTCAGGAATGCCAACACGCCCCATATATCTGGAGAATCTATTCAGTAAACATTCTGCAAAAGGGCTGTCTAGGGTTGCTGCTTTTCTGAAACCGCGCAGGTTCTGAAACGGAATATTGTAAACGGCTTCCATATCAACAACCAGATTGGGCAGGAAAAAAGTCCCGGGAAGAAAATAATAACGCTCCTTCTTTCTGTTTTTAAGAAACCTCCCAAGATTATCCTTAATACTTTTTGCTTTTTCAGTATTTATGTCCGCCTGTCCGGACCATTTAACCGCTTCCTCTGTTTTGGCGAGAGGGACACATTCAGCAATTATAACATTATCACATTTAACCTTTCTCTGCTCATTCTTTACGAGATCACAGGAGGGTGTTAATATGATATAAAAGGAAGTCCTCCGTCCTGATTTTTTAAAAAGAATGTCTCCTGTCCTGTACTGTTCGCTTACGGCAGGCCATATATAATGTTCAATAGGATGCACCATATCCTCTCCGGAAGACTGCTGTTCAGCGGCCCCTCCCAAAGAACTTATAAGATTATTGATATTCTCTCTTGAAAATGACACGGCCAGTCTCCTTGCCAGAAGATATGCAAGGGATTTTGAATCTCCCGTTTTGCTGAAATCCTGCCAGTTAGGCTCTACAAATTCCCACATATATTTTGCCTGAATCATACCGAAATGCCCAATCAAGCACCTGTTGATTCCCGGCAGACCCGTTTTTATCAGCGCTGTTACTTCCTTTTTAAGATTTCTGATTCCTCCTGTTGTTTTGTGGACAACCTTTACCAGATTGCTGCTGTACTGCTGAACTCTGGAGGGAAGGGCAGTATAAAAGATAACCGGAATAAAACACCTTTTCTTTATATCAAGCAGGATATCCTCGCCAGCTCTTTCGGGATTCCCGGGAACAGGTCTCCCCTTGAAAACATCAAGTATAATAATGTCATATAACATCGTATTAAGGCTTCCTAATGCGTCATCAAAATTCTGAAGGGTATGAATAACAATTTCATCCCCGCCTTTTTTTATTCTGCCCTGCAGCAATTCTTTGATTTGTCTTCCTATATCGGGATCATCATCTACCGCCAGAATGCGCCATCTCATTTGTTAAATATCCTTTCAGCCTTTTCTTTTGAGAAGGAAATCCTGAAACATGCTCCTTTTAAAGGCCCTTCCTTAACAAGCTCCAGCACTCCTCCGTATTCATCAACAATTTCTCCTGCAATAGTAAGACCAAGACCAACACCATCCGGTTTTGTGCTGAAATAGGGCTCAAAGATGTGTTTTTCATTTCCCGGCTCAACACCCCTCCCGCTGTCCGAGAAAATTATATTCAGAGTAGTGCTATCTTCTTCGATTTCCACTGTGATTTGTCGTTTTGATTCAGGCTCTTTTGAAAGCCAGTAAATGCTGTTTGTCAGCAGATTCACCATTATCTGCTGGAATTCCGATTCATCCATGCTGATAGATACATCACTCTGTGGCAGTGCTGTATTGATTTTGTATTTCTTTATTTCCCCTTCCATTATTGCAAACACATTTTCAATTGCTGAGGTAAGCCCGAAGCGTTTGGGTTCACCTCTCTTGCGTCCGCTGAAAGGATCAATCCTTTTGAATAGCGTTGTCAGAAGACCTGCCTGATTTCTTATAAACTTGACATTCTTGTCCACTCTCTTCTTTATTATTGTATCGCTGTTTATTTCTCTTTCCAGCAGCTCTATCTCAGAATCTATCTTATTCAATGCAGCGTGGCCGTCATGAAGCACTACATCAATAAGCTGTCCAAGCGTGGAAAGCCGTCTGTAGCGGGATAAAACCTCCCTTACTTTCGCTATTTTTGTTTTTACTTCAGCGTCTGTCTGTTGTGTGACTTTCTGGAGTTCGGGGTCATTCTGGTAGCGCTCCTCCACAATCTTTTTGATGGGTTCAATACTGATATTAAGAAGCCCGCCATGCTCATCTTTCTCCTCCTCGCGCGGCCTCTCCTTGTATCTTCGTGTTTCAAGCAAGGTTATTGTTTCCTTTATAATTTCTTTAAGATCGCTGAATTCCCTGCTGTCAATAATACCCTCGCGGTTGCTCTGGTCTTTAAGTGCGGGATTATCTTTCAATGAAATAAGCACATAACCTACTATCTGATTGTTGCTAAGCCTCATTGTTGGATTCTGGACTCTTCTGAAATCAAGCCTGAGCCAGTCATTGTCCCTTTCCCCATAGGGCATTATCCTGAAATCATCCCGGTAGATACTTATGCCAGCGGCTGCGTTCAAATCATCCCTTATACTCTTCAGATTTGTTTTTGTTTTTGAAGTAAGTTCTTCAAGCCTGTCTCTGTCCCATACTCTTAATTCAACACTGAAAGGTCCGCACACCGGTTCACGATTTCCGGTAAAAATAAATTTACCTGAAAGATTTTCTTTCCCTTTTTCAGCGCTTTCGTAACCAAGCTTGTATGAACCATCCTTCTCAATCTGCCCCTTTATCGTATAATGAGGCCTGCTTAACGATTGAGGAGCCTCTATTTTTCCTGAAAGACTCTTATATTCTGCAGGCAGATCAAGGTATATGGAAAATTTCTTTTCATCACTAAAAGGACTGATTAGTCTTGAAAGAGCGGCTCTGAGATTTAGCAGCTTCTCGATGTCTTCCACAACTTTGTCATTTTTATCCTTCTTCTTCACAACCCAGTCTGTATTAAGGCTCTCCATGACAAGTATTGTGCCGTGCTGCCCCAACGCCTGAGCACCTCTTCTAATCCAGGAACATTTCACCTGGTCAAGATACAAATCATGGGTGAAATCCCCCCAGTTAAATGTCACAATAAATTCATCATCCTCTGCTTTGGGGCGTGTAATCATGGTAAGTTTTTCTGATAATTTTGCAGCCGCGAATCTTCCGACACCTTTCTCCCCAAGAATACGTCTTTTTTTATCGGTGATTCTCTTTTTACCCGCTTTAATTATCGTGGCTGGCTCCATCCAGGCACTCTTGATGGTATCCAGAGTCATTCCTGTTCCGTCATCAATAACCTCGATTCTCCCTTTGCCTTTCTCAAGAGGCCCTACAAACCTGACTGTCACCTGCTTCGCATCAGCATCATAACTGTTTTTTACCAACTCTATTATCGCAACTACTTCATTGCTGATAAGCTCATCTCCAAGAGTCCTGATAATTCTTGCTCTTGGCCTCAGGATTGCGTATCCCTTGTTTATTTTTTTCTCCATGTCAAATCCTTCCTCCCAATTTATCATAAACCGATTCCGCTATTCTCAATGCAAGCAGAGGCGGCACAGCATTCCCTATCTGCCTGAATATCTTGTTATATGGGCCTGCAAACCCGCTCTCATCAGGATACGCATCAGGGAATGACTGAATTCTCGCAGCCTCTCTTACAGTGATTGTCCGCGCCTGTTTGCTGTCAGGATGAATGAATCTGTTCCCGTCCTTTTCAAGATGTGCGAATACTGTTGAACACGGCTTCTTCCAGCTTTGTTTTTTGTATTTATCGGTAAAACTGGACATATCATATTTAATCAGCTTCTTCAGCCTTCTTATTGTTTTCTTCTTGCTGTTGACAATATCCCCTGCTGTCATGCCCTGCCTTATGCTTTTAAACAGCCGAACATCATCTCTTTTCTGCCTTCTGGCAACATGATGATTCAGTACTTTAAGACCATTTGGGTTGACAAAACCAAGAAAAGCTTTTCCGCTCTCATCAAGATTCTCCCTATGGAAAACAAATGAATCCCTGTGATAAGGCACTGAATTCAGACCATTGTTAATTTTCATGTTATGTTTTTTTATTTTTTCATTCTCATGCTTGCTTTTAATCCCGGTGGGAGTAATTTTTGCCTTCAATCTCGGCAAATCACCTATTGCTTCAAAAAGTGTTATGTGATCTGAAGAATGGGTTGCGGAGGGATAAGGATTTTTTCTTCCAAGATTGTTGCCGATAAGAAAAACTCTTTCCCTTATTTGCGGCACACCATAATCCGCGGCATTAAGGACAATATAATCAGTTTTTATTTTTTTATTCTCACTCTCAAAGGAATATCCGAGTTCCTTGAAATCCGCAGTAATAATATCAATGAACTTGATACCTTTCTTGTCTTTTTTGGAAAGTATGCCCTTTACATTCTCGAAGACGATAAAAGAAGGCTTCAATTCCCTTACCAGTTTCAGATATTCCCTGTAAAGAGTATCCAGCAATTCATATTTTTCCTTATTCTCTGTTGTTTCCCCTGACCTGGGGCCAATGAGTGAAAATGACTGACATGGCGGGCCACCAATGATAATATCAATCCCATCTTTGCACTTTTCGATTATCTTTTTATGTGTATCCGGCAGAGTGAGGTCTGCCTCAAGAACAATATCCTCTCTGCCATATTCTTTTTTGAAATATTTTGCCAGGGTCTGACAGGCATATTTGTCATTATCAACTGCCAGGACAATTTTGTAAACTCTTTCCCCGCCCCCGTCTCTCACAAGGTCGAAACCAAGCGACAGGCCACCCGCTCCCGAAAAAATCTCAAGTACTTTAATCTTTTTTTCTGCCATCTTTTATATTATCCAAGATTTTGCGTTTAATAATTTTCCCCTTCCGAAGTTCATGCTCCCAAATCCGCAGCACTTTCCAGCCTTTTCTTTTGAGTTCGGTGTTGACAATTTTATCTCTTTTTACATTGGAAGCTATTTTTTCATTCCAGAATTTCTTATTTGTATCCGGCTTTATAAAACACCTGGGGCATTTATGCCAGAAGCAACCATCAATAAAAACTGCGATCTTTCTTTTCGGAAAAACAATATCCGGCTTTCCTAGCAATCTATAATTTAATCTGTATCCGCTTATCCCTGCGCTGGAAATAGCTTTTCTGAGAATAATCTCCGGCTGCGTATCCCTTGCTCGTATCTGTGACATGCAGTAGCTTCTCTGCTTTTTTGTAAGAACATCTGTCATATACCCTTTAAGAACCGCATATTTAAAATATTACTTATTAGTCCTCGCCCTGATAAAATCCTGTAAATCCCGGGGCAGAATCCGCCACTGTCCTATCTTTGTGGCGCGAATCTGCTTTTCCCTGATAAGCTCGCGGACCCTGTATTCTGTCAAATCAAGCTGTTCAGCCGCCTGCCTGACTGTAAGATAATCCTTGAGTTTCATCATAGCAAACCCCTTTTCGCGTATTTCAACATTATTTTACATTATACCACATGAAAAAGAGATTGTACTTAAAATCGCCACTTTAATGTTGCAGAGGAAAAGGCCTTCAGCAATTCCCTTAACTCCCTCGCGCTCAGCCTATCCGCCTCTCTCAGACCGCACTCATGCCTCAGAAAAAGATACAGCCTTATCATTGCCTTTGTCTCCTCAACCAATCCTTTAGGCACTCTCATCTTAACCACCCCCTCACTATTAATAGACGAAGGAAGTGGCAGAATCTAACAGGTATTTTTTAAGAATTCCTGCGCCATTGCAAGATTCTTTCCTACCGGCTTGATGCCCCTAATCTCCCAATTTATGACTGTATCTTCTGTAACCCCTATCTGCGAGGCAAGCTCTTTAATCATCAAGCCCTTATCCATCCTTGCCTTTCTTATCTTTTCGCCTAAGTTTTTAGGGTTTTTGGGGTATTTTGGGTTAAAATCAAGCATTTTTACCTCAATTTCAAGGGTATAAACCAGGGGCAAAATGTTGTCATTCTGTTCATCATGGATGCCCATGTGGATATTATACTAACCCGAAAGAACTGCACCTGCTTAACCACCAATATCTAAGATTATTTGAATAAAATTGACCATATAAAAGCAAATGGATTTTAATCTTCTTTACTACTTTTCTTCTGCTTCAGGTAGATACATTTCCTTTTTATCCTGCGTCTCAGAATCGTCCCTAAAATACGAGGTGGTGCCATCTTCATTCGCAATCGTATTAAGTTTTTCTTTCTCTGACTCTGATAAAATACCTGTCACGGTTTCGTTGTAGTCTTTGTAGATCTGCCTTTCCTCCTTAAACCTCTCGAGTTTTTCTTTCAAATAATTATAATCCCTTTCGAGTACTCCTCTTTGCACATCGTCTAACCCGGGCGCGCGCATTGCCTCCAGTAAATCATCCATGGCCTGCCTGTATTGGGAGATAGTCTTAAAATAAGCTATGTCAGAAGATATTTTGGAAACAGCAATATACTGCTTTGCCTTAGGCATTAAAGCTATATCTCTAATCTGTTCCTCTGTCACCGGATTATTGTGTAAGGATAGGTCTTTTAATGAATCACTGGATACTGTTTTCGAACTCAAGTATTCATTAAGAAGAGAGAAAAATTTATCGGAAGTCTCAGACCTAAAATCATCATTTACCTTGTAAATGGACTTCTCTCCCTTATTATTCTCAATCTGGGATGAGGTGATTGTAGTTTCCCCGACAACGGATTTGACGAAATCTTTCCTGTCGGTAGGGATATTTATCTTCTTAAAAATATCCGAAAGCACATCAATTTTACCCCCCTGTGCCAAGGGAATGCCTTCGGCATCTTTTAGAAAGGCAAAGGGGTCTTTGCCTTCTTTGCATGCCTTTAATGCACTGTCAATGTCAAGGCCGGTAGACACCTTTTCCTTAACGCATTCGCTTTCGCTTTTCTTCCTTAGCTTATCCATGTATTCGCCGGCCGCCTTCTCAATATCCTCGCACTGGGCGTACCTTAAACCTAGACGCATATTAGTCATGGCATTAAAATGCTTGATGATATCTGCCAGGGTTGGCGAAACATACTCTAACAATAACATCGGCGCAGCTGCCATCGCCTCACTGGATATGCCTTTTAGATAATCTGCCATGATCTGCTCTGAGAGAACGCTGTTAAAGCTTGAAGCAAGATCAAAGCCGCTGCATCCTTTTGAGCCGCTAAGAATGGAATAACCTACTCCCGGCTCATCAGGGGGAACATTAGGTCTATAGTCAAGGCCTCCCCGGTAATAGAAGCCGGACCTATCCTCGGAAATAGCGCTATCAATGGTGTAAGGGCTGGTATCGTCTTTAGAGAAAATATCGGCATAGCTTATATTTCTTAATGACAAGATTAAAGCTAGGGAAATAATGATTTTTTTCATTTAAACAGCTTAAGAATCCTGTCTTTCTCTACAAACCCTGAAAGAAAATACCTCTGGTTCCTCTTGTTAAATACCGCAATAGCCGGATATGACTCAACCTTAAAAAGGCTGCTCATGCCGGAATCCTGCCTGGCAGAGAATCTAAAGTTTTCTAATTCCCTGTCAGAGAACCCTTTGGCAAAGGCTTCGATTCTGATTTCAGGGTGGTTAAGGTAGATATCTTCTATCACCCGTGATTCTTTCTCACAGACAGGGCAGCCCTTTAGCATAAAATAGAATAGATAACTCGCTTCGGCCTTGGTATTACTGCTGGAATCCCTAAATCCTGCTGGAGAATCAGGTTCAAGCAGGCTTTTCGTTTCCTTCATCACTTCAAGTTCCTTTGCTTCTTTTCTTAGCAATTCCTGCGCAAGGATGAATTTTTTGATTCTTTTTAAATTCCACGCTAAATATGCCTTTGCATTCTCAGGATCAGGCTTTTCCAGGAAATCCCTCACCTCTTTAGGCGGCACATAAATAGTTGCCTCACCTGAAGGGCTGATTATTGGTTCAGCCCATTCTTCTGTAATAACTTCGGAAGAAGCGCTGGTTTCTCCTGATGCCGGTTCTTTTTGCGTCGCTATCTCTTGGAAAAAATCAATCCTTTCATATCTAAAGATGCTTTCTGCGTACGCAAAGGTAAGACAGGATAGAAAAATAATAAACATAAAGATAAAGATTCTCATTTATCAAGTTTTGATATGAACTCATTAAAGCTAGATTGCCCGGTTAGTTTATGCTGTGAGCCGTTATAGGTAACGACATATACCGGTGTCTTAAGGATATCGAACTCTTTTGCAGAATTCCCGCTTAAGTCAATGCTGAATTCAATTCCGCTAGCGAAAAACTTCTGTTTCTGCAGTAACTTTTCTTTTAAATTATTCCTGCTGCCGGTAATAACGCCTTTAACCAGCCAGCTAGGATTATCATTTTTGAATTTGACTAAAGCGTTAACCGCCTGATCAAAAGAGCTGTCACTTAGGCCAATAAATAAGGTAATCTCATTGCCGCTGGTATTTTTATTAAGGTTATTGGAGATTTTCTTTTCTATGGCTGCGACTTTTTCCTTTAAATCCGGATTTAAGTTAAGAGTATCGCTTTTACATTCACTGCATGCGCTTTCCTCTATAGACGTATCTTTTTCCTCAAAAAAAGCTGCCCTTAAAGAAGCTGGATTTAATAATAAAGATACGGTTAGAATTATACTTAATAAATACAGCATATTCTTCTTCTCCAGTATACCCAAAGGTATTTTCCGGAAGATGATAATTTCCCGGATTCCCAGGTAGCCGGATGCTGGCCTATTTTGATACAACCGGATGGATTCGGATAAATTAACTCCAGCTTATCGCTTTCAAAAGAAGGTATAAAGCCTGTGGTTTCTAAAACAATGTGGGAAGTTGAGCCTAAAAGCGAAGCAATACTTGCTGCTCGTACAACTGCTATAGCACTACCCACAATCTCGCTTTGATGCGTAACAAAGCCTCTGCGAGGGTAAGTCGCTCCCCAAAAACCCATGCACAGGTCATCCAAGAATGCGCCTGTGGCAGCGCAGATTAAGCCGCTCGCTGCTGAGGCTATGCTTTTAGGATGCATTGCCTCTACAGCTCCCAGGCGCCATTCCAAAGAGTCCAGTTCAGAAAGATACTTGATAAAAAAGCCTGTGGGAAGCTTATCCAGACATTCCATATCAATAAAGGCCATAATTTCATCCCTGAATGGAAACTCATACACGTGCGCTTCATTAAACTGCAGGTTAGTTCCTGTCAGCTTGCTAGAATTAGACCCGCTTGAAACAGCTACAGGCAATCCTGTAAGCCCAGACATTAGGCTTTTAGTTCCCTGGGCTGTAAGATCAGCGATGACCGGTTTTAATGATTCAATTATAGTGTCTCCCGGACGTTTAACAGTTTCAATGAGCAGGGCCGGTTCCCAATACATGATCACAATCCCTGGGATTCCGACAGGATTAACGCATACCCCGATTACCCTTAAATCTATGCAATTTAAGCTAATCAAACCCGGGATATCGCTAATCTCTAAGGCAGAACTCCTTCCTGCCAATAGAAAACAGAATAATAAAATAAGGCTAAAAGCCTTCCTGAATTTCGAAGCCATTTGTTTTTATTGAATTTTCATAATGAAACAGAGGGCATAATAAGGCGGCAGTATGTTATGCGGCTGCCCGCCTCCTGCGCTTCCTGTCTGTGCATTGTCATTATAGCTGCCCTTGGCGGCAAGTTCAGTGCTGCCCGAAAAATACCATGCGTTCCACCAACGGTAAGAATGCGTATGCGCAGGCATCTCAGCAATGGTTAATGTATGTTTTGCTTCCCCTCCAATCTTGGTTAATGAACCGGAAACATTCGTCATTGAAACGCCGCCGGAATCCTGCCTTGCTCCCACCACGAACCTGTCCCGAAGATCAGGCGTGCCGTTAGTTCCGTCGCAAAGCTGCCAGCCAGTAGGTATGGAAGCAACCGTACCTGACCAGATGACAATTGAACCTATGGGAAGCGAATTATTTTGAGCGTTGCCGGGCGCAGGCACTGTGCTGCCAACAATAGCTCCCGATACAGAACTAGTGGGCAGGTCCCTTGCTACAAGGTTTGTCCATTCCTGCGGAACAGTAGTTGAGACAGTAAAGGCACTTGAATTAGAGGAAATAGTATAAGCGTTCTGCCAAGGGTTGTTAGCAGACCAGGAAGGATTTAGGTATCCTGCGCTTTGCAGGGCTTGAATACTTGCAGGCCAGGCATTATTAGTTACGTAATACGAAAGCGCTGCCTGCTCTATTACCGACATCTCTAAAGCAGTCTTTTCCCCGGCCTTAACTTGAATCCTCTTGATAAAAACAGGAGTAATGGATGAGGTAAGGACAACCAAAACCCCAAGCGCTATACAAAGCTCAATTAGGGAAAAACCACTTTTATTGTTTGTAGATGTATTTCTTCTCATATTTTAACTTCCAGGTTCTTGGTTCCGGTGATTTAGTGATGCTGGTTAAATCGTTATTACCCTGATTTACAACCACAACCTCGCTGCCGTAGCTTTTATTGGTAACTAGGTTTTTTGGCAAAAGCGTAGATACCGAAAAAGTTGAAGCATTAGAGGTAATTGTATAAGCATTCCCAAAAGGATTGAGGTCGCTAGACTGCTGCACCAGATAGCTGGGGCGTAGATCCGATAAACTAGCCGGCCACGCCCCATGCTCGCTGTAATATCTGGCAGTTGCTACAGCTATTGCATCCAGCTCCTCAATTACCCTTTGTGCTGAAGCAATTTGGCGTATTTTTGCCGCAGAATAAAAAGATGCGGCAATAAATACGCTAGCTACCATAAGGACAAGGCTCAGCTCAGCCAAACTCGAACCCCGCCTTGCTAAAACGTTATTGTCCATGTGTTGGATGCATAGTTTGTCGCTGCTGCGCTGTTGGCAAACAAAGCCGAAAGACGTACAGCCGCGGAACTGCTTACGCCGGTAAGCGAAATATCGACTTTGTTGGCATCAGTATTTGGTGCTACGGCATAATCCCCGCCCCAGGGATTTGTGCCTGTAGCAGAAAAGCTAGCAGGCAAATAACCTAATGTCTGTAAGCCTGAGATCGTTATTCCGGTATAGGTCATATTACCGGCTGCGATGTAGCTTTCAGCAGCGGCCCTTAATGTTCTGACTGATTCGGAAGCCGAATGCACCTTGGCATTCTCCCGCACGCCGCTGGTTAATCCCACTGCCATGATTAATAGCGCGATAATGCTTATGACCAGTACCAGCTCGATCAGCGTAAAACCTCCTTTATTCCTTATCATTTCTTCACCTCCTTTCGCTAAAATTTAACATTGCCTCCTGCAATATTGGAAAGACTGCTGTAAACCGGCATAATGAATGCCGAAACAACAAATAATAAAACTGCCGCGCAGAAGATTAAGAGCGCCGGCTGGATAAAGCTTAAAATTATGCGTATCCGCCTTGAGACCTTGTCAAAATAATACTTGGAAAGGCTTTGTAAATATTCATCGAGGCAGCCCATTTCCTCGCCTTTTCTTATTGAATAGTAAATAAAAGAGGGGAAGAATGGGTCCTTTTCAATAGCCTGCCAGAAGCTTAGTCCGCTAGCGATAAAATCCTTAAGCTTTTGTATTTTTCTGGCTAAAAATTTATAAGAGGTGGCCTCTGCGATTAGGCTGAGCGAGTCCATGATATTGATGCCGTTTCTTTGCAGGACAGCGAGATTAGAAAAGAAGACAGAAAAGGCTGCGTCTTTGGCAACAGGGCCTATCAGAGGTATTTTGTAATAAAACGAGGCGATTCTTTCAACCGAGCTTTTCTTAAACCTTGAATAAATAAAGGCGATCACAATTGGAAGCAACAGACACACAAACCAGAACTCCCTTAAGAAATGGCTCAAAAATAAAAGCAGCCTGGTTGAAAAATAGGCATTGCCTCTTATAGGCAGGAGTGCTTCCAAATGAGGTATCACCTTAAAAGAAACATAGAACATTATTCCAACCAGCATACAGAATACGACTATTGGATAAATTACCGCGCTCTTTAAACTGCGCAGGAATTCCGCCTCCCGGGAATAATACTTGGCTAAATCCTCGAATACCTGCTCTAAGGAGCCGGATTTCTCGCCGACTTTGAGCATATTTAAAACCAGCCAAGGAAACACTTCTGTCTTCTCAAAGGCTTTAGCCAAAGAAAACCCGTTGGCAAGGTCATACTCGATGCCGGATAAGGCTTTAGTCAGGACAGGATCAACGGATGACTCCTGAAGCGCGCTGACCGCCTCATTCATGGCAATGCCGGTTCTTAGCATATTCACCAGGTCCTCAAAGAATATTGCCAAACTTTGAGCCTTAACCGTTTTCTTCTCTAAGGCAAACCTTATTGACTTAAAGATATCCGCTTCTAAAGATAAAATGTAATAGTTCTTCTGCTTTAACCTCTTTCTTATCTCTAAACAGGAGCCCTGCTCTATGCCGTTTATTTCGTTTCCAGTTTCTGATAAGACGCTGTATTTGTAATACATCTATCCGACTACCCTTAATGCCTCTTCAATTGACGTAACGCCTTCCCTAATCAGCCTTTCGGCGTCATGTTTTAGATTGATGAATCCTTTATCCGTGTTTGCGTGCCTTAAATAATCAAGCTTACCCTGGCTTACCATAAAGCGTATGTCTTCGCTAAAAACCAGAACCTCGGCAATAACAGTGCGTCCGCGGTAACCTGCCTGGCAATGAGGACATCCTTTAGCCTTATATACGCGGATTTCGCTTTCATCTTCTTTAAGGTGCTGCTTAAAGAATTCCGGCAGCTCATCTTTTTTAACAACAACCTTTTTCCTGCAGAACGGACAGAGCTTCCTGATCAGCCTTTGCGAGATAACGCAAAGAATACTGTTTGCGATATAGGACAAGTCTATGCCTAAGTCATGCAGCCTGTAGATAGAATCCACTGCTGTATTTGTATGCAGTGTAGAAAGCACACGGTGGCCTGTAATGGATGCGCGTATTGCCTCTTGGGCTGTATCAAGATCTCTGATTTCGCCGATTAAGATTATATTCGGGTCATGCCTCAAGAATGCCCTTGTAGCATGGGCAAAAGTAATGCCCTGCTTCTCGTTAATCTGCACCTGGTTTATAAGCGGCATTTTAATCTCAACAGGATCCTCAATGGTAATTACTTTTGTGGAAAGGGACTTAAGCTGGTTTAGGATTGCATAAAGTGTGGTAGTCTTTCCGCTTCCTGTGGGTCCGGTGATAATGATAATGCCATGGGATTTTTGAGTTACCCTGCTTATCGTGTCAAAGTGCGTTTTATGGAATCCTAAGTTTTCCAAGGTAATCAGGGTTTTATTTACGTATAAAAGCCGCAAGACTAATGCCGGGCCAAAAACAGAAGGAATACAGGATACCCTTACATCCACAGGATGATTTGAATAGGCATGCTGGAACCTGGCATCATGGAACCTGTAAAAATCGCTCACGGTAATCTCTGCCTTGCTGAACACCACATTAATGAGATTATTGTGAACTTCCAAAGGGATGCAGAACTTAAAATAGAGGATTCCGTCAATCCTAAAACGTATAGTACTTATTTTTTCTTCCGGCTCGATGTGGATATCGGTAGCATTATGGATAATCGCATCGTTAAGCAGCTCATCCAGCAGCTCCTTAAGCTCATCGCCGACAAACCCTTTTTCCTTAATCAGGTTGATCTTCTTATCGATCTCTTTTCTGATTTTCTGGTTTTTGAGTAGTTCCAGGTGCTGCCGGATTACGCTTTCGCTGCCGATGTAGAATTCTTTCTCGCGCAGGCCAAGGCTTGCCAGAAGATCGGTTGCCTCGACATCAAAAGGATAGGCAAAGACAAAACTCAGGCCTTTTTCCGTTTCCACGGGAAGAAATACCCTGTCTATCAGTAAATCGAAGCCTATTTTTTCTATCGTTGGAAGACTTAACACGTATTTTTTGTTAAAATACCTCCAGCCCACCTGCCTAGCTAAAGCCCTGGCCACATCCTCATCGCTTGCAAAGTTGTAATACTTAAGAATTCTTCCTAACCTTTGAGCAGGATTGATATTCTTCTGGATCATCAGGGCAAATTCAACCTGCTCTTTAGTGACCACTTTAGAGTTTAAAAGGATATTCCCTATTTCCTGTACAGGCATTTTTAATTTACGAAGTTAAGTTTTAAAAGGCTTCCATCGGGCTGCTTGAAGGTAACGCCTGAAGACTCAATTTTCTCAACAGTTAATTTTGAGGCAACGAAATCCCCCTCTTTGAAACTATAAGGAGTACCCTTCAGGCTGACTTGGCCTTCCTTTAAGTTATCAGCTATCACTAGAAGCTGTATTTTTATATCAGAGGCATCTACCAAAGATTCTTTTGCCCCCTGGCCAGATGAACCCGGCAAGGAAGAAACTTCAGCCTTTCCCTGAGGCAAAACCTTGTCAATTTCATAAATCTCCTTTTCCGCCTGCCTTTTCTTTAACATGAG
>JBEKHW010000010.1:0-46778 GCA_050012075.1 Candidatus Omnitrophota bacterium | reverse complement strand
GGTGTTGTCTGGGTTTCTCGGGAACGCTCGGCGCGCCCCAGCGTGTCGCGCCTTCGCTCGGGTCGGCTGCGTCGCTCTCCCGCAGCCGGGCCCTATATAAAGCCGTTTTTTTAATTTAGGAGCCGGCTTGCGGGAACCCTGCCCGCTCCTTGCCTCCACGTCCCTCGAAACCGTCCAGCTGGACGCACTTGCCTATCCGATAAGGCAAGGTGCATAGCCAATCCCCCCGCTAAAACATAACCGTTGCCTATGTTACCGTGTTTCACTGAGGGCGTTGGGAGATTTTGCGGGTTTGCGGAGCGCGCATTAGAAATTTTTTGGCACAGCGTTTTTGCCTAGCGTGCACAAGGGATTACGACGAGCGGTGTGCGATTGTTATTCTCGTAAGACGACACAAGAGCGAGGAGTAAACCGCAGTGCACGGCAAAAAATTTCAGCGCGCGGAGCGAAACCGCAAAATCAAGAAATTGTCAATGCGCTAACAAACCTGGGGCAAAAGCGACCTGAGCGAGAAAAACGACAGATTCATTTATACCTTCCTTCGCCAGGTAGTTCTACCGCCTTTAGAATCTTCCAGGATAATGCCTTTCTCTTCCAGCATCTTCCTGACAAAATCCGCTTCTTTAAAATTGCCTTTATTTTTAAAGTCCAGGCGCCTTTTAATAAGGGACTCTACCCACGCGTCTGACATATCTTCCGGTATATATTTAAATGACAGCCCCAGAATATTCCCCAATTCAAATATTGTTACTATCGCGTAGCTTAATATAAGCATATAATCTTCTTTAGACTCGTCATACTCATCAAATACTTTATTGCAAAGGGTTACTAACTCAAATAATACGCTAGTCGCCTGTGTCGTATTAAAATCATCGTCCATTGCTTCTTCAAATTTTAATTTATATTTATGGATTTCTGAACCGCCGGTATCAATTCTACCTCTCATGATCTGCCTTGCCCCGAATTTCCTGTCAATTTTATTAAATAAAACAGCAAAACGATCATAAGCGCTCCTGAATTGCTCCATTTTCTTCCAGCTAAAGTCTATGGGTGAGGCGTAATGCGCGGATAAAAAGAAGAGTTTCAGTATATCCGGATTGTACCTCTTTAAGACATCCTTTATAGTTATAAAATTATCCAGCGACTTAGCCATCTTTTGAGCATTGATGGTCAGGAGCCCGCCATGCATCCAGTATTTGGCAAACGGCTTACCAGTCAGGCTCTCTGCCTGGGCGATTTCATTTTCATGGTGGGGAAAGATCAAGTCCCTGCCTCCGGCGTGGATATCAAGCGTATCGGTTTTTAAGTATTTCTGGCTCATCACAGAGCATTCGATATGCCAGCCGGGCCTGCCCCTGCCCCACGGGCTATCCCATGACGGCTCATTTTCTTTGGATTTCTTCCATAACGCGAAATCAAGAGGATCCTTTTTATGCTCTGTTGGGTCAATGCGCACGCCGGTTTCCATCTGGTCTATGGATTGGCCGGATAATTTGCCGTATTCAGGGAATTTACGCACGCTAAAATAGACATCTCCGCCTGCCTCATAAGCAAACCCTTTTATAACCAGGCCTTGTATATATTTAACCATCTCCGGGATATTCTCGGTTGCGCGAGGCTCGAAATCACCCTTGTCAATCCCGAGGCGCTCTAAATCCTCATAGTAGCTGTCGATATATTTCCTGACCAGCTCTCTCCAGTCGGTTTTCAGTTCATTGGCGCGGTTAATTATTTTATCGTCGATATCGGTGATATTGCGCACGAAATTTACCTGGAAGCCGCGGTATTTTAGATAGCGCCTGATAACATCAAAAATGTAGAGGCTCCTGGCGTGGCCGATATGGCTTTCATCGTAAACCGTTACACCGCATGTATAGATGTTTACTTGTGGCGGGTTTAAGGGAAGGAATTCCTCTTTTTTACTGGTGAGGGAATTATATATATGGATAGACATATATTGAACTCGTTAATGGTTAATGGTTATTCGTTAATCGTTAATGGCAATCATCGATTAATGAATAACGATTAACTCTTTTGCTCTAACTTATCTATTCTTTTCTGCAGCTCTTCAATGGACTGCATAATCGGGTCAAGGATATGGATATGATCAAGGCTGATATCTATTTTCTTGCCGTCCTGCTTGGTGATCCTGCCGGGTACGCCCACGACTGTTGAATTTGGCGGGACATCCTTAATGACTACCGCATTTGCGCCTATGTAAGAATTATCCCCGACTGTAATATTACCCAATACCTTGGCACCTGTGCCGATAACCACGTTATTGCCGATAGTAGGATGCCGTTTTCCTTGGAGAAGACCCGTGCCTCCAAGGGTGACACCCTGATAAATAAGCACATCATCTCCAATAATGGCGGTCTCTCCTACGACAACACCCATACCGTGGTCAATAAAGAAGCCGCGTCCGACCTTGGCACCCGGATGTATTTCAATACCGGTAAGCCACCTGGAAACCTGCGAAAGCGCGCGCGCGATGAAATAAAGGTGTATTTTATAAAAGAAATGCGCCACTCTGTGGCTGACCATGGCATGCAACCCCTGATACAGAAGTAGTATCTCAAGAAAACCTTTTGCTGCGGGGTCCTTCTTCTGGGCAGCTTTTATTTCTTTATAAAAAAATACGGCTACAAGCAGATCTTTAAACACCACTATGCCAATAAGTATAAGGATTATATTCAGAAGGTAACTCATCACTCCTCCTTGCTTAACAAAATAACTGCGTAAGCGGCAATCGCCTCTTTATTGCCTATAGCGCCTAATCCTTCCTGGGTCTTGGCTTTTATAGAGACGCGGGATTCTTTTAATCCAAGAAGTGAGGATACTTTCTCCTGCATTTTCCTCTTAAAAGGAGAAAGAGACGGCTCCTGGGCAATCACCACCGTATCGATATTACAGATTTTGTATCCGGATTGGCTTACTAATTCTAAAACCTTCTTCAGCAATTCAGCGCTTGAGATGTTATGGTATTGCGGGTCTGTATCCGGGAAATTCTCCCCAATATCTTTTGCGGAAATTGCCCCCAGCAACGCATCGCAAATAGCGTGCAGCAATACATCAGCATCAGAATGGCCGAATAACCCTAAAGTATAGGGTATTTCTACTCCTCCCAGAAATAATTTTCTGTCTTCTGTCAGGCGGTGTATGTCGTATCCTATGCCTATCCTCTGCTCCATCACCCTCTCTCCCTTGCGATTGCCTCTGCTATTATCAAATCTTCTATGGTGGTTATTTTAATATTATTATACGAGCCCTCTACCACTTTTACCGGAGCGCCGAGCTTCTCTACGAGCATCGCATCATCCGTTACATCGCATTTTCGAAATCTCTCGTATGCCCTTAAAATGAGTCGTTTCCTAAAGACCTGCGGTGTTTGTACTTCCCAGAGCGTATCTCTATTTAATGTTTTCTTTACAAGAATGTCTTTGGTGACTTTGTATCTTTGTGACTTTGTGACTTCTTTAACAGTGTCCTTCACCGGCACAGCTATAATTGCCGCTCCAGAAGATATTGCTTTTTCAATAGAGCGGGAGATTATACCACTGTCAATAAAAGGCCTTGCGCCGTCATGTATAAGCACGATGTCGGTTTTCCTGCCAAGTGACCTTAAGCCATTATATACCGAATCCTGCCTTCTCCTGCCTCCGCCTATTACTGCGCTGACTTTTAGGATACGGTATTTTCTTATGGCATAATTAACGCTTCGCCTGTTTTGCGCATTCGTTACTACGATAATCTCTTTTATGGCGGGATGCCGGCTTAAGGTTTCCAGCGAATAAACGATAGCAGGCTTTGCATTTATTTTTACCAGCGGCTTGGGTACACTATATTTAAAACGGCTGCCCTTACCTGCGGCCACTACCACCGCGCTTACGTAACTCATTTTTCTAGCCGCGTAAAAATCATCCTGCCTGCCTGCGTCTGAAGGACAGAAGTAACTGCCACCCTTGCTTCCTGTCCGATCAGCCGACGCGCGTCTTCGACTACCACCATTGTGCCGTCTTCAAGATAGCCTATTGCCTGGTTATGCTCCTTGCCCTCCCTGATTAACTTAATCTGCATCTGTTCTCCCGGAAAGACAACGGCCTTAAGGGCATTGGCTAATTCATTTATATTGAGCACCCTTATCCCCTGGATGCTGGCCACACGATTAAGGTTAAAATCCACGGTTAATATTTTGGCATCCAAGAGCTTGGCCAGCTTTACGAGCTTGGTGTCTACATCGCCTAACTCAGGAAAGTCCTCTTCAGAAAGAGCAATATCGAGCCCAGGCTCCTTCTGGACTGAATGCAGCATCTCAAGGCCGCGCCTGCCGCGCTGGCGTTTTATCGGATCGGTAGAATCGGCTATCTGTTGCAACTCACGTAATACAAACTTGGGAATGACTAATTTCCCGGCAATGAACTTGGTCTTACAGATATCTACAATCCTGCCGTCCACAATGACACTTGTGTCAACGACAATCACATCTTCATTCTGGCTTTGCCTGCGCAGCCGCACATACGGGATAATGATATTAAATTCGTCTTTACCGCGTAAGCCGATAAGCATGCCAAAATAACTAAAAATAAGGGTCAGTATTATCCTGGTGCGCGAAAGTAAGTCTGGATCCATCGGCGCAAGGCTGAATGCATCGCCTGCCAGTTTTGCCATAATAAGGCCCAGGATCAGACCGAACACTGCGCTGGAAAGCCCCTTTACAGAGGTCTTACGCATTCCCATCTCAGCCAGAATCACTAATCCTGATACAATGGCGCCGACGAGCGCTCCGACTAAACCCCAGCCGCTCTGGGGATTACTAACCTGATAATACCCTACTATCATACTACCGACGATAAAAAGAATACGGACTAACATTAAAGTCATTTCATTTCCCTCCCTTAAAACAAACGCTGCCTCTGGCGTTGATTTAGGCATACCTTTGGTGTTTATGCCTAAATCACACCGAGCTATGCTCGGTGCTTAGCGTTTGTTTTACGCCGTGCTATGCACGGCGATTAATTCAATCATACCTCTCCGCACTATGTGCGGAGCTTCTCTTTTCCCGCAGGCAGACCAAGAACAATATCCCAGGCCTCTTTCAAGCTGGATACAGGAATGAGTTCGATTTCGCTGTTTGTTTTAAGCCCCTTGCAGTTATTTCTCGGTAAGAGCACTTGCTTAAACCCAAGTTTATGGGCTTCATTAATACGTAAGGCTGCCTGCGTTATACTGCGGATTTCTCCTACCAGGCCCACTTCTCCGAGGACTACCATATCGGAAGCTATCTTCTGGTCGCGGAACGCAGAAGAAACGGAGAGGCTAACCGCCAGGTCCGCCGCAGGGTCTTCTATTTTTATTCCGCCGGCTACATTAACAAAAATATCTTCTGTTTCAAGGCCCAGGCCCAGCCGTTTTTCCAGCACTGCCACTAAAAGACTTAAACGGTTATAATCAAATCCTTGGGACCTGCGCCGCGCGTAACCAAATCCAGACCTGGTCACCAATGATTGTACCTCAACCAAAAGCGGCCGCGAGCCTTCGAGGGTTGAGGCAACTACAGAGCCGCTTGCCTCTTTTGGTTTCTCGGATAGAAATATTTCAGAAGGATTTTTTACCTCCCGCAAGCCCCCTGCATCCATCTCAAAAACACCTATCTCATTAGTAGAGCCGAACCTGTTTTTTACCGCGCGTAATATCCGGTAGGTAGAAAATCTGTCTCCTTCGAAATAAAGCACGGTATCTACGATATGCTCAAGCACCCTGGGGCCCGCTATAGCGCCCTCTTTAGTCACGTGTCCTATAATGAACATGGAGATACCGGCTGTCTTAGCCAGTTGCGTTAATATACCTGCGCACTCTCTTACCTGGCTTACGCTTCCCGCAGAAGAACTCATGTTGGGGTCAAAAATCACCTGTATGGAATCAATGACTACGGCCATAGGCTTTATTTCCCTGATATGCTCGATGATTATTGAAAGGTCTGTCTGGTTGACGATATAAAGTTTATCTGAAGTCGAGGCACCCAGCCTGTTTGCCCGTAATTTTGTCTGCTGGACCGATTCTTCTCCACTAACATATAGTATGGTCTGCCCGGCCCTGGTCAGTTGATTGCATACTTGTAGCGATATTGTGGATTTTCCTACCCCCGGGTCTCCTCCAATTAAGATAACAGAACCCTGGACAATACCGCCACCGAGCACCCTGTCTAATTCACGTATACCGGTAACCAGGCGCGAGTCTTCTTTAAATTCCACGTCTCTTAATAATACAGGCTTATCTTTATATAAAGCCGTTCTCTCCTTTGTCCTGGCCTGCGGAGCAGAAAAATCTTCCTCTATAAAAGAATTCCAGTTATTGCAGTCGGGGCACCTACCCATCCATTTCGGGGATTGGTAGCCACACTTCTGACACGTGAATATGGTTTTTGTTTTCATTTTGCGTTTTGCGTCGTGCGTTTTGCGTCGTGCGTTTATCAAGAAACACATGGCGCATAACGCAAAACGCATAACAATTTATCTACTTCTTTTCCTTCGTCTTCCAGAATAATTTCCAGGGATTCTTGCGTAAATCAGCGATCATCGCTTCCAGGTCATTGTAAATCGTGTCTTCATACAGGAGTTTGCCGATGGTGCCTTCCTTGTTTTTAATCCGCCCCAGGATTGTCTCTAAATCACTGGCTATTTTTTTGGCGATGACCGTCACTTCATGCATCGGCATGGGGTCTTGTCCTGTCAGGTCTGTATGTTCGGCCATTAACTTTGTGTAATCATGGCCAGGGATAATCTCAATATATTTCTCTCCTAAAAGGCCGAGGGTATTTACCCAAATAGTGGAATCAACGGGCACTCTTACTTCTCTTTTAATCCAGCAGTCAAGCTTAATCCTGGTATTCTCCCCTTCCTTAGGCATGATGAAGCCTATCTCTTTAACCTCTCCGACATCTACTCCGGCGAATCTTACGGGTGCTCCGACCTTGATGCCGTTGACGAAGTTAAAAATGAAATCGACGTAATAACCGGAGGTCCAGGTTTTAAAACTGCCGATACAAAGGATAAACGTCGCCAGTATGATCAGGCCAATAAAAACAAAAATACCAACCTTCAATTCCATTTTCGTTTTACCGAATATCATCTTTTATACCTCCAAATTGGTCTAACGGAACTGTTCGAGTGTCTCGGTTATCGGGCCTTTTGCCAGGCCGTTAATAAACTGGTAAACAACCGGGTCCTTCGTATTTTGAATCTCCTGAGGGGTACCTTCAGCGATGATCTTTCCCTGGTACATCATCGCTATCCTATCGGCCACCTTATACGCGCTTCTCATATCGTGCGTAACAACGATAGAAGTTACCTTTAACTTATCATGATGGTCTATTATAAGGTCATTAATACTGTCTGCGGTAATAGGGTCTACTCCGGTCGTCGGCTCGTCGTAAAGTATAATCTCCGGATGGATACATATTGCCCGCGCCAGGGCCACGCGCTTCCTCATGCCTCCGCTTAATTCAGAAGGCGTAAGGTTCTGTATGCCGCACAAACCGACCAAGCACAGCGCTTCCTCTATCCTCTCCAGCAATTGTTTTTTTTCGAGATGCTGATGCTCTATAAGTCCAAAACCGACATTCTCGCCGACCGTCATCGAATCAAATAACGCGCCTCCCTGAAACACCATGCTTATACGCATGCGTAGCTCATGCATTTCGTGCGCGCGTAAGGCGCTGACTTCTTTATCGTCGACAAATACCCGGCCCTTATCCGGCTTGAGGAGTCCGGCGATATGTTTAAGAAGCACGGATTTTCCACATCCGGAGCGGCCGATTATCACACAGGTCTCTCCGGTATTAATCTTAAGGTCCAGCCCATCTAATACCTTATGGTCACCAAAAAACTTTTTCACTTCTTTTATCTCTATCATTATGGAAAGATAAAATAAAACAAGGCAGTAAAGAAACAATCTGCCAGGATAATCAGGACAAAGGACTTCACTACCGACAACCTTGTCGCCCTGCCTACGCCTTCAGCGCCTCCCTGTACATTAAACCCCTCATAGCAGCTTACAAAGGCAATGATCATCCCGAAAAAGAATGTTTTAAAAATCCCCGTAAATATATCTTTAAAAAGCAGCGCTTCAAAGGTAACCCGAAGATACAAGCCGCCGGAAATCCCCAGCCTATAGACGCAGATAAGGTAGCTTCCCAGGATTCCGACCATATCGGCGTACAGCGTCAACAAAGGCAATACCAATGTAAGCGCAATGAAGCGTGGGACAACCAGGTATTTTATCGGGTTGGTAGCAAGCGTCTCCAGCGCGTCTATTTGTTCAGTGACCTGCATTGAACCGAGTTCTGCGGTAATCGCAGCTCCCACCCGGCCGGCAACTACGAGCGCCGTAATTACAGGCCCGAGTTCCCTTACCACCGAGAGAGCAACTAGGCTTGCGATATAAAGCTCTGAGCCGATACGCTGCATGAAATAGGCGGTCTGTAAAGCAAAAATAAAACCGATAAAAAGGGCAATAAGTGAAACTATCGGCAGACTGTCATAACCTGTCTTCTTGATCTGTTCAATTATCCGGTCGACTTTAAAAGGCGGGATAAAACACAGATAAATAGTTTCAGCGGCAAGCGTAGTCAGGCCGCCGAAAAGATACATAAATGAAACTACACTCCTGCCTATATGGATAAAGAAATCTTTCAACATAGTTTTATTCGAAAACCAGTTCCTGATTCTTGCGCACAACCTTTACCATCGAGCCTTCTTTAAAACGCTTAGAGATTATTTCTCCGGCCAGCGGGTCTTCGAGAAACCTCTGTATCGTCCTCTTTAAAGGACGCGCCCCGAATACCGGGTCAAACCCCTTTTCAATAAGAAATTCTTTTGCGTCTTTCGTAACTTCGAGCGTTATCTTCTGCTCTGCCAGCCTCTGCGCGACAAGATTCACTTCTATATCAATGATGCGCTCCAGATCTTCCTTGGTTAACTGCCTGAAAACAATCGTATCGTCTATGCGGTTTAAGAATTCAGGTTTAAAGGTACGCTTAACTTCCTCAAGCAGCTTATCCTTCATTTCCTGATAAGTAATCTCTTCTTTCTGGGCCTTGAACCCCAAAGAACCCGTCTTACGGATAAGCTCAGCACCCACGTTAGAAGTCATGATAATAATCGTGTTCTTAAAATCCACTTTTCTTCCGAAACTATCGGTAAGGCGGCCGTCTTCAAAAACCTGTAAAAGCAGGTTAAAAACATCGGGATGCGCCTTTTCAATTTCATCGAGCAATATAACCGCATAAGGCCTGCGCCTTACTTTTTCCGTAAGTTGTCCCCCCTCTTCATATCCGACATAACCCGGAGGTGCCCCAATAAGGCGCGAGACGTTAAATTTTTCCATGTACTCGGACATGTCCAGCTGTAACAGCGCATCTTCGTCTCCAAACATAAATTCTGCCAGGGCGCGCGCAAGAAGGGTTTTACCTACACCTGTCGGCCCCAGGAATATAAAGGAACCTATCGGCCTTTTCGGGTCTTTTATGCCGGCACGCGAGCGCCTTACCGCGTGGGCGATTATCCCTATTGCCTCATCCTGCCCCACTACGCGCCTATGCAGCTCTTCTTCAATCTTAAGTAGTTTTTCGCCTTCCTTTTCCTCCAGCCTGAATATGGGAATACCCGTCCACTGGGCTACAATCTTGGCTATCTCTTCTTCGCCCACTTCAGGCCGCATCTTATCTTTTGCCTGCGACCATTCACGGTTTAACTGTTCAAGTTCCTGGCGCGCTATCCTCTCCTGGTCCCTTAATGCAGCAGCCTTTTCGAAATCCTGGCTCTTTATGAACGATTCTTTTTCCTTACGCAGGCCCTCGACTTTGATTTCCAGCTGTTTGATTTCAGGAGGCACAATTAAAACATTTAAACGCGCGCGGCTGCCGGCCTCATCCATTAAATCCACTGCTTTATCAGGCAGGAATCTTCCGGAGATATAGCGGTCGGAAAGCTTGGCCGCTGCCTCCAGGGCATCGTCACGGAAAGTAACCCGGTGGTGCGCTTCATATTTATCCCGCAGTCCTTTAAGTATTTCAATAGTCTGCTCAACTGTCGGCGGCTCAACCATAATGGTCTGGAATCTCCGCTCCAGCGCCGCATCCTTTTCAATATATTTCCTGTATTCATCCATGGTCGTGGCACCAATACACTGCATCTCACCTCTGGAAAGAGACGGCTTTAAAATATTGGAGGCATCAATCGCACCTTCTGCGGCACCCGCACCTACCAGGGTATGCAGTTCATCAATAAATATGATTACATCCTGCGAGCGCTTTATTTCCTCCATCACTGCCTTTATTCTTTCTTCAAACTGGCCGCGGTATTTGGTTCCGGCAACCATAAGTGCCAAATCCAAAACAATCATGCGCTTATTTCTTAAGACCTCCGGCACGTTTCCGGCAACTATCTGCTGGGCAAGCCCTTCTACAATGGCGGTCTTACCCACCCCCGCCTCTCCCAGAAGAACAGGATTATTTTTTGTCCTTCTGCTTAGAATCTGGATTACCCGCTCAATTTCCTGAGCCCTGCCCACTACCGGGTCAAGTTTATTTTCTCTGGCCAGGGCAGTAAGATCCCTGCCAAAAGCATCCAGGGCCGGGGTTTTTGTTTTTGACGCCTGAGGGCTGCCTCCTGGTCCGGGCAAGGCAGAACCAAGAAGTTCCATAACTTCGTTACGCACGGAATTTAAATCCATCCCTAAATTCATCAGGACCTGGGAAGCGATTCCTTCTCCTTCGCGGATAAGGCCTAAAAGCAGGTGTTCGGTCCCGATATAGTTATGGCCGAGAGAGCGCGCTTCTTCTGCTGCCATCTCAAGCGCCTTCTTTGCCCGCGGCGTAAAGGGGATATCCCCGATAATCTGCGTAGTAGGGCCGGGCTGCACAAGCTTCTCTACCTCCAACCTTATATTCTCCAAAGAGACACCCATCTTCTGCAGCACTGCCGCAGCCACGCCTTCACCTTCCCGGATTAACCCAAGCAATATATGTTCTGTGCCGATATAATCGTGATTAAAACGTCTCGCTTCTTCTTTTGCCAGAATTATAACTTTCCTTGCCCTTTCGGTAAAACGATTAAACATGATTTCTCCTCTCGACTACACTAAATTAAGTTTGTTACGTATTAATTCCGCCCGCTTAATATCCCTTTCAACCGATGAAAGCTTCTTCTTATCCATCTTCTGCAGATGGGCAGGCTGAGTAAGGATAAATAATTCATTTATACGGCGGCGGTCGATATCCTTGATTATACCCATATCATTGCCTAATCTTACCATTGATAATAACTCTATGGTTTCCTGCGAAGAGATAATCCGAGCACTCCTTAAAATTCCCATGCTACGGTTAATCCGGTCTTCCAGGACCGGCTTATTCCGGGAAAGCAGTACCTCGCGCGCCTGATTTTCCTGTTCGATTATCTGCCTGATAAGGCCGTTTATATTCTCAATAACCTCTTCTTCCGCATGGCCGAGCGATACCTGGTTAGACACCTGGAAGAAATTACCGCTCGCCTGTGTGCCTTCACCGTACAACCCGCGGGTAGTAAAACTTAATTTCGCGATTGCCGCAAGCACCCGGTCTATCTGGCGCGTCATTACCAAGGCAGGTAGATGCAGCATCACCGAACCGCGCATTCCTGTGCCGGTATTAGTGGGGCAGGCAGTCAGATACCCCCATTCGGGACTAAAAGCAATACCGAGTTCTTTACTTAAAGAGTCGTCTATTTTATTAGCGATATTCCAGGCCTCAAAAAGATTAAATCCTGACTGCACCACCTGCATGCGGATATGGTCTTCTTCGTTAATCATGACAGAGGCAACTTCTTCTTCCTCTATCGCCACTGCCTTACTGTCACTCTTCTGGGCATGCTCAAGAGACATAAGATGCCGCTCCACGAGAAATTGTTTATCCACACTGTCCATCCCCAGAAGCCTGAAGATAGTTACACCTTTAAGATAATCTAACTTTTTTATCTTCTCCTCGATTGCATTGAGGACTTCTTCACCCTGTTTATTATTTGCCCTCTGTGGAAAAGCAAATTTATCGAGGTTACGGGCCAGGCGAATACGGCTTGAAATTACGATATCGGCGTTAGGGCCGGTCCCTTTAAGCCATTCACTGGTGTGATTTAGGAGGCTATTTAGTTCCATTTTGCTCTTTCTTTTCCAGTTCCTTTATCTGGTCGCGAAGCTCGGCTGCTTCTTCAAAGGCCTCATTTACAACTGCCGCCTGTAACCTGTTACGCAACTCTTCCATCTCTTCTTTCTTTTTTGGCACCCGGCGGCCCTTAAAGGGACTCTTGCCGGTATGACGAAGAGAACCATGAATTCTTTTTAATAATGGAGCGAGGTATTTTTTGAAAGCAGTATAACATTCACCGCAGCCAAGCCGCCCTATTTTCTTAAACTCCGTATAGGCAAGACCGCAATTCGGACACTTGACAAGAGAAGCGGCTTCTGTTTCCTCCGTCGTGGGCTTCTGAAATTCAGCCATACCCGCCAACAGGTCGCTTAAGCCAAACTGCTGCTCCATCTCAGAACTCTTTTTGCGCGCGCACTCTTCGCACAGGTGAAGTTCATTCATCTGTTCGTCAATAATCTCGGTAAGATGGACCGTTGCCTGATTTTTACCGCATATGTCGCAAAGCACCTTAGTACTTCACTCCTTCCTTCCTCGTCAATTCTTTAAATTTCTTCATAAGCGACAGGGTGATTTTCCCGGGCTTACTGGAACCGATAGAGCGGCCGTCGACCTCTACTACCGGAATAATCTCGGCAGCCGTTCCGGTAAGAAAGCATTCATCGGAAATATAAACCTCGTGCCGCGTAATCACATGCTCGTGCACGGCGATCCTGGACCTACGGGCAATCTCAAGCACGCTATCGCGGGTAATCCCACGCAGCGTCCCCATACACTGGGGCGGAGTATAGAGATGTTTGTTTTTGACGATAAAAATATTGTCTCCGGTACATTCGGCAACGTAGCCCAGGGAATCGAGCATTATTGCCTCATCGTATCCTGCGCTTACCGCTTCAATCTTGGCCAGAATATTGTTCAGGTAATTCAAGGATTTTATCTGCGGATTAAGCGCCTCTGGCAGATTCCTTACTGTCGGAACGGTAATAATCTTTAGCCCTTCTTTGTAATATTTCTGGGGATAAAGAAGGATCCTGTCGGTGATGATAATAATCGTGGCATTGCCTTTGCATTTGCGCGGGTCAAGACCAAGGTCACCTTCTCCCCTGGTCACTATTAACCGGATATAAGCGTCGCTTAACTTATTCTCCTTTAAAGTGCTGAGAACCGCCTTTATCAACTGCTGGCGGCTCAATGGGATTTCCAGCATAATGCTTTTCGCAGATTCAAAAAGGCGCTCGATATGTTCATTCAGCTTAAAAACAAGATGGCTGTACGAACGGATCCCTTCAAAAACCCCGTCGCCGTAAAGCAGGCCATGGTCAAACACGGAAATCTTCGCATTTTCCTTCTCGTAAAATTTACCGTTGATATAGACCTTCATAAGCTCTCCCTCGTTAGTTCATAGTTCATAGTGGATAGTTCATAGTAAGACATTTTACCATGAACTATGAACAATGAACCATGAACAAATTTTAATTAACCAACAAGCCGTCACGTAAATGATAGACCTTATCCGCGGACTTGGCCAGCTCTATATTATGGGTAACCAAAACCACTGTCATCTTGTTTTCCAAGTTAATCTTTCTTATGGTCTCGATTACTTCCTCCCCGGTCTTGGAATCAAGATTACCCGTGGGCTCATCGCAGAAAAGCACCCGTGGATTATTTATAAGCCCGCGCACGATAGCTACCCTCTGCTTCTCGCCTCCGGAAAGCTCTCCCGGGAAATGTTTCATCCTTTCTCCGAGGCCTATCTCAACCAGCAATTCCGCTGCCCTGTCTTTTATGCTTAGGCCGGTGTTATTACCGAGCCATGCCGGCATAAGCACATTCTCAAAGACGGTAAACTCAGGAAGCAGATGATAGAACTGAAAAACAAAACCAATGCGTTCGTTACGGACCCTGGAAATCTTTTCGTCGCTTAAGGAATATAAATCCTGGCCTTCAAGCAATACTTTTCCCTGCGTCGGAGAATCAAGACCGCCGAGTATATGCAAAAGCGTGGACTTACCTGCCCCGGAAGGCCCGACAATGGCGATAAATTTGCCCTTCTCCAATGACACATCTATGCCCTTTAAGACCATAAGGGAGTTCTTTCCGTTACTGTAGGTCTTATGTATGTTCTTGGCCTCGATTAAATTCACGTTACTCGTAGCGCAGCGCCTCCACCACCCCTAACTTTGCGGCCCTACTTGCCGGATAGATCGTAGAGACAAGCGTAATCGCCATGGCGCTTAGGATAATCAAAACCATATCCGGCCAGAGCTGTAAAGAAACAGGCAGTTTGTTTATGTAATAAATGTCGGATGGCAATGTTATGAATTGATACCTTTTAAGGAGGGCGCAAAGCCCTACTCCTGCGAGGCTGCCAAAAAAAATACCAAGTGCCCCAATCATCAAACCCTGATAGGTAAAAATCCTGCGTATTCCTCGAGAGTTGATGCCGATGGCCTTCAGGATTCCTATATCCTTTGTCTTTTGCACTACCGTCACTATAAGGGTGCTGGCTATATTTAAAGAAGCTACGAGGATAATCAGCGTCAGTATGATAAACATAGTCAGTTTCTCTAGTTTAAGCGCCGCAAAGAAATTCTGATTTATCTCCATCCAGGTCTTTATAATATAGTTAAAGCCGAATAATTCCGATAGTTCGACTTTCATTTTATCCGCCATATACATATTATCCAGTTTTATGGCAATAGCGCTTATCCGGTCGGGCATACCCATTATCTCCTGCGCGCAGGCAATATTTGTAAAAATAAGGTTCATATCATAGTCGTACATGCCGGAATTAAAAAGACCTACCACTTTTAAAGTGTATTGTTTGCCGAGCGGCGAATAAACTACCAGTTTAGAATTCAGGCCCAACCCAAGGTACGTTGCCAGCTCTTTGCCGATAATAACACTTTCCTTATCCAGGTTATCGACGCTGCCTACTGTAACGTATTGTCTTATCTTTGTTACCGCCGGCTCCGTCAGAGGATCAACGCCTTTGAGGCCTACGGCAAAAAACTTTGCGCCCTCTTTCACCAATGCCTGGCCCTGGACATTCGGGCTCATTCCTTTGATATGCTGATTGGGCGCGATCCTTCTTACTATCTTTTCGTATTCGCCTTTGGTGATACCCTGGTAATTGGTTATGGTAAGGTGGGAAGAATTACCCACGATTTTATCGCGCAGGTCCTGATCGAAACCGCTCATTACCGCAATTACCACGATAAGCGCCATAACGCCTATCGCGACACCCAGGATTGAGATTATACCTATAAGAGAGATGAATTTCTCCCTCCTCTTCGTCGCCAAATATCGCCAACTGATAAGAAATTCTGTATGCATTCTGTTATTCCGGCCTAAGAAGCGGGAATAAAATAACGTCCCGTATCGAAGGCTGATCCGTAAGTAACATACACAACCGGTCTATACCTATACCAAGGCCTCCTGCGGGAGGCATCCCGTGCTCAAGCGCTACCACATAATCCTCATCCAGGTTTTTCTTCTCCTGCGGCTCCAATTCTTTAATCTCCTCTTCAAAACGCCTGTACTGCTCAAGAGGGTCATTGAGTTCCGAATAGGCGTTACCGATTTCCATCCCCGCCATATAAAGTTCAAACCGTTCAGATACCAAAGGATTATCTTTTTTTGTCTTGGCCAGCGGGCAGAGGTTAGTGAAGTAATCCGTCACAAATGTCGGGTTCATGCTCATATCCTGTTCAAGGATATCTTCAATGATTTTATTTACCTGGGAACGGCTGAGTTTTACCTTATCCTTTGCAAACCCTTTCTCCTGCAATTTCTTCAGCATGCTCGATACGTCATCAGAAGGTAAAATCCCGAATTTCTCCTTTACCATCCCGGCAAAAGAACGCTCCTGCCATGGAGCCGACAAATTCACAGTTTTACCCTGATAAACGAACTCATCAGCACCCAATACGCTCCTGGCTACGGAAACAATCATACCTTCGGCTAAACGCATCATATCTTCATAATTAGCATAGGCCTGGTATATCTCTAACATGGTAAATTCCGGATTATGCCTTGTGGATACCCCTTCATTGCGGAAAGAGCGGTTTATCTCATATACCCTGTCCATACCGCCGACGATAAGCCGTTTAAGGTACAGCTCCGGAGCAATCCGTAAGTAGAGGTCCATGGCGTATTCATTATGGAATGTTTTAAATGGCCTGCCTGCCGCGCCTCCGGCAATATTGTGCATCATAGGCGTCTCTACCTCGATAAACCCTTTGCCGTCCAGATAATCCCTGATTGCCTTTATTATCCGCGAACGCGTAAGAAATACCTTTTTTACATCCTCATTTACGATTAAATCCAGGTACCGCTGGCGGTAGCGCAGCTCCACGTCTTTTAAGCCGTGCCACTTTTCAGGTAAGGGACGTAATGCCTTGGCTAACATCGTGAAATCCTCTACCTTTACCGTTGGCTCGCCGGTATGCGTTTTAAACAGCTCCCCCTTTACCTGGATAATATCTGCGATATCGAAGCTATCAAAGGTTTTGAACTTTTCCGGACCGACAAAATCCGTTTTCACATACAACTGGATTGAAGCGCCTGAATCTCTTAAATCCGCAAAGATGACTTTACCATGCAGCCTTTTTGCCATAACCCTGCCTGCCAGAACTACTTTACTACCCTCCTGAAATTCCTTAAGGACGCCGGAAATATCCCTGTAATCAGAGAAACCCGCATTAGGGTAAGCTCCGCCGCTGGCTTCAAAAGATTTAAGTTTTTGCCTTCTTTGGGTTAAAATTTCGCTCAATTCCATAGGTTATTAATTATATAGTAAATTGGCCTATGTGTCAATTAAAGAAAAGCCCGCTTTTAGGGGTAGCGGGCTTCTTTATCTCGTTACAGATTAAAGGGTTCTAAAGTTTAAGCATGATACTCAGAAAGCTGTTTTATGCGCTTAAGCATATTCGGGTGGGTGCTTAGCAGCTCAAGGAGCCTGTCTCCAAAACCAAGATGCACTTTCTTGTTCCTTAAGAGCTCAAGTTCTGAGGCGTCTATTGTTCCGTTCTTATCAAGGTCTAATTGCGCCAGCTCTTTTATTTCATTAACTGCCTGGGAAGGGTCATTTACAAAAAACGCCTTCAACCCTTCCGTCTGCTTCAGTGATTCCTTATCCATTCGCGCTGAGCCATACACGAGTTTATAGAGGCTACTTGCCATAACAGCCGGACGGTTACCCAGCAGTATCGAGCCCCTGTCCGCAAAATACTCGCGTATCCTCGAGGCATAAAGGACCAGAAGATTGGTAATAAAATAAAAAAGGAACGCTGCCAGGCCGATAAGCGCGGTGTTCGCTCCCCGTTCATCGCGCCTCCTGCCATAAAAAAGAAACTGCCAGGCAATCCTGTACATCACCATAGGAATAACGGAAAGAAGAGTGATGGTTAAGACGTCGCGGCTTTTGAGGTGGGTCAATTCATGCCCCAATACCGCCTTTAACTCCTCTTCATTAAGCAGTTTTAAAATCCCTTCCGTAACACAGACGCGGCCATCCCTTAAGGAGCGGCCGAAAGCAAAGGCATTCGGCAGTGAAACCTGGGCTATACCGATTCTGGGCACGGGAATCTGGGCCCTCATCGCAAGACCTTCAACCATTGAGTAAAGACGAGGCTGCTCCTCTCTTTTTATGTAGCGTACGTGCATCGACCACTCTACCATCTTGGGGCCGATAAGATACTGGATAAGCATCATCGCCAGGGAAATTATAAAATAAAATGTAAAATCACCTACGTGCAGAAATACCCTGCCCACTACAACGACCAACGCATAAATAAGGCCGAAGAGAAGTGTCACCAGGAACCATAACCTAAGCTGTAACGACCACATTTTTCCTATCCTCCAAAGTTAAATACTTACTTATCCTTGACTACGTTGGCCTTGATTTCGGCGTGCCTTTGGCGTATACGCCGAAATCACACCGAGCCATGCTCGGTGTACACTTCTTATTTCTCTACTTATTCCTTAACTACATTCGCCTTGATTATAAAACGAATTGTCTCATTGTCAAGGTTATCTGTATGCACGTAGATATACTGCTTAACCTCTCCGGAATAACCCTTGCTATTAAAGCTGACCTCGATATCGGTAGTTTCTCCGGGCGAAAGTGTTTCTTTTTTTGCCTTAGAAGCAGTGCATCCGCATGAGGTATTTACACTCTTTATGACCAAGAGCTTATTTGAATCATTCTTTAATATAAAATCATGCTTTGAAATCTGGCTCTGTTTTACATAACCAAAATCCCAGGTGTATTTATCACTTTTCTCGTTGCTGGGGTGAGTGATATCCTGCGCAAGAGAAATAGTTGCGGTTACACAAAAAAACATAAATAGGAGAAATATTATTTTACGCATCACGCCCTCCATATTAAAAAGACTCCGATAAAAAAGAAAAGTATTGCCATGGATATTTTAATGGCTAACAGCCGGCTCTTTAAAAAATTAGAGAATTGTTCTGATGTAGCGCCCCATAAAGCAAATAAGAACACGATAAATAAAGGAACAACGAACATGATGTTATAGAGCAATAAATACCCCATCGCCTGCGCTTTAAGGGATGTGGTATTAAAAATAAAAGCAATAGTAGGAAGATAGGTCTGCCCCGTGCAGACCGCCTCAAGCACCGAAACCAATAATCCAGTAACAAAAGCGACTGCTATTAGCTGATAAATATTCCCTGCGGCGGGCGCTTGCGTATCTTTGGTCTTTCGAAATTGCATACCTATCACCTTGTGTATCTGGTTTTTCACTGCGCCGGGCAACTGTAAAAGCAGACCTTCTGTCTTTTGTGTTTTTCTGTATTTTACCGCGTCGTAAATTGCCAGTATCGCCAGTATAATGCTAAAGGAGCCGACTGAAATATTGAATATCTTTCTTACCAGCCAAAAGCTTTTGAAGCGGTAAAGGAAGCCGAATAACCCCAGGCCTATCAGGATATAGGCCAGGAACACAGCGAATATAAATGTCAACCCGATTGCCCATAGCTCTTTCCTCTTATACCCCTGGAGTGAAAGGAATGAAATAAAGAAAACAATCACGGTAAAGGCGCAGGGATTAATCCCATCTACTAAGCCCACGCTGATGATTAAAAGCGGGGTGAATTTCCTAAAGTGGCTCATCAACTCTACCCCGCCTGACTCTATCCTGGCCAAGAGCGGGTTATTCAGAGACCGGGAAATCATGCTCACCAGATTATTCGTAACGTCCTTACCGCCGTTGACGAAATGCCCCTCCATAAAGAAAATCGGCCATGAATTCTCTATGCCAGGCTTATAGCGCTCCTCTAGCGATAAGAGCAGATTATAATTCTCCAGCGCCGATATATCGCGGTATTCAATTTTTATCCTGCCGGAAAATTTATTTTCGATATAAGGCATGAGTTTGTCTTTTATCACCTGGCAGCGGTGGCAGGAAGGAGAATAAAATACCGATAAGACAGGCAGATTTTTATCTGCTCCCTCGGCAGAAGCGGAATAAAAAATCCCTCCCGCCAATACCGTTATAATGAGTATAGTAAATATGCGTAAGATTTTGTTCATCTAGGTATATTGTTAAGGTACGCTGTTTTCTCTACGATAAATTAAAACCTGGTTATCCCGAATTTACCCGTTCCCAGAAGGATAAGGGCCAGGCATGCTGCGGCAATAATAAAGGGATATTCAAAGCCGCCACCCATACTAAAGAAACCATGTTTAAGGTGAACTTTTACTATCGCGACTACTATAAGGATAAAAAGTATACCCGCTGCATACTTTGTGGCCAGGCCAAGTAAAAGGCACAGCCCTCCTAAAAGCTCGGAGTATGCCAGTAAATAAGCCCAGAATACTGCCGGGGAAAAACCCAACCCCGAAAGCATAGTTGTAACGCCGGAGATACCAGGCCCACCGAATAGGCCAAACGCCTTCTGTAAACCGTGTGAGCAAAACATAATCCCAATGGCAATTCTCAGGATTAACGTCGCTACATCAACCATATCATCCTCCCTGTTTGGTTCATAGTTCATAGTTGATAGTTCATAGTAAAATATCCTACCATGAACAATGAACCATGTCAGCCGTAGGCTGATCCGCCTAGGCGGAAACTATTAACTAATGTATTCCTATTAGATTCTTAGCTATACCTAACTTATTTTTAAAGCCCCGGCAACGGTAGAGGCACATAAAGAAGTGTAGCAAAGTAGGCAGCCGGCCTATCAGTTCGGTACCAAACACAGTCCCACAAGAATAATTGTTAGCCATCGGTATAATGTAACCAAGGTCAATAGGCCTGTATTTTACAAGCGGTTTTGCTTTTATGGTATTGACGATATTTTCTGCGGCGGTCGAGCCCTCGCATATCGCGAACTGCACTGCCATCCTTAAGAAGCTGCCTTTATCCTGGACATATGCCGAATCTCCTGCCACAAAACAATTTTCTTGCAGGCGCAAATATTCATCCACCTTAAGCCGCCCCTGGGAATTCTTCTCTTGAGGCAACTGCTGAGTAAAAACAGCTGTTCTTACTCCGGCAGCCCAGATTACCATGGAATTATCAAAGCTATTGCCGTTGGTAAGATAGGCCTTTGCCCCCTCTATCCTCTCTACTGCGGTAGCAGTAAAAACCATTACCTTCATCCTGTCTAAATTCATAGCCGCATATTCTCTCATCCAGTTCGGAAGATTTCCCAATATCTCCGTCCCCTTCTCAAGGAGCATTATCCTGTTAAGGTGTTTACTCTTTGTGAGCAATAAACTTAAATTAGTAGCGACCTCTACCCCTGTATATCCGCCGCCGCAGACGATATAATGATCGAAAACCCTGGCCCTTATTACCTCTAGTATTTTTTTGATATCCGCGGCATCGTCTATTTTGTATGCGTTCTGTCTTATATTGTCATTGCCGTAAAAATTCGTCTCGCTGCCGCTGGCAATAAGCAGGTAATCATAAACGATATTTTTCGTTGCCGTCATTACCCGCTTCTTTTCCAGGTCAATCGCATTCACGGCTTCATTTATAAAAACACAGTTAAGGCTTTTACATAAATCTTCTACTTTATATTGCAGGAACTGCGGGTCTATCCCTCTGCCTATGCAATCTGGAAGCAACGGAAGAAAATCGCTTGTAATCCTATTGTCTACAAGCACAAGCTCTAACTCTTTTCCCAATAACTTCTGCAGCCTTCTAAGAGCAGCAAGCCCTGCAAATCCGGCACCTATGATTACTATCTTTTTCATCTTAACACCCCGATTATCAGCATTATCCCAGTTAGCCCCTGAATGAGTATGGTAATTTTTGAAGAAGTCATCAATCTTATCTTATCACCGGAATATTCCTTTAAAATATACGCTGCCTGGATAGCCGGGATAATCAATATAAAAGATAAAATGGCAACAGGGGTTATATATTTTAAGGTAATCCCCAGCCACACCGTAAAGAACGCGCAGGCGATAAGCGCGGCGTAAAGGATGAATGCGCATTTTAGCCCGGTTAAAGAAACCCACGTGAATTTGGCTGCCTTTTTGTCATCAGTATAATCCGGGACCTCATTTGCAAACAGGATTGCGCAAGTCAAGAAACCAAAAGGTAGAGACAAAATAAAGCTTTTGGCGTCGGGAAAAATCCCGGTCTGTATGAAATACGCCCCCATAACGATAGCCGGGCCAAAAAGAAGAAAGATGAAGATTTCTCCTGCCCTGTGATAAGAAAACTGCAGTGGCTTTTGCGTATATAACCAGCCCAGCGTAATAATAATAAGATAAAACCAGATAACTGATAAGTTTTTTATAGCTAGCGCCAGTAACACCGCAAATACAGTAGCGAGGGCAGCAAAGAATAAAGCTAGCCTTAGATAAAACTCCTCTGAGAACACCTTCTCCTGGATGAGTTTTGAGCCGCCGAAGAAATTATAAAAATTCCTATCCTGCCAATCCACTCCGCTCTTGGAATCCGCGTAGTCATTTATAAGGTTAGCGCTTAAATGAGTGCAGGCGGCGCATAAAATACCGAATAAAAAACCCGGCAAATTTAATCTGCCTCCCGGAATAAGGGAGCCGAAAATAAAAGGGATTACGCTGGCAGAAAGAAACGGTAGACGTAATGCCCGAACGATATTTGACATCTTATTTCATTTGCTTTAGATTTATTTATATGTTAGCATATTTTTATGTTTTTGGAAATAAAAAAGAGAATAGAAAAGAGTATCCACGCTTACCTAAACGAAGTTAATGCCACCTATAAATTAAGGAAAATCTCTCCTGTCCTGTACAGAAATATAAAGGAATTTATCTCCCGCAAAGGTAAACGCATCCGCCCGACCTTATTCGTTGTCGGATACCTGGGTTTTACCGATAAACCCGCCCCCCGGCTTTATCGCAGCGCCGTATCAATCGAGCTCCTGCATGATTTCATGCTGGTCCACGACGATATTATCGACAAATCCGATACCCGCCGCGGAAAACCCTCTATGCACGCAATGATGCAGGAATATTTAAAAGGATATGCAGATATTAAATTTAGCGGCGCGGATTTAACCATCGTAGTCGGCGATATCATGTATGCTATGGCGCTGGATGCGTTTCTAGCCATCGAAGAAGATAGAAGGCGTAAAGAGCTGGCTTTAAAAAAACTAATTGAGGCGGCGTTTTTAACGGGAAGCGGTGAATTCATCGAACTATTACTGAGTACAAAAGAAATTGGAGAAATTGAAAAAAGCGATATCTACAGAATATACGATTTAAAAACCGCAAATTATACCTTTGCCGCCCCGCTTACCATGGGAGCGATCCTCGGGGGAGCAGGTGAAAAAGAAATACAGAGGCTCTCTTCTTACGGCATTTATCTGGGGAGGGCATTCCAGATTAAAGACGATATAATCGGCACCTTCGGCGAGGAAAGCGAGACCGGCAAGTCCAATGTAACGGACCTGCAGGAGGCCAAGAAAACCCTGCTTGTCTGGTATGCCTATAACCACTCCGGCAGAAAAAATAAGGCATTAATAAAAAACACCTTCTCAAAAGAAAAAGTGAATAAGAATGACCTTTTAATTATGCGCGGAATTATCAGTGATTCCGGGGCGCTCGAATATGCCCGCAGCGAAATAAAAAAGTTGGGAGAATTAGCGGTAGATACCCTAAGGAATTCCTCTATCAAAGAAAAATACAAGAAATCTCTATCTTTCTTTTCAGAAGAAATCCTCGCGCTATAAATCATTGTTTTCTACTTCAGAAACTGATGCCTGGCGCTAATTGGAATTGCGCCAGTATTGCCCCCGTGGGCAAACTTGGGCTTGGATTCTACCCGTCTTTAGGCTAAAATGTAGCGTATGTATAAAAATAACCCTAAAAAGGCATAATATGAAAATAAACATTGCCAAATCAGCCGGCTTCTGTTTCGGAGTAAAACGGGCATTAGTCATAGCAAAAGAAGCTGTCGCCTCTAAAGAAAAGATATATATGCTAGGAGACATAGTCCATAATGAAGAGGTGGCCGCAGAAATCCGCAGGGCCGGCATAGTAAAAATAAACCGGCTTACGAAAGGAAAGAACAAAATCTTTCTTATACGGGCGCACGGCATGCCGATAGCTACCGTCAATAAGGCGGTGCGGCTCGGTTACAGGATAATTGACGCTACATGCCCGATGGTAAAAGAAATACACAATATCGCCAAAGGCATGGAACGCCGCGGGTATCAAATCATTGTCATCGGGGATAAAAAGCATACCGAGGTGCACGGTATAATCGGACAGCTAGAATCCAAGGCGATAATTATAGATACGCCAAAAAATATACCGCTTGCAGAAATCAAGAGAATAAAAAAGGCCGGGGTGGTAGTGCAGTCGACACAGAATGCCAAAAATGTCTTGTTGATATTGAATATACTGAAAAATTATATAGAAAAAATAGAATTCCGTAACACGATATGCATGCCTACGAGGATTAAGCAGGAAGAGATAAAAAAGATGCCCGGAGAAAATGACCTGATGCTTATTATCGGCTCAAAGAAAAGCGCCAATACAAAAAGATTATACGAGATTTCTAAAAGTATTAACAACCGGACATTCTGGATAAACAGTAAAGAAGAAATAAAAAAATCATGGTTTGCCGGCGTAAAAACAATCGGCATTACAGCCGGCGCATCTACCCCGGATTCTACTACCAGAGATATAGTCGCATATATAAAGAAATTTAGCTAACCTGGTCCTGCGCCAACTGCCGCCGCGTTATATTCCATTCTTTATTTCTTCCTGATATACAGTTCGCTGTAGGTATTGTCTTTTGTATAATACCCTGCGATGGCGGGATTGTTCATGTCCTCAATATTGTAGGCAGAAATAACCCTGGGTTTATATTCTGCGATTGCGCGGTAAATATTATAATCGTATCCCTTATTTATTCTCTTATAGGTATCAAGGACATTGTTTGGGCCGACGCCAAACCAGACATAGTCGATATCTTCGCGGAATAAATTAAAAGAGTTTTGCCCGTCATATACGTAATCACCGGGCTTAGTAATGGCTAATACATAGGAAGCCTTTTTGATATCGTTATCATTATATTCGAGGTTCGCGATGGAATACGCCAGAGGAAGGCTACCAAGAAGCAGGACTATTGCACTTAGCGCCCTGGACCTGCCTAAAGCCGAATACAGGCCGTTAGCTGCCAATATGCAAACCAGGATTACGAGTAATAAAAAATATTGGTCGGAAGGGCATTTTGACGCCCACATAAAAGCGAAGATAATCAGGGAAAACAACGCAAGGTATTTCTGGATTCTGTTTTTGAGGAAGAAACATACGCCGATAAGCCAGAATGTCCAAACCAGGTTATTCATAGCAAACGATTTCCCCAGGAACTTTAACGGAGAAAAATGCGCTTTAAAATGCATATTTAAAACCCAGTTAAGCTGAAAATAGGTATCAAGAGAATTGGTAAGTAAAAGGTAAAAATAATACGGGATCAGGGTTGCTATAAAAATAAGGATATGCAACGGTAAGATTTTATATTTTATGTTTCTCCTGACAGCATCTATAAATAAAATAATTTCCGTTGCGGCCAAAGGGATAATCGCTTTCTGCAGGAAAAGAAAGGATATGCCTAAAGAAATGGCGTTAGCCGTAAGGTAACGGAGCTCTTTACTTTCAAGATACCTGACCAAAAAGAGTACGGAGATAGCGGCAAATAAAACCTGGGGGATATCCGGCCTAATCTGTATTATGACGGTAGAAAAAATTATGGTCGTGCCTAAAAAACCCAGGCTGATTATTCCTATCTCCTTATCAAAGGCCTTTCTGGCTATAAGATATGCGGTATAGCCGACTCCCAGGCTCATCAAAAACATAACTATCCGCAGGAGAATGATAGTTGCCCAATTCTCTTTCAGGGCCGGCAGCAAAAAAGCGAGGAAATAGTAGAAAAAGGGGTGGTGATGCTGTATAAAATCCACGTATATCCTCTCGCCATGGGCTATCTTCCATGCCGTATGCACCGCCTCGATCTCGTCTCCGATAAAACTCTTTTTTAGCGAGATATAAAAAATGGATAACGCAACCAGAGAAACTATCGCCACAAGCAATCCCCGGGAATCAATAAGATTAAAAAACCTGCTCTTATTCATGGTATTCCCTTTCGACATTGACTCTCCAGATATTGTCCTTGGAAATCCTGTCGCATACGATATTTTCCACCGCTGTCATTGCCGTGAGCATTGAGTGGTCAGTATTATTGTAGCGATGCATGCCGTTCCTGCCGATTAAAAATAAGTTCTCAAGGGTATCCGTAAAATCCCTCACAACCTGGAATTGCGCATACCCTGCGTAATAGGCCGGGTATGCTTTTTTTACCCTTATAACTACGCTATCCAAGACATCGGCCTTTTCAATAAACCCGATTTGCAATAGTTCGGCTACGGCTAAATCCTTGATTTCTCTGTCACTGCTCTTCCATATCGCATCTGCCTCATTACAGAAATAATCCAGGCCAAGCCAGACGGTATGCTCGTCTTTGACCATATAAGGACTCCAGTTGTTAAATATCTGAATGCGCCCCAGCTTTACTCTTTTATCCTGGACGTAAATCCAGTTATCAGGAATAATATTATCCGGGGTCTTGATTTTTCTTTGATTTTTAATCTTAAGCTTACCAGCAAGTACCCCTACCGTGATAAAGTCGCGGTACAAAAGATTACCGGCGACCTCCTTTACTGCCGCGGGGACCTCTTTTCCAAGGGCAGCGATAAGGTCCTTTACCGGCATAGAAGAGAAAAAATAATCTCCCTCTACGGTAAAGGTTGAGCCGTTTCTTTCATCTCTTATCTCGGCCGTCCTTATCTTTGAATCTTCCATGTTTAGCAGCGTTACTCGATGGCCCAAGTGTATCTGGCCGCCTTTCTCTTCTATTATACGCGCCACCTCTTCCCAGAATTGTCCGGGACCAAGCTTTGGATACAGGAACCTCTCTATCAAGCTCGCCTCCGTGTTATTGTTCTCGGAGTAATAACCTTTTAGAAAAAAGGCCGACTTTAGCGCGTATAATACAACCCTGCCCGCAGAAAGCCCTTTTACTCTTTGTATCCCCCAGTCGCGGTCTATCTGCCCGCAGGAAACCCCCCAGACCTTGCGGGTGTAATCTTCAAAAATAAGGGAATAGATTTCTTTTCCAAAGCGGTTTATAAAAAAATCTTCCAACGTCTTCTCCGGACGAATTGGAAAAACTCTTGCCCGGGTGTAACTGGCGGCAATCTTCAATATCCTATAAAAACCCAATACCCCTAATGTACGTAAGCCTAAAGAGAGCGGATAATCTATGAATTTCCCGGATGTAAGTATGCTGGAGACGCGTTTGCGGGTTAACATCACGCGGTCGGTCTTTTCGGGGTCTGGGGCGTTGTTTTCTTTTGAGAAAGGCGCTTCTCTGTCAAGAAGGATATCGTCTTTAGCGGGCTTACCCTGTAACGGAAGAATATTCAACCACCACTCTTTGATTTCCCTGGATTTGGTAAAAAACCTGTGGCCGCCGATATCTATCCTGTTTCCTTTATAATCCACCGTCTTTGAGATACCCCCTACCTGGGAATCCATCTCATAAATTATCGGCTTAATATCGGTTTTCTTAAGGAGCTCGTAGGCAGCGGTGAGGCCCGCGGGGCCGGCTCCTATGATTATCGCTTTTTTTTCTTTCATCTTATCGGGTGGTAAATTACCAGGGGGATTTTAGGATAAATTTATTCTAACACGGAACATCTAAAAAATAAATAGAAAACAACCTAAAAGAATATTGCATTGAAGCCGTTTAATATGATATATTATCCACGTAAAGGCAGGATAGCAGAAGTTTATTAAATTTGCGAAAAGGAGCGGCATGACCCTTAAGAAGAGTTATTTTTTGCTGGCATTTGGCTTATTGTGCGGGCTGCTTTTTACGGGCGGATGTATTACCAGCTGTAAGCCCGCAGGCAAGCAGGCCGAAAGCACCAATACTACTACAAATGCCACAACCGGATGGGCCAAAAGCGGCTGGCAAAAAGTAATGGATGTTGATACATGGATAAGAAAGAATCTGTGGTAATGCGCTTAAGAAAATTCCGCTTCTATCCGCTGTAATAACTCACCCATATCCTTCAATAACGGCGCAGGTAAAAGTTTCAATAACTGCGCCTCTTTTTGCAATGACCTTAAAGTTCCGTACAGCCTTCTGACTGTGGCTTCTTTCTTCTTACGCTGGGCTTCTTCTGGCTCAAGTTCCTGCCTCTGCCTGATAAGAGCGGTTAAATCCTTTTTTACGGCAATGGTGTCTTTACCTTCTTCAAAAATCTCCTTTTTTATATGCGCGTAATCATCGCTATCAAGAGATTTTTTATTTTTTGCCAAGCGCAGCAAAGCCACCGACTCATAACTGGGGATATTAGCGGCAGACGTTCCCTCCACAAAATCCCTACTAAGGTAATGCGGCTCCTCCTTCTCCAGGAAATAATAAGACTTCAGGAGCTTCATCGCCGTATTCTTGCGTATGCCTATCTCTTTAGCCGTATAAGCCTCTAATGTAGCGAACCCCCACTCCTTATAATGCTTATCCCTCCATACGGAATACAATGCCCTTCCCAACTCTACCCAGGAACTCTTAAATTGTTTTGCGCTCTCCAAGATCTGGTATCTTAACGAATCCTTTTCTATTCCGGCCATCTTTTCTTCGATCTGCGTGATAGATTTACTTTTATGGTCCTGCATATCTTTCTCCTTCGTCGCTCGCTTACGCTCGCTCCTTACGAGGGGACAAGCCCCCTCTTAACGCTGATAGCTATTTTATAGATTGACGCTGTTTTCCCCCAAGCGCGGGGGACATCTCTTTTCCCCCGCACCCCCTTGGTTCTTTCGCTGACTTCCGCCCATCTTGCGAAAGAACTCTTACCTTACTGCCGCAACAGGGCATATCTGGTTATACGCGCAATAAGCGCATGCCATATAGGTTGGTTTAGCGGAAAAATCGAGGCTACGCAGGCCCGCGGAAACTTCCCTGACCTTTTCTTTTACCTCTTCTAAATCTCCCTCTTGGACTTCTATATCGCCAATAATTCCGGATTCAAGAAAATAGAGTACCAGCCGTTTTGGCAGCTTCCCTAATATGTTTTTATACGCCATGGCGTAAAGCTTAAGCTGCAAGCTTTCCTTAACCCTTTTATCGGCATCCTTCTGGGTATTGATGCCAGAGGTCTTAAAATCCATGATCACGGCTCCGTTGGGCTCCTCATCCACCCGGTCAAACCTCCCGTTTATCTTGGCGTCTTCCATGATGAAAGAAAAATCCTTCTCGATAAACTTCGGCACTGTTTTATTTTTTTCCTCGCTGTGAAAAAACTTTGTCAGGGCCTGGCATCCTACACGGAAACGCTCCTCCTGATGGGCCTGGCTAAGGAATCCCTGGGGGTCAAAGCTCTCCCTGAATGCATTCAATAGCTCATTGAGCTCCATCTCTCTCCCCGAAATCCTGTATTGAAAAAACCTGCTCACCGCATCATGCATGGCGCGTCCGTATATAACCGTATGGTGCTCCATGATGGGGACGCGCAATATGTTTACATACTTATATTTCAAAGGACAGGTCAGATAATCGTCTATCTGGTAATAACTTAGATTAATAAACTTTCCTTCAGGAATAGACGATAAAGCTGTTTTTAAGGAATCCTGGCGGCTGGCAAACCGTTCGATGGCCTCCAGGGCGGAAGTTTTCTTTTTTTCTTTAGCTTGCGCATTACTGCCCAGGGCCTCAAAGACAAACTGGCTTATGCGCCTGGTTCTTTTGCCCCCGTAATCTTCGGCGCTAGTAAGGTATAACTCTTCCTTTGCGCGGGTCATACCGACATAAAAAAGCCTGCGCTCCTCCTGAAGAAGGAAATCTCCACCCGGCAAGACCTCTTTTATCAAAGTATCGGGCAATTCAATGGGCTGCCTGCGATGTGGCCAGGGAAAACGCCCCTGCACGAGACTCACCAGAAACACTGTCCTAAATTCAAGCCCCTTTGCCTTATGTATCGTCAGGACATTAACCGCATCGGTATCAAGGTCTGCCTCCACGGTAGGCGGGTCGTCGCCCGCCTCAATGAGAAGGTTAAGATAATTCACAAAGCTTATCACCCTGTCTTCCCGGGCCACCAGTTCGAAATCGCGCACATTTCCGAAAAACTTGGCTATATTCTGGATTTTTGTTTCGTTTTCCAGGCTTTGCTCATGGGTCAGCTTTTTCAGGTATCCGCTGTCTGTCAAGAAAGCATACAACAGCCTTCCTGTAGTCTGTTCGCGTGAAATACGCAGAAATCTATCGATATCTTCTATTATCTTTCTTATTTTTTCTTTTGATTGTTCGCTTATATCTGCCAATTCTGGTATATCTCCTATCTCCTTACATACCGTATATAGCGCCTTATTTCTACGGCGGGTATAGTGATTAAGCAGGGCTAAATCAGAAAGGTCAACTCCGTAAATCTCAGAGCTTGCGAGATAATACAGGCTTAATGATTCCGAAGGATTAGCGATGACGCGCAGGAAATTAATGCATAATTTAACTTCTTCCCTTGCATAAAGCCCCTGGTTACCGCTAAACTGCCAGGGGATATCCTGCATATTCAGCGACTGTAAAAACGGTTCTGCGTCGGAATTTGAGCGCACGAGTATGGCGAAATCACGGCAACGGAAATTACCCGAAGAAACCTTTTCTTTAATTATCCTGGCTACATTGTCTGATTCTGTGGAATTAGTGTCAGAATGCAGGTGCACAGGGCCGCTGCCGTCTTTAACCGCGCTTATCAGGCGCTTATCGATATTTGCTTTTACCTCAAAACGCTCCGGGTTATTATGCTGGATTAAACGGTAAGCGCTGTCAAGAAGGGGCTGGGAAGAGCGGTAATTCTGGACGATGTTTACCTGTTTGGCGTAGGAAAAATCATTTATAAAGCTCAAAAGATTGGAATATGCGGCGCCGCGAAAACGGTATATGCACTGGTCATCATCCCCCGTGACGGTTATATTCCTGCTTTTACCGACGAGAAGCCTGGCTAATTGATACTGCGCGAAATTAGTATCCTGGAATTCGTCTACGAGGATATATTTAAACTGTTCCTGGTATTTCTTAAGGATCAGAGGATGTTCCCGCAATAACTGTAAGGCAAGATAAAATTGATTGCCGAAATCAAGCATTCCTTCACGGGCAAGTAATTCCTGATATTTAGCATACGCCTGCGCTATTTCCAGCTGCTGCCTGGACTCCTCTATCCTGACTTTATCGGCTACGGAGGAGCTAGCCTCTGTAACCAAGCCCTGGGCATAATCCAGATATTCTTTGCAGGATATATCTTCATCTTTAGCCCTGCTGAATAATGAGATAAGCGCTTCAATAAAACGAGTGGGGTCGGATAGCGGCCGGTAATAGGAGAGATTGAATTCAAAAAGGTGCTCGCGGAAAAATACCGCGGCTTCCGGTTGAGTAAGCACCTTGAAATCAGGGTTAAGCCCTGCAACCAGCGCGTTTTCGCGCAACAACCTGTCGCCAAAGGCATGAAACGTGGATATCCATATATCCGTATAGCCGTAGGGGACAAGCACGTCCACCCTCTCCTGCATTGAGTGGGCGGCTTTATCCGTAAAGGTAAGCGCGAGTATTTCGCTAGTCTTTGCCAGGCCGCTGGATAAAAGCCAGGCGATGCGGCGGGTGATGACAGTGGTTTTTCCTGTCCCTGCCCCCGCTATAATAAGCAGCGGCCCTTCTTTATGCGTCACCGCGCTAACCTGCTCTTTGTTCAGACCTTCGAGAACTTTATCCATACAAATAATATCCTTATAACATCTTTTTAAGATTTAATTTAAACAATTTTTGGTAGAGCACCTGAAAACTTAACTCCGGCCTATGGTAATCTTCATAAAGCTTCTCTCCTACAATGCTCACATTAAAATTCCTATTTATAGCTTCCTTTAAAGCATTCCCGGGGTCATAAGTAACCGCTGATTGCGTTACGTAAACCGGCACTTTATTTAACAGGTACCCGTCAATTCTCTTTATAAAATCAGCTATTTTCTTTACGTCGCCTACCGGAGGAAATAAAGTTTGCCTCTGGCCGTAATACTCGATAAACGCGCCATCATCTATTGACACAATTACGGCGTTATTCTCCGTATTTTCTTTAACATACGAGGCAAATTGCTTTTCTCCGTTGTAGCGATGCCTAAAAGAAAGCATCGGATACATAAAAAGGAACATGCTGGCAACGAAATAAATAACAATCATAATTGTAGCCATTTTATATTTATTGTATGCCGCCGATAGCGCATATGAAACAAAAATATACACCGGGATGACGCTTATATCTAAATATCTCGGGGCATAAGAGCGTATATTGCCGAAATAGAGTATCAACATAACCCAGAGTAATAAAAATGATACCAGAAAAGGTTTTTCTTTAGAGGCCATTTTCCTTACGCCTATAATAAAAACAGGAAATAATAAAAGCGGGATACTTATGAGTAAATCCCTGACCGCCAGCTTAATCCCCGGTGAGAATATTCCCCTGAAATAGTTGACCGGCAGGCCTGGTTTTATATCCCTGGCAAATACTTCCGCATGCAATTGGCTGCCTACGGATGTAAGGAGCGCCATGCATAGGAATAGCAAGAAAGGCAATAGCAGTAAAGTTAACGACTTTGGATTAAATCTTTCTTTGGGGATATTTATTCTAAAGGGATGAAAGGAAATACAGGGGTTTAGGTAAAGTAGAAAATATAGCGGGGCAGTGGCAAGTATCGATTCCCTTACGGAGACCGAGAAAACAAAGAAAAAGCTGGATATTCCCAGTAAAAGCAAAGAACCATTCTTTATGCCGCGTGTTAAAAGGTAAAATGAAAGAAGAAGAAAAAACACGCTCATGCCGTGTTCTTTTCCATAGGTGTTGGGGGAAAAATAAAAAGGCGTGAAAGAAAATAATAACGAGCCGAAAAAAGCCTGAATAGAATCTGCAAATAATTCATTTATAAACAGGAACAGTATGACAATAGACAAAGAATGAAACAATACGCTTACGAACCTTATCGTAAAGTCGGCATTATGTTTTAATAAAAAAGCGGGCAAATATAAAATACTGTTTATGAGGACTGCACCATACCTGCCCTTAACCGCGGGTTGAAGAACCCCTGTCTTATAGGTGCCTTCTACGGCCTTAGCTAAAATCACGCTATCATAATGAAAAATCCCCTCGTTTATAAAAATAACCCCCATTAACAGGTTCAATACAAACAAGGTAATTACGGCGATTTTAACCTTATGGTCTTTTATTGAATGCATATTAGGCAGATTTTGTTTATACCGGCATCTAAAGGGCGAATCGACTGAAATAGGAAAGAACTATGGATTCATTTAAGCTCATTTTACCTTGACAATGCCTCGTTTTCAAGTATACTTATTTACCTATAAACAAGGAGTGGAAGAAAATGATTAAGAAATGCGCGTTATGCCAAAAAGGAGAATTATCCGGCAAGGCCGTTGCCCGCAAAGGACAATATAAGGCAAAGGGCGGTACCGGCAGTAAAATCGCCCGCTGGACAATGCGCAGGTTCCTGCCTAACCTGCAGAGGATGACTATCGTAATCAACGGGCGGCGCAGAAGAGTTTATGTCTGCGCAAAATGCATCAAAAAAGGCGCCTTCGAAAAGGCTGCTTCTTAACGCTCACCTGAAGAAAATATCCTTTATTTCCAGAAGAATACCCGTTGAGCCGCGCCAGTTATCCATGCGGGGCGTATAAACCAGGTCAAATCCGCTTGCTGCTTCAAGGCTATCCCTTAAACTGCCCATTCCAAAACCAATTGCCTGAAAAGTAAGATTTCCATCGGTAACCCAGAATTTAAGCGTATCCCTGCTTAAGGTCTGCGGCTCGCCGCGCAGTTTTAAGCCCCTCGTGTAAAATAACGGTTCGGGGTTGCCGTAACCAAATGGCTCAAGCACCTCCAGCCCCCCAATTATTTCTTCATTTAAATCCGCAAATTTAATTTCCATATCAATATCGATACTGGGGAGCAAATCATCCAGCGAAAGCCTCTCATGCGCAATACGGTTGATACTGCGCTTAAAATCTTCTATGCTGTCCTTGGTAATCAAGAGGCCCGCTGCGTGAGCGTGGCCTCCGAAAGAATCAAGAAACTGGCGGCAATTAATCAGGGCATTAAATAGATGGAAGTTCTTGATGGAGCGGGCAGAGCCCTTACAGAGCTTATCATTTATAGAGATAACTATGGCCGGCCGGTAAAACCTGTCTGCAAGTTTAGAGGCCACTATCCCCAGCACCCCCTGATGCCAATCTTCCTTTGCCAGGACAATAACCTTATGCTCCTTAAAATTAACCTCCTTGTCTATCATGGCACGTGCTTCCTCAAGGACCTTGCTCTCTATTTTCTGCCTTTCGCGGTTATGCTGCTCTACAATTTTTGCAAGGCCCTCTGCCTCTTCCTGTGAACTACTCATCAGCAGTTTCAGTGAAGTATCTGCCGTATCCATCCGTCCGCTTGCATTTATCCGCGGCCCCAATATAAAGCTTACGTAAGTGGCTGTAAATTTCTTATCCTGGAGTCCTGCGTTCTCAATCAACACCTTAATGCCAGGCCTTTCTGTAGACGATATCCTTTTAAGCCCCTCTTTGGCGATAATCCTGTTTTCTCCGGTAAGCGGGACGCTATCGGCAATAGTGCCTAACGCCACCAGGTCCAACTCATTAAGAAGGGTAGAATTCTCCAATGCCTGCGCCAGTTTGTAAGCGACGCCCACCCCTGCCAGTTCCCTGAATTTATAATTCGCATCTTTTGTTTTAGGATTTATGACTGCCAGCGCATCCGGCAGGGGCGCATCCTGCGGCTGGTGATGGTCGGTAATTATCGTATCTATCCCCTTGCTTTTCAATTCGCTTATCTGTTTGTGGTTAGAAGTGCCGCAGTCAACGGTGATAATAAGTTTTACGCCTTTATCTTTTGCGATATGAGCGATATTTCTGGTAAGCCCATAACCCTCTTTTACCCTGTGCGGCAGATAATGCATAACATTTATTTTTCTTGCGGCAAGCACTCCCTTTAGCAGTGCTACGGCGGTAATCCCGTCTACATCATAGTCTCCGCAAATCATCACTTTTTCTTTGCGCTCGGCTGCTCTTTTTATGCGGCTAACTGCCTTATGCATTGAGGGGAAAGAATACGGGTCAAGAAAGTCTTCAGTCCGGACATTCAGGAAATGTTGGGCTGTAGTTAAACTGGTTATGCCGCGGTTAATAAGGATTTGCGTAAGAAGAGGAGAAATCCCTAATTCCTTGCTTAATTTATTCTGTAAGGCGGGTTCGGCAGGGGCGATGCGTAATATTTTATGGCTCATTTGTAGGGCTACATCTTTTCAGGCGCAGAGACGTTCATAAGCTCTAATCCTGCGCCCAGCACAATTCTTACCGCTTCGATAAGGATGAGGCGCGCAGAAGTTAACTCGTTGTCACCCGTCAATACGCGGTGCCGGTCATAGAATTTATGGAATGTCTCTGCCAGTTCCTGCAGGTAAACCGTTAACATAAAAGGATCCTGCATAGCAAAACACATACGCAGGATAACGGGAAAGCGTAAGGTCTTTTTAGTTAATGCTAGTTCCTCTACCTCTTTCAATAAGCTTAAATTTACTTTCCTGGGTAATCTTGTGCCTTGAGAGCGTAGGATGCTACAGATTCTGGCATGCGCGTACTGGACATAATACACGGGATTTTCCGAGGTCTCTTTCTTAGCTGTATTCAGATCAAAATCCAGGTGGCTATTGGTGCGGCGCATCAGGAAGAAAAAACGGGAAGCATCTTTGCCTACCTCATCCAGCACTTCCTGCAGGGTAATATACTGGCCTTTACGCGTCGACATCTGGACGGGCTTGCCGTCCCTATATATCGTGGCCAACTGCACGATTACAATCGATAGTGAATCCACAGGATAGCCCAATGCCTGTACTGCCGCCTTTATCCTGTTTATATAACCGTGATGGTCAGGGCCCCAGAGGTTAATTAACCATTGGAAACCCCTGCGGTATTTGTCTTCATGGTAGGCTATATCAGGGGCTAGATACGTGTAAGAACCGTCGCTCTTTACTACTACCCGGTCTTTGTCGTCTCCGAAGGCAGTGGACTTAAACCAGAGCGCACCATCCTGTTCATAAAGATAATCCTTCTTCCTTAAGAATTTAAAGACCCTGTCGATTTTTCCGCTTTCCCTCAATGCCTTCTGGGAATACCAGTAATCAAACCTTACCCCGAAGCCGGATAACTCTTTCTTTATTATCTCCAGGATATAATCCGCCGCGTACTCTCCTAAATGCGTAATCTTATCTTTTTGGCTTCCGGCCTTCCTTGCTATATCGTATATATAATCCCCCTGGTAGTAATTTTCCGGGAATTCCACTTTCTCGCCGGTAAGCTCTTTCATCCGCAGCTCTACTGAGCGGCCGAGGATTTCAATCTGGTTGCCCTCATCATTAAGGTAATATTCCTTTTTTACTTTAAAGCCCAGGAAAGATAAGACATTGCCAAAACAGTCTCCTACTGCAGCCTGCCTGGCATGGGCAACAGAAAGCGAACCCGTAGGATTTGCACTGACAAATTCTATTAATACTTTTTTATTCTTACCTATATTCTGCAACAGCGCCACTTTGCCTTTTGCGGCTAAATTGCCTAATTGCCCTAAGAAATAGCTGTCCTCTAGATAAAAATTAATGAAACCTGCGCCTTCAATCTTTATCTCCCTCGTATACTGTCCTGCCTTACTACGCGCCTTTTCCTTATTTAGCTCCTGCGTTAACTCCTCGGCGATATCGCGGGGAGATTTCTTCAGGGCCTTACTTAGTTGCAAAGCCACATTGGTGGAAAAATCACCGAAGCGCTCATCCGAAGGCAAATCCAGTTCGACGCTAGCCTCAAGGGTTTTATCCAGGCCCTTCTTTCGTAATGCCTGTTTCACTAAATCCGTAAGTAAATCCTGTATGTTTTTTTTCATAGTTCCTGAAATATCCGGCTGGTTTTTCTAAACAGCGAAAGGGAAAACTCGGTAAGCTATGTTTGGGCGCTTCTGGGAATCCTGACTTTTTTTGCATCGGCCCAGAGGCGCTCCAAAGAATAAAACTCTCTCATCGGTTTATAAAAGATGTGCGCCACGACACTGACGAAATCCAATACCACCCATCCGGATTCATCATTTGGCGAAACCGCGGAGAGAGCTCTTATCCCCTTTTTCCCCAGGTCCTCCTGAATGCCTGCGGCAATGGCATTCACCTGCCTGAGGGAAGTACCGCTTGAAATGACAAAATAATCGCAAAAGCCGGAAACCTTGCGCATATCCAAGATAACCAGCTTTTGCGCTTTTTTATCCTTTGCTAAAGCCGCTATACGCAGTGCTAAATTTTTCGCTTCTATTTTACTTGCCTACCCCTTTTTACCCATGATTCTATACATGCCAGTGCCGCAGTCAGGGCATTTTCCCTTGACGGCCAAGCGCTTATTCTTCATGGTCACCTTCTGTTCATCCTTCATTTCTTTCTTGGCTTTACATTTTACGCAATATCCCTTTTCTCCCATTTGTTTCCTCCTTTTTGCAGTATAGTATCACAGCTCCGCCTTACTGTCAACTATACGTAATTATACAATAAAAACAGGCGAAATCAACTTTTTTTGATTTTGCAGGTACCCGGCCTCTCCTCTATTTCCCCCACTATTTCTTCGACGAGATCTTCCAGCGTAACCAATCCGAGGGTCTTTTTGTTCTGGTCTACTACAATAGCAATATGTATTTTTTCTTCTTTGAAACGCTTGAGCAGTTCGTTTACTTTGGTATGCGCCAAAACAAAATAGGCCTCGCGCACCAAATCCTGCAACAGGAACAATCCTTTATCTTTCAAGATATACAGTAAATCGCGGCCATATATTACTCCGATTATATTATCTAAGGAATCCCTGTATACCGGAAGGCGGGCGTGGCCCTCCTCTACAAAGGTATTAAGCACCTCTTCTGATGCTGCGTCGATATTTACCGCGATAATTTTGTTCCTGGGTACCATCACATCTACGACTTTAATATCGCCGAATTCAAAAATGCGCTGCAGCATTTTTCCTTCCTCGGCGCTTAGAAACCCTTCTTCTTCACCGAGCTCTATCATCAAACGTAACTCTTCCTCTGTTACTAATGGTGACCTCTTGCCTGAAGGAATACGCAGCATCTTGATGATGAGATCGGTTGCTTTGGAAAAAAGCGCGATAATGGGGCTGAGTATCTTAAGGCATATCTCCATGAAAGGAGCCAAGGATAAGGCAACGCGTTCAGTATTCTTTATGGCGATGGTCTTGGGGATTATTTCGCAGAAAAGCACTATGAAGAATTCCGCGAACAGCGTTGCCACCACTATACCCCATTTGTACCCGAGAGCGTAAACGCAGAATCCGGTGATTATCGCTGATATTGAGATAGTGGCCAGATTATTACCCACCAAAATCCCCACAATAAACCTATCGAGCCTGTTTATAATCGATTGAATCCGCTTGGCACGCTTTACGCCGCGGCTAAGCATATGCCGCAGCCGGATCCTGCTTAACCCAATGATAGAGGTCTCAGACGCAGAAAACAAAAAGGATAGCACCGCGAGGATAATCAGCACAATAATGGTCACCGGCAAAGATATGGCTGGATGCATTTTATTAATTCATTCGTAAAATTCCGGATATCTCTTTTTCTTTATTTTTAAGCGGGCCGATTAATGCCGCGTTTAATCTGTCTTTTTTAAATATCATCCTGCTAGCTTCGCGTATATCTTCCCTGTCTACCTTATTAATCTCTGCGGCAATCTCCTTAAAAGAATAAGTCCTGTTCAAAGTTAGCGTGCTTTCCCCGATCCAGAGCATATGTTCAAGCGTATCTTCAAGGCTTAGCATTAATTGACCCATATAGAACTCTTTTGCCCTCCTGAATTCATCGCCGGTTACCAGCTTCTCTGTGGTCTTAATCAATTCTGCCAATATTAATTTTATGGCTGCCGTAACCTTATAGTTATCAATCCCCGCATGCACGAGGAAGGCGCCGGTTTCATGATACCGTTTTAATCCTGAGCCGATTTCATAAGCCAGGCCCCTCTTTTCGCGCAGTTGGTGAAAAAGCCGGCTGGACATGTTTGCGCCAAGTATTATATGCAGTATATTAAGGGCGTATTTTAGGGGGTGATGGCGGGACAGGGCATTAAACCCCAATGCCAGATGCGTCTGTTCGGTATCTTTCATAAACATCTTTAACTGCGGAAGCTTCTGGTTTTCGGTTACGCCCTGAAAAGTATTTTTTTCTTTTCTCTCCACTTTTCTAAAAATCCTGCCGACAGAACCGATTAGTTTCTTATAATCGAATGAGCCTGCCAGGCTTATTACTATATTGGAAGGGGTATAGTAATTGCTGCGGAAGCTAGAAAGTGAATTCCTGTTTATGCTCTTCACGGATTCTATATCGCCGATAACAGGTAATCCGAGCGGATGTTTCGGCCAGAGCAGCTCATCCAATAGCTCATAGACATAACTTTGCGGCAGGTCCCTGTACATCTTTATCTCTTCTAAGATAACTGTCCTTTCTTTCTCGATTTCTGTCCGTGGTAAAGTCGGCCTAAGCACCATATCGGAAAGTATCGATAGTGCCGGTTCAAGATATTTTGCCGGTATTTTTACCAGATAACAGGTTACCTCTTCCGCGGTAAAGCCATTAAGGGAACCGCCTATCCCTTCAATGGATTCCTTTATCCCGCGGCAGGAGTAATGTTCTGTGCCTTTAAAAAGCATATGCTCCAGGAAATGAGATATACCTTTATTCTGGAATGTTTCGTACCTGCCGCCAACGCTAATCCATATGCCTAAAGCCAGAGACTCCATGGAAGGCATAGGGTGGGCAATTATTCTTAAGCCGTTATCCAGGACTGTTCTTTTATACACTCTCTAAGCTCCTGACAAAAGCGCTCACCTTATCTACAAGGCCTTTTCTACCGAGGTTATCTTTTATTCTCTTGACTATGGCGCTGCCTATTATTACTCCGTCGCTGTATCTAGAAATTTCTTTTACCTGGCTTGCCGTCGAAATACCAAAACCAACACAGACGGGTTTAGCGGTATATTTCTTGATCAAAGACAGGTTCTTCCTTATATCTGCCGCTAAACTTTTACGCGCACCGGTTACCCCGGTTAAAGAAACATAATATATGAAACCTTTCGTTAGCTTCGATATCTTTTTTATGCGTTCTTTACTGGTGGTAGGCGAAAGAAAATTTATCAGGTCAAGGCCGTATTTATCAGTCAGCTTACGTAAAGAGACCGCTTCTTCGGGAGGTAAATCAGGAATAATTATGCCGTCAACTCCGCTTTGAGAGGCAACTTTAGCAAACTTTTCTTCCCTGAAACAGAAAACAGGATTATAGTAAGTCATCAGGCATATGGGGATCTCAACTGACCTGCGCAGGTTCTTTACTAATTTAAATATCTGTGGCAACTGCACATTTTTCTTAAGCGCTTCTTGCGATGATTCCTGGATAACCGGGCCGTCTGCAAGAGGGTCTGAAAAAGGCACTCCCAACTCCAGGATATCTACGCCTGCTTTTTCAAATTCCTTCGCTAATTTTGCGGTAGTGGCTAAATCAGGATAGCCGGCGGTAATAAAAGCAATAAACGCCTTTTTATTTTTCCTTCGTAGCTCTGTGAATTTTTTCTCTATCCTGTTCATCTTTGCCCTGCCTACCACCTATTACCTATAACCTACTACCTACTCTTAGTTAAGTACTTATTAATTATCCCCAGGTCCTTATCCCCTCTTCCGGATAAGCACACGATAACCACTGAATTCTTGTTTAATCTTCTGGACAATCGCGTTAAATAAAAAATGGCATGTGAGGGCTCAAGCGCGGGGATAATGCCTTCTTTTTCAGAAAGCAACCGAAACCCTTCCAATGCCTCTGTGTCGGAAACGGCAAAATAATCGGCCCTGCCGATCTCTTGGTAATAAGCGTGCTCCGGACCCACCCCGGGATAATCAAGGCCCGCGGCAATTGAATGGGCGATTTTAATCTGGCCGAATTTATCTTCGAGGACTTTTGATTTTGAGCCGTGAAGGACTCCTGTTTTTCCGGCGACAAGTGTCGCGGAATGCTTTCCGGAAGCAATACCTAATCCAGCAGCTTCTACTCCGATAAATTTTACTTTTTTATCACCCAAGAAAGGGCGGAACAACCCCATGGCATTACTTCCCCCACCGACGCAGGCAACCAGATAATCCGGCAGGCGAGCTTCTTTTCTTAAAATCTGCCTGCGCGCTTCTTGTCCAATCACAGATTGAAAATCTCCGACCATGACAGGATAAGGATGCGGCCCGGCAACGCTACCGATAATATAGTGGGTATTACGCACATTTGTTACCCAGTCACGCAAGGCCTCGGTCATCGCGTCTTTAAGGGTTTTTGAGCCGCTTTTTACCGGGATCACTCTTGCGCCTAACAGTTTCATGCGAAAGACGTTGGGCTCCTGCCTCTTAATATCTTCTTCGCCCATATAGATGTCGCACTTAAGCCCGAACAGAGCCGCCACTGTTGCCGTAGCCACGCCATGCTGGCCTGCCCCTGTCTCGGCGATCACGCGCGGCTTTTTCATGCGTAGCGCCAACAGCACCTGGCCCAAGGTGTTATTTATTTTGTGTGCCCCGGTATGCAGCAGGTCTTCTCTTTTCAGATAAATTTTCCCCGCCCCTAAATACCTGCTTAAATTTTCTGCCAGATATAACGGAGTGGGCCTGCCGGCATATTCCTTAAGGTAATAACCGAGCTGCGCAAGAAACGCCTTATCGGTTCGAGCCTTCTTATATTCCCTCTCCAGCTCATCCAAGGCAAAAATCAATGTCTCCGGAACAAACCTTCCGCCAAAAATACCAAAATGTCCTTTTTTACCAGACAATCTCATATTTTAAACTCTCCTTAACCGTTAAACAAAGAGATTATATACCCTTATTTTTAAGATAACAAAGAAAATATATAAAAATAAAGATACCTGTTCATCGAGCTCCCGGATTAATCCTTGAGCTCGAAAGAAAATCCTCCTATTTTCTTGGCAAGCGCGTTGTAGACAATGCATATAAACGCTATGAGGATAAAAGTTAAAAATCCGTATATTACTGGCGTAAGCGTGATAAACCACCAGGGAATACCTTCCTTGGTTTTGCCACCTTGCGATAGAACCATAATGCTCAAAGGCACTAATACGATTACCCCCAGCACGAAATATAATATTGAGAAAATCTTTGCATTTTGAAAAACGGCAAGCTTCTTTATCTCAACCATATTACCTACCTCCTTTAAATAAGCCATGCCACTGGCGATTATGGCTCATTTACTCCGCGCTATGCGCGGAGCTTTAGTATTTTTGCCTCCCGGATAAAACCCCTGATTTTTCCGCGGCTCTTTTTACGCGGGTTAATCTGAACGGAACTGGAAACATCAACCCATTCCGGCCTTAAAAGTTTAATGGCCCAAGCGACGTTTTTTTCATTCAGACCGCCTGATAAAAATAGCGGCCGCCTTATCCTATCCCTTATCTGCTTGAGCCGCCCCCAATCAAAGGGCTTACCTGTGCCTCCGGCTTTATCCCTGTCAAAGGTATCAAAGAGAAAAGCAAAAACTTTATAATCATTTAAATCTTCCGGAGCGGCTTTAGCCTTCAGGCGGAATGCCTTTATTATCTTTCTACCTTTAAACTTACCGCAGAATTCAGCGGATTCTCTGCCATGAAACTGCAAGGCATCTAACCCGCAGCAAAGGGCGATCCGTTTTATCTGCTTCTCTTTGGCATTCACGAACACGCCCACTTTAAGTATCTTCTCCGGAAGTTCACCTATAATCTTACGCGCCTCTTCCGGAGATATATAGCGGGGGCTTCTTTTATAAAAAACAAACCCGAGCGCATCACAACCTGCCGCTACCGCTACCTTCGCATCTTCCAGGTTGGTTATGCCACATATCTTTATTTTAACTCTTGTCTTACTATGAACCATGAACTATCCACTATAAACCAATTTACCAGCCCATTATCTCTTGGACTTTCTTTGCGATATCAGGGGCTTCCATAAATGCCTCCCCTATCAATAGGGCATTAACGCCGAGAATCTTAAGAAAGAGCGCGTCCTGATAATTTCTTATGCCGCTTTCCACAACCACGGTCTTATCTTTCGGTATAAGAGGATATAATTTTTCCGTGGTCTTAAGGTCTACCTCCAACGTGCGGAGATTACGGTTATTTATACCGATAAGCGGCACTTTTAAATTCAGGATTTTTTTCAGTTCCTTTTCATCGTGCACCTCAACGAGGCATTCTAGGCCAAGGCCTACGGCTATCTGCATAAATTCTATAATCTGGTCGCGCGTCAGGATACCGGCTATGAGGAGTATGGCATCCGCGCCAAAAAAACGCGACTCATAAACCTGGTATGCCTCAAGTATAAAATCCTTGCGTAACAGAGGACAGGAAACTATATTCCTTATTTCGTTAAGATGCGTTACATTACCTGAAAAATAATCCTCTTCGGTTAAAACAGAGATGGCCTGGACTTCCAGTTGCTGGTAAATCCTTGCAATATCCTGTATATTAAAATCTTCCCTGATCATGCCGCACGAAGGAGAGGCCTTCTTAATTTCTGCGATAAGGGAGATTTGCCTGGGCTTATTTATTGCCTTTATGAGAGAGCGCGTCGGTCCAAAGGCCTGCATTGTCTGCTTTAATTGCTCTTCGGGCATATTCTGCTTGGCAAAAAGCAGGCGCTCTTTTTTCTTGGTAATTATATCTTTAAGAATATCAGTTTTTGGCATTTGAATATTCTTTTAAAAGTTGCAGTTTTCCTGCTGCGCTGCCGCTGTCGATAGAACGTATTGCTAATGCTATGCCGTCTTTAATGGATGCGGCCTTATCCGCGGCGTATATCGCAGCCCCTGCATTCAACAACAGGATATCGCGTTTAGGCCCTTTCTTGCCGTTCAATAAACCCATGGCGGTATCTACGCTTTCACTTAAGCTATCCACTGTCAGGTCTTCAAAGCGCGCTCTCTTAAAACCAAAATCTTCGGGCTTCACCTCGTAATCGAGAAACTGACCATTATTGACTTCACAAATATGCGTAGGCCCGGTAGTAGTTATTTCGTCAAGTCCGTCCTCTCCATGGACGACCAGCACATGTTTTGTACCAAGGTTATATAATACTTGCGTCAGTATCTTTGTCCATTGGCGGCTATATACGCCGATAAGCTGGTTTGTAACGCGCGCGGGATTAATAAGGGGCCCTAGGATATTAAACATAGTCCTTGTGCCAATCTGTTTTCTTGCCGCTGAAACACGCTGCATTACTTTATGCAGGTTCGGCGCGAAAAGAAAAGCTATGCCTATTTCCTCAAGGCAACGCTTTATTTTTTCTCTGTCCATCTGGATATTGACACCCAGGGCCTCCAGGATGTCGGCGCTGCCGCACTTACTGGATACGGAACGGTTCCCGTGTTTTGCCACCGTGACACCAGCACCGCTTGCCACAAAGGCCGAAATTGTAGAAATATTAAAAGTGCCTTTCTTGTCTCCTCCCGTGCCGCAGGTATCCAGAATATTGGGCTTATCCACGATAATCGGCTCTACGTATTTAAGCATTACCTTTACCGCGGCGGTTAACTCTTCAGGCGTTTCTCCTTTGGCATTTAAGACGGTAAGAAACTCTACTATATCAGCGGTTTCAGTCGCTCCGCTTAGAATCTCCTCCATCGCCGAATACATCTCTGTTTCGGTCAGGTTATTCTTCTGGCTTAAAAGCCTGATAGAATCCTTAATCATTGTTTAAGAAAATTACGCAGTATATCCATACCCCTCGTAGTCAGGACTGATTCCGGATGAAACTGCACTCCCCATACGGGAAATTTCTTATGCTTTAGCCCCATTATCTCGCCTTCTTTGGTCCGGGCGGTTATCTCCAATACCTGCGGAAGCGTTTTTCTTTCTACTATCAAAGAGTGGTACCGCGTGGCTTCAAAAGGATTGGGTATACCTTTAAAAATTTCTCTGCCGTTGTGATAAATAAACGAGGTCTTGCCGTGCATAAGTTTTCTTGCGCCGATTATCCTGCCCCCGAAAACAAACCCTATTGCCTGATGCCCGAGGCAAACACCGAGGATTGGGATTTTTCCGGAGAGCTCTCTTATCAGGGCGCAAGATATCCCCGCATCTTCAGGCCTGCCCGGCCCAGGGGAAATGACTATTCTATCCGGCTTTAAGCGTTTTATTCTCTCCGGGCTTATCTTATCGTTTCTAAAGACCTTTACCTCCTGGCCCAGCGCACCCAGATACTGGACAAGGTTATAAGTAAATGAATCGTAATTATCAATCATTAATATCATTCTTTTTCTCTCCAGACCTTTGCACCAAGTTTCTGTAACTTAGCTTCCAGGTTTTCGTAACCTCTCTCCAGATGGTAAATCCTGGAAACCGAGGTTTTCCCTTTCGCGGCAAGGCCTGCCAGGACAAGGCATGCAGATGCGCGTAAATCAGACGCCATTACCGGCGCTCCGGAAAGCTGCCTGACACCTTCCACAATTGCGTGCGGCCCTTCCCTTTGGATATGCGCGCCCATACGGTTGAGTTCTGCCACATGCATAAACCTGTCCGGGTAAATCTTTTCCGTAATTACGCTTACACCCGGAGTAACGCTCATCAAACTCATAATCTGGGCCTGCATATCGGTAGGAAAACCAGGATATGGAAGAGTCGTGACATTCACGGACTTCAACTGCTTTTTGAAACGCACATTTACCGAATTATCGCTCTTAGTAATAGATGCCCCCGCTTCTTCGAGCTTATCTATTATGGCTCCGATATGCCTGGAAAAAGCATTTTTAATCAGGATATTCCCCCGCGTAATAAGGGCGGCCACCATAAAGGTCGCTGTTTCTATACGGTCCGGTATAATCGTGTGGCTTGCGCCGTGAAGCTGTTTTACACCTTCGATTTCAATAATGGGAGTGCCATGGCCTTTAATTTTGGCGCCCATCTTAATTAAAAACTCTGCCAGGTCCGCCACTTCCGGCTCACAGGCAGCGCATTCAATAACTGTCTTTCCCTGGGCAAGGCAGGCAGCCATCATCACGTTATCAGTAGCAAGGACCGAGGAACCATATACGCCGCCCAGGTACACATGAGCCCCTTTAAGTTTATCTGCTTTTACCGCTACATAACCGGATTCTATGCTTACATCAGCGCCCAGCGCTTTTATGCCTTTTATATGTAAATCCACCGGCCGGATACCGATTACGCATCCGCCGGGTAAAGAGACCTTTGCCTTCTTGAGCTTTCCCAGGAGCGGGCCCAGGACGCAGAAAGATGCCCGCATTGTCGAGACAAGCTTATAGTCGGCTATGAAACTAGTATTCCTTCCTGTTGTAATATTCACGACACCTTTATCAAAATCGGCATTCTTGCCAAGCGAGCGCAGGATTTTAATCATAGTGCTCGTATCGCGAAGGGCCGGGACACTTTTTATAATACAGGCATCATCCGTCAACAGGGTTGCTGCCAGTATGGGCAATACCGAATTCTTTGCCCCGGAGATAGTCACCTCGCCTGCGAGTTTTATGCCGCCTTCTATCAATAATTTATCCATTATCCTGCCTTTCTTGTAACTACGACCCTGTCTATGCCGTTATAATCCTTGATAATATCCATTATCTCAAAATCTTTGGCAATATTAAGAATATTTTTCACCACTTCCCTCTGGCCAAAGCCGATCTCTAAAAGCAGGTACCCGCCCTCTCTTAAATACCGCGGCGCATCATTTATGAGCCTGCGGTAGAAATCTAATCCGTCTGCCCCACCGTCTAGCGCTACGCGCGGCTCAGATCGCACTTCCGGCTGCAATGCAGAAATTTCATTCGAAACAATGTAAGGGGGATTGCTGATAATTAGTTCATAGTTCATAGTTCTTAGTTCATAGCTGGCGAATAAATCACTTTTTATAAAATTGATTTTTGTATTGTTTAATTTAGCGT
>JBEKHW010000009.1:0-46888 GCA_050012075.1 Candidatus Omnitrophota bacterium | reverse complement strand
CCTAGAGGAGAAAATCCGCTACTTAGATAGCGAAAAGGTGCGTCTTACTGATATTGCCGCAGCAAAAGAACTCCTGGATAAGACGCTTGAGGAGCGTAACTCCGATATCGCCGGGCTCAAGGCTAACGCAGTCGACTTACAAACTCAGATACGCTATCTAAAGATGGAGATATCTGGTCATCTGGAGTTTTTGGAGGATATTCAGCAACAGCGCGCTAGGCTAGAGAAAGATAATGAGGAGTTCTACAGACAGGTACAGGAGATTTCAGAGCGCAGCAAGCAGCTTGAGATAGAGAAGATAAGGGATGCTTTTGAATGGCAAAAAGAAAAATCTGCGCTGGAGAGAGGATTGGAGGCCGGAAAAGAAGAAAAAGAAAATCTGTCCGGAGAAATAACACGCGCGACTTTACGAATCAATGAACTGGGAAACAATATAACTGATTTACGGCGGGAAATAGAGGTTAAGGAAGGGGTAATCGTTTCCCAGAAGCATTTGATTGAAGAAGCGCAGGGCATTTTACATCAGGCGCAAGAAAAGGCCGCTTCTCTAGAACGCGAAATATATACTCTTAGCCAGGAGCTCTCTTTAGCAAAAAACGAAGCACAGGAGCATAAAATCCGCTTTATAGAAAAGGAAGATTTCATAAGAAATCTATTTAACTCCAGGACATACCGCTATATGGTGCTCCCGTTATGGCGGATGCTGGATGCCGTGAAGTGGACCGCAGGTATCAAGCCCAAAGGTACACAGACAATATTGCTTGTTAAGCCGTATTATGTATCTCGGCAACAGAGCGAAGAGGCGATCCGCCACCTGCGCAGCTGTTTTACCAACGCAAAAATTACTCTTCTGGCAAATGTACCTGAAAATGATTTTGAGTTTCTGCGAAATAACGTAAATGCCGATAGGGAATTAGTCTATTCTCCAGAACGGAATAAGTTGACAGCGGCTAGATTATTAAAACTTATGTTCATGGTGAACCTTAATTATTTCAGCCAGGCTATCCTTCTCATCGGCCCGCCGGTTTATCATGGCTACCGTAAGGGGAAACTGCTTTTACTCTTTTCAGGGGCAAAATCCCTGAATTTGTATTCTGTGCAGGACAGGCAACTTGTGTTGTTTTACCCATCCAATCCCCTCAAGCAGTTACAAGCTATTCTTTCATACGCAGGGAGCATCTTTAGTTTTATAGCCGTGATATTCTTCTTCTTTGTCGCTGTAGTGCTGCCGTTAAAGGTCAGAAAGTTATTGCGAAAATGAATATTTTGTTCCTCTCGAAAGACTACCCTCCGTATTCGATAGGTGGGGTAGGCAGCTATGTGTATGAGATGTCGCGTCTCCTGGTGCGCGCAGGGCATAAGACATTTGTCATTACCAAGGCCGAAGATACGCCGTGCACATATGTAGACGGGGGCGTGCGAGTGTATCGTGTAAAGCCGGTCCGCTACCGGTTCTTAAATGGCGCAAGGAATAGTATCGGGGGATTCCTGGAGAGAATGGAATATAGCCTCGCTGTTTCTAGACAGATGAAAGAAGTAGTTAAGCAGGATTGCATAGATATCGTAGAGACCTGCGAGGCGCGGGCAGAAGCATTCTGGTATTATCTTTTCCGCAGGAATCCACCCCTGGTGATTAAGCTGCATACGCCAGAAACAGTCGCTTTTAAGCTTGACCATACGCCTACAACTCTGGATTATCGTTTGATCAAGCTTTTGGAGGAGTACTGGATAAGCCGGGCACAGCAACACATAGGGCTAAGCTCGGAAGTAGTTGAGCTGACGAGGCGCCATTTTTCTCTGCGGCTTGAAGATACACCGCTTATGTCTAATCCTATTGATATAAAGGTTTTTTGTCCTTCACCTAATGGTATGCCGGTTGGTGTTCCCGAAATACTGTATGTGGGCAGGCTCGAATTCCGTAAAGGCGTGCATACGCTTATGCGGGCGCTTGCCTATGTACAGGATTGTATCCCCGGAGCGCGGCTGACGCTTATCGGCAGCGATTGCGGGATGAGCCAGTATGTTCAGGAAAAAATCAGGCAGTTGAAATATCCTGAGCAGGTAAAATGGATAGGCGAGGTTTCCCGGCAGGCGCTTCCAAAATACTATCAACATAGCACGGTATGCGTTGTGCCATCCCTATGGGAGAATTATCCTTATGTTTGTCTTGAGGCCATGGCCTGTGGTAAGGCGGTTATTGCCAGTAGCGTTGGGGGGATTAAGAAAATAATCCGGGATGATGAAAATGGTTTACTTGTGCCTGCCGGAAGTTCCCGCAACTTGGCAGAGGCTATAGTGCGGGTATTGAATGATTCTTTTCTAAGGAGCCGCCTTGAGAAAGAAGCGCGCGCATTTATGGAAAAGGAGTATACCGAGGACACGCTCGTTGGTCAAGCTGCCGGAATATACGAAAAGGTATTAGCAAGGCAATGAAAGCACGTCCCCGTATTATGGTCTTGTTTACCAGTTACCGCTGCAATGCGCGCTGCGTTATGTGCTATGCCTGGCATAAGCAGGCGCGCTATAAGGAATTAAGCCCATCGGATATCAAACGGATATTTTCCGACAGGGTCCTCGGAGAGTCAATACAGATTATCAATCTTACCGGCGGTGAGCCGACCATGCGCAAGGACTTGGCAGAAATTATCGATATCCTGATTTCTACCTGCCGCAATCTGAAACGCATTGATATTTCCACAAACGGGATAAATACGGAAGAAGTAGTCGATGCAGTTGAGCAAGCCCTTGCTTTAACATTGCGCCATAATGTGAATTTAGGGGTAAGTGTTTCTGTTGACGGCATGGGCAGCGTGCATGACCGGGTGCGCGGGGTTAGAGGGGCTTTTGAAAGGGTTGACAGGACCATTGATGAGCTAGTGGAGTTAAAAGGGCTTTATCCTTCCAGCGGCCTAGGGCTTAATTTCACAATCACGAAAGATAATTACATGAATCTCCAGGAAGCATTCGACTATGCCAGGGGCAGAAATATAGGAATGAGCTTTACGCTTTCCGCGCTTTCTGAAATCGGTGTCGAAAGCGAGTCTGTTAAGGATAATTTCTTTCTTCCTGAAGAGAGCAGAAAAGTTATTTCTGATTTCATCGGGATTATTGCGCAAAACAGTTATATACATCCTGACTACGCAGAATTCCTGCTGCACTGGCTTAATTCTGGCCAACGTAAGGGCCCATGCGCATTCAGAAGCGGAGAGAGCCTTCTTTGTGAGCCGGACGGCTCTTTATATTGCTGTGGCAATTTCGGAGATTTTAAGATCGGCAACGCCCTCGAAAATAGTTTTAGTGGATTACTTCAAAACCACAGGAGTTTTTCCGCCCTGTATAAACAAAAATGCAGCAGCTGTAACAGTAACTGCTATATTCACGAAGCAAAACCGTAATACTTATTGGCCATGCGAATAGCGTTAATACAATGTCCCTCATGGACAGTTGAGAGCCCCCCCTACACGCTGGGAGTGCTATCAGCGGTTTTAAGGGGCCATGGGCACCAGGTCCGGTGTTTCGATTTCAATATCGAAACATTCAAATTCTCCCAAACCAATCTATCCCAAGACAGCAATGGCATTAACAAGGAATCCTGGTGCATGGACCATCGCGGTAACGTATGGTATGAGAAAGAAAAGGTGCTGGATTTTATTCATGCCAATGAAGGGTTCATCTCTTTTCTCGCTGATGCGGTCATTTCTTTTGATCCGCAAGTTATCGGATTATCCGTGCAGAGCACGTCAAAATTTTTTGCTTTAGAATTAGCCTCTTGCCTCAGGAAAAAAAGCCGGGATAAGGTGTTAATTTTTGGAGGCCCGCTGGTATTTAGTAACTGCTATGGCTCGGACATATTAAATGACTATCCTTTTTTAGATGCTATCAGCCTCGGAGAAGCGGAGCAAGCTTTCCCTATGTTTCTAAGTATTATTGATAAAAAAAGAAAACTGGAGCCGTGCGAAGGGTTTGCAATCCGTAGCGGCACCTATGAAGTTCTCGAAGGAGCCAAATCTCCTCCGATAAAGGATTTAGATACGATTCCTTTCGCAGACTTCTCCGATTTTGAAATTACAGATTACACTAAGAAACTTATTCCGATTGCGACAAGCAGGGGCTGTATCAACCATTGCAGTTATTGTAATGAGAGCCCCCAATGGATAAAGTATCGCCGTCGCTCGCCCCAAAAGATAATCCAGGAAATTGAATTCCAGCTGTCCAGGTATCCGCATATCGATACCTTCTGGCTAAACGATTCGCTTATCAACGGGGATATGAAGATGCTAGGAGACTTATGCGATCTGCTGATAGCCAGAAAACTCGCAATTAGGTGGGGCGGCCAGGCGATGGTTCGTAAGGAAATGACAAAAGATTTTCTTGCTAAAATGAAAAAGGCCGGCTGCTATCTATTAAGTTATGGAGTAGAAAACGGCAGCGATAAGATATTGCGCCTTATGAGAAAACCCCACACGGCAGCATTGGCAAAGACAGTTATCCGCGATACGCATGAATCAGGGGTAGGGGCGATTTTTAATATCATCGTGGGTTTTCCCGGAGAGGACGAGGAATCGTTTCTTGAGACAAAGAATTTTATTCTTGATTGCCGCAGCTATGTTATGCATATTGAGCTGCCGACATATTTATTATTAAAGGGCTCATATGTGTATGACAATATCGAAGAGTTTAATATCGCGCCCCTGGATTTTAAGGATGATTGGCAGTTGAAGTGGAAGACGCTGGACAGCCGGAACACCTACGAAATACGAAAACACAGGGTAGAAGAAATTCTGAATAGAGCTACGTAAAGGCTTGTTACTGATTGGTCATTAAAAGGCGGATCAAACAATTATACTATTCGTAGGCAAAAGATGGAGAGGATAAAAGAAAAAACGTTTAAGCCGTTTAGCCTCAGTATCGAACTTACCGACCACTGCAATCTGCGCTGCTCGATGTGTTTACAGTCCCATGCCACGCGCATTCACGACCCGAATCTTCCTAAAAAATTCATTGATTTTGAACTGGTACGCAAGGTAGTTAACGAACTGGTTCAAAAGAACTGCAAAATAAAAAGTTTAACTCCGTTCTGGATGGGGGAGGCTTTAGTGCATCCGCAATTTAGCGAAATCCTGGATTTTATCTTTGCGGAAAACAAAAAAAGCGACTTATTTAATGATTTCGTCATCAATACAAATGGGGTCTTATTTGATGCGAATATATCCAGGAAGTTTTTGGAATACGCAAGTTTTATTTCAAAATATCATCCCGAAAAGAATATCTTTATTACTTTTTCTCTTGATTTCGTTACTCCCAGAGTATTCAAAAAAGTAAAAGGAGGAGATGAGTCCCTAGCCAGGAAAATATTATCGAATATTGATTATTTGATTAAGACCAGGGAGGAATTAGGCCTTAAGAAACCAAGCATAATCTATAAATTAGTAGTTCAAAATGCGAACCAGCATGAAGTGACTGATTTCATAAGTTTCTGGAGCAGGAAACTGGATTATTACGGGGTTAAATATGAGCTTGTAGATTCTACCTGGGCCCTTAGCGGCAAAGACGCTATCTGTATAAATAAGCTGTACGGCGCATGGGATGCAAAATCAGAAGAAGAAGCAGCTCTTCATGAGAGAATTCTTACGAGGATTGGTTTTTATTCTAGCGACTATGGAGGAAAGCTCGCGGCGCTTCCGGATAAAGCCGCTACTTTCCGGAGGCCTTGTTTTCAGCTTTGGAATCAGTTGCTCATAACAAGTAATGGCATCATTACTCCTTGTTGTCGGGATACGAAATTAGAGCTTGCAATCGGAAACGCAAATGATAATTCGCTTATGGATATTGGGCAGACCCAGAAGCTTATAGAGATGAGATTATGGCAGATAAAAGGCGAATGGAACAGGCTTCCCCTTTGTGCGCAGTGCGCCGATCCGCAAGGAGGCAATCTTTCTGATGAACAGGTCATTCAGTATCTTGCGGTATCCGGGAATAAAGAAGAGCGCGATTTTTATTTGAAGCGCATAAACGATGAAACAAAGCTGCAAAAGGAAGAAGCTAAACCGGCTTACGGCATCAAGAAATTACTTTCGTCACTAGACAATTTTCAACTAAAAATATACGATTATTATATTCATCGCGACAACCCGGATTCTTTTATAAGTGCCCGTAAAGTCGGTAATCTTGAATTTTACCGCAATAACAGCGCTGCCCTGGAAGTTACATATATGTTTTCCGGCCCCAGCCAGTGGTTATTATTAGATTATATCCCTAAAATTGAAGACTGGAGCCAGTATAACTCAGTACACATCCTGCTAAAAGGCGATACTAAAGGAGGGCCTGTAATATTCTCCGTACTTGAGAAAGATGGTGATGAATGGACCTTCCTTGTCGAAAATGCATTCGACAGGAATGCCTGGAAAGAATTTGTTTTGCCCTTTGAAAAGTTCAGTCAGCCGGACTGGGTGGCTAAAGGAGACCGCAGGCGGACATTCGATAAAGTTACAGGGTATAGGATTATCTTTGATCGCCACGCATCTGCGGCCGGGCAAAAGAAAACAGTGTTAGTTGGAAACATCTGGTTGTCTAAAGATATTGGTGCTTATAACAGGTCAGGGGAAATTGTGAAAAGGAAAACAGGCAATTTATGTATTTGCTTGGTTTCCCGGGAATACCCGCCAGATACATGCTGGGGCGGTATCGGCACTTATACGTATCGGCTGGCGCGTGGCCTTGCGGCAGCAGGGCATGCGGTTCATGTAGTATGCCAGGGGTTGATTGTCGACAGGGATTACGAAGAAGAAGGCGTGTATGTTCATCGCGTATCGCACAAATCATGTTTCCCGCTTAAGGGTAAATTCAGGGAGTTTGGCTTGCGCTGGGAATACAGCCAGAGCGTATATGAAAAGATCCGGGGGCTTATAAAAAAGCACCCTATAGATGTGGTCGAGGCGCCGAACCTTTCGGGAGAAGGCTTTATTTACAGTTTACACAAAAGAGTGCCGTTAGTGACGCGCCTGCACACGCATTTTTCAGAAGTAGCCCACTTTTTGGATTGGAAGATGACTATGGACAGGCGCCTGAGTTGCTGGTTTGAAAACGCGGCGATTTTACGAAGCGATATAATAACCTGCTCTACCCAAGCGCATGCGCGGTTGGTTTCCGGCATAATAGGTATCAGCCAGGCGAAAATTAAAATCATACCCCTGGGAGTTGAAATCCCGCATTTGAATGGCGATATCGCCGTAAATAATCCTCCTATTGTGTTGTTCGTGGGCCGCATTGAAAAACGAAAAGGCATACACATACTTATGCAAGCGATTCCCTCGGTCCTTAAAGAAATACCCGGTGTCAAATTTCTTATCGCAGGCAGGGATAGCTATATTACCGAGGAAGAGGTGAGCTTCTCCGGGCCACAGCATCTTTCTTATCAGCAGCAACTTATTAAAATGTTGCCGGTGGAGTGTAAAGGACAGGTTGAATTTCTTGGGCATGTATCTGGTGACCAGCTAAAACGGCTTTATAGTGCCTGTGACATTCTTGTCGCCCCTTCTTTATATGAATCATTCGGCCAGATTTACATTGAAGCGATGTCTTATGGAAAACCGGTTATCGGTTGCGGGGTAGGCGGCGTGCCGGAAGTAATAAATGACGGCCAGACCGGGATTCTGGTGCCGCCTGGAGACGCCGAGAGACTTTCTAGTGCCATAGTCGGAATCCTCTCTGATCGTATTGCGCTGCGACAGATGGGCAAGGCGGCGCGCGAACATATAGAACAATCCTTTAGCCTGGAAAAAATGGTTACGCATACGGCTTCGGTATATGAAGAGGCTTTAGTATAAGATAATGCCAGACCCAAAAAACTGCCTGTTCGTAATAAATGATAATGGGTATCAAACTGAATAATACTGTTTTGATGAAATTATGAGTAGTGTAAGAACGAATTTAATGCTTCTGGGCGTATCAATTATTTTCAGCTTATTTATTCTCGAAGGCATAGTCAGATTATTCCACCTGGCTCCGCCCGTTGCTGAAAACATAGGAGCTTACCGGTTAATTGATGATCCGAGAATGGTGTATGAGATGACGCCGGGGGCCATTCTCGACCAGAACCGCATTAACAAGCAGGGGTTCATGGGCAGGGATTTTAAATACGAGAAAGGAAAGCATACTGTCCGTATAGCAATGTTGGGGGATTCAATTACTGAAGGTATGCGCATACAGATAGGCAAGAAATTTTCTGATGTTTTGGAAAGCATATTAAATGAAGAGGCATCGCGACAGGACAGGCAGGAGCGGTACGAAGTTATGAACTTTGGAGTAGGAGGGTATAATTTAGGCGCAGAAGTAGAATTGTTAAAGACCAAAGTCGTAAAGTACTCTCCTGACATTATAGTGTTGAATTTTGCACCTAACGATAGTGAACCGATTCCAGGTTTGCATCTATGGTTTATAAGTAAGAACGGACTTAGCGAAAGAGAGAAATACCTCATTCTTAACGATTATCTATCTCACAAGAATTCCATTAGCCACTTTATTTTTAGAAAGCTGCTCATTAAGTCAAAACTATATCTTTTGGTGATGAGCAGAACCGAGAGTCTTTCTGAAATTAAAACTAACCTTGCGTTTTTTATCCGAAAGCATTTCTGTTCAGTGATGAGCGAATCGGACAAAACAGATATGCGGAATTACCTGTCAGAGATAAAAGGCCCGAAGAATAAATATGGCTTTAAATTTTTAATCTGCTTACATCCGAATTTGCTTGAAGATGAACCTTCGCATATTCCTAATCTTATGGGATTCAGGGATCTCTCGGAGGAAATAGGTTTTCCTTATTTCAACATGTACGGATATTACAAAAAGTCTATCCAGAATCCGGAAGCAATCGTTTTGATTAATGGGGATTATTGCCATCCCAACGAATTGGGGCATCGGATAATTGCTGAAGCCATGTTTGCGGAATTAAAGAAAAATCAGCTTATAGATTTGCAATAGGATATGCCTTAGCGCAAATATCTTTATGAAAATATTGCAGGTAGTGCATAGTTTCCTTCCCTACACAAGAGCCGGGACAGAGGTATATACGCATAGCCTTTCAAAGGAACTTTCTAATCGTAATGAATTAACTGTTTTCTTCCGTATTAATGACCGAAGTAAAACAGAATTTCTGCTTATCCCTGGCTTTTATGATGGGCTTAAAACCTATGCCCTTAACCGGACATTTGATTCATGTAATTCATTTGGAGAGGTATACGATAACGAAAAGATAGATAAGGTTTTTGCCAACGTGCTAGATGAAATAAAGCCCGATGTTGTGCATATCCAACATTTGCTTTTTCTATCCTTGGGGATTGTCCGTGAGGCCAAGAAGCGCAAAATCCCGGTCGTTTTTACCATCAATGATTATTGGCTTTTCTGTCACAAGGGACAGCTGCTTAAAGAGGACTATTCCATATGCCAATGCGTAGACATAAACCATTGTCGTAAATGCCTGCGTTCGCAGCTTTCCTTATCGGCACACGCAGCGTATTTCTATAATCGCCTGAGAACGCGCCTGCCATATCCTTTGCTCCAAGTCATAAAAAACGCATACCTTTATTTTTCCGGGAAGATAGGATTAAGTCCTCAAGATAAGGATACAATGCTAAAAGATAGGTATGCCCGCGCCTTAGAGGTGGCTAACAGCGTGGATATCATGATCAGTCCATCGGAGTTTGCCAGAAAGGTATTTATTGCATGTGGGGTAGCGGAAGATAAGATTATACATTCCCCTTATGGCCTAATCCGTTCGGATAAGGCCATATCTGCACGCAAGCCCGCAAAAGCGGTAACATTCGGTTATTTAGGTACGGTCCTTCCTATGAAGGGGATAGAAATATTGCTGGATGCTTTCCGGGCGATTAAGCATCTCGATATTAGACTTTTGGTTTTTGGTAAACTGCATCCTTATGTAGGCTACGAAGGGTACAGCCGATTGATATCGAAACAAGTGCGTCAGGACAAGCGCGTCCGTCTTATGGGCGAATTCGATAACGCGCAGGCCCCCGCCGTCTTCTCACAGTTTGACTGTTTGGTGGTTCCATCTATCTGGCCTGAAAATGCGCCTTTGGTTATCCAGGAGGCCTTTTGGGCAAAGACGCCTGTTATTGCTTCCCGCATAGGAGGCATTCCCGAATTGATAAGAGAAGATATAGACGGTCTGCTGTTTAATCCCGGTGACACGCAGGATTTACGCGCAAAGATGGAATCGTTTATAGAAAAACCAGAGATAATAGAGAGGTTAAGAAAGAATATTCTTCCGCCTAAAGGCATGGAAGAACACGCGGTGGAAATAGAAAATATCTACACTGAACTAATCGAAGGCTCCGGCGTAGCCAGGAAAATAAGAGAGGCAGAAGTTGCTGGATAGATATCTGAAAAGAACAATTACCTTTTTTATCATAGTTTTCATTGCCTGGGTTTCATTTGTCCCGGAGCCCTGGCAGCTTAAATGCGGCCTGCAGGTCAAATATGCCCTGTCTATATTGCTCTTGCTTTCATTTTGGAGGCATAAGTTTGATTTTGAAGATTACTTCTTCCGTGGCTCCGATGCCTGGTTCTGGGTGTATCTTTTCCTTATTAGCCTTAATATCCCTTTTGCCCAGGATAAGAAACTGGCCCTTGGTTTTTATAAAGATTTCAGTCTATCCGTAATCTTGGTATTTTTCCTTATCCGCAACGAACTTACGCAAAGCAATATTAAAAAGATATTCTACGTTTTATGCCTTTTTGCCGCCGCGGTTTGCCTGTTCGGTTTTTGGGAGGTGCTTACAAAAACAAATATTATCTACGTCAAATTAATGTATAGCGATTTTTACACGCGTTACATTAAATTGGGGAGGATGATGTCTACACTCATTCATCCAAATATTTTAGGAGCTTATTTAATCGCCTGTTTACCGATTGCCGTATATTTTTATAAGGCCGCAGAACACATTAAAGTTCGGATTATTAACCGGGGGATTATCCTGGTGATTCTTGCGGCAATAATATTGACATATTCCAGGGGCACATATGTAGCGTTCGTATTAATGGTATTTATATCGAGCCTATTGAAGAGAAGGATAAGATGGGTTGTCATCGTGGGATTAATATGCATTATTTTTCTATTGGCGGTGAGCACCATTCCTGGTCATGGCAATGTTTTTGTGCGTTTTAGGTATGATCATCTTGTCCCTTATGCTTTGCATGGCCATCGGACTGCACAGTATCTGGTTACCTTTTACATGTTAAAGGTACACCCTCTGGCAGGGATAGGGCTGAATAGCTATAGACAGCTTTTTAATCAATATACCCATTTGAGGTTTCCATATGAAGTCATGATTCCGGACAGCATTTACCTTATGCAGCTTGCTGAAGCGGGAATTATCGGATTTTTCGGCTTTATATTATTTCTGGGTGGACTCTTTTGGAATGCAAGGCGCATGTATCGGAGGCTAAGCGGAGATGACAAAGATTTGTTTCTGGCAATAATGATGGGGTTTTTGGCGCTCCTTTTTAATATGGCTTTTTTCGATGGTTTCCTCTGGAGGACGCCGCTATATCTTTTCTGGTTCTTTGCCGCAGCCATCGCTAGTTTTAACTACCGCAAGGCCTAGGATACCCTTCTCTTTTTAATCTGGAATAAACTCCAGCCTACCGGGTTATCGATGAACAAGATTTTATGCCACCGGCTTACTTGCCTATGGAAAAGTTTCTGCTTACCAGGAATCAGGCAGTTTTCAAGATGAGAAAGCAGCATATTGTAACGGAATGAATTAGCATGAAACAGGTTATGGGCTATTCGCTTAGTTGTCCCATTGTCAAAAAATACTCCGGCAGCATAAATGGCAAAACCCAAGGTATTTTTTATACAGCTTTTCTTGCTTGCCTGCGCCAGGTATTCCCAATCCAACACATCTTTATACTGGGTGAGGATTTCGTTTATATCGCAAAAACGGTAAATTCTTACATGGGGCCAGTCATGGCGTATTTGAAGCGCCAGCGTCAATAAATTATCTTCCCACGACAATACCCTGAGGCTGCGATTGTCAACAATTGTTTCTTTATTTCTTTCCCAAAGCGCGTCTGTATCAATTTTGTTCAGCCCCTCAGGAAAAAATTGATAATGTAGTTCCACCATAGATTGCCCTTTCCTGAATACTCCTATATGCCCCCCCGGGTTAAAAGATCCTTTATTGTAACCGAGTTCTTTAACGGATGTTGATGCCGCTGTCCCGTCGCTCTTATGTATCAGTATATCGATGTCAGCAAGGATACTGCGCAGCGCCGGATTATGATAAAGCGTATTCCCCAAGATGATGCCTTTAAGGGGGATAAGTTCTATACGGAGATTCCTGAAGCTATCATGTATATCGCAGAACTCCTCCCATAATTTTAATGTCTTGGAGAGATTGGCATAATAGTAATTCTTTAGTGTTTCCAGGATTTTTTCCGGGACGGCTTTTTTCAGGGGGACAGAAGCAACTATAGAGTGATATATCAGGGGGGCGGTGCCATGGTAAAGAGACAGGGAAAGTATCTTCTCCCAGTCAAGGCCTCTTGTAGTTAGATCAAGGAGCCCCGCAATACTATTCTCGTCAAGCGAGGTTCTGCTAGAGAGAAGCAGGAATTTGATTTCCGGGGAAAGCATCTTTTAATTGCCGGTAAATAGACTCCATTTTAAGCACATGATTTCTGATATCGTATTCTTTTGCAAAATTAAAGGCATTTTCGCCCATGAGTTTTAATCGTAGTGGATCCAAGATAAGGTTTTCCAATATGCGCCCCAATCCCTGCTTATCTTCCGGCTCAAAAAGAAATCCGTTAAAACCATCCCGTATTAACTCCGTTATGCCTCCTATTCGGCTTCCGATGACCGGCGTGCCATGACTCATGCTTTCTAATACGACATTGCCGAATATCTCATAATAAATAGAAGGAATTACCGTCACGTCGCTTGTCCGGTAATATTCCTGCAGTTCTACCCAGGAGGCCTTTCCTAAAAAACGTATCCTGCGGTTTCCCCCGGCCGTTAATTTTAATTTTTCTTCGAAATACCCCTCTCCCGCGATGATAAGTTCGGCAGAGGATAAAGGCAATTGTTTGAAGGCATCAATGAGCGTGTGTACGCCTTTAATCCTTACCAATCTACCCGCATATAAGATCGTAAATCTTTTATTATCAGGTTCTTTTTTAAGATGCGGGTTCTCGGCATAGGTTTCTACGCCGTTAGGCAGGACAACCGTATCAGAATTACGAAAAAATCCCTGTTTTTTGTAAAGGTTGAGGCAGAAATGCGAGGGCGAAATGACTTTATCAGGAACCCCATCGATAAATAACCTGGAAAGCGCCCTGAACCATTGGCAGGCAATAGGCGGCCTGACGCACAACGCTCCGCTATGCCGCAGGAAATCACAGCGTAAACAGAGGAACCCGTAGGAGTGTAAAGACTGGACCAGGGGTATGCCGGTCAGCTTTAAGAGCCTCAGTAAAAAAAGGGAAGAAAAACCGTGCAGAATATGGTTGTGAATGATATCCGGTTTCTCACTCTTTATTATATATAAAACAAAAAGTGCAGGCAATGGGTTAATAAGGTCGATAATCCTCCATATCGCTTTCAGGAACAAGCTCTTTTTATGCGTGTTATATATTGAGAATATATTGAGTGGATAAAAGGAGTAAATCTTTAAACCGTCTCTTATTTCAAGCCGCGGTAAAAGTGAAGAGAGCCCGGCATAAGGCCGCTGGGTGATTACTATTACGCTGTGGCCTTCTTTAGCAAGATAGCGGGAGATCCTCTCGGCGCAGACTTCCGCGCCCCCGATTTTCCGGGGTGGAGAGGTTTTCTCGGTAGTGAATGCGTTGGTTATCGTGCAGATTTTCATTTGATTTATCAGGCGCCGGCAGTATTTACCGCCAGCAATAAGCCGCAGATTATCCACCATAACAGAGAAACTTCCGGCAGGAAGAAGCTGAAATCAAGGAAGTTGTGCAGGCAGAAAGAAGCGCCTGCTGCAGCGAGACATGCAATGGCAATATTATTCCTGGATTTTTTTATGTTTTTTAACGCGCATAGGCCAAAGCTCCAAACAATCCAGAGAAAGGATACAATACCCAGGATTCCCATCTCTGCCCAGATCTGCAGATATGAATTGTGGGAGAACCGCGAATAGGCGATATTAAAGTTTCCAAGGCCTATGCCCAGCAGTGGATGGGCCCAGATAATCCTTAAAGTTTCTCGCCAATAATTAATACGCATTACTGCAGAAAAGGCAGGTTGAAAATGTGTTTTTACAGCACTAGATCTTATGGCCAGGACAACGAGGATAGTGCCAATTGCCAATGCCGCCATACCGGCAATTATTTTGGCATTAAATTTTTTTGTCAGGCAAAAATATAACAGTATCGCTGCGGCGGCGCTAGATATCCCTCCCAGGGACCGGGTAAGCAGAAGCGCCAAAGTCAAAGGAAGGATGAATATGAACCTGTTTCTCTTCGTCAGCGCAAGCGGCAGCATCATGCTAAGATAGCCGGCAAGCGTATTCGGCGTCACGAATGGAAAGAATACGCGCCTCTGCGCAATATATTCCCAGGAAAAGGGGTCATAAATATTATTTTTGGCCATGTAAGTTAATACGCGCTGAAAGCCAAAGATATACTGATAAAACGCAAGGCAGGATACGAGAAAGGAAGTAAACAACAGGCAGGAGATAATTGTATCCGTTTCTTTCTTTAGGGAACTCACGATTACCATGATTAGTATCGCTAGCGCGTATTTATCCAGGCAAGAAATAGAAAGGCCGATATTTTGAGAGGATAATACAGATACTAAAAGCGCCAGGATAAATAAGAAAAGCGGATATTGTATTGGTCTTATCGCTTCTGTCTTTAGGCCGTACACAATAATCCAGGCAGCTAGAAACAGAAGAAGCAAAGGAGAATAAATTGCATTTAAGACCGGGAAGGCAAGGGAGGCGATGAGCGGCCTTATAAAGATTAGGATTAGTAATACCAGGGTCATTATGTTATAATTCTAAGCGAAAACAACATATCTGTCAATAGCATGGTAAGCGTAATCGTCGTAGCCTTCGCCGGGGAAAACTATATAAGGAAGTGCTTGGATTCATTAACCAGGCAGAGCTGCCGCTATCTGGATATCATTGTCGTCGATAATTCTGCCAAACCCGATATCGAGCGGCTAATACAGCGGTCTTACCCGGCTGTCAGGCTCTTTGTCCAGGAGAAGAATATTTTTTATGGTCCCGCGTTAAATATCGGCATAAAACAGGGTAGCGCAGAATATATCCTCTGCCTTAATGACGATGTTGTATTGGATGATAGTTTTGTAGAGAAAGCGCTTAGAGGATTTTCCGTAGATAAAAAAATCGGGATGGTCAGCGGTAAGATCCTGCGCAGCGACCGCGCAACCATTGACAGCACGGGTTTATTTCTTAGCGCCTGGGCTAGCCCCCTGGAGCGGGGTTATGGGAAGAAGGATAACGGGCAGTTTGATAAGGAGGGGTTTATCTTTGGTGTAAGTGGCGCAGCAGCATTTTATCGCAGGAAAATGCTTGACGGGATAAAGGAAGGCGGCAGCTATTTCGATACGGATTTTGCCATGTTTTATGAAGACCTGGATATTGCCTGGCGGGCGCTGAGGGCAGGGTGGAAGGGATATTATATTCCCGACGCAGTCGCTTACCACTCCCGGGGCGCGTCGACAAGGCCCGATAATACGGGTAAAAAATTCGCAAGGCTCTATATCGACGATACCCTGCAGATGCACCTGGTTAAAAATAGATATCTGGCCATCATTAAGAATATTTCACTCTCTAATCTGCTATTAAGGCTTCCGTTCCTGGCTTTCTACGATTTCTTTTTATGGGTTTATATTTTAATTTTTAGGCCTAAAGCGGCTAAATTATTCCTAGCGAACGTAAATTCTTTAAGAAATGCGCTCAGGAAGAGATTCTCCGTCGGAGAAAAAAGAAAACAGACAGTGGCTCAAGCTCAAAAATCGCTTGACACAAGCGGTTGATTGTGATAAAAAGAAATACAGGAGAAGATATTAAAAGCAAAAAAACGGCAATTCCTTAGGAGGTAAGAAGTTTAAATTGGAAAAACCAGGATAGCAAATGTGGGCTCTTTATAATAACAAGAGCCTTTTTTTATATTCATTATGAAAACAGTAGGCCTAACTTACGATTTAAAGACAGATTACGAATTCAAAGCGGGCGATCCCCCCGACGCAAACGCGGAATTTGACCATCCCTCTACCATTGGTGTCATTGCCAAAGCCATCGAATCATGCGGTTTTAAGGTAAAACGCATAGGTAACGCCAATGACCTCATGGAAAAAATAGATTCTTTATCAGTGGATATCGTTTTTAATATATCGGAAGGTATAAGCGGCAGGAACAGGGAATCACAAGTGCCCATACTTTTAGAGATGGCAGGTATCCCTTTTGTAGGGGCAGATGCCCTTACCCTCGGGGTGACGCTGGATAAAATTATGGCCAAGAAGATATTTATTGCAGAAAAACTTCCCACCCCAAAGTTTTTTTCGGTGGATAACGCCGAAGAGCTCACCAACGCAGACCACTGCAAGTTCCCTCTCATTGTCAAGCCGCGTTTCGAGGGGTCTTCAAAGGGACTGAGTGAAGATTCCAGGGTTAAGAATATGGAGGAGCTTAAGAAACAGGTAGCTTTTGTCACTTCCACATACAAACAGCCGGCACTGGTAGAGGAATTCATCTCCGGGCAGGAATTCACTGTTGCTATCGTCGGCAATGATCCTGCGGAAGTAATGCCGGTGGTCCAGATAAAGATAGACGGCAGGCTTCAACTGGAAGATAAATTTTATACCTTTGCGCGTATAACATCAGACCGCCTGGAATATATTTGCCCCGCCCACATAACAAAGGAAATGGAGAATAAGCTTAAGGACTTAGCGCTACGCGCATTTAAGGCCGTAGAGTGCCGCGATTTCGGCCGCGTGGACTTCAGGGTAGATAAGGATAGTAACCCCTATGTTTTAGAGATAAACCCCCTCCCTTCTTTATCTACGGAGGATGTTTTTATGATAGTTGCAAAGAGGATCGGGCTTACCTACGAAGAAATCATAGGTAAAATCTTAAACAGCGCCATTAAGAGGAATAATTTAAATTAATGAAGGTAGCGCTTACTTACAACTTAAAGAAGAAAGACGATACAAAACCGCTGGATTATTTTTCTGAGTTTGATTCCGAGGAGACGGTAAAGGCAATCACTGTAGCGTTGGAGAATAAGGGCCATACAGTGGAGGCAATAAACGTTGAATATCCCCGCCTATTTTCTTACTTCAGGAATAACCGAGTGGATATGGTTTTTAATATTGCAGAAGGCGAATGCGGCCGGTTCCGCGAGTCGGAGGTGCCTGCGGTCCTCGATTATTTGAATATACCTTATACGGGCTCAAATACTTTTTCCCTTGCCCTGGCGCTCAATAAGGCCCTGACCAAAAAAATATTAAAGGCAGAAGGTATTGCTACTCCGGACTTCCAGGTTTTTATTACCGGTAAAGAAGAGTTGAACCCTGCTTTAAAGTTTCCCCTGATAGTAAAACCGAACTGCGAGGGCTCTGCAAAAGGCATCAATAAGAACAATGTCGTCCATACCCGGGAAGATTTATATAAGAAAGTCGGTGAGATCCTCGACTGTTATAAGCAGGAGGCATTGGCAGAGGAGTTTATAGAGGGCAAGGAATTGACGGTAGGCATTCTTGAAAATGGCAAAACCACAATCCTGCCTATCCTGGAGATAGATTTTTCTACTTGCGCCAAAAGCGGAGAATATTTCTACTCCTGGAAGATGAAAGAATACCAGGGTAACATAGAGCTGGGCACTACCCCTACTTTTCATTGCCCTGCGCGCCTGGACAAGACAGATGAGGCACGCGTTAAAGATGCGGCGTTAAGGACGCACCGCGCAGTAGGTTGCCTGGATCTTTCCCGCACCGATATAAGGCTTAATAAAGAAGGCACGCCCTATGTCCTTGAGATAAATCCCCTGCCCGGCCTTAATCCAAAAGAATCAAATTTTCCTATCATGGCTTATGCTGCAGGGTTACGGTATGAAGATATAATTGAGGCAATATTAATGAGCGCCTCAGAAAGGAATAAGGCATAAATTGAGCAATCCTGTTTCCGTTGAAAACCAGAAGGTTAATGTTGAATTACCTCAGGTTATCAGGCAGACAAAAAGGGCACGGGATTACCAGCAGATAGCAATTTATAAGGATGTAAATCCCCTTGATTGGGAGGATTGGCACTGGCAATTGAAGCACAGGGTACAGAAACGCGAGGAGTTAGCTCAGATCATCCAGTTGACTGCCGATGAAGAAAAAGGCATTGATAAGGCAAAAGGCAGATTATCCATGGCAATTACTCCCTACTGGGCAGCGCTTATGGAACAGGATGACCCCAACTGCCCGATAAGAAGGCAGGCGGTTCCTGTAGCAGCCGAATCAATCATCACGCCGCATGAAATGGTTGATCCTTGCGCCGAAGACAGGGATTCTCCGGCCCCTCATCTTGTGCACCGGTATCCGGACAGGGTCCTTCTTCTTGCCACTGAACACTGCGCGATGTATTGCCGGCACTGCACCCGTAGAAGGTTGGTAGGAGAGCATGAACAGACAGAAGCACCTTCAAGGTTTGACGCGGCCATAGAATACATAAAAGAAAACAGGAAAATAAGAGACGTGCTTATTTCGGGAGGAGACCCTTTTATTTTAGAAGATGAAGAGCTGGAAGACCTGATACAGAAAGTCCGTTCCATAAGCCATGTAGAATTCTTACGCCTTGGCACGCGCGTTCCGGTAACCCTGCCGCAAAGGATCACCGAAAAACTGGTTAACATGCTTAAAAAATATTCACCTATCTGGATAAGCATACATTTTAATCATCCCAAGGAGATCACTAAGCGCTGCAAGAGCGCCTGCGATATGCTTTCCGAGGCAGGGCTTCCTCTGGGGAGCCAGACCGTGCTCTTAAAGGGGATTAACGACAGGCCTTATATTATGCGTAAACTCATGCAGGAGCTCCTGCAGATAAGGGTAAGGCCGTATTACATTTATCAATGCGACCCTGTCAGGGGAACGCAGCATTTTCGTACCCCGGTTGCCGTAGGCATAAATATTATAGAGAAACTAAGAGGCCATACTTCAGGTTACGCCGTACCCACCTATGTAATTGACGGCCCCGGAGGAGGAGGCAAAATTCCCATAGGGCCTAACTATATCCTTTCCCAGGCCAAGGGTAAGTACGTATTGCGTAACTACAAAGGCAAGATTTATACCTACCTAGAATAGCCCAATCTTCCGATTTTATCTCTTGACCCCCCATCCTGCCTATTATATAATTACTCCATTAGAAAATTCCCGTAAAAAACAGATATTTTCCCCTAAACAACCCCCAATTGAACAGGAGTGAAAATATATGGACGCCAAAAACAAACGGAATTTTATTCTATTAGGCCATGCTCAATCCGGCAAAACCACCCTTTCCGAAACACTCCTTTATTTTTGTAAGGCAACTACCAGAAAAGGCTCTACCTCCGACGGCACAACGGTAAGCGATTACAGTTTCGATGAAATAGAGCGCAAAAGCTCTATAAACTCAGGTTTCCTGTTTTGCGATTACCAGGGTATACGTATCCAGATTGTGGATGCCCCCGGTTACGCAGATTTCTTCGGCGAAGCGCTTGCCGGAATACGTGCGGTAGACAGCGGTATTATCATAGTAGACGCGACTGCCGGCATAGAGGTAGGCACAGAAAGGGCCTGGCAGATTTTAGAAGAAGCGAATTTACCCTGTCTGATTTTTATTAATAAAACCGATAAAGAAGACGCAGACCCTAAGGAGGTGCTGGCAGAGATACAGAAAATTTTTTCCAAGAAGGCAATGATGATAGAATCGTTTGATGACCCGGAGTTGATTGAGGCGGTTGCCGAAAGCGACGATAAGCTTTTGGAAAAATATCTTGAAAGCGGGACGTTAGGCAAGGACGAAATAGCCGCAGGCCTTAAAACAGCAGTCACAAGGCGCAAGGTATTCCCGGTGTTGACTGGTGCTGTATCTGGCGATAAAGGGCTTGCGGAATTACTTGAAGCAATCAAGAATTACCTGCCTTCTCCCTTAGAGCGCGCGAAGATAGAAGTAGCAGATCCGGCTAAACCAGAAGAAAAGAAAGAGCTTGTTTTAAAAGAAGACGGTCCACTTTGCGCCTTTGTATTCAAATCCATATCCGACCCCTACGTAGGGCAGCTTAGCATGCTGCGCGTTTTTTCCGGGGCGCTACTTCCTAACACAGGTTTTTATAATGTAAACAAAAGGACAAAAGAGAGAATCGGCCCTATTTATATCCTTCAGGGAAAAGAGCAGAGAACCGTAGAAAGCGCCTCTTGCGGGGATATAGTCGCGATTGCTAAATTGAAAGATACTGCAACAGGCGACTCCCTAGTTTGCGATGAGAAGAACCAGGTATTGTTTGATAAGATGGTTTTTCCGGAACCGGCGATATCGGCCTCGGTTAAGCCCAAATCCAGGGCCGATGAAGATAAGATCTCCCAGGCCCTTCATAAGCTAACCGCAGAGGACCAGACTTTCGGCGTTACTCATGACCCGCAAAGCAAAGAATTGATTATTTCAGGCCTTGGAGATTTGCATTTGACGGTCATGGTGGGCAGGATTAAGAAAAGATTTAACGTGGATGTGGAGTTGGGTATCCCAAAGGTTTCTTACAAGGAAACAATAACCAGGAAAGCCCATGTGCAGGGAAAATTTAAACGGCAATCCGGTGGCCGCGGCCAATACGGAGATGTGGTTATTGATATTGAGCCGCTTGAGAGGGGCAAGGGTTTTGAATTCGTGGATAAGATCTTCGGCGGCGCAATACCGCGCAATTTCATACCTTCAGCTGAAAAAGGGATTACTCAGGCCTGTTCTGAAGGCGCTGTTGCCGGCTACCCGATAGTAGATATCCGCGTGACATTGGTGGATGGCTCTTATCACGAGGTTGATTCTTCTGATATGGCGTTCCAGATTGCCGGAGGCATGGCTTTAAGAAAAGCGGTAACGGAGGCAGGCCCGGCGCTATTAGAACCAATAATGGATGTCGAAATTGCCATTCCTGAAGAATACCTGGGGGCAATATCCGGGGATATTAATTCCAGGCGCGGCCGCATGGCGGGTATGGAAGTAAAAGGCAGATCCCAGGTAGTAAAGGCACAGGTGCCTTTATCGGAAATGTTTACCTATGCCAATGACCTGCGCTCAATTACCGGCGGCAGGGGTTCCTATACCATGCGGTTTTCTCATTATGAGCAGGTTCCGCATAAAGTGGCCTCGACGATTATAACTCAATACCAGGCTTCCAGGAAACAAGAGGAAGAGTAATAAAAGGGATAATCTCTCCATACAAATGAAGATAGCTGCATTTTTCATACCAGAACTTAAACCAGGGAAATATAACGTTAAAGACGAACGTCTTGACCAGGTCGATAAAATTACCAAGGCTAAGAAGAAAACCTATATTCAGGTTGAAGTGGCAGGCGAAGACGCCCTGTTAGATGCGGATTGCCTTGTAGTCCCGAAGGATTCAGCCGCCGATATTATCTTGCAAGACCTGGAATTTATAGAGACGCGCTCAAGTCGCGCCGCAGAAGAGAAGGAAAAAGCTTTTCTTGGTAAATTGAAAGGGATTCTGGAAAAAGAAGAATTTATTTTTGGCATATCTCTTGATGAAGAAGAAAAAAAGCTGATTTCTTCTTATGGCTTGGCCAGTAACAGGCCAGTAGTCATATCCGGGAAGGAGGATTTAGAAGACCCCAACGCCCTTTTATCCAGATGCGTGCGCGAGAGCGGGTTTATAAGTTTCTTTACCACGGGGGAAAAAGAAACTCGCGCCTGGCTTATTAAAAAAGGGATTACCGCGCACGAGGCAGCCGGCAGCATACATTCTGATATACAGCGCGGGTTTATCCGCGCAGAGATCATAAGTTTTAATGATTTTATAAGCCTAGGAGGCGAGACAGCTGCCAAACAGGCAGGCAAAATGCGCCTTGAGCCCAAAGAATATGTAATGCAGGACGCAGATCTGGTGAATTTCCGCTTTAATAAATAAGTTTTAACTTGCTACCATTATAAAAATCAGGATTAGCCAAGGGGGGAACGAAACAATGGTTCAGATTAAACATGCGTTAATCAGTGTTTCAGACAAAACAGGGATAGTTGAATTTGCGAAAGAGCTTAATCTTCTCGGGGTCCAGATACTTTCTACCGGCGGTACCGCCAAAACTTTGAGAGAAAACAATATTCCGGTCAAAGACGTTTCCGAATATACCGGTTTTCCCGAAATGCTAGACGGCAGGGTAAAAACACTGCACCCCAAGATTCACGCCGGCCTTCTTGCGTTACGCGCCAATAAAGAGCATATGGAAACCCTCAAAAATCATGAAATCGGCCTTATCGATATGGTGGTGGTGAATTTATACCCGTTTGAGAAAACCACGCAGAAGCCCGACGTTACAATAGAGGAGGCAATAGAGAATATTGATATAGGCGGGCCTTCAATGTTACGTTCGGCAGCAAAGAACCATAAGGATGTGGCGGTAATTTGTAATCCCGCCCGCTATCCACAGATTATTGACGAATTAAAAAGAAATAAAGGTTCGCTTTCCAGGGATACAATGCGTAATCTCGGTATTGAAGTATTTTCCCGCACGAGCCAGTATGACGCGGCAATATACAATTACTTAAATAATTATTTCGGGGCCAAAGGCCAGGGCAATATATTTACGCAGGAAATCAATCTCCGTTTCGAGAAAGTCCAGGATTTACGCTACGGAGAGAACCCCCATCAAAAAGCAGCTTTTTATCGCGAAAAGGCAAAAACGCACGGTATCTTTAATGCCAGGCAACTCCAGGGCAAAGAATTATCCTTTAATAATATTTTGGATTTGAATGCTGCTTTTGAGCTGGTAAAGGAATTCAAGAACCCGGCGGCAGTCATAGTCAAACATAATAACCCATGCGGCGTAGCCGAAGATAACGCCTTAGATAAAGCGTATCTTGCGGCCTGGAAATGCGACAAGCTGTCCGCCTTTGGCGGAATTGTGGCCCTGAACAGGAAAATGGACCTGGCAACTGCAAAGGTAGTAGCAAAGAGCGGATTTCTGGAGTGTATTATTGCCCCAGGTTTTGCTGAAGAAGCAAAGGCCCTCTTTAAGGAGAAAAAGAACCTTCGGCTGCTGGAGATAGGGGATTTTGTTTCTGTTAATGAGCCGGATTTTAAACGGGTAAATGGCGGGCTACTTCTTCAGGATAAGGACACATTGACGTTAGATGAAGACAGCTTAAAAGTGGTGACAAAGAAAAAACCCACCAAGAAAGAGATGGAATCTTTGATTTTTGCATGGAAGGTGGCAAAACATACGAAATCCAATGCCATCATCCTTACCCGCGGCAGTAAAACCGTAGGAATCGGCGCAGGGCAGATGTCAAGAGTGGACTCTGTGTTTATCTCCACCAAAAAAGCGGGGAAACTTGCGGCAGGATGCGTGCTGGCGTCAGACGCCTTCTTTCCCAAGGAAGACGCGATAGAGCTCGCCGCAAAATATAAGATTAAAGCCATTATCCAGCCAGGCGGTTCAATAGCGGATGAAGCAATCATAAGAATGGCCGATAAACATCATATCGCCATTGTCACCACCGGCATAAGACACTTCAAACACTAAATTAGCATATCGCATATCGCTTATCGCGTATCGTAACGATAAGCGATTAGCCATAAGCGATAGGCCAATAATGACCTACCCAGAAACCATTCAATATCTTGAGTCGTTTATTAACTACGAAACAATTACCGAATATCCCTATAAGGAAGCCTTTAAGCTGGAGCGCATAAAAAATTTTCTGGGTGCTATAGGCAATCCAGAGCGCGAGTTAAAATGCATACATGTCGCAGGCACCAAAGGTAAGGGCTCTACCTGCGCTTTTATTGCCTACATATTGCGGGAAGCCGGATTCATGGTCGGGCTTTATACTTCGCCGCATCTGTCGGACTTTAGGGAAAGAATAAGAATCCTGAGTCACAAAGTCACAAAGTCACAAAGTCAGTGCGTAGCGAAGCGAAGCCTCCCCGGAGGGGACAAAGATTTTGAGGGGATCATCATTGAAGATGAGCTGAGGTTACAGGTTGAAAGAATGCAGCCGGCAATAGAGGCATACAATAGCGCCTCGGAATATGGCCCGCTTTCTTTCTTTGAAGTTTATACTGCTTTAGCATTACAGTATTTTAAGGATAAGAAAGTTGATTTCGTAGTTTTAGAAACCGGCCTTGGCGGCAGGCTAGATGCTACTAATGCGGTTAATCCTTTAGCCTGCGTGATTACACCGATTAGCTTGGAGCATACCCAGAAATTAGGCAATACCATAAAAGAGATTGCCCGGGAAAAAGCGGGGATTATAAAAAGTCACAAAGTCACAAAGTCACAAAGTCACAGGTTAATCGTGATCAGTGCGCCTCAGGAAAAAGAAGCCAAGCAGGTGATACGGGAAAAATGCAGGGAATGCGGCGCAGAATTATATGAGATAAATAAGAGCGGGTATCCGCGCTTTAAAATAAGGCTGCAAGGAGCGCACCAGCAGATTAATGCCAATGTGGCTGTAGCAGTAATTAAGGCACTGCGGGATTACGGGATAAATATTACAAAAGGCGCCATAGAAAAAGGCCTCTATAATACTGTTTGGCCGGGGCGGTGCGAAGTCATAAGCAGGAATCCTTTTGTAGTCCTTGATGGAGCGCAGAATATCGCTTCGGCAAAGGCGATTAAAGAGGCAATCCGCCAGAATTTCCGCTATAAACGGTTGATATTGGTCTTTGGTATTTCTCAGGATAAGGACATACGAGGCGTATGCGGCGAGCTTAAGGGATTAGCGGATGAAGTTATACTGACCAAGGCAGATAATCCGAGGGCCGCAAATCCAAATATGCTCGCGGCGTATTTTAAAGATAAGCCAATATATACAAGCCATGGCGTCAAAGATGCAAAGGAGAAAGCCGCGGCCGCAGCTACCAAAGATGATCTTATATTGGTCACAGGTTCGTTATTTGTAGTGGGAGAATTTCGTAATGACAAGAGATGATTTAGGCGATACCATCGCCGCAATAGCCACGTCGCTTGGAGAAAGCGGCATAGGGATTGTGCGCGTCAGTGGTAAAGATGCGCTGGCGATTGCCGATAAGATTTTTGTTTCGAAAGATAAACAGAAGCCGACTGCTTTCAAAACTTATACTATACATTACGGTTGGATAATTGATCGTCATGCGTCATGCGTCATGCGTCATGCGTCAAAAGGAAAAAACGCACAGCGCACAACGCACAGCGCACAACGTAATATCATTGACGAAGTTATTCTGACAGTAATGCGTAGCCCTCGGTCTTACACAAAAGAAGATATCATAGAGATAAATTGCCATGGAGGTATCGTAGCGCTTAAGGCGGTATTAGAGCTAGTTTTAGCGCACGGCGCCCGCCTCGCCCAACCGGGAGAATTCACTAAACGTGCATTCTTAAACGGAAGAATCGATCTTTCTCAGGCAGAAGCAGTGCTGGATATTATTCGCGCAAAGACGGGTGCCGCCCTGAAATTAGGATTATCCCAGCTGCAAGGCGGGCTATCGCGCAGGATAAACAAAATAAGGGAAGGCCTGTTAGAAATAGCCGCTGTTCTTGAGGCAAATATTGAATTTCCGGATGAAGAAATAGGGGGGGTGGACAGAAAGGAAATTTCCGGGCGCCTCTGTAGCATACGCGATGAATTAAAGAAAATTCTTTCTTCTGCGCGGCAGGGCAGGATAATGCGGGAGGGGCTTTGCGTAGTTATCTGCGGAAAGCCAAATGTCGGCAAATCTTCGCTGCTCAATGCGCTTTTAAAATATGAACGCTCTATAGTAACGGCGGTTGCCGGGACTACCCGCGATACGATAGAAGAAATTATCGATATAAAAGGCATACCCGTTAGAATCGTGGATACCGCCGGTATCATGGAGCCGAATGACCTTATAGGGAAAAAGGCGGTTGCGCGTTCAAAAAGGCATATAGAGGAGGCAGATCTGGTCTTGCTTGTTTTTGACGCAAGCAAAAGATTAAGCAAAGAAGATACCCTGCTTATAAAACGGCTAACGGCTAAAACCGTTATAGCAGTAGTTAATAAAATAGATATCCGCCAGAGAATCGAAAGGGCAAAAATTAATAAGGTTTTTAATGACGTGGTTATGCTTTCCGCAAAGAAATTGCAAAATATAGATTTACTGGAAGATGCTATAGCTGGCCTTGTCTACGCAGGAAATGTTCCCATATCCGAACCGCCGCTTGTCAGCAATTTACGTCATACAGAGATAATACGCAGCGCCGAAAAACTTATTGCGCAGGCACAGGATTCATTGGATAATGAGCTGTCTGTGGAGTTTGTCGCCCAAGATATAAAAGAGGCATTGAATTGCCTGGACGATATATTGGGCAAGAAGTTTACCGAAGACATACTGGATAGGATATTCAATGAATTCTGCGTCGGCAAGTAAAGATGAAGCTTGATTCCGCTATTATCGCAAAAAAATACTTTACAGCAGGGAAAGTGTTATTTTTAATTACCTTGTTCGGTGCGGGCTTGCGTCTGTTAGGGCTTTTCGATGATTTCTGGCTGGATGAGGTATGGTCGTTCGGCGTAGCCTCGCATTATTCTCCTCTAAAAATTATAACCAATCCCTTTTACAGCAATAGTCATATCCTTAACGTTCTTTTTATATGTTTAACAGGCAAAGGAAATCCTGCCTATTGGTTTAAGTTCCGGCTGCTTTCATTGATTGCAGGCATCCTGACCATACCCGCAACATACCTTGTGGCGGCCAGGATATCCCCTTCCAGGTACTGGCGGCTCGTAACCGTTACGCTTATAGCCGTATCCTTTCCTCTTATCTATTTTTCCTGCGAGGCAAGGGGTTATGCTTTAGTGGTGCTCTTTGGTTTATTGTCCTTTTATTTTTTATCGGAGTTTCTCCTTAAGAATAATGCCCTGCCCCTGTTTGTTTTTTATTGCAGTTTTATTCTCGGGTTCCTGTCTCACTTATCTTTCATATATGTATCCGTAGGGCTATTGAGCATGTCTATATATTTCCTCTACGGGCAACAGAGGCCGTTCAAAGAAAAACTGTCCGTCTTACTTAGAATCTTTGCCTTTCCCGCCGCTCTAATAATCTCTATGTATCTTAAGTTTATTTTATCATTTATGCATTCCAAGGGCGTTCACGATTTCGCCATCTCTTTGCCTGAGACTATCAAGGAGACCGCGGCATATCTGTTCGGTTTTTCCTATGGCAACTCTTTCGCGTATCTTCTGGCCCTCATCTTTTACATTATCTTGATAAAAGAGACGTTAGACCTTCTTAAAGAATGCTCTCTGTTTGGCGTATTCTGTGCCAGCTCCTTCGTCGGTATCTGCCTGGACCTCTTATTAAGGCGCCCCGAATATTTCTATCTCAGATATCTTTTGGCTTTTTTCCCCTTCTTCATCATCATGTTTTCTCATTTTTTATATAGGGCGGCGGATCAATACAGGAATCTAAGGTTGCTAGTCGCTATTCTTATCCTTTTGGTGGCATACGGTAATCTGGCAAATTATTCAAATTTCCTGAGAGGGGGTGGGCGGGGTCATTATTCGCAGGCGGTGGATTATATGCGCCGGCATTCCAGGGCAACGCCCGTAACCGTAGAAACCAGCTTTGGAAATTGCCTGGTGGTTGATTTCTATAGCCTCTTGCGGAAAGATACCGAAGTAATTTGTGCACCCCCCCCGGACAAAAGGAGATTTTATGCCCCGGAATGGATTATTAAATATAGCAGAGATAAAGATCCGGCGCCACTTGAGTCCTTGAATATCTGCGGCGTAACCTACGTTCTGGAAAAAGTTTATCCGCGCTACAGCAACATCGCCGGTTCCAATTGGATGCTCTACCACGGCAGCCTGACACATTAAAGGAGCAGAATGATGGATAAAAATAAAATCGAGAAAGCAGTAAGGGAAATATTAGGAGCAATCGGGGAAAATCCGAATAGAAAAGATCTTCTGGAGACTCCCCGGCGCGTGGCGGAAATGTATGAAGAGATATTCTCGGGAATAAAAGATAAGCCCGAGGAGGAGCTCGAGGTCATATTGGACCAGAAACACCATGAGATTGTGCTCTTGAAGGATATCCCTTTGTATAGCGTCTGCGAACACCATCTCCTTCCTTTTATTGGCAAAGCCAATATAGCATATATTCCCAAGAACGGCAGGGTAACGGGCTTAAGTAAGCTTGCGCGGGTGGTAGATATTCTTTCCCGTAGGCCCCAGGTGCAGGAGCGCCTGACTACCCAAATCGCAGAAATTATCATGAAAAAATTAAAGCCTCTGGGGGTGATGGTAGTAATCCAGGCGGAGCATTTATGTATGTCAATGCGCGGCGTACGCAAGCCCGGTACGCTGACCGTTACCTCTGCAGTAAGGGGGATTTTTAAGGAGAATGAGAAAACAAGAAGCGAGACGTTGTCTTTGATTAAATCATAAATCTGGAGGTAAAAATGAAAAAAGTGTCAGTTTTGTTTTTGCTAATAGTTTTTAGCTGCGGATGTACCACAGCCTATAAGTTCCAGACCGGAAAGCCGCCTTTTGACCAGGGTTATGTTGTTGCGCGCAGGGGGTATGTTATTCCCGAATATACCGTGGGAGCGGATAAGTCTGTGCCCAAAGATATGAGCGTTGCCGAAAAGCGTTTCAAGAGAAGAAAAGACAGGGTTGAAGATTCTTATAAGAGGATGGGCTATATCCAGAATGGCTTTATGGGTAGCGCAGTAGATTCGGTATTTATGATTGGCGAACTTATTGTTGGGATATTTAAGTGGCCTTTTACCGCTGTTTCGGAATACAAGTATAACCATAATGCTCTATACCGCCAGAAGATGGATAAGCTCGACGAAGAAAAGGAAGCTAAGGAGTTGGAGCGCGTAGGGAAACTTAAAGCCGCGTTGGATGATTATATACAGAAGGATCTGTCAAAAGAAGGCCTTACTGTTAAGCCCACCGTTCTTGCCAAAGAGAAGGCCGCAAGCAAACCAGAGGCCGTGATTTCACAGCCCCAGGAGCCTATACAGGAAGCGCCCGCAGTAAAAGAGGCAGCCGTAACCAAAGAAACAGAGGAGAAGGCGGTAAAGCCGGCGGCAGGCGCGCCGCAGGCAGCCTCTATAAAGGAACTGGAGCACGAGATGATCCAGGAGAAGGTAGTTTCCTCTCCAGTGAAATCCATTATCGTGGCAAAGCCCTTAAAAGGGTTTTCCCCGTTGACCGTGCGTTTTTACGGCAACAGGTCGCATAGTACCGCAGGCAGAATAATTTCCTATTCCTGGGAGTTTGGCGACGGTGATATGTCCACAAAAGAAAATGCCATAAATACCTATTATAGCGGGTCTGTTGAACCAAAACAATTTACCGCGACTTTGACAGTACGCGATAATAAAGGTAATAGCGCCGCATCCGCGGTCACCATCGAAGTATTGAATAAATAGAAAGAAAACCCGGATTATTAGCTAATGTTATTCTTGGAATGATGATAAGCTATCCGGCGCCCTAGTTTATCTTTTTAAAAATGCAGAAGCTACAAAAGGTGTCCCAAATTTTGTTTTGCGCCATTTCACTACTTTTGGTATTATGGCTTTCTTTTTTCCTTGAGCCGATACAAAGTAAATACGGGCACCTGGTTATTATTGTCTTATTTGCGACTTTATCTTTTATTATTTTTACTAATCGCGCAATAGCTAAGGCCGCTTTTTCAGAGAAAACCGATATCTTCCTATGGGCGTATATATTAATGGTAACGATAGGAGTTTTCTTCGCTCAAAACAGGCAGATCGCAGTAAATCAATACATCAACTATGCGATACCGATTCCGGTTACATATTATTTATTCAAGAACGGGTTTCCCCTCGTGAAAAGAAAAGATAGGTTTTTCTTAATAATAAGCTATGCTGCCGGCTTAGTCGCGTTATATGCGGTGCTCGAATATGTTTTCCAGAGAAACCCCCTCTACGAATATTTCGTTACAAACATTTATTATAAGTACTATCTTTTTGTCAAACATAGGCCTATGGCTACGCAGTTTGTTCCGCAGGTCTTAGGGACGTATTTAGCTACCTGTGCGCCAGCAGCATATTATTTTGTTTCCAAGTCGGGCAATATGCGCGGGAGGATATTTTGGGTCGCATGGTCTATTTTGATTTTTATCGGTGTTATAGTAGCGCAGAGAGGGGCGGTAGTATGTCTTACAGCGTCCTCTCTTTTTTATTTCGGCATGAAAAACAGGAAAGTTTTACTGGCTTTTTGTATGCTGATATTCGTTTTGTTAGTTGTTTTTTATTTTGCCCGGGCAGGGTCCTTACGCCAACTGGGAATAGGGGGGTTTAGCGAAAAAGATATCTATAAAAACAGGATAAAGAGAACTATTACTGCCGTAAAGATGGTAAAAGATTATCCGGTCCTGGGTTTTGGGCTCTATCACTATAAACTGTTCTTTGATAAATATGATAAAAGCCGCCTCGCTTATTTACTGAAAACACCTGAAAATATGTTTCTTATGATCGCATGCGAAACAGGATTATTCAGCCTGGTATTTTTTATTTTATTTCTTGCCCTGCTATTAAAGAAATCATTTATTCATGTGAAACTAAAATTAGCAAACCATGAGATAGCGTTGGTGTTGCTTAGCGGCTTTATGTCGATATTGGTGAGTATGGTGGAGTATGACGCCCTGTATTGGACAGTTCCGTTTTATTTTTTCTGGATATATTGCGGTATTTTATCTTCCGTGTGTATCTCTAACTAAAGAACCCCCTGTCTAAACTTCTGTATTGTATCGCCTCAGAGATATGCCCTGCGGAAATAATATCGCAGGCACCTAGATCCGCAATCGTGCGCGAAACCTTCAGTATCTTATCGTAGGCCCTTGCCGAGAATCCCAGCTCCGTCATCGCCATCTTCAGCAATTCCCGCGCCTGTTCCGTCAAAACGCAAGATTTCTTAATCAGTTTTGTATTCATTGAGGCGTTGTAAGTTAGGTTTTCGGATTTGAAGCGCTCCCTTTGGATTGCCTGGGCCTTTTCCACCCGTTCCTTAATTACGCCGGAAGATTCCGCGTCTTTGGTGTCTGTTAATTCACTGTATTTCATGGAGGGCACTTCAATATGGATATCAATCCTGTCCAGGAGCGGCCCGGAGATCTTAGCCATATAATTCTGTATCTTGTTTGGATTACAGCGGCAGGCCTTTTTAGGGTCGGTGTAATATCCGCAAGGGCAGGGGTTCATGGCGCAAACCAGCATGAAGCTGGCAGGAAGGAGGAGGGATTTCTTTATGCGCGAGACATTTATATACCTGTCTTCAAGCGGCTGGCGTAGCGCCTCAAGGCAATCCCGGCGAAATTCCGGCAGTTCATCCAGAAATAAAACCCCATTATGGGCCAGGGTTATTTCTCCCGGCCGGGGCAGGGAGCCGCCGCCGATAAGCGCAATGCTGGAAATACTGTAATGAGGGTCGCGGAAGGGCCGAACAGCCATAACCCCGTTTTTATTTAAAAGTATACCTGCCGCAGAATGAATCCTGGTTACCTCCAGCGCTTCCGAAAGGGCTAAATCAGGCATAATGGTGGGTATCCTTTTGGCAAGCATGGTTTTGCCGCTGCCCGGAGGCCCGATCATCAGGATGTTATGTCTTCCTGCTACAGCCACTTCAATCGCCCTTTTGGCAAAATACTGCCCCTTTACCTCTGAGAAATCCACTGGATAAGAAGAGCCGTGTCTAAATAGCTCATCGGCATCCGTCTTAAGGGGTTTTACAGTTTGGGCGTTGTGGATGAATTCCACGGTTTCTCTTAGCGTCTTAAGAGGGTATACTTCGATATCCGTGACTACGGCTGCTTCCTGCGCGCATTGCGCGGATGTGATTAATTTCTTGATAACCCAGGTGCGTAGTGCCATACTGACAGGTAGGGCGCCTTTCGTATACCTTAAAGAGCCGTCAAGCGCCAATTCCGCAAAAATAAAGAAATCTTTAACCTTTTCCGTATTTATCTGCCCGCTTGCCGCAAGTATGCCCAAGGCAATGCCAAGGTCAAAGCAGGCGCCTTCCTTGCGGATATCCGAAGGGGCAAGGTTTATGGTAATCCTTTCCTGCGGCCAGGTAAACCCGGAGTTTTTGATTGCGGATTTAACGCGCTCCCGGCTCTCCCGTACCGCTGTATCCGCAAGGCCAACCACGCTTGTTACCGGTAGTCCTCTTGAGACATCCACCTCTATTTCAACAGGATACGCTTCTATTCCAAATAAACCAGAACTAAATACACGAGCCAGCATTTCTATCCTCCTTCCCGATAAAATAGACGAAAAGAGCCGTAAAATCTAACCGTGAAAAATACTTGATTTTTTTGTATTAACCGTATATAATACAAATCTATGCGAAAAGACATAATAAAGAACATAGCCATCATTTTCCTGCTGGCAATTGCCTCTTTTGCCATCTATAAATACACCATTACGCTTAGGGAAAAGTATGACCTGACTATAAGCCTTGGTGAGGCGAATATGCGCATTACAGGGCTGGAAAAGGATAAAATCAGCCTTTTGAGGCAGAAAGAAGAGTTGAATGGGGAAGTCACGAAGCTAAGCTGGGAAACCGCTAAACTAAAGAATTATGCAAAAGCAGCCAAGAAAAGGATGTCCCGTTTATTTGTTGATACGGAAACTGCGCGCAGGACCGCAGAAGACATACAAACAAAACAATCGCTGCTAAAAGCGGAAAATGAATCCATCTTAAAAGAAAAAGAAGAGCTTCTGCGTGAAAATGATTCCCTGAAGTTAAAACTCAGCTCTGTTAAGGAACTTAAAAAAGCAATGCTGGAATTAAGGAAACAGGCCCCCGGAGTTGTCGCCCAGGTAAAAAAGAAGATGGAAGAGGATGAAAATCTCGAAGGTAACCGCGGTTTCCTGCTTAAAGACGGCCAACCTACCACTGCCACAAAGATAAAAATCGAAGTAATCCCTGCCCAAATAAAGAAGCAATGAAAGAAATAATGCTTCAGATAATAAGAAATAAAATATTGATGGTGACTATGTTCTCCTGGATTATCGCCCAGACCATTAAGGTAATCCTTGGCATCATACGCCAGAGAAAATTCGACTTCCGCTGGTTCGTAGGTACAGGCGGCATGCCTTCTTCTCACGTGGCAGGGGCATCGTGCTTGGCGACTGCGACAGGGCTGGAATATGGTTTTGACAGCATCTACTTTGCGTTAGCCGCCACTTTCGCGATTGTGGTAATGTTCGACGCACAAGGGGTGCGCCGCGCCACGGGCAGGCAGGCGCGTATCCTGAATAAAATCACTGAAGATATATACTGGCAGGGCAGGATTGAGGAAAAGAGGCTGCGTGAACTCATAGGCCATACCCCCGTAGAAGTAATCGCGGGGTTTTTACTGGGTATTGTCATAGCCATGATAGCAGGGTAGGTTAATCTAACACCGAGCATAGCTCGGTGTGATTTCGGCGTATACGCCAAAGGCACGCCGAAATCAAGGCAGCGCTTGTTTAAAGGGGGAAACAGTGAAGAAGAAAATCTTGTTATTGTTTATCATAATTTTTGTATTAGTAGCGCTGGTTTTAGTGATCGCCTTAAAGAAATCCGGGAATAGGCAACCGATGAAACCAGGGCATACAATTTCGGCTTCAGGCCTGGTTAGCCGCGCAAGAGAAAAAGAGGCAACAGGAGATTTAGCGGAAGCAAAAAACATTTACCAGAAGGTAATCGAGGAGCATCCTAACTCTTCCTCGGTAATGAACTGGCAGAAGAAGGTAGATGAGCTGGGTTTAAAGATATTATTTTCACCAGCCATTACCCCAGGCAGCATCCTTTATGAAATAAAGCCGGGGGATACGCTTACCAAGATAGCCCGGGAACATAATACGACGGTAGAGTTAATCATGAAAAGTAACGGTTTATCCTCCGAAAAGATTAACCCCGGCAAAAAAATCAAAGTCTGGACCAGCCCCTTTAGTATTGTCGTGTACAAATCGCAGAATATCCTGCTTCTTAAGACAAATGATGAAGTAATAAAGACATATGTAGTTGCGACGGGCAAGAATAACTCTACTCCAGCCGGCACTTTTAAGATAACTACTAAACTGCCTAATCCCACCTGGTTTAAAACAGGGGCGGTTGTGCCTGCCGGCAGCCCCGCAAATGTCCTGGGCACGCGCTGGTTGGGCATCAACCTTTCCGGATACGGGATGCACGGGACTACTGAACCGCAATCACTGGGTAAACAGGTTACCCAGGGATGCGTGCGCATGTTTAACACAGACGTCGAAGAATTATATACCCTGGTGCCCGTTGGCACAGAAGTAACCATCCTCGACTAGCCGCTCTTACTATGAACCATGAACTATTAACCATTAACTAAGTTATGGCCGGACTTGAATTCGAAAAACCGATAGTAGAGCTGGAAAAGAAAATCCAGGAATTAAAGAATTTCATTTCTGAAAAGAAGATAAATCTATCCCCGGAAGTCAAGCGTCTTGAGGAGAAACTCGAACACCTTAAGAAGGACACGTATGCAAATCTCACTGCCTGGCAGAAGGTCCAGATTGCTCGGCACCCCTTACGCCCGTATACCCTTGACTATATAAATACGCTGATGACTGATTTTGTGCAATTACACGGAGACAGGGCTTTTGCCGATGATAAGGCGCTGATAACGGGCCTCGCCAAGTTTGAAGGCCAGAAGGTCGCGGTTATAGGTCACCAGAAAGGAAGAGACACCAAGGAGAATCTTAAACGTAATTTCGGATGCGCCCATCCTGAAGGTTACCGTAAGGCTCTAAGAATCATGCGCCTGGCAGAGCAGGCGGGCCTACCCGTATTGTTATTTATTGATACCCCGGGCGCTTACCCTGGAATAGGAGCGGAAGAGCGCGGCCAATCGCAGGCGATAGCCGAGAACCTGCGTGAGATGGTTAATATCGCAGTGCCCCTGATAGCCACGGTTATCGGAGAGGGTGGTTCAGGAGGCGCTTTGGGTATAGGCGTTGCCGACAGAGTGTTTGTATTAGAAAATTCATACTATTCGGTGATTTCTCCAGAGGGCTGTGCCGCCATATTATGGAAAGACGGGGGAAGGGCCCCTGATGCGGCGGAAGTATTAAAATTGACCGCCCAGGATTTGCTGGGAATGGGTATCATAGATGAGATAATACCTGAACCTTCGGGCGGCGCCCACCGCGACCCGCAGGTAATGGCTAAGAATTTGAAAGAGGCGCTGTTTCGTAATCTCAATGAATTAAAAAACCTGAACAAAGAAAGACTTCTTGAATTGCGCTATAAAAAGTTCCGTTCTATCGGGGTTTTTGCATGATTGAAAACGAACTGATGTTTTTGGGGCTGTTAAAGGAAAGCCAGAAACACGGCTATGAAATCAAAAAAAAGATAAAAGAGATACTTTCTATATTCGCGGGTCTTGATTTAAAATCCGTATACTATCCCCTTAGGATCCTCGAGAGAAAGGGCCTCATTGCCAAACATACAAGAAAAGCAAGCAAGCGCCCTGAGCGTTTTGTATATTACCTTACACCCAGGGGGGAGAGGCGGTTTGAAGAATTGCTCGGCAAGAGCTTCCTTGATTTCAAGCGGCCGCAGTTTAGCCTGGATCTTAGCCTTTATTTCCTGAATTACATAAACCCCGATATGGCAAGGCGCAGGCTCCGCGCAAGGAGCAGGGTATTAAGAAATCTCGCCAAGGAATTGAGGGAAACGATACGGGACTTAAGAAAGGGCAAGAGGTCCATGAGCCTTATTTATATTCTTGAGCATAACCTGGAAATGATGGAAACCGAAGTCAAGTTTCTCGCGCGCCTTACAGCCATAATTTAGTCCGTTTTTATTTTAAATTTCCGGAAAAAATACTTGACAGAAAAGCTTTTTTTGCATAAAATTATAGGAAAATTTGAATAGTAAAATTTTACTAGGTGAGGAGATAGCTTATGGTCTGGGAAGTTGCTACAGAGGATAAATTCAAGATTTTTATCGCCAAAATACCCGTATTCCACCGCCATATTACGGAAGAAGTGGTGACTAGGAAGGCCCAAGAGTTGGCCAAGGCGCGGGGTTCAGAAAAGGTCGGAGAGCAGGATGTTGTAGGCGCTTTCTTTTCGGATGTGCCGTCTCCGTTCTACAGCATGATGGTGCGGCTCCTGGAACAGACCGGGTTTGATTACAGGAAATACGGTTACCCTAAAAATGGGCAGTCCCCGAAGGGCAACGCCCCCATTAAGAGATGAAAATAGCAGTCATTGGCGCAGGCGCAATAGGAGGGCTCGTTTCCGGTTATCTAAAACTTAAAGGCCGGGATGTTTCTCTCATCGCGCATAGCGACAGCGTAAAAATAGTCAAAGAAAAGGGCCTGTATATTTCCGGGCCAAGGGGAGAACATAAAATAAAAATAGATATCTCCGAGAAGCTTTCCTTTGACCCGGAGCTCCTGATCCTGGCCACAAAAACCCAGGATATAGAAGAGGCCTTAAAAAATAACAAGGCCCATCTTAAAGAAACGATAGTTCTTACTACTCAAAACGGCGTAGCCAGTGAAGAGCTGGTCTCTAAATATTTCCCCAAAGAAAATATTATCTCAAGCATTGTAATGTTTGGCGTAACACGCCTTACCCCAGGTAAAATAGTGCATAACTTTGAAGGCCCCTGGATTATCGGTAAGGCATTCGGCGCAAATGACGCCAAAGTCAAAGAGCTATCCCGGGTTTTAGCCGATGTGTTTACCGTAACCGTCTCAGACGATATCAAGGGGATGAAATATCTTAAACTTTTCGTAAATGCCAATAACTGTATCCCCGGAATCCTCGGGGTAAGTATGCAGGAGGCATTTAGCGATATAAATGTGTCCTGCGTTGCTATCCAGATATGGAAGGAAGGCCTGGGCATTGTAAATAAAAGCGGGATTAAACTGGTTTCTTTGCCGGATTTTCCGCTGGAGCGCCTGACAGGATTAACCGCTTTACCGGTAGTGCAGGCAGCAGGGATATATTCGGGTATAATGAGTAAATTAAGTAAAGAGCCCCTGTATGGCTCGATTTTACAGAGCATAAAAAGAGGCAAGCCTTCTGAAATAGATTATCTTAACGGAGAATTTGTCAGCTTGGCAAAGAAGAATAAGCTCGAGGCGCCATTAAATAAAAAGATGGTGGAGATGGTGCATAAAGTCGAAAAGAGCGGAAAATTCTTCAACAAAGAAGAATTCTTCAAAGAAATAAAAGGTTTGGTCGAGATAATAGAAGGCAAGGTAATCGATTCTCCGTTTCCTCGCCTAAAACTTACCGTAAACAAGGTCTCCGGGCATTGTTATCATGGTTATAAAGCCGGGGATGAATTGATTTTAGAGGATTTTACCCATCCGCCAAAACATTTTTGCTTAGGGTTAGCCCATGTCCTGTTTCCGATTGTTTACGGCCTTAGTTTCGGCGCAAGGTTTCCCTTTATGGATAATCAACGTTCGCTTTTGGTTACCTGTCCTGATGGAGGAAAGCTTGAGTTTAAAGCCGAGGTTCTGGATAATAAAGGTAAGGCCGAGCATATAGCTAAAGATACCCAACACAAGGGGCCAAACCCCAAGAAGATGGTTATTGAGGTGGTCCACTCTGACGGCAAATGCACCTTTGGTTACAAAGTAGGAGATAAATGGGAGACGACAGGGCTTAAGTGTATCCCGGGGTTTTGCGGAGCGGCATTTCATACTGCTTTCCCGGCATTATTCGCGCTTAATTTCGGAGCGAAGTTTTTCTTTATGCCTGACCCTAACTCCATTGATACGGTAACCTGCCCTGATGGCGGCAAGATTATATTTAAGGTAAAGCGGGTTATAGGAGAATGAATAATTTATGGCAAAGCGTAGAGTTGTAATTACGGGTATAGGAGTGATTTCGCCAAACGGCATTGGAAAAGACGCGGTATATCAGGCGATGATTAACGGAAAATCCGGGGTGCGCCGCGTAGACGGATTTGACGTTTCGGTGTTTAATACCAAGATTGCCGCCGAAGCGCGCGACTTTGACCCGTTTAAATTAGGCCTTACCCATGAAGAAATGATGCGCATGGATAGATACGTGCAGTTTGGGGTAGTGGCAGGCGATATGGCGATAAAAGACAGCGGCCTCAATTTCTCTAAAGAAGACCCGGAGCATATAGGCGTATGCCTTGCCAATGCCATCTGCGGCACAAAATATATGGAAGAGGAATTCGCGCTAGTTACCGAAGATGGAAAACATCCCATTGACCCGGCTAAAGTGCGGCCTGACTTGTATGATGCAGCGATGTTTAATACCCCTTCCATTGAAATCAGCAGCCGTTATGGCCTGAAAGGAATATGCAATACACTTTCTACCGGCTGCACTGCCGGGACGGATTCTCTGGGTTTTGGCCTTGAGACCATCCAGGACGGCGAACAGGATATTATGGTTTGCGGAGCCGCAGAAGCGCCCATTACCCCCATTACCTTCGGCGCATTCGACGTGGTAAATGTTTTATCCGCGCGTAATGATAACCCTCAAGGCGCAAGCCGGCCCTTTGATAATAAACGCGATGGTTTTGTTTTATCCGAAGGAGCGGGGATACTGGTTCTTGAGGAACTTAATCACGCGCTGAAACGTAATGCCCGCATATATACCGAAGTCCTTGGTTTCGGGACAAGCTGCAATGCCTTTCATATGACGGACCTTCCCGGAGACGGGGACGCGATGAAAAATTGTATCACCTTAGGGCTTAAAGACGCAGCAGTTAAGCCGGCTCAAATCGACTACATAAACGCACATGGTTCATCGACACGCATGAACGATATATTTGAGACCAATGCCTATAAGGCTATTTTCGGGGATTACGCTTATAAGTTACCGATTAGTTCCCTTAAATCCATGGTAGGCCACCCCCTGGCAGCGGCTAACGCGCTTGAGTTTACTGTCTGCTGCATGATTTTCGAAAAAAACATCCTTCCCCCTACCATAAACCAGGAGGAGAAGGACCCGCAATGCGACCTGGATTATATCCCTAATGTTGCCAGGGAGAAAAAAGTAAATATCATATTAAAGACAAGCAGCGGTTTTTCCGGGATACATTCGTCTCTGGTTTTAAGGAGATACAATGGATAAGATTGCCATCACGGGTATAGGCGTGGTAGCTCCTTCGGGAATCGGCACAAGGCAGTTCTGGGCAAATATTAAAGCAGGCCGCTCCGCCGTAAAAGAGATTACCCGTTTTGATGCCTCGAAATACCCCTCGCATATCGCAGGACAGATCGACGACCTGGAAAAATATTCGCATGTTTCAGCGCGGCTGTTAAAAAAAATCGACGCCTTCTCGCATATGGCGCTGATTGCCGCTGAGATGAGCATGCAGGATGCAGGTATCGATATCAAAAATGAAGACCCGAACCTGGTGGGTATATTTTTAGGTAATGCCATCGGCGGCTGGCTGTATGCCGAGACAGAATTGCGAGACTTATATATTGAAGGCAGGGAAGGAGTCTCTCCTTATATGGCATCTGCCTGGTTTCCGGCAGCCCCACAGGGGCAGGTCTCCATTTATTACGGGATAAAGGGTTTTAGTAAAACCGTGGTCGCTGACAGGGCAAGTTCTCTTATGGCTATCGGCTACGCCCGTAAAGTCCTTGCCAAGAATAAACTAAATATGATTTTAGCCGGAGGGATGGAAGCCCCGGTTACGCCTTACGCGCTTTTATGCTGCAATACTTACGGCGCCCTCTCAGAAAATAACGCTCATCCTGAAAGCGCGTACAGGCCTTTTGATAAGAGGCGCGATGGATTTGTTATCGGCGAAGGCGCTGGTATCGTGGTCATGGAAGGTATTGCGCGGGCCAAGAAAAGGAAGGCAAATATTTTCGGCTATATTGCAGGTACCGGCAATAGTTGCGATGGTGTTGACCGTATTAATCCTGCACCAGACGGAAGGGAGCTTGCGCGGGCAATTAATCTTGCATTAGCGGATGCCGGCGCAAAAGCAGAAGAGATCGATTTTATCAGCTTAGACGGCCTGGCAGTAGATATCTGGGATAATTCAGAAATAGAAGGATTAAAGATTGTCTTTGGCTCCCGCCTGAAGAATATACCCGCAAGCTGCCCTAAATCCATGTTTGGGAATCTTCTGGGCGCATCAGGTGTGCTGGATTTGATAACTGTGCTTTTAGCTATGGAACACAATTTAGTGCCGCCGACTATAAACCTGGATGAGCCGGCAGCCGTTTCATTAAATTATGTAAGCAAGGAAGCCAGGGAATACAAGATTAACAAAGCACTGGTGATCTCCCGCGGAAGAGGCGGGATTAATTCTGCACTGGTCGTAGAGAAAGGAGAACGATAATGAAGATTTTATTTGTAATGCCGAAAGTAGGGGCGTGGGCAACACATGGGATACACAGGTCGCCGAACCAGCTCTACGCCCATTGGGCGGCATATGTTCGGGAGCGCGGCTACTCGGATGTTTCCGTTCTAGACGGAAAAGCAGAGCAGATCCCGATGGAGGAGCTGATTGAAAAGGTAAAACTTAGGAACCCGGATGTTGTGGTGATGGGAGAACAGCTGCACGGCTATGGCGGTTACGGCGTTTTAAGGCATTTTAAGGAAGCCGCTGCCGGGATTAAAAGGGCACTTCCTAATACAAAGATAATCCTGGGCGGTTTATGGTATTCGGCAATGCCTGTACCGACGCTGGAAGAAAATCCGGGAGTAGATTTTGTGGTCATGGGAGAAGAAGAATCATTCGGGGACTTAATTGAGGCGATAGATAAAAAGAAGAATCTAAAAAATGTGGGCGGGGTGACCTCTCGCGTGGACGGCCAGATTGTGATGGGGCCGCACAAACCATTGATGAAAGATTTGGATAAACTGCCGCTTCCGGCGTATGATTTATTTCCCATGGATAAATACGTCGGCCATACTTATTGGAAGCCGTTCGTGGATATGGTTACTTCCCGCGGCTGCCCTTCTGCCTGCACTTTTTGTTATGAGTGGGACCAATATGACCCGCGTCACCCTTCTGATTTCCTGACCTGGCGCGCCAAATCCCCTGAACGCGTCATTGAAGAGATGGAACTCCTGCAGAATAAATACGGGGTAAAAGTCGTGGTCATCCAGGATGATAATTTTAACGTGGATCCCGAGCGCGTGAGGAAATTCTGCGAATTAAAGAAACAAAAGAAGATCGATATCAAATGGGTGTCCCTTGGCCGCGCGATTGACTGGGTTAATTGCGAAAAGGTGCTCCCCTTAATGAAGGAAACAGGGCTGTTTATGGGGGTATTCGGCATCGAGGTCACAACGCAATCTGAACTTAAGAAAATTGCCAAAGGTATCACTATAGACCAGATTAAAAAGACTATTGAGTTACTGCGCAAATACGATATAGCCATTGTAGCCGATATCATGATGGGGTTTGACTATGACACCGAGGAGATCATCAAACAGCGCTTTGAATTCACTGACCAAGTGGATCCAGATATCCTTTGGGTGGGGTACGTGACGCCTGCGCCGAATTCCCCGATGTGGAGAATCGCACTGAAGAAAAACTGGGTAGATCCTAAAAAAGTGGATTTTAGCACCTGGGATTTCCTGCATCCGGTAATCCCTACGAACCACCTGAGTATCGAAGATCTGGGCCGGCTTGGTTCATGGTGCATGCGTGAATTTTTCTCCAAGCCCGGCAGGATCAACCGGATTATGGAGAGTAATTTTGATCCACTCGCCAAACTCTGCTTCCAGGATGTTATGGCAGGCATTAATAAGTGGGAAGCGGCAGCTACTAAAGGGGAAGTGCAGATATAAATTTATAGGGATTGTCCCTAATAGTTCGAAGCTCTTTTAAACTCTTGCGGGTTCTGCCGATGCATATTTCTCGCAGGGCCGCGCGATTTTCCCCAGCGTGGAAAATCGCGCTCGGCTACTCGGCCTCACTCTCACTGGCTTGTTAATAGCGGGTGAACCGTGCCCGTTCGGCCTGCGTTACGCCCTGCTCGAAACATGCCTCGTCACCCGCAAAAGTTACACAGTGCCGAAAAATTGCTAATTGTGCACTCACAAACCCTCAGCAGATTCGGCTAAGCTACTCGTTCAAAACTATATCAGCTGTATTTTTAAGCGAGAGGAGAGTAGAATGAGTAAATGGTATGGGAGAGGAAAAGTAAGCGAAATGACGCCTTCAGACCTGTTGAAGTTTCGTATCGCTACATCTACTTTTTACGGTGCTTGCTTCGGGGTAATAACTTATGGCCTAACAATGCATCTTATTAATGCCGTTGTTACAGCATTAATTCTCTTCCTGCTTTGTTTTTTCTACGGACATAAGCTTCTTATGCATCTTGAAAAGAAAGTTGAAAAATAGGCCAAGACAGGACCCGCTGAAGGTAAAGTTAATTAAGGAGGGGGATTGTGGATACGAAAGCACAGATAAAAGAAACATTGGTTAATCTGCTCAAGGTAAAGCCGGAAGAGCTGAAAGATGACGTATCCCTGCAGGACTCAATCGCTGTGGATTCCACCGAGATGGTTGAGACCGTGATTGCGCTGGGGAAAAACTTTGGCATTACTCTGGGCGCCAAGGAGATTACTAAATTTTCTACGATAAGCGATATTGAAAAAGTAATCCAGGCAAAAATAAGCAAATGAAGATAGTTGACTTAAGCTTACCCATTGATGAAAAGGCCTTTGAGGTGCATAAGGTAGCGATAGAAAGAATCTCTCATAAGGCAGGTGTAGAGAAATTTAACCGCGTTATCATGGGAAAGACCTTTCTTGGCAGGTTAAAATACGCACTCGGCGGCCGTATCCTCAAAAAAGAGGAGCTGCCCGACGAAGAATTCTTATCCCTTGAAATTGTCCATTCACCTGTTCATATCGGCACACACCTTGATTATTCTTTCCACTACGGCTCAAAATCAGAAGGCCGTCCCTCCAAGACCTCCGAGGAGATCCCCCTGGAGTGGTGTTTTAACGACGGGATAAAAATAGACCTTACCGATAAGAAACCCGCAGAAACAATTACCAAAGAAGATATCCTCTCGGCCCTGAAAAAAATCAATTACAACTTAAAACAATACGACATAGTCCTTTTACATACTGGAGCGGATAAATTATACGGCAGCCCCAAATATTTTACGGATTACCCCGGAGTAGATATTTCAGCCATAGATTACCTGCTGGATAGCGGCATAAAAATATTCGGTGTAGATACTATGGGTATTGACCGGCCATATAAATTCATGCTTAAAGAATTCCTGGAAGAGAAAAAACCCCTGTATCCCGCGCATTTTTACGGGAGAAAAAGGGAATTTATACATATAGAAAGGTTAGCTAATTTAGAGAAGCTGCCTGGTTCGGGATTTAAAGTAATTTGTTTTCCGGTAAGGATTAAACAGACCGGCGCTGCCTGGTCAAGGGTAGTAGCAATTATTTAAGCGGGTCCTGCCTGCTGCGCCACCCCGCCGTGCTCACTTACGTTGCGCGCGGCAGTGGCCTCGGCTCCGCAGTCACCCGCTTAAGATAAGTTGCTAAGTAGAATGGAGGGTTGGAATGGGACATACATGTAATTCGATTGTTATCAATGCGCCGTATGATTTGATTTTTGATATTTCAAATGATATCCCGCGCTGGACAACACTGTTCGGCAATGAATACAAGGGAGCAGAGATCACCAAAAAAGAAGGCAATAAGATTACTTTTCGCCTTACCGACGATGAAGATAGGTCATGGCAGTCATGGCGCCTGCTTTTTAAGGAGAAATATTTTACCTACGCCGAGCGGGAAGAGCCGAAATTCCCATTTAAATATATGAAGATCGTCTGGCTTTATACCCCGACTCCCGAAGGCATTGAAATGACTTGGATCCAGCATTTCCAAATGGATGAGAAGGCAAAATTCAATGATGAGCAGGTGGAAGGGTTTATCAATAAGCATTCCAAAGATAACCTGAAGATATTTAAGGAAGTAATCGAAAGAGAGGCGAAAGAATGAGCGACTTAAAAGGAAAGACCGCGATTATCACGGGCGCTTCCCGCGGCATCGGCAAGGCAATTGCCTCAACCTGCGCAGGCATGGGGATAAATCTTGCCATTGCCGCCCGCCAGGAAGGCCCATTAAAAGAAACCGCGCAAGAGATTGCCAAAAAATATAAGGTGGAAGTGCTGCCTGTGGTATGCGATGTGGCAAAATTAGAGGATTTGGAAAATTTGGTAAATAAAACCAAGGAGAAATTCGGTAAAATAGATATCCTGATCAATAACGCTGGGGTCTCAAGCCAGTATCCCTTCCATGAACAGCCCATTGAAGATATTGAGAGATTGGCGCATACCAATTATATGGGTTATGTCCGGCTTATCCGCCTGGTGATTAACGATATGATAAAGAATAAATCCGGGGCAATCATCAATATGGTTTCCGGTTCTACGCTTTGCGACCCCTTACCGCGCAATTTCCTTGTCTATAGCTCCCTAAAGGTGGGCCTGCGTGCTTTCTTAAAGGGGCTTTTCTGGGAGATACGCGACCACGGGATAAAGATAACTTCATTGTTACCCGGAGTCACTGATACCGATCTGACCGGAAAATTAAAGGAAGTCACCGCGGATACCTCGCGGCTTATGACTACCGAGGCAATTGAAAATGCCGTAAAGTTTGCTCTTACCGTGCCGGATAATGTGTGTCCTTTGGAGATAGCCATAATAAATCAGCAGACACCCTGGACAAAGCCGGTGATACCGTTTAAACAGGAACATCCGGATAAATAGTTCATGGTTCATAGTTGATAGTTCATAGTAAGCGGAGGAAAAAAATGAAAAAAATCTTAGTAATACTGGCAATGTTTTTATTTGCTGCGGGAATAGCTATGGCTGAAAATCAAGTCCTACTTATTGATGATTTTGAAGGCGCTATTTCAGGCGGGCCTAGCGGCACAGTGGATTTTGGCGCGGGTAACGGTTCAACCCTGCAAGTTACTGCTGCAACCGAGCAGGCGCATTCCGGAAAACGGTCCCTCAAGGCAGATTTCGATGCCGTATCCGGCGGGTATATGTATATAGCCAGAGGTTCCGGGCTGGATGCGAAAAATGCCGGCTGGCTTATTAAGCCCGAAGATATTAAATGGAAGGAATATAACGCTATCTCCTTCTGGATGTATGGCACTGGCTCCAAGGCCAGGGTCGCATTTGATATCAAGGATAGCGGTAATGAGATATGGCGCTTTATTGCCACGGATGACTTTAAGGGTTGGAAGCAGGTTGTTTGTAAATTCAATGAATTCTTTGCCCGCAGCGACTGGCAGCCGGATACAGCAGAGAAAAACGGGGTAATAGATTTCCCGCTTAAAAGTTACCAGCTTGAGCCGCTTCCCGTGGCAAAAGGGGCACTTTATTTTGACGAAGTGACACTTACGCTTGTACAGCAAAAACAAAATGGAGAAACAGGAACTCAAAAGCCTTAAAAAACGCTACCTAATCTGGCTCTACAAGGCGACAAAAGAGGAGCTGGATAAGATTGAACGTAAGTTTACCCAGGTAGAAATAGACAACTTCCTGCTTAAGGAGATAAACCGGCTTGATACCGAAGGCAAGGTAGCAAAATTCATCGCTGATTTAGAGACCTATATCCGCACCAAGGAGAAGGAGGGCAATGAGCAGAAATTTTCCGGCAAAGAGCTCAAGCCCCAGTATATTTTTCTTGAGCTGAAACTTAAAGCCGTGGAGAAAGCGATTGCCAAAGAATTGGGAGAAGATGCGCTTAAGGAGATAAAACTCCTCTATGAAATGGAGATGATCGAGCGCATCATTAAAAGCAGGGAGCATTGATTCAATAGATAGCAGGGAGGGAATATGATAATTGATAGCCATTCCCACTGGTTGCCTGAAGAGATAATAAATAACGCTCACTTTTTCCATAAGGGCTGGGGCGATATTGAGGCCCAGGTTAAGATAATGGATGAGGCAGGGATTAATCGCGCAGTCCTAACTTATCCTACTTCAGATGCGCACCTGAAACTTGGCAGTATCTCCCGCGTCGCGCATATTTACAACGATAATGTCGCTAAAATCCTTAAGCGCTATCCCGCTCGTTTTATCGGCGCAGCAGTTCTACCCATTGATAATGTTAATGATATGCGCGGGGAGCTTCTGAGGGCAATTAATGAGCTGGGTTTTAAAGCGCTCTCCCTTGCCAGCAGTTATAACGGGATGTATCTTGATGACCAGTGTTTTCTTCCCGTATATCAGATTGCCCGGGATAAAAAAATCCCCATCTTTGTCCACTCCCAGATTGTAAACCCGATAGGTTCGGAGCGCGTGCAGGACCCGCTCCTGACTCCTGTAATTGAATATATCTTTGATATGACGATGTGCGTGGGAAAGCTCCTTATGTCCGGTATCTTAGCCGACTACCCAAACTTAAAATTTATCTTCGCGAATTTCGGCGGGGCAATATCATTCCTGCAGCACAGGTTTGATACCACTTATTTGATGCTACGCGGCATAAATTTCGTAAAGGACCTGAAGGCAAACCCGACCGAATACCTTAAAAATATTTACGTAGATACAGGTGGGGACAGGATAGAGGCGAATTTTCTTCTTGCCCTTGAGCTGTTTGGCCCAGGGCATATTCTCTGGGGTAGTGACTGGCCTGCTAAACAAGATATCGCAGGTTCCATCGCCGCGGTAA
>JBEKHW010000008.1:0-50445 GCA_050012075.1 Candidatus Omnitrophota bacterium | reverse complement strand
CCTTTACGGTGATAACCCGCTTTTAAAGAAAGAGAGTTTAAGAAAACTCCTGGATTACCATATGAAGAACGGGGTGGGCGCAACTCTCCTTACCGCGGTTGTTGAGAAACCCTCCGGTTACGGCAGGGTCATACGGGATAAATACAGCGCTATCAGCCGCATTGTAGAAGAAAAAGACGCTGACGATTTTGAGAAAAATATCAAAGAGATAAATACCGGGATAATGTGTTTTGCCAAAGATAAACTTTTGCCAGCGTTAAAACGCGTAAAGGCCGATAATCGCAAGAACGAGTATTACCTTACTGATACCATCAATTTAATCTACAATAGCGGCGGCCTTGTAGATAGCGTCAGGCTCTCCGATATCAACGAAGCCCAAGGCATTAATTCACGTAAAGACCTAGCTGTTGCCAATTCTATTATGTGCAGGCGCATAGCGGAAGAATGGATGGCCAAGGGCGCGACTATTGTCGATCCGGATTCAACGTTTATAGGTTACGGCTCTAATATAGGCCTTGATACCGTAATTTATCCCTTTACAGTCATTGAAAGCGGTGTTAAAATTGGAAAACGTTGTTTTGTCGGCCCTTTCGCTCATCTGCGGGAGGGAACCGTAATTGAGGACGACGTCATAATAGGGAATTTCCTCGAAGCCGTCCGCTCCAGGATTTCCTCTAGAACAATAGCAAAACATTTCTGTTACATAGGAGACAGCCGTATCGGCCACGCAGTCAATATCGGCGCAGGTACGGTTACTGCTAACTTTGACGGTAAACGCAAGCAATCCACGACAATAGGCGATAATTCCCGTATTGGTTCGGATACAGTGTTCGTGGCGCCGGTCGTGGTGGGAAAATCGGTTGTAAGCGGAGCAGGCAGCGTCATAATAAAGAATGTGCCGGAAAGAGCAACGGTCGTGGGTGTACCGGCCAGGGTATTAAAAAATTCTCGAGGTAAAAACCATGGATAGAATAGCAGTTTTTAGCGGTAACGCGCATCCGCAGTTAGCCAAAAGTATATGCAAGTATCTTAAGATTCCTTTATCTGACGCAACCGTAACGCGATTCAGCGAAGGCGAGATAAGGGTTAAAGTCAATGAGAATGTCAGGGGTAAAGATGTTTTTGTGATACAGCCTACGTGCCCGCCTCCCAACGATAACCTGATGGAACTCTTAATTATGATTGATGCCATGAAGAGGGCATCGGCATCGCGTATCACGGCAGTAGTCCCCTATTTCGGCTACGCACGCCAGGACAGGAAGGACCAGCCGCGCGTTCCGATTACCGCAAAACTTGTTGCCAATCTTCTGACTGTTGCCGGCGCAAACAGGGTACTGACGATGGATCTGCATGCCGGCCAGATCCAGGGGTTCTTTGATATACCGGTGGACAATCTTTTCGCGGTAGGGGTCTTCATAGATTATATTTCAAAAAATAAACTTAAGGATGTAGTTGTGGTTTCTCCGGATGTGGGCGGCATAAAAGTGGCGCGCGCCTATGCCAAGCGGCTCTCGGCGGGCCTGGCGATTATAGATAAAAGGCGCGATTCCCCGGAAAAGACAGAGGTAATGCATATACTCGGAGAAGTAGAAGGCAAGAATGTTTTTATCGTGGATGATTTGATCTCAACAGGAAGCTCGCTTATCGAAGCGGCAGAGGCATTAAAGAAGGCAAAGGCAAAGAGTATCCAGGCGGCAATCAGCCACGGGGTCCTATCGGGTCCTGCAATAAAACGCATAGATTCCTGCAAGGCCTTAGAAAAGCTGCTTATCACCGACAGCATACCGCTGGATGATCATAAGAAGCACCATAAAATAGAAGTCCTTTCCGTCGCCAACCTTTTCGGGGAAGCGATAAAGAGGATACATAACGAAGAATCGGTAAGCTCGTTATTTGATTAAAGGAGAACGCTCGCAATGGAAGAAATAATCTTGGAAGCAGAAGTAAGGCCGGAGTTAAAAAAAGGCAAGGTCAAGGACCTGCGGCAAGCAGGATTTATCCCCGCCGTGGTATACGCTGACGGCAAGGAATCCCTGCCGCTTAAGGTTTCTCATGAGATGCTGCTTAAACTTGTGCACCAGCACCGCATAGAAGGCGTTGTGATCAACGTCAGGATTAAGGATGATAAAAAAGCCAAGAGCAGGCCCTGTCTTATTAAAGAAGTCCAGTATGATCCCGTATACGGGGAAATAATCCACGTCGATTTTAACGAGATTTCCCTCACAAAAGAGATTAAGATTAACGTGCCCGTGGTAGCCAAAGGTGAGCCGGCAGGCGTAAAACAGGAAGGCGGCTCGCTTGAACATATCCTCTGGGAAATCGAGGTAGAGTGTCTTCCTACCAATATCCCGAAGAATATTGAGGTTGATGTTTCGCAGTTAAAGATAGGGGATTCCATACACATAAAAGACATTGTTTTTCCTGAAGGCATAAAAGTCCTGAATGAGCCTGAGGCGATAGTGCTATCTGTCGCAGCGCCCATGAAAGAAGAAGTCGTAGCTCCGCCTGTTGAGGGCGAGGTTCCGCAGGAGCCGGAAGTAATCAAGGAAAAGAAAGAAGTCCCTGCTGAAGCCGGAGAAGAAGGTAAGGCCGAAGAAGGCAAGAAAGAAAAGTAATCCAATTTCTTAATGAAATTAATTGTGGGTTTAGGTAACCCCGGTTTTAAATATACCAACTCAAGGCATAACGTGGGGTTTGCCGTTTTAAAGGCATTGGCAGCAGAAAAAAGAGCGGGTTTTAAAAGAAGCATTCTTAATCGTTCGTTCCTCGCTAAAATTAGATACGAAGGTTCTCTTGTTATCCTGGCAATGCCGCACACTTATATGAATTTATCCGGTAGCGCAGTCAAGCGGCTGGCCGGTAAATTCAATGTAGGCCTCGAGGAGCTCCTGGTAGTCTGCGATGATATGGACCTGGAGTTGGGCAGGATAAAGATAAGGCCAAAGGGCTCTTCCGGAGGCCATCGCGGCCTGCAATCAATTATCGATAGCCTGAAAAGCGATAATTTCAGCAGGTTACGCGTAGGTATAGGCAGGCCCGCTCAAGATCTAGACCCAAGTGAATATGTGCTGGATTCGTTTTCCCGTAAGGAAAAGATATATCTTAAAGATGCAATCGAAAGGGCGGCTTCATCTGCTTTAAGCTGGGTTTTGAAAGGTGTCGCGGAAACCATGAACACATTTAACAGGAACACGGTTGAATTAGAGCGCCGCGCATAGCGCGGAGTAAAAAAGCCAGCACCGAGCATAGCTCGTGTGATTTCGGCATAAGCAACCCCCTTAGCAAGGCTAAGGGCGATTTAGCCGTAAACGCCAAAGGCACGGCTAAATCGAGGGGCATGGCTTATTTTAAGAAAGGGAAGGAATAATGAATAATTACGAAGGGATGTTCATTGTTAAGCCTGATTTACCGGAAGAGGAGAGAAAGGTGCTCTTTAACCAGATCCAGGAAGCCATTACTAAAAACCAGGGCGGCGTCTCTTCTGCCAGCATATGGCAGGATAGAAAGAAATTTTGTTTTGTGATAAAGAAATTTAACGAGGGCCTGTATTATCTGGTGAATTTTTCTCTGCCGGGCCTTGCCATAAAAGAAATAAACAATGCGTATAAATTAAACGAAAATATACTGCGCGTACTTATTACCAAAACGGAGAAATAGTCCCCTCGCATACGCGGAGTTAATTTTCTGACCCGTTATAGCGGGCAAATCAGAGGAGCCGACCATGGCAAATTTCAATAGGGTATTTTTAATGGGAAACCTTACGCGTGACCCGGAATTGCGCTATACCCCGCAAGGTACAGCCGTAGTGAATCTTCGCCTTGCGGTCAACCGCAAATTCCGCACGAAGACAACCCAGGAGTTAAAAGAAGAGGTCTGTTTTATCACGGCAGTAGTGTGGAATAAACAGGCCGAGACCTGCAACCAGTATTTGCATAAAGGAAGCGGCCTTTTTGTCGAAGGCAGGCTCCAGTCCCGTTCCTGGGAAGATGCTAATGGCCAGAAACGCAGTGTCATTGAGGTCAGGGCCGAGCGCGTGCAATTTTTAGGCCAACCCCCGGCAAAGAGCCCCGCCGCAGACGCGGCTCTACCGGCGGAAGAAGTTCCAAGCGGACAAACTACTCAGGAGGAGTGGCTTGCAGAAAGTGAGGGAGAAGTAAATGAGGTTTAAAACTACAAGGACCAAGATTACAAAAAGAAAAGATTCCCGTTTTTTGACAAGGAAGAAATTTTGCCGCTTTTGCGTAGATAAAACCAAGGCGATAGATTATAAGGATACCAGGAGAATTGAGTCCTTTGTTACTGAAAGGGGAAAACTCATGTCCAGCCGCGTATCGGGAAACTGCGCGAAACACCAGAGGCTGTTAGTTGAGGCAATGAGAAAAGCGCGGTTTCTTTCCCTGATACCTTATACACGCTAGAACTGTTTATTACCTGGCGCAGAGCGGAATTGCGCCAGTATGCCCTTGTGGGCAAGGAGTCCTCATGGAAGTTATTTTGAGTCAGGATGTGGCGAAACTTGGCAAGGCAGGCAGTGTTGTGAAAGTAAAGGACGGCTTTGCCAGGAATTTCCTTCTTCCGAATAAACTTGCGGTACCAGTCAGCCCCGCGAACTTAAAGACCCTTGAAGAAAAAAAGCTTAAGGACCAGGAAAAGCTGGAAAAAATCAAGAGTGACGCGGGGACATTGAAACAAAAATTAGAAGCTTTATCGCTGACCATTGCCGCCATGATTAACGAGGAAGAAAAACTTTATGGCAGTATTGGCCAGCATGAAATAGCAGTTGCTTTAAAGGAAGAGGGCATTGAAGTAGATAAGAACGTAATTATTCTAAATGAGCCGATAAGGTCGCTCGGTATTTACACTATCCCGATACAACTGCACCAGGATATTGCAGCTCAACTGAAGGTCTGGATTGTAAAGAAGTAGGAATGATGGCCGGTGAAACCACTTTAGATAAAGTTCCTCCGCAAAATTTAGAGGCAGAAATGGCGGTCCTGGGCTCTATGCTCCTGGATGAAGAAGCCATATCCGTTGCCTGCGAAGCGCTCAGCAGCGATTCTTTCTACAGCGAATCACACCGCAAAATCTTTCAGGCGATCTTAGACCTCTATAACTCCAACAAAGCCGTAGACCTCATTACCCTGACGAATGGGCTTAAGAAGAGCAATATGCTTGACGGGATAGGGGGAGTAAGCTACCTGACCGCCCTGGCTAATTCCGTCCCCACTTCAGCAAATATCGGCCATTACGTCAGCATCGTAAAAGAAAAAGGTATTTTGCGCACCTTAATCAACAACGCCACCAAGATTGTTTCCTTCTGTTATGAGAGCGAAGGCAATGTTGATGAAGTGGTGGATATGGCTGAACGCTCTATATTCGAGATAAGCGATAAAAAAGCGCAGGGCTCCTATATCCACTTAAAGGACGCAATCAAGGATACTATAGAAACCATAGATAAGCTTTATCAGAAGAAGGCGCACGTAACCGGAATACCCACCGGCTACATCGATCTTGATATGAAGACCGCCGGGCTTCAGCCTTCGGACCTGATTATAATCGCAGGCAGGCCCTCTATGGGCAAAAGCGCTTTGGCCCTTGGCATTGCCGAGTATGCCGGAGTGGTAGAAAAAATACCTACCGCGATCTTTAGTCTTGAGATGTCTAAAGAGCAACTGGTGCAGCGGATGCTCTGCGCCCACGCAAAAGTAGATGCGCATAAGGTAAGGACGGGGTTTCTTGCTACCTCCGACTGGCCGCGCCTTACTGCCGCAGCGGGTAAACTTTCGGAGGCGCCGATTTTCATAGATGATAGCCCCGCAATTTCGGTGATGGAATTGCGCGCAAAAGCGCGCCGCCTTAAATCCCATCACGATATACAGTTGATTATATTGGATTATCTTCAGTTGATGCGCGGCTCAGGAAACATAGAAAACAGGCAGCAGGAGATTTCCGAAATATCCCGCAGCCTTAAGGCACTGGCGCGTGAATTAAGCGTTCCCCTTATAGGTATCAGTCAGTTATCCAGGGCGGTAGAGTCACGCACCGACCACAGGCCGCAACTTTCTGACTTGCGGGAATCGGGTGCTATAGAGCAGGATGCGGATGTGGTAGTGCTTTTATTACGCGAGGAATATTACAATCCCTCTCCTGATAACCAGGGTATTGCCGAGGTGATTATCGCCAAGCAGCGTAACGGGCCGGTGGGTTCAATGAAACTGGCATTCATAAAGGAATATACGCGTTTTGAGAATATCGCGCGCGCGGAATAAACCGCGCTATGCAGATAACCCTCATGGGAAAAACTTTGTTGATTTTAAAGGAAGGATAATATATAATGGCAACAATGCGTAAAACATTCCTCTTATTTCTTGCGTGTTCATTACTTCTGATTAATGCGGTTTATGCCGCCAAGGCAGATTCCGATACTAACACTACCCAGAAAGCCCCGCCCGCCGTTAAATATGTCACCGCAATCGAAGTAAAAGGAAATAAGGCTACCAGCACAAATACCATAATTTCAAAAATAAAAACCAGGGTAGGCGCCGTCTACCAGGAGAACGTAGTAAGCGAAGACCTTAAGCGGCTTTATCTTTTAGGGTATTTCAGCGATATCAAAATCGATACCGAGGAGTATAAGAACGGGATCAAGGTCATTATCAGCGTTGTGGAGAGGCCTGCCATAGAAAAAATCACATTTTCCGGGATATTGCACATTGTCCAGCCGGATCAAAAGATAAAAGAAGAGCTTAAGTCAAAAGAAGGCCAATACCTTGATTATCCTACTTTAAACGAAGACGTGCAGGTATTAAAGAAGATGTATGAAAAGATAGGTTACAACAATGCCTCGATAAATTATTCCGTGGATATTAACAAGGAAACGAATAAGGCAAAAGTTCAGTTTAACGTAAGCGAAAGCAGGAAGGTCCGCATACAGAATATCAAAGTGGAAGGGAATAAATCATTTGCTAAGGCGCGCATCTTAAAGCTCTTAAAGACCAAGCAGGCCTGGTTTTTTAACGCGGGCGTGGTTAAAGAAGATGTCCTCAAAGAGGATGTGGAGCGCGTGAAGTTGTTCTATCGCCAGCAGGGGTTCGCGGATGTGGCAGTAAGTTACAATATGGCCAGCGACGAAAAGAAGCCCTATTTAATATATATAACCATCACGGTAGTTGAAGGAAAGAAATATTTCGTCGGTAATCTGGTTATCAGGGGCAACCGCGATATACGGGAAAAGGAGATATTGGCTAAACTAGGGGGTTGCCTGCCCGGAAAAGTATTTAGTGAAGACGCGGTTAAAGAAGATGTTACCCGTATCCAGGGTCTGTATTTTGACCGCGGCTACGTAGCGGCGCATGTGCAGGAAACTACTTCCGTTAACCCCGATAACGGCAGGGTAGATATAAGCTATGATATCACCGAGAACGATATCAATTACGTAAATATGATTAAGATAAAAGGCAACGTAAAGACAAAAGACGTGGTAATCCGCAGGGAATTGAGGATACACCCGGGCGAAAAATTTGACGGCGATAAGCTTAAGCGCAGTAAGGAAAGGCTGCAGAACCTGGGTTTCTTTGACGAGGTAAGTTATGATACACAGGATACGGAATCGCCTGACAAGAAAAACCTGGTTGTGGATGTTAAGGAATCAAAGACCGGGGCATTTAGTTTCGGCGGCGGATACAGCACTGTTGACAGCATCATAGGATTTATAGAGGTAGAGCAGAAAAATTTTGACTGGCGCAATTTTCCTTATTTTACCGGAGCAGGCCAGGACCTTAAGGTACGCGCGTCATTCGGCACGATAAACAGCGGTTTCGACCTTAATTTTACCGAGCCATGGCTTTTTGACTATCCGGTTTCCTTCGGTTTTGACGCGTATATGCACAAGCACGAGAGGGATGAAAACGTCGGCTACGGTTATCAAGAGAAGGTCACGGGCGGGGATTTACGTTTAGGCAGGGAACTGGCCGAGTATTTAAGAGGGGACCTGGTTTACCGCTACGACAGCATAGATATCTCGGATATAACAGATACCGCCAGTAACGATTTAAAGCAGGAGGCCGGCCAGAATTCCATCAGCAGCTTCACGCCTTCCCTTACCTTCGATAGCCGCGATAATGTTTTTGACCCTACCAGGGGCAATTTAGTGAGCGGCTCATTTGAAATGGCAGGAGGGCCGCTGGGCGGAACTAAGGACTACTGGAAATTTTTCGGACGGGCAAGCCACTACATTCCTTTATTCCGCGGTTCAGTGCTTGAAGCAAAGGCGCGGGTAGGTATGGGTAAGCCCTATGGCGATTCGGACCGTATTCCTATCTATGAACGTTTCTTCGCAGGTGGTGCCTATAGTGTCAGGGGATATGAAGAGAGAAAGGTCGGCCCCGTCGACCCGGCTTCTAATGATCCGTTAGGTGGTGAGTCGGTAGTAATAGGTAACTTAGAATACACATATCCGGTATTTAGTTTTTTAAGAGCGGCTGTTTTCACCGACACTGGAGGAGTATGGGCTAAAATGGGAGATATAGGCAAGGGAGGCATTAAGTCTAGCTTTGGTCTTGGCGTCAGGATTAAAACTCCCCTCGGGCCGATGAGGCTTGATTACGGTATACCGTTAAACAAGGAACCGGGGGAAGACCATAGGAAGCCCGGAAGGATACATTTTAGCGTCAGCCACGATTTCTAAGTGAGCACATAAGTTATGGAGCTTGTGCAGGAATATGCCTAAGCGACATAACTTATATGTGCGAACTTTCCCCACACCCAGCCAACAAGCTTATATAGCTATGGTCTTCTGGGTGTGGGGTTAATTCGCAGACGCTGATAGATTAGTAAAATAACAGACGCTATGATTTACGTTGCTCCTTGTGGAGCTTCCGTAAATCATCTGCTCATTAAAGGAGGGTAAGGAAGATGAAAAGGATTCTGGCAACTGTGGCAGTAGTAGTTTTTGCGGCGGGGTTTGTGCCTAAGAGCGCACAGGCCGCGGAAAAGTTCGCGTATGTGGATTTGGCCCGCACTTTTAGTGAATACAACAAAACCAAAGATTACGATAAAGTCCTGACCGAAAAGGAAAATGTCTATACCGCCGAAAGAGACAAGAAGATAGCCGATATTAAGCAGCTTCAGGATAAGATGAATCTTTTAAGCGATAAAGAGAAGGAAGCAAAGAAATCTGATTTCGAAACAAAAGTCAAAGCCGTGCAAGAATACGACAGGCAGAAACAGACGGACCTGCGCAAGGAACAGAATGACAAGATGAAGGAAATCCTTCAGGACATAGAGGAAGCGGTAAAGAAATACTCCCAGCAGGAAGGCATAACCTTTGTTTTGAATGACCGTGTATTGGTATACCAGGAAAAATCTTACGATATAAGCGATAAGATCATCGCAGCCCTTAATAAGAGTTATAAGAAATAATTCTGATGCAAAAGACGATTAAGGAAATTGCCCGTTTAGTCGGGGGCGAAATCGTCGGTAGTGGGCAGGTCGTGATTACCGGGGCTGCCGGTATAAAGGAAGCTGAAAAAGGCGATATAACTTTCCTGGCGAACCCGAAATATCTGGCCCTCCTCGAGACGACGCATGCCTCCGCGGTAATTACTTCGCGGGATATAAAAAGCGCTCATGTCCCCATCATATACGTCGATAGCCCGTCTCTGGCTTTTGCCCAGGTAATTTCTTCTTTTAGCCCGGCAGGCATCAAACATCCCAAGGGTATACATAAGACCGCGATCATTGGCAGGGGTGTTTCTCTTGGAAAGAATGCCGCAGTCGGCGCTTACGTTGTGATTGAAGATAATGTATCGATCGGCGATGAGACGGTGGTTTATTCCGGCTCATTTATCGGCCATGACAGTAATATAGGCAGCAATAACGTTATTTACGCCAATGTTTCTATACGCGAACGCGTACATATAGGTAACCGCGTAATCATCCACAGCGGAGCGGTCATTGGCTCAGACGGGTTTGGTTTCGCTACTATCGAAGGAAGGCATCATAAGATACCGCAGCTTGGCACAGTCGAAGTCGCCGATGACGTAGAGATAGGCGCTAACGTTACTATTGACCGCGCAAGATTTGATAAGACGGTTATAGGGCGCGGGACAAAAATAGATAATCTCGTTCATATAGCCCACAATGTAGTGATAGGGGAAGATTCCATTATCGTTGCACAGGCAGGTATTTCCGGAAGTACCACCATCGGAAAAAACGTCACTATCGCGGGCCAGGCCGGGCTTGTAGGCCATATTACCATTGGCGATGGGGCAATACTGGCTGCCCAGGCGGGCGTTACAAAGTCCGTCCCTGCCAATACCACTGTTTCCGGCTATCCGGCAAAGCCGCATGATCTGGCAAAACGCATTAATGCATGTATCCAGAATTTACCCAAATTATACGAGACAGTCGCGGAATTGAAAAAGAAGATAGAAGAATTGCGGAAATAGCAAGCAAGAGGGGATTTAATTATAAATGGAAAAGCAGCGGACAATAGTTAAGGAAGTAAGCGCTGATGGAATTGGTTTACATTCAGGTAAAAAGGTGCACATATCTTTTAAGCCGGCGGTAGAGGATTCCGGCATAACATTTGCCCGCACTGACCTGCCGGGGCATCCTGCGATAAAAGCATCGGTAGAAAATTCTATCGCTAAGTCAGGCAGCCCCCGCCGGACCGCTATCGGGCGTGACGGGATAGAGTTCTTTACGATAGAACACCTCATGTCGGCATTATTCGCGATGGGGATAGATAATATCGCCGTCGAAATAGACAGCGAAGAAGCGCCAGGGTTAGACGGCAGCAGTATTAAATTCATAGAGATACTGGAGAGGGCAGGCATACAGGAGCAGTCCAGGAACAGGCAGCTTTATGCCATTAAAGAGCCTATCTCGCTAAGCGAAGACGGCTCTTCTATCGTGGCGTTACCCAGCGATGAGTTCAAGATTTCTTACACCCTTGATTATAAACATCCATACCTCCGGACTGAATTCCTGGAATTGCTCATAACGCCGGATACATTCAGGAAAGAGATCGCCCCTGCGCGGACATTCTGCCTGGAGAGCGAAGTGGAAGAGTTAAAGCGCCAGGGTTTTGGCAAAGGCGCAAATTACGACAACACCCTTGTAGTCGGGCCGCAGGGTGTAATAAAAAACAAATTGCGCTTTGAAGATGAATTCGCGCGCCATAAAGTATTAGACCTTATAGGGGATATTAATTTATTAGGATACCCCCTGAAGGCGCATATTATCGCTTTGCGCAGCGGCCATTGCCTTAATGTAAAGCTGGTGCGTAAGATTGCCCAGCAAAGGGGCCGTAATATTTCAGCCGGGATAAACGGCGGTTACGAGATCCCGCAGGGCGGACAGCTTGGCATTGAGGAAATCAAAAAGATACTTCCGCACAGGGAGCCATTCCTTTTCGTTGAAAAAATTACTGCTTTGGAACCGGGCAAGCACGCGGTAGGGATAAAAAACCTTACCCCTGACGAATATTTCTTTAAAGGCCATTTCCCGGGCAGGCCCGTAATGCCCGGCGTCCTGATAATTGAGGCAATGGCGCAGGTAGGCGGGGTGATGATGCTCTCTCCCGAGGAGAACCGGGGAAAGCTTGCTTTTTTCATGGCCGCAAACAACATAAAATTCAGGAAGACTGTCCTGCCGGGGGACCAACTGGTTATGGATGTTGTCGCCGGGAAAATCCGTTCAAGGACAGGCCAGGTCTACGCCAAGGCCTATGTAGGCGATAAACTTGTGGTAGAAGCTGACTTTATGTTTGTCCTGGCAGAATAACTAATATGCAGATAGATAAAACAGCAATAGTTTCTAAAAAAGCTAAACTAGCGCAGGATTTAGAGGTCGGGCCGTATTCCATAATTACCGAAGAAGTTGTTATCGGAGAGGGTACGAAAATCGGCAGCCATTGCGTGATCGAAGGCAATACCGCTATAGGCAGGAACTGCGAGATTTTTACGGGTGCCGTAATCGGAAGCCGGCCGCAGGATTTAAAATATAGGGGAGAGAAGGTATACCTCCAGATAGGCGACGGCAATATAATCAGGGAGTATTGTACGTTTAATCCCGGGACAGTCGAGGCAGAAGGTAAGACCGTCGTGGGATGCGATAATCTTTTTATGGCTTATTCTCATATCGCGCACGATTGCGTCGTAGGTAACAATTGCGTTATCGCAAATAACGGCACACTCGCAGGCCACGTGACGATAGAAGACAAGGCAGTGGTCGGCGGCTTAGTTGCCATACATCAGTTTGTAAGGGTAGGGACACTTTCAATTATCGGCGGGTGCTCAAAGGTAGTCCAGGATATCCCGCCCTATTCAACCTGCGACGGCCATCCGGCGCGTGTATACGGCCTTAACCTTATTGGCCTGCGCCGTCAGAAGCTTCCACGGGGTTCCATTGAAGCGCTTAACCAGGCGTTCAAAATATTATTCAATTCCGGGCTTACCTCTAAACATGCCGCGGACGTGGTGGAAAAAGAAGTAAAAAATACACCCGAAATTTCATACCTCGTGAATTTTGTAAAAAGTTCGCAGCGCGGTATGGTGCGTTCCTGCCGTAAGTGAGGCCATAAGTTATGGAACACGCTATTTAAGAGATAGGCGACATAACTTATCTGGCCGAACTTATCCGCCGAAGGCGGAAAGTAAGTCAAGAGTTCATTTATTATGGAAAAAATAGGCCTGATAGCCGGGAATAGAAAATTTCCTTTGATAGTGGCAGAAGCAGCTCAAAATAAAGGATACCATATAGTTGCCATAGCCATAAAAGGAGACACCTCAAGGGGGCTAGCGAAATTCGCCGGCACTATTTATTGGCTGGGGCTGCATGAATTTTCCCGTTTGTTTAGCATATTAAAAGAGGAAGGTATTACACGGGCGATTATGGCCGGCCAGATAAGCCCCCATCGCCTTTTTAGCAGGGAGGTCCAAAGATGCGCGGAACTGCAGCAGATGCTATCCGGGTTAAAAGATAAAAAAGCAGATACCATTTTTAACGCTATCGCGCAAAAATTGCAGGAATCAGGGATTGAATTGCTTTCTTCCATAGTTTTTATCAAAGAATTACTGCCTGGCATAGGCGTTCTTACCAGTATTGAGCCGGATCCCGAGACTTTGGAAGATATCTATTTCGGCTTTGAGACGGCAAGGGCGATTGCGGCGATGGATATAGGCCAGACAGTGGCGGTAAAAGAGAAGGCAGTAGTGGCTGTAGAGGCGCTGGAGGGAACGGATAATTTGATACGCCGGGCCGGCAAGATAAGCGGCGGTTCAATGACTGTGGTAAAAGTCGCTAAACCCAAGCAGGACTTGCGGTTCGATGTACCGGTAGTGGGCCTCTCTACGGTAAAGAATCTTATTAAAGCAAGGGCGAAATGCCTTGCTTTTGAGGCAGGTAAAACCCTCTTTATAGATAAACAGCAGGCAGTGTCGCTGGCGGACAGGAAGGGCTTAGCTATTGTCGCAATTTAAAGAGAGTTTCCGCTAAAGGCCCTCTTAAAAGTCCTTGACTAAACCAGAGATGTCGTGTATAAAGATAAGAGAGTGCACAACTTACGGAGCGAAGCGAACGTAAGTTGTCTGCACGAAGTTATCCCGCACCTGCGGGATTAATTCGCAGACGCTTAATATACAAGTAAAATAGTAGACGCTATAATCCCGAAGTTTCGGGATTATCTGCTCATTAAAGGAGGGGGATATGGTGCGATTATTACAAACAAAGCCTGTTGAATTCAAGCTTTTTGCGCCGCAGGCAAAAAGGGTCAATCTCGCCGGGTCTTTCAATAACTGGAATGCTAAAAAACTTTTGGCAAAAAGGGACGCAAAAGGCAGCTGGTCGGCAAAGCTAAGCCTTAAACCCGGAAGGTACGAATATAAGTTCATCGTTGACGGTTCATGGGTCAATGACCCCAAATGCAATTCTTGCGTCAGCAACGGCCTCGGGACGCAGAACTGTGTTGTGGAAATAAAATAATATTAGAACAGTTTTATAATGTAGATCAGTAATAGAGGAATGGGCGCCGCCTAAGTGGCGCCCATTTATTTGTCTATATGAAATATATTTACGGTCCCGTAAAATCACGCAGGCTCGGCTTATCCCTGGGGATAAACCTTATGCCGCATAAGATTTGTAATTTCGATTGTATTTATTGCCAGCTTGGCAAGACCAAAGAGAAGGCTGGAGAGAGAAAAGAGTATATAAACATACAAGAGGCAATTGATGAGTTGAACAGCTGGATTAAGGGTAATCCTGATAAGGCGGCTAGCTTGAAATATATCGCTATCTGCGGCTCAGGAGAGCCGACATTACATACAAAAATAGGAGAACTGATACATGCTGTAAGGCAAACTACGCCTGCCTCTGTAGTTGTTATTACCAATGCGTCGCTGGTTAGCCTGCCGGAATTGCGTAAGGAAATAACCGGCGCTGACATCATTATTCCGTCTCTTGACGCGGTAGACACAGAGATATTCCAGAAAATCGACAGGCCAGGAGTCGATATAAGGCTTACCGATATAATTGATGGCCTCATAAAATTGCGGCAGGAATTCCAGGGTAAAATCTGGCTTGAGGTTATGCTTGTAAGGGGGGTTAACGACAGCCTGCCTCATATAAGAAGGCTCAAAGGCATTATTGAGAAGATCAGGCCGGATAAGATACAGCTTAATTCTCCTGTGCGCGCGACTACCGAGAAAGGTGTTTTTCCTCCAACCGCCAAGAAACTTGAGAAAATAAAGCAATTGTTGGGCGGAAAAACAGAGATTCTTTAATGCGCCTGTAGCTCAACTGGATAGAGCGCTTGCCTTCGGAGCAAGATGTTGCAGGTTCAACTCCTGCCAGGCGCATAGATATCGCGGATATCCACCTGGATGTAAAATCTCTTTCAATTATCTTTTTTTATGATACAATGTTTAGAAAGCATACAGTACAATACACAAGAGGAGGATAGAAAATGGAAAGTGTCGTAATGACCATGGTTCTCGTTTTTCTTTTTGCTTTTGTATTTGACGTTTCTTTCAACGTGCGCCGGCTTAACAAAAAGATTGACGAGCTAATCAATAAGAAATAACTCCGCGCCAAAACCCTTTTTCGGATAAATCACTGGAGATAAATGGGAAGGTTCTATTCTTTCGTTACTCCCGCAGGGGCTGGGCTTAACCGTTTGGCCCTTTTTGTTTACTATCAGTAAAGAAGCAAGTTGATTCTTATCTCTTGACAAATTGCCTTTATGAGTTATACTGTAAATGGAAGGCGGAAAAAGGCACATAGTTGTCTAACCTTCCACTGCAAGAGTGAGGGCTTTGTAGGTGAAAAGTGAACCTCCACTCTTGCTCTTTTTTTATCCCCTTAAAAATCCCCGTTAGCCCTCCGTTTCTTACGTCTATCATTAATAGGAGCAAAAAAGGCTTAAATGATACCCTGAAAGTGCTATAATATGCCTGCAGCTACAAAGGATGGTAAGTATTAAGATAGGTTTAATTTAAGGAGGTGTCACGATGAGGAAAGTAAAGAGCTTATCGTTGGTAGTTGTTTCTATAATGTTTTCTTCAGTTGTTGCTTTTGCCCAGGGTGCTGATGAGAAGAATCAACCCGCGGTAGAAGAAAAAACGCAGGAAAAGCAAATGGCTAAGGAACGCATGGGCGGCATGGTAATGCAGATGATGGGTACGATGCAGAAGCAGATGGTTGCTACAAATGACGGCGGGGTTATTGTTATGGCAGGTAATAAGCTTCTCAAATACGACAAAGACCTGAATCTCGTAAAAGAGGCCGAATTAAAAACAACTACTGAATTACAAATTGATGCCGGGTCTATGCAGGAAATGATGAAAAACATGAAAGAAAAATACGGCAAGCACGGTAAAATGACGCAAGCAGACAGTCAAGCGACAGAAAAGAAATGAAGAAATAAATGGTATGGGTCTAATTTCTTAATAAATTCTGCCTTGCAAATCCAGCCTTTTTAAGTTAGAATAATTAAACAAATTTAGAGCCATTAGTTCATCTTTTAAATGACGTGCGGTGAACTATGGCTGCGATATAGATACAGGGCCATTAGCTCAATTGGTAGAGCAGGACACTCTTAATGGGTCTGAGGCAGTTTTTGTAATCCCATCATTTTGCCGCAATTATATCTCTTACCAATAAGTTAGAATAAAAATTATTTCTTAAGATTTAGTAATATTCCTACTGTTTAGTTGCCAGTTTTGGCACAAATCTGGCACAAGATTTTAAGCCATGAATGGGCAGGGATTCATAACTTTGGATATACCATAAAGAGGCCCCATATAACCCTTGACATTTATAGATCATTATGCTAAAAATAAAACATAAGAATGAAGAAATCGTGGTGCGTTTGAAGGGGGAACCTCCACATCAAATAAGTAAAACCTTCGTTGGCAGTTAATTTATGCCGACGAGGGTTTTTATTTTGCCATGAAGAGACGCTACAAGAGAAAATCAAAAGAAATCGTATCATATACGATGTCGAGGATAAGAAGCAAGGGGACAACCATAGAGTCTATAATGGCTATGGCGTTAAAATATGCTGGTTTTCCATTCAGAAGGTATTATAATATCTTTGGTAAGCCAGATTTTGTTATAGTTCCTTTGAGATTGGCAATTTTCTGTGACAGTGATTTTTGGCACGGCAAGAACTGGGTTAAGCTCAGAAATAAAATAAGGGTTAACCGCGGTTATTGGATTCCTAAGATTAAAAGGAATATTGAGAGGGATAAAGAAGTTACTGCCGAATTAAAACGCCAAGCTTGGTTGGTTATGAGATTTTGGGAAAGCGAAATATACACCGATATAAATTCTTGTGTAGAAAAAATCGTAAGGAAGGTTGAGCAACAGAAAGGTTTTTTAAAGTCATGCGTGTAATCTCATTGTTTTCAGGTTGCGGTGGCATGGACCTGGGCTTCATTCAGTCTGGGCATGATGTAGTTTGGGCCAATGATATAGACCCTGATTGCGTTGAAACATACAAAGCAAACATAGGCGATCACATAGTTTTGGGAGATATTAGATGCATGGATGTGGGTAGTTTGCCCGATGCAGAGATCGTCATAGGGGGATTTCCGTGCCAAGGATTTTCTTGTGCTAATTTAAAGCGTTCTGATAGGGATGAGAGAAATAATCTGTATATCGAATTCTTTAAGGTTATAAAAAACAAGCAGCCAATGTTTTTTGTTGCGGAGAATGTCCGCGGCATATTGAGTCTTAGCGGTGGACGAGCAATGAGAATGATAATGGAAGATTTTTCTGGCGCTGGTTACAGGGTTGAATACCGCTTGTTTGACGTTGCAGATTTCGGAGTCCCCCAAAACAGAAGGCGCGTTATTATTTATGGAATAAGAAACGATTTGCCAGAAGATTTAACGCCAAAATTTCCAGCCCCAACTCATGCGAAAGATTCTAAGAGTACTTCTTCGAAAAGATGGGTAACAATAGGAGATGCGCTTGAGAATGTCCCGGATCCAGATAGCAGCGAAGATGCTTTAAGCAATCATGTTTTTTCAAAATATAAAGTCACAAATCGAGATTTTACCGGCCACAGGACAACAGATCCCAATAAGCCTTCTCCTACAATTCTAGCAAGAGGCAATGGTAAGGGCGGTGTTTGCGCGATTCAGCATCCGAGCAACAAACGCCGATTATCCGTTAGGGAATCAGCAATTATACAGACTTTTCCGAACGATTTTATTTTTAGTGGTTCCATGACCTCTATGTATCGTCAGATAGGGAATGCCGTTCCAGTGCATTTTGCCAAGAAGGTCGCTTTAGAATTTACTAAAATAGAATCCCGATTAATGGAGCAAGTAAGATGAGGGTGATTTCTCTTTTTTCAGGTTGCGGCGGCATGGATTTAGGTTTTGTTCAGGCTGGGCACGAAATAGTTTGGTCCAACGATTGTTGGCATGACGCAGTCCAGACATATCGGAAAAATATTGGCAACCACATTGTTTGTTCGGAAATTGAGAAAGTCGATTTAAATTCAATCCCTGACGGCGACATTGTCATAGGAGGATTCCCATGCCAAGGATTTTCCGTGGCAAATACAAAAAGAACGTCTCAAGATAAAAGAAATGGCCTTTATAAGTTTTTTGTCAAAATTGTGACTGCAAAGAATCCGCAGTTTTTCCTTGCCGAAAATGTTAAGGGAATCTTGAATTTAGATGGCGGAGCGGCTTTTAAACGCATACTTCGCGATTTTTCTGACGCGGGATATTCTTGTACGCATGTCTTGCTTAATGCCGCTAACTTCGGCGTGCCACAATTTAGACAAAGAGTTTTCATATTGGGCGTCCGGAATGACGTTGAGGCGCACCTAGAATTTCCTCCTAAAGCTACGCATTTTGATAAAGGAATACAAGGGGGCAGGAAATTCATATCAGTGGCTGAGGCTTTTAAGGGCTTACCCGACCCGGACGATAAACACAACCTGGTTAATCATGTTTATACCCAATATAAGGTAAAATATAATGGCTATATAAGTAATAGAAAACTTGATCCAAGTAGGCCAGCCCCAACTGTAACGGCTCGAGGCGATGATAGAGGGGGAGCGGTAATTATGCCGCATCCTTTTCAGAAGAGACGCATGTCGTGTAGGGAGTTGGCTATCGTGCAAGGATTTCCTTTGAAATTTGAATTTTACGGCACAATGACTTCAGTATATAGGCAGATCGGTAATGCTGTTCCGCCTCCCCTTGCGAAAGCCATAGCCCTAGAATTATCGAGTGTTAGAATTAAAGAATTGGCCGTTAATTATAGCCGCAACATTTTGGAAGAACAGCTAGTCTTTGATTAGCTTGAATACTTGCGGGATAGATAAACCGTGGGTTTTTGCGTACCTTTTTAACTCTTCTCGGATTTTCTTAATCTCAAATTTCTCTGGATATGCCCAGGGACTTTTTGACCAATCATAGTCGTGCGGTAGCTTCTTGCATGCCTCTCTTTTAGCTTGGTTGCAAAATCTGCATAATGTCATTAACTTCGATTTATAGTTCTGTTCGTTTAATTCATCAGCAACTACAATTACAGGTATTCTATGGTCAGGGTCTAAATATTCCTCAGGGTACCGGTTGTGGCAAATTTGGCAGGTGTAGTTCTGGCATTTGAATAATTCCTGCCTCCATTTTTTAGAAATAACTGAGCGCATTTTCCTGTCAGCTAAGACTTGTTCCGTCTGCAAGAGTTGATACATTTGTTGTCTCGACCCCCTAAAATTTTGTTGGAATACTTTTAGGCCGGGTTTGGTTCCAGTACGCGGCCAACCTTCATTTCTCAGGACATCAGCTGTTTTGCTTGGATCGCCGTATGTTCTTACCATGGATGTGGTGGTAGGATCAAAGGGCCACGCCTGTAAACCAAGGTTACGTGGGATATTTAGTTCTAGCTCGTTTCTTGGGTGAGGCTTTAGATCATAAAGCACGCATAGAGCAGCTATTGTCCTTGCTTTCGATAGGAACAGATATTGCTTCCAATTATTTTCTTTTCCGATTTCAAAAGAATAAACTTTTGCTCTTGTGGGAAGGATTGCGCCGCTTGAAATATTTGAAATTGCGTTAAGCAGTTCAGGCAAATATGTCGTAAGCTGAAAGGCGTCCTTTTTTAAGAGTTCCCCCTTGAATTCTAGATCCGCAGTTCTGAACCATTTTATGATTTTAGGCCAGCCTCGTATTTCAACATTTAACCTATCTTTTGTTATCCAAAACCCATTCTCGTCAGGTGATAGGGAGTGAAGTATCCTGGAATAAAAATCCATGCGCGCAAAATCAGTGGCATAAGCGCTCTTTGTAAATTTGATATTAAGCGCTCTATCCTTTTGACTAATAACGAAATATGGATTGGTAGTGGACATATTAAAATTATACCACCTTATTAATGATCTTCCAGCAAAATCTCCTGTTAGATTTTGCCCCTTGTTACGTCTATTATATTAGGAGGCGGTAGAGATGATTAGTCCGGTTACTTGGCTATGGAATATAAGGCATAGGAAGCTAATTGAGGAAACTAAGCAGATTATGAACTTGCATTGGTTCCTGAGGCATGATTGTGGCCTGAAATATGCAGATAAACTGTCAGCTAAAGACCTAAAAAGGCTACTTTCGGCTTTAAAAAAGTAGTATAATTAACTTATAATTAGAAAGAGGTGATTAAATGCCAATTTTCCCAATATTTGTAACGACAAAAGGCTATTCTCAAGAGCTACAAGGTTGTATCCGGGAGGCGGTTGAACGTTTACGCAACCGTACAACGACAGTAACCCAACCAGGTATGCTTCTGGGAAAGATCCAGAGTGGTAAAACGCGGACTTTTATTGGCATAATCGCATTAGCTTTTGATGAGGGCTATGACATCGCTGTCGTTTTTACAAAAGGAACCAGAGCTCTTGCTGAGCAGACATATAAGAGGCTACAGGATGAATTCAAGGAATCCATCGATAGCGACAACGTAAAAGTTTATGATATTATGAACTTGCCGGCTCAGTTAACGCCTTACATTCGAAGGCAAAAATTAATTATAATCGTCAAAAAACAAACCCACAATCTCGATAGCCTCGTAAGATTATTTAATGCTTATCCAGATTTAGCTAGAAAAAGAACTTTATTGATAGACGATGAAGCTGATATCGCTAGCATAGGATTTCGAAGGGATCCGACTCAGCAAGACGGGGTAAGCATGAATGTATTAGCAACCAAGATAAATCGTATTCGTGCCGGGTTTGCCGACAATTATGATTTTCTTCAGGTAACCGCGACCCCATACTCTCTTTATTTGCAGCGAAGAGGAGAAATTACGCTTAACGATTTTGTTTTTGAACCCATTAAACCAGTTTTTACCACACTTGTGCCATGTTATAGCACTTATATTGGAGGCAGGGAATATTTCGAGCTATCCCAAGACCCGGGCACTATTTTTTCACACTTGCATATACAAGTCCCTGATAATGAAATGCTTATACTCGGGAGACGCGATCAACGATATATCAGCAATATTTTAAGTACTCCTAACCTCCAAGTATTTCGACAGGCGATTGTTAATTATCTTGTTGCCGGGGTAATAAGAATTATTCAAAATCGCCAAGAGGGCAAAAACTATAAATCTAGCTTCGTCGTTCATACTTCAACGACTAGAGAGAAACACCGGTGGCAGGTAGATCTTATAGAGGCATTAATTAGAAAGCTCGCTGAACTTGCGGCTAACAACGGCCCTCAATTAGAAAATCTTGTTAGAGCTGGATACGATAATTTAATGCTTTCAATTCAAAAAAATAATGATACGATGCCCGAATTTGCCGATGTTTTAAATATGATCAAAGAGATTCTTCGGGACGGAATGGTTGGAATTGTAAAAATTAATTCCGAGAATCAAATTTCCGCCTTGTTAGACAATAGGGGACAGCTAAGATTGGATAATCCCTTCAATATTTTTATTGGTGGGCAAATATTAGATAGGGGGTTAACGATTGAAAACCTAATCGGTTTCTTTTATGGGAGAAACCCCAATAGATTCCAGCAGGATACAGTGTTACAGCATTCGCGCATGTATGGGAACAGGTCACTTAGAGACGTTTCTGTCACAAGGCTTTACACTTCCAATAGGATCTACAGGGCATTGAGCACAATGCATGAATTTGATACGGTATTGAGAGAAGCATTCGAAAGAGGTATACATAATCAAGACGATGGCGTTATTTTTGTCGAAAGCGATAATAATGGTGTTATTCGCCCTTGCGCTCCCAACAAGATACTTATTACTTCAACAGCCACGCTTCGGCCTTCTGGGCGTTTCTTACCCCCCGTAGGTTTTCAGACTAGATCAAGAACAGCAATTCAGGGGGCCGTAAATAATATAGATCAAATAATAAATAGGGAATCGGGAGGGAATCTGACGAGGCCATTTCTTATAAATACCACAGCGGCAATCGAAATTATCAACCTTATAGAATCGACTTTTGAATATGATGAGAGGTGGAATAACGTTGGGTATGAGTGGGAAAAGAATGTTTATCTCGCCGTAATCAAGAGGTTAACAGAGAATATCACTAATCCCGATTTAAAAGGGAGATTATATTGCTATGCCCAAACCGGCAGAAACATCAGTCGATTTAAAAATAATAATACTGCATTTACCGACGCCCCAGATGACGGGCGTACAGACATTCCAACTGCAAGAAGCGTGGCTGTTGAAACGCCTTGTTTAATCCTTCTTAAACAAAATGGTCTATCCGTCAATGGCTGGAGAGATGCTGAGTTCTGGTGGCCGGTTTTATTCACACCGGCAAATACAAGGTCTGCTGTGTTTGCGATTGAAACTGTCAATTAACAACCCCTAATATTTTGGCATAATACAAAACTCGATGGATAAACAAAAACAAATTGAAAGATAGTCTAAGCTTTAGGGTGGGTAGACAAATAGTTGTTGTTACTAATTGTAGAAGAAGGGGGAAAGAATGGCATTTCCTTATACGAAACCTAATCGCCTCGGAGAAGTTCTGTGGTTAATCCAGATATTGGCATTACGTAATACGGGACAGCCTACAGTTGATACTTTGCAAAAGATGAAGAAAATTTCGTCAGCAGATAGTTGGGATAAGCTTGGAGATGAACACCCTGAATTGTTTCATGTAAGTAGAGGAACGGGAACTGAGATTTCTTTGATTGCTCGTAGGTATCAGGAAGATGCTCCGCAACTGCCTCCTGAACATACAGCTAAACTTATTGAGACAGCGATAAAAATATATGACAGCCAGTTAAACCATAGTAGATGGTGGATATATTTAATGCCGGTGGTCGGAGCATTTGTGGGAGCATTTGTAGCTATATTTTTAGCAAAATCAAGATAAGAAAACACATCCTATTTTCAGTTGGCTTACTCTAAAGAATTCATCCAGAAAACATTAGATGTTTGGCAACCTTACAGCAAAGAGAAATTAACTGAAGAGGATGCCAGAGAGATTATTGAAAATACCGTAGCATTATTTGATTTACTAGGCGAACTAGATAGAAAATATAATCAATGCCAGAGAAGCGCTTCATCGGAATAGAGGAATGCGCTGAGTATTTAGGCCTTACAGTAGGTACTCTTTACGTTTGGACACATCAGCGGAAAATACCCCACTTTAAATTCGGTAAGCGGGTTAAGTTTGATTTGAGAGAATTAGAAGGGTGGATTAGGAAGAAAAGGGTTAAGGTTTACGAGTATAAGCCACTAGAATTATAGCAGATTCTCCTATTATTTAAAAAGTCTTATGAGTAGTAATAAATTGCTTACAAAATCAAATTATGTGGTTGGTTTACAATGTCCTAAATATCTATGGATTCAGCTTTATGAAAAAGAAAAAATTCCTGCCTATGATGCTGCTACATTGCATAAATTTGAAGAAGGGCATTCGGTAGATGAATTAGCAAGGCAATTCTTCCCTAATGGTACGAATATTCCTACTGAAGATTTTATGGGGAATATCAAGCAAACAAAAGAATTACTTACTCAACGTAAATTAATATTTCAGGCAGGCATTCTATGTAACCCCATATATTCAAGAGTAGATATTTTAAATCCATCTCACAATGATGCATGGGATATTATTGAAGTTAAAGGTTCGACTAAAGTTAAGCCTGAGCATTATAATGATGTTTCTTTTCAAAAATATTGTTGTGAAAAGTCAGGTTTAAAGATAGGTAAATGTTTCCTAATGCATGTCAATAATGAATACATTAAACATGGCGAGATTGACCCTAAGGGATTTCTTAAAATGGAAGACATTACTGCTGAAGTTGATGCGACAACCAAAGGCATAGAGCAAAGAATTGATAGTATGCTTAAGATTATCGCCTCTAAGAAATGTCCTGAGATATCTATAAATAAGAACTGCAATAATCCATACGAATGTCTTTTAAAAGAATCTTGTTGGAATTTTCTTCCTTCAGGGAATGTTTTTGAACTATATTACGGTGGTGCCAAATCATTCGAATTGTTTGGGGAAGGTATTTATTCTATAAAAGATATACCGGCAAATGTTTCTTTGACTGATAGGCAAAAAATCCAGAAGGATTGCGCGTTAACTGGAAAACCATATGTTTCTAAGAAAGATATTAAAGAATTTCTAGATACCTTAAGCCACCCTTTATATTACTTGGATTTTGAGACCTTCGATCCCTGCATACCAATTTTCGATGGCACAAAACCATATCAAAAAATTCCCTTTCAATTCTCATTGCACGTAGTTAAAAAAGAGGGTGATAAGGCTCAACATTATTATTTTTTGGCCACCGGTACTGATGACCCAAGACCAAAACTTTTGGCTTCATTGAAAGATGCGCTTAAAGATGATGGAAGTATAATTGTTTATCATCAGAGTTTTGAAAAGAATGTCTTGAAAGAGCTTGGAGAGGCTTATCAAGATTATAAAGAATGGATTGATAAAGTTTCCGAGAGAATTAAAGATTTAGAAGACCCCTTTAAGTCTTATGCTTACTATCACCCTAATCAGGAAGGTTCCGCTTCTATTAAGAAGGTATTACCCGTTATAGCGAATAAAAGCTATAAAGGGATGAAGATAAGCGATGGTGAAGATGCTAGCCTTGCTTTTATAGAAATGACCTACGGAAATGTCTCTGAAAACCGAAGAGAAGAAATAAGGGATAACCTAGAACAATACTGTTGTTTAGACACAGAGGGTATGGTTTGGATTGTTGAAAGGCTAAAAGAGTTAACAGTAGCATAGGCATCATTTCTCTTGACTTTAAGGCAAAAAGTGATAATATTAAACTGACAATTCGGTAGTGGTATGTTTGAAGGGGGAACTGCCACTTTAATATAATCCAAACCTTCGCTCACAAAGCGGAGGTTTTTTGTTTATACGAAAGGAGTCTTTATGCCAACCCAAATAAGCCTTAAGAAGACAGAAGCACGCACCGAATTGAAAAAATTTAAAGATAATAAGATAAGCTTGAAGAGAGACGTTTTCTTTGTCCCCGGATGGACTGATCAGGCCTGTATCTGCTGGACAGAGCCCTATATGGAATCGGGGGTGGATAGAAGGGCGGGCTGGGAATATACTATAAAAGATTGGGAATACATTGTTGAGAATTCAGAAAAGATGCACTATCTTCAACTGGTGGAAAATGATAAGGCCATCAATATAACCCGGGATAACCAGGGCAAGATAAAGAATATCACATTTGACTCGGATCTTACCTATGACTATACCAGCTTTTTCCAGTTCGCTGAATTGATAAAAAGTAAGATTAGGGCTACTGGCGTAAATGAATTTGATCTTGTAGGCCACAGTATGGGTGGGTTAGATATAATTTCAGCGGTCGCCTTGAATAAAGAAGACGACTATCCCGAAGTCAAGGGGCTCATCAAAACCGATCCGTTAGACGGCGTGGGTTTAGTGGTTACGGTTGCTACTCCCTATAAGGGTTCCGGCCCAGCCAATCTGGTTAAGCATACCCCGATTGACGAGATATTCAGGCCCGGGTGGTCCGAAGGCGTAAGGAAGCAGTGCGAGAACATGGCCTATGATTCAGCATTCATCAAGATCATTAACCAAAACGAAATAAGAACAAAGCTACTTAAGAATGCAAAAGTGGGTGTACATACTTTTTCCGGAGAAAACGATGGGGCGGTAACTTCTCAGGATGCATTTATTGATGACGCCAATAATCACGCGCCCTTTGAGCTTGTTATGCATTCGCAGCGTATGGGTATCACACAGGATCCGAGACTGCACTTTGCACTTTTTAACCTGTTTATATCATAAAATTGGTGCATAAGAGAGCCTATGCTTTGGTTATTATTGAAGCGATGCACAAACGGCATAGTTGTAGGATTTTAAATGGAGGATAAGACCGAATGAATATAACAATGCAAGATGCGGGGGAACAGAAGCCATCCACCCTTACTACTGAGTACAAGAAGGATGGAATATACCGGATTCTCGCTCTGGACGGTGGGGGCGCCAAAGGTTTTTACACCCTAGGAGTACTCAAAGAACTAGAAGGCATGCTGAACTGCCCCCTCTACAAACGGTTCGATCTTGTATTCGGAACAAGTACTGGTGCGATTATCGCAGCGTTGATTTCTCTCGGCTACGAAGTGGAAAAGATCCACGAACTCTACAAGAACTACGTTCCGAAGGTGATGAAACCATTGACCCGAAAAGGTAAGACTAAAGCCCTCGCCGAGCTTGCCGAACTGGTGTTTCGCAACGCAACATTTGAAGATGTCAAGACCGGGGTTGGTATCGTAACCACGAAATGGGTTATTGAACGGCCCATGATCTTTAAGGGTGATGTCGCACAGGCCCACGGACGCAAGGGTACATTCCAGCCAGGTTTCGGCGTTCGCATCGCAGACGCGGTGCAGGCATCCTGCTCAGCATATCCATTTTTCGATCGTAAAATTGTAACTACTGCTTCTGGAGACAATATGGAGTTGGTCGATGGCGGTTACTGCGCAAACAACCCAACGTTGTATGCGATTGCGGATGCTGTTAGTGCGATGAAGAAGGCGCACGGCGACCTACGAGTGGTAAGTGTCGGAGTCGGAGTTTATCCTGAACCAAAACGGTGGTTGATGTGGTTAGCAAAGAAATATCTTCTCAGCGTACGCCTTCTACAGAAAACTCTGGAGATTAACACGCAATCGATGGAGCAACTGCGAACAATTCTTTTTAAGGATATCAATACCATCCGAATCAACGACACATTTGAGAGGCCAGAGATGGCAACAGATTTAATGGAGCATAACCTTGACAAGCTTAACATGCTGCACCAGCGTGGTAGCGAGTCGTTTGCGAGTAGAGAGTCCGATCTTAGAAAGCTTCTGCTAGGCGCATCGGAGGTCGAACAATGAGTATCCCTGAATTACAATTAGAATCCTGGTCTCATCAAGGCTCAATTGCGCAATCAAGCGCTACTTACAGCGCGATCAAGAATACTCTTGAGGCATCGGCTACCCCTTATGTAGACAAGAGCTATAAAGTATCCCTTCAGGGGTCTTACGGTAACGACACCAACATCTATTCCGAAAGTGATGTGGATATAGTAATTCAACTAAATGACTGCTTTCAATACGATGTCAGCAATTTACCCGATGATCAGAAGACACTGTTTCACTCCGCTCATCCAACAAATGCCACCTACACGCACGTTGATTTTAAAAGGGACGTGTTGAGCGTCCTTAAAGATGCATACGACACAGATGTTAATCCATGCGACAAGGCGATCAAGATTGTGGAGAACGCCAATCGGCGAAATGCGGATGTAATTGCTGCCGTCCAGTTTCGGCGATATTACAAATTCAATAGTATTAACGATCAGAGTTATGACGAAGGTATATGTTTTTACGATTCCGCTGGCCAGCAAATCGCTAACTACCCAAAACAACACTCGGAGAATCTTACGAGAAAGCATAAGGAGACTTCGCAATGGTTTAAGCCAATGGCGAGGGTGTTTAAGAATATGCGTGGTAAGTTGATTGATGATAAGATGATCACTAGCGGCGTCGCGCCCTCGTACTACCTTGAAGGTTTACTTTACAACGTACCTGTGGACAAGTTTGGCACCAGCTACGCAGAGACCTTTGTCAATTGTATTAATTGGATTCAAAAAGCGGACAAGAGTAAGTTTGTGTGCGCTAACGAACAGTACTATCTTCTGCGGGAGAATTGTCCTGTCACGTGGCAGACAGCAAAATGCGATGAATATCTATCGGCTGTTATCAAACTATGGAACAACTGGGCGTAGATTGAAGATATTCTTATTACTGATCACATTGTTTGCGTAGAGTGGGGCCAGAAATAAATTAAAACTTCAACAACTCGGAATGGCTTAAGGCAAAGGATTTGGCGAGTTTTTCAATAGAGTTATTTGATGAAGAAATTCAGATTTTTCTTATAAATTTTCGCGAATTCTTTTAGTTGAATTAGATCAATTCTTCGCTGGCCCGCTTCTATTTTCGAAATATACGATTGTGTCCTACCGAGCAATTTCGCTGCATCTTCCTGTCTTAGCTTCCTTGCTTCACGAGCCTCAATAAGCTTCTTAACAAGTGCTTTATGGCCTTCGCTATAAATGGTTTTATCCATATTTTATCCCTATTTATCTTGACCGGTTTATGTGAATATGATATATTCCAAAATGAAATATGCCAAAATGGAATAAAGGAATAGTGATATGAAAAAGGGTAAATTGAATTCTGTCCTTTCTGGTGTGGCCGGCGAATATCTAGTTGCGGGAGAGCTTTCTCGGCGCGGCTATCTTGCCTCTATCACGCTCAGAAATACGCGCGGCGTAGACATTTTGGCAACGAATGAGAAAGCAACACGGACAGCCGCGCTACAAGTTAAAACACGATACAGTAAAGGAACGGCTTGGGTGCTTAACGAGAAGGCTGAAAAGTACCACGCCCAAAATTTATTTTACGCATTCGTAAGTTTGAATTTTGGAAAGCCCGCAGATTTCTACATTGTACCTTCCCTAGCTGTTGCCAAAACAATAAAAAAGCATAACCGAAAATGGCTTAAGACTCTTGGACGGAAGGGCCAACGGCACAACCAAACTTCAATGCGGACTTTTAGGGATGATGAACAAAAATTCCTTAATCGGTGGGATCTTTTGGGCCTGTAATTATTTTAAATAAATATTTTCAAAATGCCAATTTTTTAATGTGATGAGAGTAATTAAGTTAGAAAATCGCCCAAAACGTCCCTAAAAAATGTTTTGCAATTTCCCCAGAATTGAGTGAAAACAGTGTTAGGCAGTTGACTGTGGGGGATGCTAGATTTAAGGTTCGTGCACGAATTAGGGCGAGGCTATTAAATCCCCCACAGGATTGGCCTCGCCCGTTTTATTTTTTAGAAAGGAGAAGTGGAATGGTTAAGAGATGGTTAGTTTGTTTGTTAGGTCTTGTATTATTAAGCGGGTGTGCAATTGCAAATCCTTATCTTTTTAGAGATAAGCCAAATCTTGTAACTCCCGCTCGTAAACTTGCAGAGGATTATCTTGAAGGACAGAAGAAAGGTGAAACTTACGGGGAAGCGTCTAAGAAATACGGGAGAGGTGTGTCAGTATTCTATGGATTAAAAGATTATCGGTATCTGGATTCTCAACATGATACTCAAATTCCCTTTTTGCAATATCGTATCCAAGCGACGAATCAGATGGGAGGAGTGCTTTGGAACAGTTACAGTATTTGGTTTTCTTATGATGATAAATTAATGTCTCAAGAACCCTATGAGGGTTTGAGTATCGCAGGAGTTATTGAGCGTTTGGATTAAGCTAGAATAGTTATTTACAGGAGGTGGGCACCCAAATGAAAATTGCTGTTTATGCGCGCGTTTCAAAAAGTGATGAATCGCAAGACCCGCAAAATCAATTAAATCCATTAAGGGATTACGCAAAAGCCATTGGCGGTGAAATCGCGGCAGAGTACGTTGATCTAACCTCGGGAGGCAGTAGTGATAGAGAAAGCTTCCTTAAGATGCTTAACGATGCGGATAAACGAAAGTTTGACTTACTATTAATCTGGGCCCTTGATCGCTTTAGCCGTGAAGGTATTAGTAACACGTTGGGCTACCTAGAACGATTAAAAAGAAATGGCGTTGCTATAAAGAGTTTAAAAGAGGCATGGCTTGACACGCAAGATGCCGGGTTAGGGCAATTATTGATTGCGGTATTCAGTTGGGTCGCGCAGCAAGAACGAATGCGGATTGTTGAAAGAACTAAGGCCGGTTTAGAGCGGGCAAGACGCGAAGGTAAAAGATTGGGGAGGCCGGCAGGGAAGGGCGACAACCGGCCCCGATCCCGGTCAGGGTACTTTTTAAGGTACAAAAAATCCTCCCCTGCGTTTTAAGGACTATTTTGAGCTTGGAGGATAACCGGTAAAATAACGGACGTTTATTTAGCCGCAAATAAATTCTGAAAAAAAGACTTGACAAACCGTAGTTAATTGCGTATAATTACGTTCGATGACGGTTATAGCTGAGGACATATGACAGATAAAACACTTCAAGAAAAATTTGATGACATAGCTTTCGACCTTTCGCCTGTTGGTAAGCACGATTTTGTGACACAGCGGGAGGCAGTAAAGATACTGAACGGTAAAGAAATTCCCATTTCTTTAAGAACGTTTCAGCTCTATCTTAAGAAAGCGTTGTTAAGGAAGGGCTTCCGAGAAGGGAAAGAAGTTTATTATCACAAGAGATACATAATCCTAGAGTTGGAGGCCATCCATTTTCTTAAAACAACATTTAATCTTTCTATTGATGAGATCCAAGAATTAGCCCGCTACAAAAAGGCCTATCTCTACAAAATAGTTGAACAATTGCACAAGGTTTTGATGTTTGTATTTGACCACGACCATAGCCCGAAAAAAACTGGAAGGCTATTTGCCGAGATAATGAACAACAGAACATACCAGACAGTGGCAGACGCTTACTTTAAACTAATCCGTTCTGGCCAGGAATATATAGTAGAAGACGTTAAAAAGTTTGTAGATTCTGCGTTGAATCAGAAATAAATTTTTTTACTATAACAACCGTAATCGAACGTAATAGAGTGCAATTAAATAGGGGGATGAAAATGAACAAACCAAAACACCTAAACAAAGTATGGCCTACACGCGTCAAAGATGTTTTATCTTCTCATCATCTAGCTGACTTAAAGAAATCTGGGCTTTCAAACAAAACAATCCTTGCAGCACGCATATACTCTTTATCTTCGAAAGAAGCCACTGCGCCACTCAAAAGAAAAAAAGAGATTGGCGGCGGCTATGTTATTCCATATATAGGTAAAGATGGCTTTTTGGAAAGCGATCTCAATTTCAAACTGGACACTCCTTTGTTGTCCGAGGAAGGCAAAAAACCCCGCAAGTATATACGACCATTTGGCGCTAAAGCTCATCTTTACATCCCGCCAAAAGTATGGCCAATTATTGGCAATGTAAAAGTTCCGATTTTCCTAACAGAGGGAGAGAAAAAAGCACTTAAGGCTACTGAGTGTGGATTTTATACAGTGGCAGTTTCAGGAGTTTGGAATTGGAGTAGCGATCACGAGCCTATCAAAGACTTGGATTTATTCGAATGGCGAGAACGAGTAGTCTATATAGTTTTTGACAGCGACAAGCACGAAAATAAAAGCGTTCTGCTTGCCGAAAAGCGTTTGGCGGAAGCTTTAACAGCTAAGGGAGCTAAAATCAAAATAATTGACCTCCCGGAGGAGGATGAGCATGAAACTCGATGATTTTTTGTGCGTTCATGGCGCAAAGGAATTCGAAAAGCTCATTGATAAAGCTATAGATTTTATCGGATCTGAAAGCATTATTGTTGAGCCGGGAGATATGAAAGACATCACAACAAAATCTTGGCAGTTAATCCATCGGGCAAATAAAGGGTGTCCTCGAATTTTTCGTTTCGGAAATACCTTGGCAGTGCTAGAGCCAGAAAGCAACAGCACAGGCTACCATATAACAATGTTCGATAATTATAAACTAAGGCACAAGTTAACAAGGTTAGGTAACTGGCTTTATTATAAAGGTAAGTGTCTTTATCCCTATGTGCATACCATTACGGTTTTAGAAGACATTCTGGCCGTTCTTGACCAAGGAGTCCCTTATTTGAAAGGTATCGCGCCGGTGCCGGTATTTGCACCTGATGGTACGCTAGTAACCGAACCGGGATATTGCGAAAAAACAGGATTTTTTTATTGTCCGCCCAAGAGTTTTGTTTTACCAAAAATAAATTGCAATCCAACAACAGCAGAGCTTGAAGTAGCAAAAAAATGGATTTTGGACGAATTATTAGGAGATTTTCCATTCATAGGCCGTGCGGAGATTTGTCACATCGTCGCATTGTTAATACTTTCATTTGTGCGGAACATGATTGATGGGCCTACTCCTTTGCACCTTATTGAAAAATCAACTGCAGGAACAGGTGCTACTTTATTGGCTCGCGCAATCTCTTACATCTGCATAGGCGGCGAGTTTACGGTATTGGCAGAGGGTAAAGATAGCGAGGAAATGCGAAAGAGAATTACATCTGTGCTCATTACGGCGCCATGGTTTTTGGTACTTGATAATTTAAACAGAGTGCTCGATTCATCTGCATTGGCGACAATTCTTACTGCGACCTACTGGGAGGATCGTATTCTTGGACAATCAACACATCTACGTATTCCGGTTTGGTGCGCGTGGGTAGCAACAGGAAATAACCCTACGCTATCGTATGAAATAACGCGAAGAACAATCCGAATAAGATTAGATGCTAAAACAGAAACCCCCCATTTAAGGGATGCTTCCCAATTTAAGCATTATCCCTTGCTCCCGTGGGTTATGGAAAATAGGGCGGCACTCGTAGGGGCAGTTTTAACATTGATTCAATATTGGGTTGCGAAAGGAAAACCGGAATCAAAGAAATCTCTTGGAGGCTTTGAATCTTGGGCGGCGGTAATTGGCGGTGTCCTGGAATGCGCCGGGATAGAAGGATTTTTAGAGAACGCACTCGACTTTTATGATGATGTGCAAACGGAACAGGAACAGAAAAAGGTTTTTGTGGCTGCTTGGTACACAATGTACAAAGAAATTGACGTAAAAGCCGGTGATTTGCTTAACATTACGGGGGTTTATGACGCGATATTCGGTTCCGGTGAATCCTCAACGGATCGATCCACAAAAACCAGGCTTGGGTTTTTCATTAAAAAACTCAAGGATCAAGTGTTCCAATTGGAGTTTGAAAAGGAACGAGTAACGGTTATGGTGCGCAAGTCTAAGCGGAAAATTGAAAACGCATCGGCCTGGAAACTGGAAGTCGTTCAAAGAAAGGTTCTCTTTAAGAAACAGGGAGGTTAGGGACGTTAGGGACAGTTTATTACCCGAATAAAAATATGTTAATAAAAAATTTAAAACACATTTTTAAGAACGGGTGGTCAACTCTCCCTAACGTCCCGCAAGTCCCCAAAGGAGGCAAAGCATGAAATTGTTAACTAAAGAACTTGAAGTACGGTTCCCCGCGCTTTACGCGACCGAGAAAAAGAGACCTGAAAAAATCAAGATCATTGCAAAGTTTTTCGACCCTAGCTCTCAATGGACGTGGTACGTTACAGAGTATGATCCGGTTAAACGCGTTTTCTTCGGGCTTGTGCGAGGGATTGGGGCTGAGATGGGCTACTTCAGTTTAGATGATTTGGAAACTGTTAAGGGGCGAATGGGACTTGGCATTGAGAGAGAGCGTCATTTTGGCAAGCATACGCTTGCAGAGGCGCTAGAGAAGCCTATTTAATTAGGAAATCTCAAATTATGCCGCAACTTAATGGGAGCAATCATGAACGAGGAGCGCGACGAACAAACAAGAACAGGGGGGCGGGGGAAGGCTTCGGTTACGGATTTTTGTGGTCACGTAAGGGCCACAGTGGTCAATTCTGGCTCATTTGTAAGAGCCTGTTTGAAAATAGAATAAAGGATCTATACCTGTGGATAAACAAATAGGACGACAATATTTATCAGTAAAAGAACTTTCTCGGTATGCGGGGATAAGCACTCATACTCTATATTTGTGGATACAGTTGAGGAGAATCCCACACCATAAGATAGGTAAATTAATTAGATTTAAGTTAGCTGAAATTGAAGGTTGGCTCGAAGAAAAGAAAGTAGAGGAAATAAATCGATAGGCGAATTAATAGATGCAATAGCATATGATGGAGCTGAAGTGTTGAGAAATAAAAAAAGGTTGGTGGGTTATGTATAAAAAAGGTAGAGTATTTAGAAGAGGACAGATTTGGTATATAGATCTCAACGCTAATGGCAGGAGAGTGAGAGAGTCGACTAACAGCTCGAATAAGAAATTTGCGGAAACAGTTCTAGCGAAACGGATTGTTGAAGTAGCAGAAGGCAGGTTCCTGGATATAAAGAGAGTTAAAAAGATTAAGTTTGATGATTTTGCTAACGAGTATTTAGAGTTACATTCTAAGCTTAAGAAATCATACTATACCGACTGTAAAATAGTTAACTTGCTTAAGAAATACTTCTCTGGCAAATATCTATACGAAATAACCTCATTAGATGTTGAGAAATTGAAATCCACAAGAGCTAAAGAAGTTAGCCCCGCGACAGTTAACAGGGCCTTAGCAGTATTAAAATCAATGTTTAATAGGGCAATTGTTTGGGGTAAGGTAGAACATAATCCCTGTAGAGCAGTTAAGATGTTTAAAGAGAATAATCAGAGGTTGCGGTTTTTAGAAAAGGAAGAAATAGATAAGCTATTGGCTAATTGCTGTGAACACTTAAAACCCATAGTTATTGTCGCTTTGCATACAGGTATGCGTAAGAGTGAAATTTTGGGGCTTAAATGGCGCGACGTTGACATAGAGCACAAGACAATCCATTTATTAGATACTAAGAATGGCGAAAAGAGGGACGTGCCTATGAATTCGGTGGCGATTAAGACGATTATATCTGTACCCAAACATAAAGACTCGTTTTATATATTCTGTAACCAAGACGGCGAGCCCTATGGAGATATTAAGAAATCTTGGTTGACGGCGGTAAAGAAAGCTTGTATAATTGATTTTCACTTCCATGATCTTAGGCATACATTTGCTTCGCAGCTGGTAATGTCTGGCGTTGATTTGAATACTGTGAGGGAACTTCTAGGGCATAAATCCCTTGAAATGACTATCCGGTATAGCCATCTATCGCCAGATCATAAGAAAAAGGCCGTAGATATTCTAAGCTACAAAATTGGTTCTAAAAGTGGCACAAATCTGGCACAAATGACAAAAATCGCAAGAACAGCTAAAGAATCAAGTTTTGATAAATCTTTGATAAATAAAGAGATATAATGAAATAGGGCCATTAGCTCAATTGGCAGAGCAGGACACTCTTAATCTGAAACCTTCCAAAATTCCAACCTGTTTCAAATCAATCAAATACATCATTAGCAAGTAGTTGCAAGAAATATTGGTAGTGTAAGAATTAGTAAAAATTGGTAAGAATTAGACCAAAACTGCAGGAAATTTGCAGGAAATTTGGTTTAGCCAGTTTAATACTGATAATTGTGTAAAAATGTATTTTCGGCAAGGAGGATTATAAAAATGATCCCCACAGGCATATCCCCCACAGAAGCGGCTTTTGAAGTTGTTGGTTTGGTTAATGCCAAATCAATAATAGATTTCCTGTTTTTTGAGACCAAGATAGGATTAGCCGTATTTCTTATAGGATTTTTAACTTCTTTGTGGAGATCCGTTAAAGAAACGGATTTCTCTGTCTTATGGAGTTATTTAATGATGTTTTGTATTCTTTTGTTTATCTTTATTAAACCCATGGCCAGCTTAGAAGATGCCACTTCCACCATGGAAGCAGCCGGCTGGAAAGGTACCACAACCCAGGAAGCCCTAAAAGACGCCTTTATTGATACTGGTAAAGCTCGAGCCGGATCCTTAGGGCTTGTTGTAATAAGCCAGGGTTATAATGCTATTGTCTATGGCACGATAAGCGCTATTACCAAAGTTACTCAGCAGAAAGATTTTAACTATCTTAACAACCCTTTTATCGTAAATAAGGTGTCCTTATATTTACAGCATTTTAGCAGTGAAGGAATCAAGAAAGACAATGCCTTAAGAAAAGATTTGGAGGATTTCCTTAGAAACGACTATCCGCAGACCTTAGGAAGAATGATTAATAACGGCAAGACTCAAGAAAACATATCCAAGAAATGGTGGCCGGGTGATGAAGAGGTAATAACTAACTATGATTTGGATCAGAGAAAACGCTGGGAAGCCTTGGATTTAAGGCTGACTGACTATATCAAAACAGAGATAGGCAAATTAGGCGCAAAAGGCCCCTTTACCGACCTCTTCATAGACTACAAGGCAATAAAGATAAGGCTTCTTGCCGGACACGCTGAAAAGGCAGCTACGGATATAGCCTCTAACATGACCGGCTACGGCATAGAGCCGCAAACCACGCGCTTAAGCTGGATAATGAAGCAGCCTGCTAGCTGGCTGGCCTATGCTTCATCGTTTGTAGGACAGTTCTTTTCAACTACTTTATCTGAGTTTATGATTAAAGCTTTACCGTACTTACAGGGTTACGCGGTAATGATTATCTATAGCTTATTTCCATTTACTTTACTGCTGTGCCTTTTATTCGGGACATTCAGCATATTAAAGGAGTATTTTATCTATCTTTTTTGGGTTAAATCCTGGGTTATTGTTTGGGCTCTTATTCATTATGCAGCTATCTATATGTCTACATTACAAGCAAGGCTGGGTTCCGGGACTAGTTCCTGGTTCTTTGAGAAGCCTTATTTTAACACGGTTACCGGGGTTCTTTTGGTCATGTCTCCAGGGATAGCCTGGTTTATGACTAAAGGGGTATTGTCCGGCATAGGAGAAGCAGCTACAGCACTGACTCTTCACGCTGATAAAGGGGTAGGTAAAGTGGGGTCTAAAATAGGGGTGTAGATGGGTAAATTAATTCGTAAATTAATTTTTACAAAATTAGCAGTTAGATACGAGCTCAAGAAATTTGATTACGCTAATTATTTTGCGAATTATTTTCTAAGTATGTTTATTACCCCCAAGCACTTAAAGTTATTTGCGGGCGGTGGCCTTTCAGGCAACTTCGTCAACAACCCTGCCGAAGGCTACCGCACGCTCGTTCCAATCAAAATCACCCAAAACCCAACCATTCAAAAACCCACAAAGCAGGGCGGGGCTAGTAAAGGAGAAATATGAAAAGAGGAAGGCTAAAAAAGGAAGAACACACGCGCAGAATTAAGTCATTATTAATATTTATTTATACTTTCAGATACGCAACACGAAAGCAGTTGGAAATGTTTATTCAGATAGTAATGAATATATCCTATACGCGTTGGCTTATTGATTATTCTTTTAAAGAAGGCTTTATTAATGCTTACTATGAGCCTTTATTTAAGACAAAAATATACTATTTAGCCTATAGAGGCAGGGAGATGATCTGTGATCAAGCCATGGTTGAACATTACTATTTTGAGAAGAGTCATGCCGGGTTAAACACCTTTATTCATCACAATAATATGATAGAGGCTTTCATGCTTCTTAAAAACCATCTGAATATTAAAGAATGGGTGTGCGAGTGGGACTTAAGAAGAGGAAAGGGAATTTGGGATAAAATTCCCGATGGTTTAATAAGGCTTACGGAAGGAATCAATATGGCCCTGGAAGTAGAAACTCGCTATAAAGCGCTGGGTATCCTAAGGAGTTTTGTTAAAAGATACCGCTATGATATCGAAAATATTTCCAGTTACCATTGTGTCTTGGTTGTTGCCTCAAGCAGATTTAATTATGACGGTTTAAGGACGAGATTGTATAATCTAGACCCGGAATTCTGCTCAAAAGCTCTTATTTTGTCTGATCTGGGGATGCTTGAGCTGGGGATGTGCTTTTACCAGAATAAATTAATTCACTTGGAAGAAGCAATCAGATTATTGAAAGAGGGAGGGGAAATTCATGGAGAAGCAGTTTAGTTTAAAAAGGCTGTTTATAAGGATATTGCTGCTTATTCCGCTTATCTATATCGTCTTCGGCTGGTATGTCGGCCTAAACTACGGCAGAAAGGCTGTCTTGTTTGGACCCTATAAAGATATTCCTGTGGTAATGAAGGATAGCCTTTTAGGTTCATCTCTTAGTGAGATTTCCGGCAGCAATGCGCTAGTGATGGTTGTCCCGCTAGGGGATGCCGGCAAACTAGATCAAGATTCAACCTATTTCAAGATAACTGGCTATTTTGAGGTTCCTGGAACTTGGAACTTTGATTTTGCACCTTCTGATGCTGATTTTACTTTTCAGAAGACCTTTGTTCTAACCGGAAGCTATTCCCGCGCAATAGTCCATGAGCTTAAGAATCCAAAGCGAAGTTTAGGAAGCCTGTCGGTGAGAGAGCTTAATGATTTTCTTAAGGCAGCCGGAAGAACCAAGGATATGGAAAAGTTAAAGCCTTATCTATTTCTTGCAAGACTTGAAGAGAAATATCCTTGGGTCTATTCTGATACAGTGTTCTTGTCTAGGGCAATGGGAAATATCTTTAAAGACAACATGCTTCCTTATGACACATTAGGTTTGGTGGGAATAGCATTTTTCTTTATCGGTTTAGCAACAAGAGGCTTTTGGCTGTGGGGATATTACTTATTCTGGGTATTTGCTTATTGGCTGGGCAGGATTGGATATCATGATATAAATCTAGCCTTTGCTAATGACGGCTACCAGGTAATCATCTGGAGTTTCTGGAACGGTTTTATAGTCAAGGAAGGCAGGTTGTTTTTAGTTATTACCGCGGGATTATATGTTATCAGTTTTGCGGTTTTGGCTTTAGTGTACGTATTCAAACATATCTTGCCGCGCAAAAAGCGGGAGCTTGAGGATTTCTTTAAAGTCGATAAGGATATTAAGAAGAGGAAGGAGCTCTCCATCGAGACCGTTGAGTTTAAAAGAGTACACTACGACATCAATAAGAAATTAAATCAATACGCAAAAACAGATAAATATTTCTTGGCTGTCTCAGATGATAAACAGGATATTGTCGTTGAGGAAGCTACCCTTAACCGCCATCTGCACGTGTTAGGGCCTACAGGAGGCGGAAAGACCTCTTTAGTGATGCTTCCTTTAAGCAGGCAGGCTATTGAAAAAGGAAGAGGCTGTTGCTTTATTGACTTTAAAGGGGATGAGGTTTTTAAGAAATATGTTCAGCAAAGGGCAGAAGAAAAAGACAAAAAGTTCTATTATTTCAGCATTGACCCTAATGAGCTGTCAATAGGATATAATCCGCTGTATTCAGGAGATATATATTCCAAAGTGGATAGAATCATGAGCGCGCTGGAACTGATTTATCATGGGCCGGCAGGATTTTACTCTAACGTCCAGGCAATGACCTTTGTTGAGTTATTAAAAGAGATGATTCAGGATAAGAAAGAAATAAATTTTCTTTCAGTTAAAGATGTTTTAGAAAATCCGCACTTCTTGAGAAGAATAGATGTAAGTACTCAAGAGGTTAAAGGCTTACTTGCTGTAATCTCCTGGATTGCAGGAATTGAAGTAATAAACCGGAATGAACTGAATTTAGCCAAAGTGATTAAAAATGGGGATGTGGTATTTTTTGCGCTAAAGAGCCAGGTGAATACGCGCTTAGCTGAGGCAATTGGCAGGATGCTTATAGTTGACCTAAAGTCCCAGGCTGTATCACGCAAGGAAACCGATCCGCCTTACTTTATTTTCATTGACGAGTTCCAGAATTTAGCCTGTTCGCATTTTGTGGATGTTATCTCTAAGGTAAGGAGCGCCAACTTTTGTCTTGTTTTATCTAATCAGTCGCGCGGTAATCTGTCTAACGTATCAGCTGCATTTGAAAATGCGATTTTTACCAATACTGCAACCAAGGTCATCTTTATGCAGGAAGATCCCTTGGATGCAAGATTCTGGTCAGATAAGACAGGACAGACTACCTATCAGGATAAAAGCGTGTTTCAGGTGGATAACATAACTGCTGATAAGGCGGGGGCCAAGCTTGACGGCCTAAGATCTGCTCAGGGCAATATCCGGACTGCTGTTAAGAACTACATTTCAGAGAATGTGTTTTTAAGGACGCCCTTTTTAAAGTCCGTTATTTTTTCAAGGGAAAAGCTTGCGGTAATAGCCAATCATGAATTTTTATTTGATAAGGCAGAAAGAGATAAGCTTATTGCAAGTCCGTTTGAATATGAGAAGAATAAAGCAGCATAAAAACAAGGAGGGAAGAGATATGTACAGGGATATTGAAAGAAAGAGTTTTGTGCTAAAGACCTTTACGGTCTTGTGTTTGGTTCTCGGGCTTTTGATGGCGATTGCGCCTTATGTTTTGGCGGACATAGATACCTCGCAACAACAGCAAGTAGTAGGAGATTTCGCCACTTTTATCATCAACATACTCACCGGGCCGGTATCGAAAATCCTGGGGGCGATACTCTTGATTGCCGGGGTAATTGCGCTCTTAAACGGAAAGCAGGGAGTGGCTATAGCCTGCGGTTTTGGGTTTATGATTTTGATGTTTATACCCAAGATCCTGGAAGGGTTGTTTAAGCAATAATGAGAAAATGCCTGCGCACCATTGATAAACCTCTGCTTCTCTTCGGCCTTGAGCCAGAAGACGTAGGAATACTGGCTTTAGCCTGCGGCTCAATGATTTTATTCTTCGACACCTTTTACGCAGGCCTAGTTTTCTTTGGGGGCTGGATGTTTTTAAGGTTAATAAAACAGGGGAAACCCCAAGGCTATATCACCCATTTGTTTTATAAACACGGGATTCGGATAAAAGGATTAATCGATCCGCCGAAAACAACCAGCAGGTACTCAGTTTTTAGGAAGGAGGACTAAAATGCAAATGCAGAATTTTACAATACTAGAACTCTTATTGGTAGTTTTAATTTTTGCCTTTTACTTCTTGCCTACCTTGATTGCATTCTTAAGGAATCACAAGAATAAACTGGCGATATTTTTGCTTAATCTTCTTTTAGGCTGGACTGTCTTAGGCTGGGTGGTTTTACTGGTCTGGTCGGTAATGAAGTAAATGCTGCAAGAAATACAATGGATTCAAAATGTTTTGCACAAAAAACTTGACAAACATAAAATCGTAGTGTATATTTAATTTTGACAATCAGGTAGTTTTGACGCAGTCGCTATCACTCGGTCGCAAGATCGGAGAAAAATAGGGCTGGTTTCCGAAGTAAAACTTCGGGAGCCAGCCTTTTTTATTTGCCATGAATGATTTTAGACCCGAAAAAGTAAATCGCACTGGTTTTGTTGAGAAATGGGCTCATGCAGAACAGACTTCTGCTTTTTTGGGAATTAGTCTTTACGCTGTTATTATTTTTTGTATAGCCTTGCTGCTTACGTTATTTAAGGTATCTACGAAGCCCCAGGCCATTTATTACATCCCAAGCGCCCAGGAGGCGGGTGTAGCATATCCAAACCGCATGGGAAAAGGTACAATCTGCGGTTTTGCCTCAAACTGGCTCCTAAACCGCAATAACTTTACCCCTCTTACAGTCAAGGACACTTATCAAAGAGCAATGCGCTATATGGCGCCGGGTCTTCTTTCCAGGACAAAGGCAAGCCTTGAAGATGAAATATCAAGAGTTACGCGCGACAGTATCTCCTCATTATTTTCCTTAAGCAAAGAGCCGGAATTGGAAGACTCAGGTACGGATTTTAAGGTAACACTCATTGGAGAAAAGATTATTTTCATGGGCAAAGAAAAACTGGATGACCGTATTCTTCGTTACACTATGACCTTGCAAAGAATCCCGCCTATTGAGACCAACCCTTACGGCCTGGTGATTGCCGGGGTTAAACAGGAAGAGGTAGAGACGCAATGAAAATACTTAAAAAGTCGTTTATCTTAATGATTGTTTTCGGGCTGTTTATCGCAGGGCAAATTAATGCTTCAAGTGCATCAGATTACAGCGATGAGATTACTTTAAGGTTAAAAACAGGCATGATCACTGAGGCAGAGTTTCCGGAAAAAATCGCCAATGTTACAAAAAGCGTATCTAGCGAAATCTTACAAATTGAAACCTTGGGTAACAGGATTTTCTTGCTGCCTCGGGAAAATTTAGAATCTCGAGTTTACATAGTTACTCAGGACAATGTTTCCTATTGCCTGCATTTAATCATGGATGAAGCACAAGCCCCTACCCGCATAAAAATTAAGAAACCTCATAGTCAAACAAACGAAGAGCAGGGGAAGGACACGGCAAATACGGTTGAACTAATGAAAGCGCTTCTTACGGGCAGGCAGCCTCCTGGTTCAGTTAGCTCTGGGCTGCATCCTCAAGAGATTTTTAATGACGGAAAATACCGCATCATTATAAATGAGGCTTATGAGCTTTCCAGCAAACTAAAAGCTTTTGTTTTGACCTTTGAGAACCTCACATATAAGCCGGTTGTGGTGCCTGTTGAACACATAGAGTTTCCGGGTTTATTGGCGATAAGCGTGGACAGTCAAATATTGGAGGCAAGGCCGCATGATACTAATAAGAAACCTTCGGGTTATATAACAAAGGCTTACATGATTGCGGAAGGGTTAACACAATGAAAATACCTCTTGATAAAATTCCAGGGTTTAATAAGCTTCCGCCGGTCCTGCGCAACAATCCGAAACTTGCCTTCGTAATTATTTCCTGTCTGGTCATTGTCCTGGTGTTTTTGCTGTTTGCAGGAAGCAGGGAAACCCAGAAGATACAAAAAAGCTTAGGGTTGGTTGAGACTAAAAAGGGTGCCGGACTCGGTGGAGATAAAGATGTCGGCGTCTTAGTCGGCTCTGTAGACACAAAGTCTTATGTCTCGCGCATTGAAAAGCAGTATTACGATATCAGCTCAAAGTTTGATTCTTTAAATGAACGCATTGGGGCCTTTGAAAAGAATAGCCAAGACTTGCGTAAGAACCAGAGTCAGATTAGTAAAATAGTCATAGACTTGGACAAAAAAGTAACGGATAAGCTTGAGCATAATGCTGGTTTAACAAAGAAAAGCCTTGAGCGGGGGCAAAGCACCGGTTCTATTGAAGAGGCGCAAAACATTCCTCTTTCTATGTCGCAACCAGCCGGCAAGACAATTAATCTGGAGATGGCTAAAGTCGGCGAAATCAAGAATGAGGAAAAAGCTCCCGGGAAGAAATATGTTTACCTTCCTTTGGGCAGTTTTGTTAAATGCACTCTTCTTACCGGTGTATATGCCCCTGCTAATGAAAATAACCCTCTTCCAGTATTAATCAGCGTGGATGAGGCCTTTTACGGCCCGAATAACACAAGGATTCCTCTAAAAGGGGCCTTTGCCATCGGCAAGGCAGTGGGCGATGTGGTCTCAAAAAGGGCGATTATCCAGATTGTAAGTTTTTCCACAGTATTGCCGAATGGACAAGTTTTTGAGCACGAGGCTAATTTAGGTTACTTAGCTGATAGCGATGGGCACTTAGGCATACAGGGCGAGTTAATTTACAACACAGGAAAACAATTAAGCCTGAATTTTTTGTCCGGATTCCTTGCAGGAGGCTCTGAGGCGCTATCGCAGGCAGAGACCTCAACCGTTACCGGCGCATATGGACAAACTTCAAGGAATGTCACCGGCAATACCGGACGCTATGCCATGTTCTCAGGCTTGGCTAATAGCGCGCAAGGGATGTCAAGTTACTATCAAAAACAATTGGAAGCCATGATCCCTGCGGTAAAAATTGAGGCAGGAAAAAGAGCTGTTTTAGTTGTTCAGAAAGGAGTGCAAATTGAAGGCCTTGAAATTCCCAGCGATAATTTTGGTTCTCTTGATTACTAGCGGATGCGCTGCGTCTAAGGGATTAGTTAAGGAAAACCCTAGCAAGGTAATGGACGTATATCTGGAAGCTGTATCTGGCGGAAGGATAGACGCAGTTAACTATATAAAGGAAAACTTAAAAATTGATAAAGCCTTTGGCTATGTCAAGCCCTATGTTCCGGTGGTTGAGCCTGCGGATGTGCGCATGGTGTGGCTGCCTGTGCATAAGTCAAAATATTCTTCTGAAGTTTTAGTCAGCGGTCACTGGGTTTATGTCATGGTAAAAGATTCGCGCTGGTTTATTGACACTCAACGTGAAAGTAATGCAAGGATTCCCTTAATAGTCCCTTATAAGGAAGCTGACAAAAAATGATGAAGACGCAGACCATAGAGTCTTTTCTTGAAGAAGGCAAATCCTTTACAGAGTTGCTGCCTTATTATACTCATGAAAATGGCTTCTTTGTGTTAAAAGACGGAAGTTTAGGTCAGGTCTGGGAGGTTTCCTTAATCGAAAGCGAAACAAAATCCGCTACTCATTTAGAGCAGTTAGCCCAGATGATCGAGGGTATCATTATTCGGCTTCCGGAAGAGCTGGTGAGCTGCCAGTTTATACTTATGTGCGATGAATATTTTGAGGATAAATTCCAGAGCTATAGGGATTTTTCCAAGAGTTTTGATAACGAGATAATAAGAGAGGGTTGCAAAAGTAAACTCGAGCACCTAAATTCAGGAAAGTCCGGTTTCTTTGAGCAGCATACCGGGTCGTTTTGCTCAAAGAGAATACGCTGCTTCTTTACCTTGCGCTATTTTCCTTCCTGGTCGCACACAAATTTTTCCGATAAGCTCCAGTTCTATTTTGCCGGGAGAACCAGGATAAAAGAAAAACTCTCAGATGATTTCCTGGTGAATTGTCAGAGCATAACCCGGTTCTCTGATGTGGTGGAAGGCGTATTTAAGGCCTGCGAAGTTAGATACTCTCCTCTTAATGAAGAAGAACTGCACCGTCTGCTTTATAAACTGTTGAATCCTAAGCGTGCCGATACATTACCTATGCCGGTTTTTAGAAAAGACGAAGCCTTAATAGACCAAATCTTATATAACAGTCCCAAGGCATCTTTAGAGGGTTTTGAATTTGAAAGTCAATTGTTTAGGGTAGTTACCCTAAAGGAACTCCCCCTATCTACCGAAACCGGTATGTTTACGGCAGAATTAACCAGAGGGACGCGTTTTTCTATGCTGGATTTACTAAAAGATTTTATCATGGTGATTAACTTCTATATTCCAAAACAGGAAGAGGCGATAAAAAGGATAAAGATGCAAAAGGCTTTTGCCTTTATGCAGCGCTCAACCTATTTTGGCGATAAGTCAATTGAGGCCTCTGAGAAAAAAGAAGAGCTTGATTCTGTGATTAGAGAGACTTTCAGCTCAGGTCATAAGATAATCTATCCGAGAATTCATTTCATTATTTCTGAAAGCTCGAAAGAAAAATGCGAGAGTTCTATAGCCAATATCTTAAATATGTTATCCCGCATGGGCTGTGAGGGCCTAAAAGAAGAAATTATCGCAGCTTCGCTATTTTTATCCTGCCTGCCTTTGTGTTTTGACCACTCTCTTGAGAAGTTTATCAAGCGCACCAGGCGCATGATCTCATCAAACTTGAGTGATATGCTTCCTTTATACGGCTCAGTCAAGGGAACCCAAACCCCTGCGCAGGTATATCTGAATAGAAGAGGAGAGCTAGTTAATTGGGATTTCTTTGACTCTAATACTAATCCGCACGCAATTATAATCGGCGCATCAGGAGCGGGTAAGAGTTTTTTTGTGAATGACTTTATTCTGCAGAATGCCCGGCTGGATTCCCATTTCTTTGTTTTAGATAAGGGGGATTCTTATAAAAAACTCTGCCAAATCTTAGGGGGCCAGTACATCAGATTCGAGCTGAATGACCCGGTAACCATAAATCCTTTCTTAAAAGAACCGGATTCAGAACACCTGGCATTTTTGGTGACAGTGTTATCCGAGATGTGCTCAGGCGGCGATGAAAGAGAGCGTCTTTTTAGAGAGCAGGAAGGCGTTCTGCAAAAGGCGATTCTATCTGCTTACCAGGAGAGAAAAAATAAAGATGAGGAAGTAACATTATCAGATGTCGTTGAGAAACTCAAAAGCCATGCCTGCAATAGGAAGCTGGGATTAGGCGAGAGCATAGGCTTAAAGCTTGTCTTAAAACTTACGCCTTTTACTAGAGAAGGTCAGTACGGTAGGTTCTTTGATGGTAGGAACCAATTTAGCCTCGGCACCAAGTTTACCGTATTTGAGCTGGGAAATTTAAGCGCGCATTCCGATCTGCAGCTTGTGGTCTTATTAAACATTATGTACTTCATTACCAATTTTGTTTCATCAGCTGAAATGAAGCCTAAGCGTAAATTCCTGCTGATAGATGAAGCCTGGAGCCTGCTGCGTTTAAAGAACACCGCTGAATTTATCACCAATTCCTTTAAGACTTACAGGAAATACCGCTGCTCAGCGGTGGCCATAACACAGGAGATAGTTGACCTCGTGGGCGCAGAATGCGGTATTGCCATCCAGGCAAATGCAGCAAACAAAGTGTTTTTAAAGCAGGAGCCGAATGTCGTTGATTCCTTAAAAACCTTTGCCTCTTTAACGGATAAGGAGATAGAGCTCTTAAAATCTGTGGAGACCCAGAAAGGTAAGTTCTCAGAAGCCCTTGTTATCTCTGATTCATCCAGAGGCGTAATACGCCTCGTGCCTGATCCGTTTCTTTACTGGGTAGCTACCAGCGACGCAAAGGATAACGAATATCTGGAGAATAAAGTACAGCAATGTGAAGGTAAATATTTAGAAGCGCTTAGTGCTTGCGCAAAGGAGCGTCCTTATGGATTACATTAAAAAGTTTTTAGCAGTTAGTTTTGTCCTGCTTTTAGCCGGCTGTTCTACTTTTGGCAAAAAAGAGAAAGTTTTTGAAGCAGGGTATCGTATGGGGGCGAGGGAAAATATGCAGGATTTTGCCCAAAGCTTCTATGGTAATGATTTTCCTTACTTTTATTGGGAGAGCCCGGTTGTGCAAAACGTTAAAATTCCTGCACACATTGAGAACGGCGTATTTATACCTGAGCATAATGAGCCGGTGGTGATTACGCCGGCTGAGTGGCGGAATAAACCAAGTTATCCTATAAGTTGCCCAAAGAGAGAGAAGAACTCAAGCAAAAAAGAAGGAGGAGAACCGTATGCGTTTAATTACCTTAATTTTAGTGTCAGGGATATTACTGTCTTACCCGAATCTTTTACTTGCGCAAAGCCAGGAACAAAAGACAAAGATACTCGCTAGTGAGTGGAAAGAAGCACTAGCGCCAAAGACAGATGTTCCAGAAGTAAAGGAAACTCAGAACCAGCAGCCTAAGGAAAAACTGGAAAGCCCCAAGCCAGAGCTGTCTATAGCCTTTGACAAGAAGATTACCCTGCGCTCATCAGGGGTGAATTTAAAAACGCTTACTGCTAAAATCGGCGAAGTGACCGGGTATAACGTTATCTATGATCCTGAGGTTGATACAAATACCAGCGTATCGCTTGATGTTCAGGGCGTACCTGTATGGCGGGCGTTAAATACCGTGCTTTTTCCCTTGGCTTACGGCTTTAAGGTAAAAGATAATGATTTGATTATTCTTTCCAAGGAGACACGCACCTTTAAATTAACCTTGCCGCCAAACACGCAAACCTTCTCTGACACCATCAGCAATGAATCATGGACAAAGTCTGATGAAACGAATACTTCTTTAAACACCAATAATAATTCCAACATGAATATAAAGGTAGGGGCAAGGGTTTTTGTGGAAAGCAAGGAAGATGCCATGTCCTTCTGGAAGGATGTAGACCTGAATTTAGCAAAAATGATTTCACCGGCCGGAAAATACTCTTTTAATAAACTCGCCGGTTTAGTCATGGTGACAGACAGCCCGCAGGTCTTGGATAAAATATCCCGCTATATTGACCTGGTAAATACCGAAACCAACAAACAAATATTAGTTGAAGTAAAAATACTGGAAGTCACTCTTTCCCGCGAAAACACCTACGGCATAGACTGGAATGCTATCTATAAGAACTTAGGCGACATAAAGCAGCTGAGCCTGTCTTCTAATTTTGCCGCGCAGAATTTTGTTTCTCCAGGGCTGTTTACTCTTGCCGCAACAGGGCCAAAGGATGATTCCGGTACCGGTTCCAGCGGATTAAGCGCACTTATCAAAGCGCTTCAGTCGCAGGGACGGGTGGAAGTGGTTTCGCAGCCGAAGATAATGCTCTTAAATAACCAGGCAGCTATGGTTCAGGTGGGCACTGTGACCAGTTACGTTGCCAATACCACTACCACAACTACTTCGGCAGGCTTGGCTTCCACAAGCGCAACTACTGACCAGGTGCAGGAAGGAGTGAGTTTACGGCTTATGGCAAGCATACTGGATGATCAGATCCTGGTGCAGCTTACTCCCGTGGTAACCACACTTGACCAAATAAGAAGCATTAACATGGGCCAGGGCACAACCATTGAGGCACCCAAGATCTCTACCAAGTCCATGCATACTTTGGTTAAGATTAAAGACGGCCAAACTATCGCAGTTGGAGGACTGATTACCTCTAACGACAATAATAGCGAAAAAGGCATACCGTTCCTCAGGAACCTGCCGTTAATCGGAAAGTTTTTTGAATATAAGAGTAAGACCCATACGCGCACAGAGTTAGTAATTTTCATAACCCCTAAAATATTACAAAGATGAACTACCTAATTTTTGATAACGATGTTTATTACGATATAGACGGCAAGACCGGCGTTGCAGCCAAGAATGAAATACAGGCTGTTTTTAAGGGTTCTGCAAGGGAAGTTTCGGTTGCGGTTATTGACACCCTGCAGAAGCTGGTGGCTGCCCCGGAAAAATCCCCTTCCAAGAAAGACGAAGTTATAGCCTCAAGCTTTACAGGCGAATACCTAATACAAGCAGAGAGAATAGCGGAAAATTTATTCCAGGTTATCGCTGTTGAAAAGCCTAAGATTAATGAGGTCTATAAATGCCTTGGATTTGAAAATATCCGGCTTGTGGTTCCATACGGAATAGCCTTAAGGGAATTCCTGAAAAACAATAACCTCATTGACGAGAAGAAAAGAATAGTCTTTCTGGACCATTTAGGCGACCAGGTGCTGCTTACGATTTTTAACAAGGAAGGATTTACCACTCCCCGGCGCCTGTCAAAAGTGCTTAAGCAGGTTACCAGGGAGCTGCTTAGAAGCCAGGAGAACTACAGATCTCAGAATAAAACCGATGCAGAGATCAGTTTTCTGATAGTTACTAACAGCAAAGAGATAGGGGATGAGATTGTTTTAAGCGGCCTTGAAACCAAAGACAATATCATCCTTGTCCAGGATCCTTATCCGGCATTAAGCGGACTAAAGCAGGGCAGGTTTTCTATGCATTATCTTTTACCTGAGCAGTTTATCCGCTTAAGAAAACTTAAAGAAGCAAAGAAGCGCGTTTTTAACCTCGGGGTAATGCTGGGAGTCTTGGCAGTTTTTCTGATTTTACTGTTAGGAAGCCTCAGCATAAACAAAACTGCTTCCGAGCGTTTAAAGAACCTGCAGCTTGAAGAAGTCGCTTCTAATGAGGCCCTAAAGAGCAGCTATCTTGCAAAATATAAGGATATTTTAAGTCACGAGAAGAAGATAAATTTCCCTTATTACTTTAGCTGTTTTCTTGAGTCGCTGCCTCCTGAATACAAAGTAGAGTCAATAACTATAAAGAGTTTATCTAATGGCCGTTACAGGTTTGAAGCGATAGTATCTCAAGAGGCAAAGGGCAAGCTTTTTACCAAGGCGATTCTCTCCCGCGTTTTTAAGCAGGCAAAAGTAGAAAACATTTTAGTAAAGGATAATCTGGGGCTAAAGGTTACTCTGGATATTTTCTAAAAAAAGAAGGAGGTGAAGCAGATGTCATTTATCATCGGAAAAATCACTCGAAAAGTAAGCAAGCAGCACAACGAGTATTTTACGGGAAAGGTTTGTAATTTGCCGGTAAGGGCATCCTGGGCAAAAAAGGGACAGGATGATTTATGTTTATTCCTGGATACGGAGAAAATCAATTTTCTCGCTAAAGAAAACAAGCCTGCTGCTGAAGGAGGCGCTCAGGAAGAGAATAAATAATAACAGTCAAGGTATGAGTGAACCAGCTGGATTATTCAGGATCCGCTGGTTCACTCTATAAACTTTTAAAGCCTATGAGAACAATAACCTTTCTTTTTGTAATAATAATCTTGGTTTTATCAGTATTGCTGTGGAATTTTACTTTGGATACTTGCTTTCTTTCTAGGCAGGCAAAAAAGACCAGAGAGAGAATAACTGCAGTTAAGCAGGACCAAGACGCTTTGCTTAAGTATAAAAGCCAAGCCGCGCTTCCTTTGGAAAAGTTTTATCTGGAAGTTTTTAACGATATAAAAGAGCTTTCTTCTTATTACCGCGCTGCTTCTGAAGTTAAGATTATTGAAGCAAAAGAGCTTGTAAATATACAGACTTTTTTTAAAGAATCCCAATATAAGGGGATAAGGTATGTTGACGTCTTATGCCGGTTTGATTTAAAGAATCAGCCTGATATGTATTTATTCGATATGCTCTATAAAATACTAAAGTCCAGGCCCATCGAGGTGCTGGAAGTAAGCTTAGAGAAAAATATCCTTAATCTAACCATGCGTCTTTACGGATCTTAAAAAGGAGGAAATAAAATGAGAAGACTATTGTTTCTATTTTTATTTGTCACAGCTTTAGCCGGATTTAAATACGTTTACTGTCAGGATAACCTTTTGGCAGTGGACGCCGTTGATAACAAACAAAAGGCTTTAACGCAGGAAAACAAATCTCCTGCAAAAGTCGATAATGCTGATAAGACCGAAGTGCCTGTACAAGAAGCAAAGCCGCTTGATGATTCTGAACAAGACCTTAAAGAAATAAAAGCCTATAGAGAGGTTTTAGAGAATAAGCAAAAGGAACTTGAGGTAATCAAGCTTGACCTTGAAAAGAGCGGCCTCATGTTAAAGAAAAGGCAGGCGGAAAAGGAGATTT
>JBEKHW010000007.1:0-54018 GCA_050012075.1 Candidatus Omnitrophota bacterium | reverse complement strand
TACCTGGAGTTGGCTATTCTCGTTGCGCTGGGGATGTCGGCACAAAACAGGACAGGTTCTTTGTATTATCGCCTAATCCTGGCACTTGCATTATGCGTTATGCTTATCGCATTTATTTTTACGCAGTCGCGCGGCGGATGGGTTAGCTTGGCAATTTCTCTTACGGTTATGAATATTATTTTTATCAGAAGAGGGGTTTTAAAGAAAAAAAGTATTTTTGGTTTAGTTTTTATATTGGCGCTTGTAATAGTTTTTTTCTATACCCAAAAGGCACATACAGCTCCTGCTGGAGGGATTGCTACGGAAAGGATAACTCAGATAAATAGCGATATTTCAGCGCAGACCAGATTAGAGACGTGGCGGGCTTCTTTAAAGATGATAGCTGACAGTCCGCTTATAGGAACCGGTATAGGAGATTTTGACAGGGGGTTTTACCGCTACCGTCCGGTAGGTTTTAACGTAAAAGCAGTTTATGCGCATAATGAATATCTGCATATGGCAGCTGAAATGGGGATTCTTGCGCCATTTTTGATGATATTTATTTTAATCATAATAATTCTTCAGGGTTTAAAAAATAATGCAAATCTTGTAATAGTTGGTTGCTGTTGCGCTATATTAAGCCTCGCCCTTCACGGCTTGGTGGATTTTAATTTCCATATACCGGCAAATATGTTATTATTCTCTATATACTGTGCGTTGGTCAGGCAGATAAAGGAAGATTAAATGCATAAAGAAAGAGAGAATGTCCTTGCTAGGGTTTTTATGGTTATTGACGCCTTTGTCATTTCTTTTGCTTTTATAGTTTCATTTTTTATACGGGAGCATCTTTCAGGGATGTATACATTCAATTTCTTCCCGCAGATTGAGCTTAACATCAATTATTATCTTGCCATTTACCTCATTCTTGTCTTTCTCTGGTGTGCCGCGCTTTTCTTTAGCGGAATGTATCGTTCAATTCATATCAAGCTTTTTCCCAATACCGCCTGGATTCTCATAAAATCCGCTGTCCTGGTTACGGTGTCATTCAGCGTTATTGTTTTCCTAGTCAAGTTCCACCTGGTCAGCCGGCTTCTCTTCATAATTTTTATGTTTATAACCCCTGTTTTTATCATGCTTGAAAAAGTAGCTGTTCTTTCTTTTACGCGTCACTTCCTGGGCCAGGATTATAACCGCATAAGGATTCTTATCGTCGGCACTGGCCAACGGGCAATCCGGCTTATGGATGCTATTACCGCTCATCCAGAATGGAGGTACCATATCGTTAAAGTCGTGGATTACGCGCAGTGCCTTATTACGCAACACCACTATTTTAAAGAGTGTGAAATCATAGAAACAGGGGAGGATATACGCAAGATCCTGCGCAGCAATTCTATTGACCAGACGATTTTTGTTGTTCCGCGCAGCCGCCTGGACCTGGTAGAGCGCTATATCCATGTATGTGAAGAGGAAGGCATATCTGCTGCAGTTGCCGTGGACTTCTTTAACACCAGGGAATCACAGTTATCAGCCACAGATATAGATGGTATCCCCCTGCTTGCCCTTGAGAAGACTTTTGATAAAGAATGGCATCTTTTTGTAAAAAGAGTGCTGGATGTGATCATTTCCGGCTTGGGTATTATAGTGTTTAGCCCGCTTTTTCTGGTAGTGGCAATTTTAATCAAGTTCACTTCTCCGGGACCTGTTTTTTTCCGGCAGGAGCGCGTCAGCCTTCACGGAAGGAAATTTACGATGTATAAGTTCCGTTCAATGTACAGGGAGGCGGAGAAGGAATTAAAAAAACTTCTTTCGCTCAATGAAGTAGAGGGCCCTATATTTAAGATAAAGAATGACCCTCGCATCACGCAGGTTGGCCGTTTTTTAAGAAGATACAGTATAGATGAATTACCGCAGCTTTTTAATGTTTTTATCGGACAGATGAGTTTAGTGGGCCCACGGCCCGCGTTACCCGTAGAAGTTGAGCAATACACGGCTTCGGAGAGAAGACGGCTGTCTGTGCGGCCCGGGATTACCTGTCTTTGGCAGGCGTATCACCGTGGTGAAAAAAGCTTTGAGAAATGGATGAAGACAGACCTTGAATACGTGGAGGAGTGGTCTTTAATGCTTGATTTCGAGATATTCTTAAGGACGATAATAGAGGTTATTTCCGGAAGCGGCGCATATTAATTGGTTCATGGTTCATAGTTGATGGTTCATAGTAAAATATTTTACCATGAACAATGAACTAAGAACTATGAACTAAATACGGAGGTAAAGAATGTCACACACATACAAAACAGTAGCGATTACCTTAATGTTTTTATCTATCTTGGGCTTGGGCTGCGGAAATAAAGCCGGAGCGCCCGGTTCTGCGGACGAGCGGGTGCTTGCCAGGATAGGCCCTTTCGGGCTTACAGTAGCGGATTTTAAGGAGCAAGCCAACCCCTTCCTTATTAATAAATACGCCTCGCTTCCTGCCGTAAAACAGAAAGAACAGGTCCTGGAAGAGCTGATTATGAAGGAAGTGTTCTTACAGGAAGCCCAGAAAATGAACCTGGATAAGGAAAAATCCTTTATGAAGGAGATAGAGGGATATTGGGAACAGGCGCTTATGAAATCATTGATCAATAGAAAATTAATGGAATTTTCCGAGGGTATTACCGTAAGCCAACAGGAGATCCTTGAAGAATATTCCCTTATGAAGCGCAATTTGTTGGTAGAGATGGTAGTTTTTAACGATAAACCGGAAGCAGATAAACTTTCGCAAGCCCAAGCTAATTTTGATGAAGCCAGGCAGGTGCTAAAAGGAAAGATTCTCTGGGAATCCCCGGCAGATTGGTATGCTTCAAGCGACCTTCCGCAGAAAATAAGCAGCGTTCTTTTTTCCCTAAAGCCCGGGCAAACCAGTATCCCTATTGAGTATAACGGTAACTGGATTGTCGTGCGGCTGTTAGAAGAACGGGTGTGCAATATAGGCCCTCTGGAAAATTTAAGGCCGCGCATTGCGCAGGTAATTTCCGGAAGAAAGAAAGAGGCGCTTATTGAAAAATGGAGCCTAGAGATTAGAAAGAAGACCCATGTCAGTATAGATAAAGAACTTTTGAAAGAAATCAGGCTAAAGTAACATACAATAGAGGGAGAGGTGGATATGGAGAATGCCATTCAGAACAAGAGAAAGAACTATTACATAAAAAAAGAATTCCAAAGGGCCTTTATCATCAAGTTTTGCGTTTTGGTTATCCTGGGTGCCGCGGTTTCGGGAGCAATAATTTATCTGGCTTCTTCCGGCACTGCCACGACTGCATTTGAGAATTCGCGCATCAGGATTAAGAGTACGGCGGATTTTATATTGCCGGCTGTGCTGCTTACTACAGCAGTTGTTGCGGTTTTGGTTTGCCTTGCTACTATTATTGTTACGCTTTATGCGTCGCATAAGATAGCCGGGCCGCTATACCGGATAGAAAAAGACCTGGGGAAAGTGCTGGAAGGAGACCTGCGGGTAAAATTCAATTTGCGTAAGAATGATCAGTTACAAGCCCTGGCAAATATGATTGAGTTGTTGATCGCAGGGTTGAGGCATGATGTTTTAGAAATCCAGGGGATTAAGAATGAATTGAAAACAATCCTTGAGGAGTTGCGGGCAAAAGGCGGTAATGAAGGGCTCGCTATAGCCGGCAGGAAATTGCAGGAAATAGAAAAGAAATTGTCTAAATATAGCGTCTGATCTTTATAACGCATGCCTATCAACAGGAAAATATTCGTTTTTATAACGGTATTAGCTCTTTTTTCCCCTGGTCAACGCTGCTTTTCGCAGGCAGAGGATAATAAGCCCGCTGTTTATGACGAAGGGAATAACTGGTTAACTTTTCAAAGCGCCTATTTTACCGTTTATTATAAGCCCGATGTCAATATCAGGAAAGTACTGGGAAGAATAAGCGGCCGGGATATCCCCATCTCTCAAAACCCGCCTTCCTATGCCTTAAGCGGCATTGAAGCCAAGCTTGCCTATCGCCTGGATATGCTATTTATGCGGGTAGAGGATGTCTTGGGCATGCATCCCCAGAATGTCAATATCAAAATAAAAATCTATAAATACCGTAAAGAAACGAATGAAGAATTTTGCTATTTAAACAGGGGCAATGAGGTTTGTAGGGCCTTCTACTTCTATAGCCATAATACTATATATGCCTCGGAACAGGATATAAATGATTCAGTCATCTCCCATGAAATGGCGCATGCTGCCGTGGATAATTATTTTTCCAGTCGTCCTCCGGAAAAGATGGCCGAAATTCTGGCGACTAATGTAGACCTTCATCTTGACGATTAAAGAAACACAGCAAAAATATCTGTTTTTTTAGTTGACATATAGAAAAAAGGTGGTAAGCTTACTGCAGTGTAGTAAATAAGGGATTGGAAGTCTTCAGACCGCAAGGAACGAGATACCTACCTTGCGGTTTTTTTGTCTGTCATTATTTGCTACAAAATTTTAAAGGAAGGAGGTAGCAAATAATGGTAAAAGGTAAAGTAAAGTGGTTTTCGAACCAGAAAGGTTACGGGTTTATTACACCTGAGTCCGGCAGTGATGTATTTGTGCATCACAGCGCAATCCAGGGCGAAGGATATAAGAGCCTGGAGGAAGGGCAGGAAGTTGAATTCGAGGTAGAAAAAGGCCCTAAAGGTGAACAAGCTACGAAAGTAACAAAGCTGTAATCTGGCAATACTGGCCCGGCTCTCAAAGCCGGGCCATTTTTTTAACAAGGAGGAACTAAATGCATAAAGGTAAAATTAAGAAATTGGTCAAGGACCGGGGTTTTGGTTTTATCAGCGATACAGACGGCAGAGAGGTATTTTTCCACCAATCGAGCATAATTGAGGCGACCTTTGACGGTTTGGGAGAGGAACAAGAAGTAGAATTTGAGGTTGAGAATTCGCCTAAAGGCCCGCGTGCTATCAATGTGAAACCGGTAAAATAAGCGCCTGCTAGAAAAGGTATAGGCAGGTAATATCCAAGTGAAAGCCGTATTATCTATTCCATTAAAGCTTTTTTAAAGAGTTTATAGGGTTAAAATCGCACAAAAAATAGATTAAATTAAATTGACGAAACCGCTAATTTATGGTATACTTCCTTAAAATTGGAGGTGTAAGATGACAAAGACAATAATCATCGTACTCGTAATAGGCCTTTTGATCCTTCTGGGCGGTATTACCTGGGCTACGAACGCTAACCAGACTAGACTTCTTCTTGCAAAGGCAGACCAGGGCAGTAAAGCCCCTCAACCAGCAGGCACTCCTGCTTCAGGAAGGAATAATTGCGGTTGGACAAATATGAAATTTGCCGAATTTCTCGGAGGTAAGTACGGCATTACGCCTACAGGCGCCTCTGACAAAGAGAAGTATCAGGCATTGTCTAACGCCCTTTCCCAGAAAGGTATCACATATTTTACGACTGCCGGGGCTAATGATAAAGTTAGCTGTTGCGGCGCGGCAGATGCCCTTTATGCAGTAGCAGGCGCGAAAGAAAAAGCAGGAAGCTGCGACGTAAAGATCCATTATCTTGTCCAGAATGGCTTACTCAAGATGCCTGGCGCAGGCGACCCGTGCAGTGCCCTTTGTAATATCGAGGATGTATTTGGCGGGCCGGAAAAATTCGGTCCTCCCAGAAATCCACCTCCGACACATCCTCCAGGACATGATCCGGAGAGGCCGTCAAGCCGTTTTTAACTTATTATCTTATGTTTGGCATAGATGAGGGTATAAGAGCCTAAATGAATAATACTAATTTTTTAAGGAAAGGTGGATGTCGATGGCAAGAATTATAAGGAAATTGGGGTTACAGGCGTTAGGCGTCATTTTTTTCTTAATAACCAGCATGGTTTTATCTTACGCGTATGTAGAGCCGGTAAGAAGGCTTCTGACTACGACCCCTCCTTCAGAACTTACTAATCCTGACCTGCCTAACCGTCCGGGTTTAAAGATTGGAGATATTACTTTTCATTCTGCCATATCTACGGGCGTGCAAAGTGACAATAATATTTATCTCTCAAGCGACGATGGGAAATACGATGCTATCAATCATGAGGCCGGTTCTTTTGGCTTAGAGATACCCATTAAGGAGCATAAACTAAGCTTTGATTATCTCGCCGATGAATACTTATTTACCCACCATGATAGAAACGACCACGTTGACCAGCGCGCAAGGGCTCTTATTGACTTGAGGTTTACCGATTATCGCGTTACTTTAACCGAGGTTTACAGGCATTACACGGAATTGCCCGGTTCGGAGAACACAAGCCGCCTGAGGCAGGATGATAATAATTTAAGGGTTGGTGTCCTTCACGAAACGGATAAATTAGCTTTTAATGCCGGATACACCAATATTGTCCACCACTATTTTAATGATGACGCGATTTTTGGCACGGTAACCTATCGGGACAGGGATTCTGTGGTGCAGATTATAGATACATCTATAGCCTACAGGTTTATGCCAAAAACCGCCGTTGTCCTTGAGAATGATTATGGCATTTCCGACCACGAAAGTACAAAAAGCCCGAACTATTATTTCGATGATATATTGCTTGGGCTTAAAGGCGACCTGCACAAGAACCTGACCACGACTTTCCAGGCCGGTTACAGGTACCAGTATTTTAAGGAGTCGCCCATACTTTTTGATAAAACGGTCTCTAAGTTTATCTGCAGGGGCGGGTTTAAGTATACGTTGCAAAACCAAGACGTCCTTGATTTTGTCCTTGAAAGGACAGTGAACGATTCTACATATCAGGATATAACCTATTACACTACGAATTTCACCGGCTTAAGCTACACGCATGCTTTTACGAGCAAATTACTGGGGCAATTATTCGGTAAATATCAAAGGAACATGTATCCTAAAGAAACAACCGAAGGGACTAAGACCGCTATCAGGCGCGATAACGGTTATAGCACCGGCTTTAACCTGCATTATGATATACGCCGCTGGCTTTCTACGGAACTCGGCTATGAATTCAAGAAGGCGGATTCCAATTTCCAGACCTTTGCTTACGAGGATAACATATTCACATTCAAGATTACTGCCGGGTTTTAGAAAGATAGGACTGCCTTGCGTTTTGACTCACCCATTAACTTGAATAATAAATCCACCCGTATAATTTCATTTTTGCTATTATTTACGGCTGCATTTTTCTGCCGGGCATTTTCTGCCCAGGACCCCAATTACGCCATACAGCCCACGGATGTCCTTGCCATTACCGTCTATCAACAACCTGACCTTACCACCAAAACAAGGGTTAGCGCTGATGGGTATATCAGTTTTCCTCTCTTGGGCAAGGTCGAGGTTACGGGCCTCTCCGCTGAACAGCTGGAGCAGAACCTAAAGAGACTCCTTGAACAGGACTATCTTGTCAATGCCCAGGTAAGCGTCTTTATTGAACAGTATCATCCCCGCCAGGTTACGGTTATAGGAGAGGTTACCAAGCCCGGAAAATACGATATGGCCGCGGAAAAAAAGATGACTGTTATGGAAGCCATTGCCCTGGCAGGCGGATTCACCAAAGATGCGGCTATCAATGAGACAATGGTTTTACGCACGGAAAACGGCAAACAGAAGGCAATCAAGGTCAGGGTCAAAAATATAACCCTTAAGGGGCGCACGCAGGAAGACGTTATCCTTGAGCCCGGAGATATCGTCACCGTCCCGGAAAGTTTTTTCTAAATTATATGAACGTAGATGAATTAACAAATTCTTTTTCATGGAGCGAATTACTCCATATGCTTTCCCGTAAGCGGAAGCTGATACTGCGTTTTTTCTGGACGGTGGTCATCGTCGTTACAGTGGGCAGTTTCTTAAAGACGCCGATTTACAGGGCTACGGTAACTATCCTGATTGACGAAGAGAGCCCGAACGTCCTTACCACCACGGGTAATGTTTCCCTGCAGTCACCGGATTATCTCTCCTATAAAGAATATTACCAGAGCCAGATAGAGATGCTTACTTCTTACAGCCTGGCACGCAAAGTATTTGATGATTTTAAGTTAAATAAAAGCCGGGAATACGCCGGAGCCAAGGAACCTGTTCAAGCTTTTCTAAAGACAGTGAAGGTAGAGCCCGTGCGCGACAGCAGGCTTGTTAAGCTGAGTGTTGAAAACAGAAACCCGCAGCTTGCCGCACAGATAGCCAATCGCATGGCTGACCTTTTTGTTAAACGTAACCTCTACTATATCAGCCGCAACGAGTTGATGAACCTTTTTAAGAATGAATACCTGAAATTAGAATCCAAGCTTGAAGAATACAGCAAGATGTATAAGGAAAAACACCCGGCAATGATGGAAGTAAGGGCTCAAATGGTAGACCTTGCGAAGAAACTTGCCAGGGTGAAGGAATCAAGCCTGGATTACACTCTTATGGAGCAGGATATACAGACCGGCGGCAGGTTTGCCTTGGCTGCGCTTAAAGCGAATAATATCAGTATCCAAGACCCGGCAGAGGTTCCTACCGTTGCGATAAGCCCAAAAAAGCGCCTTAATATCCTGCTGGCGGCAATCGTGGGATTATTAGGCGGAGTGGGGCTGGCATTATTCCAGGAATATGAAGATAAGACCGTAAAAGACGTCGAGGATGTTGAGGCAATTACGAAATGGCATTTCTTGGGAAAAGTTCCTGCTATTGAAGGCACAAAGAAGGAGATTAATTCCTGGTTTAACGGCAATGACGCGGCTACCGAGGCCTATCGCAGCATAAGGACGCGGCTTCTCTTTATGGAGAGTAAAGAAGAGCCCTTAAAGACCGTTGTTATTTCAAGTATCGGCGTGCAGGAAGGTAAGACTTTAACCAGTTGTAACCTGGCGATAACTTTTGCCCATAGTTCAAAACAGGTTCTGCTTGTTGACGCGGATATGCGTAGGCCGAGGTTACACGATATTTTTAACATGGAAGATGGCAATAAAGGGCTTGCTCATTATCTGGGCGGCCAGGCAAGTTATGAGGAGCTAGTCCATAAAACTAAGATTGATAATCTATCTTTAGTCGCCAGCAAGCATTCTACGGGGAATTCAACGGAGTTATTGCATGGTGAGAAAATAAAGGATTTTATCAATACCGCCAGAAAGAAATTTGACCTTGTTTTTTTTGATACTCCTCCCATAGGCGTTCTTACCGATGCCACAATCCTGGCAACCCTGGTAGACGGGATTATCGTTGTAGTCGAAAGCGGCAAGACCCCGCAAAAGGCCCTGGCAAGAAATGTCAAGCTGATGGAAAAAGCCAAAATCAGGGTTATCGGCGTGATTATCAATAAGGTCCTTACTACCGGAAGCGAAAGCTATTATTATCCCAGGAACTACATGACTTGATTTTCAACCTATGAAAACAACCGCGTTCTTTAAAATAGTTTTAATCATAACAATCGCTGTTTCTTTCGCCTCTTACCTAAGCAACATCTGCGATGATGATGAATCCGGGCCCGCGTTTTTATGCGTCGTTGATAATTCTTCTGTAAATGAGCGCCTTGCCTTAAGTTTCCTCTCTGAGAAAAGCGCGTTCTTCCTGCAGGAGGCCGGTTTATCTCTTTCTGATTCCGGTATTGTGTACCTGGAGATGCACGAGAAATCCCCACCGGTTTTACCTTCCGTAATTTCAGCTTAAAACCCAGTCAAACAATATAAACCATTAATTCACGCATTAATTCGCGCATTGACTTACTCTCCGCCTGCGGCGGATCGTAAGTTATGTGCTCATTAAAAAAGGAGAATAAAATGTTTAAACGCCTATCGTTAGGAGTATTACTATTTATGCTTATGAGTTCGCTATGCTTTGCGGAAGTGACAAACTCTACTGTCGTTAATGCAACTACCACCACCACAAATAAGACAGATACCGGTAAAAAAGTAAAGAGCGGCAATAAAAAAGGCACAAAAAAGCATTTATTACACCCGAAGAAGCAATCCTCAAACAAAGAAGTCACAAACACAACAATCACAAACAAAACAATCACTAACTAGGGCTATTATATAGATAAGGGATAAGATAGGAAGTAGGAGGCAGCGGACATCCGGGATTTTAGGAAGGTTTTCTTTTTTGAAGCAGGAATAGCCAGGCGTAGAAGATAACGCGGATGTAGCTGCCTCCAAACCTGAAGAGGCCGAATTTTGATTTGCCCATACTATGGTTTCTACCGGCCCAGGCCGCAGGGATTTCTTCTATGTGATATCCGGCTAGTATCGGAAGTATCCCTGTTTCGGCATTAAGGGCAAAGTCATTGCTGCGCCATGGTATTTTCCTGATAATATCCGTTTTGTAGAGCTTAAAGTTATTCGTTAAGTCATGCTGTTTTATATGAAATATTGTCCTAACAAGGATATGAAAGAGCCGGTTCATTAGTTTTTTTGGGAAAGGGTAATTCAATAAGCTGCTGCCTGGAATGAAACGTGAACCGATAACTCCGTCGCATAAGTTTTTATCCATTGCCTGAATCAGTAACCTAACCTGGCCGATATTCGCCGTAAAGTCGCTATCCATAGTCAGGAGATATTTTGCATCGGCGCTAACATGGGAAAAGCCTGTTTTTAAAGCGCGGCCGACCCCGCAGGGAGGTGTCCTGCGGATTAATTTTATTTTGCTGTTGCGTTTTTGCCAGGATTCCGTGACTGAGGCGGTCTTGTCCGTGCTGGCATCATCTACCACGATGATTTCCAGGATTTCATTAGAGTAGTTAGATAATAGCCCTTCCAGCATGGAGTCAATATTCTCTTGTTCGTCATGTGCGATAAGTATGACTGAAAGTTCGTTTTTCATGGTATTTTTTTAATTAGTACGGGCCGGCGGTTGTTTCTAAGTATAACCGATACAAGGCCGCCCCAGAATAAGAGAGTGGTCCAGCATAGTAATGAAAGATGGTTAAAAGGGCGCAGGGAGAACAGGCAGCTCGCAATCACTAATATGGGAACAAGGAAAAGTAAAAGTTTCTTTGTTTTTTCTGAATTCTCTCTAAAAGTCATATAGTTGAATGCCGAGAAATAAACAACAAAAAGCCACCCCCAGGTATAATAAATGCAGTAGGCAGGAAGGATTAAAGCTAAAATAAGGAAGATCGCATACTGTAGGCCACGGCACTCTGCTTTTGAATTTTTCCAGGTAGCCCAGCATGAGGCAAGGAGAATGGCTGTTGTTGTAAACCTGATTATAAGGTGAATTAATACAGGGGATATGCGGTAGTTGAAGGACCCGGTATGGCCCGACACAAATATCCTGCCTATGGCGCTCGGTAGAGATTGGCTGCTGCTTCTTAAGTCAATATAAGTCGCATAGGTATTTGTAAGAAAGAATGGTTTCAGGCAGCGCATAAACCACTCCTTAAGAAGAAAGAGATTAAAGTTTAACCCCAATACAAGCGAAGGTAGCAGGATAAATACCAGAAATACTCCGGTAATAAAACTAATGATATATTTTCCTTTGCTCTTTAAAATAAAATATAGGACAAAAAAGACCAAAGGGATATAAACCGTGAGCGCCAGATTGAAGAAGATGGATGAGAAAAACATCTTTTTTCTTTCAAACAGATAAACAGCAATAAGCATAAGGCAGAGGGCAAACAGTTTATTCTGGCCGTTAGACAATTCATACCCTATTGCCGGCAGGCTAAGAAGAAAGCTTATCTTTAAATTCTCAAATGCCGCTTTATCATCTGCGGCCGGGATGATTTTAGGCAGTAGCCAGGCGCTTATAAAAAGGCAAAGGATGACTGTAAGATACCAGGCAATAACGGATGGCGCTATCTTTTTAAATTCAAAGGGCGCGGTCATCTCGCTTTTTAATAGATATGGATACTGCAGGATAGTAAATGCCGGCGCATAGCGGAATAAAGGCCGACTGGGGTTGGTAGGGTTATCATAGGGGCTCTTTTTATTAAGAACCTGTTCTACTCCGAATAGCCCCACTTTTAAATCTTTGCCTTCTCTTGCGACTGTCGCGCAGGCTAAGGAAATGATGAAAATAGCTGCCGTTGCCGCGAAGAAGTAGTTTGAGGTAAGGATCCTTCTTAACATTAACATATTTTCATATTATTATAACTATTTTGCCTTTAAAGGCAACATCAATATAACTTAAAATATTATTGCTATAAAGAGAATAATAATTATAATATGATAAAATAAGGAAAGCAATAATGAAACTAGAAAGGGATAAAATGATTACCGGCAAGCGCAGCTTATCAGATTATTTATTCTTCTTTGATTTCGACAATACCATCACGCATTTTGATGTTTTTGACGATATCGTAAAGCGCTTCTCGGTTGACAAAGAATGGATTGCCTGGGAGAGGGCCTGGAAAGAGGGCAAGATTGGTTCTAAGAAGTGCCTGATAGAGCAGCTTAAGTCAGTAAGAATAACCAGGAAAGGTTTGTCGGATTATCTCTCTAAGATTAAGGTAGACCGGTATTTCCTTAAATTGATATCCGCGTTTAAAAAACAAGGCATAAACCCTGTTATCTTAAGCGACAGCTTTTCATTATTCATCGAAAGCGTACTGCGCCATAACAGGATTAAAGGCATCAAGCTTTATTCCAACAAACTTAGGTTAGTGGGCGATAGATTGATACCATCTTTCCCATTGCAGGGTGATGAAACCTGTTTATTATGCGCGCATTGCAAGAAAAAAACATTGCTGGATAATGCGATTGATGGTAAAATTATAACTTATATAGGGGACGGCAGGTCTGATATATGCCCGTCTATTTTTGCTGATTTGGTGTTTGCCAAGGGTAATTTAGCGAAAGAGCTACGCCGGATAAAGAAAGATTGCATCCCCATAAATGACTTAAGGGATGTACGTGATTATTTTAAAAGGATAATACCATGTTAGAAAAGGTAGAAAAGAAAAAGAAAAAAGGTGTTTCTGATAAATTATTGAGCTTGGAGGCAAAATATTGTTCCTGGGGGGATACCGTGCATTACTCAGAAACCCCGCAGGTTTTTTCCAGGTCAGAGGGGATTTATCTGTATGACCGCAAAGGCACAGAATACCTGGACCTGCAGATGTGGTATTCTGCCGTTAATTTCGGATACGGCAATAGCAGATTAAACAGTGCTTTAAAGAAACAGATTGATAAGCTGCCTCAGCTTGCCTGTCAGTATCTTCACGAGGAAAAAATACTCCTGGCATCAAAAATCGCCCAGCGCGTAGAAATAACCTTTGAAGAGAAGGGAAGGGTGCATTTTAACGTGGGAGGGTCTGCGGCCATAGAGGATTCACTTAAATTAGTGCGTAATTATACAGGCAGGAACCTTGTTTTTGCCTTCATGGGCGGTTATCACGGCAGGACCCTTGCCGCTTCAGCGATAACCTCCAGTTTCAGGTACCGTGAACGTTTCGGGCATTTCGGTGACAGGGCTTTATTCATACCCTTTCCCTATTGCTTCCGCTGCCCTTACGATAAAAAAAGGGATTTCTGCGATTTATACTGCCTGAAACAATTCGAGAAGCTATTCGAGACAGAATACCATTCGGTAGTTAATAAGAAAACAAATAAATGCGAATGCTCCGCTTTCTATGTTGAGGCAATACAGGGGACAGGCGGATACGTTATTCCTCCCCAGGAATATTTTACCGGACTTAAGGATGTCCTTGATAGGTACAACATACTCATGATTGACGATGAGGTGCAGATGGGGTTCTATAGGACCGGAAAATTCTGGGCAATGGAGCATTTTAATGTTACGCCCGATATAATAGTATTCGGCAAGGCCTTGACCAACGGCCTAAACCCTATTTCCGGAGTATGGGCAAAAGAGAAATTAATTGCCCCTGATATTTTCCCTCCCGGTTCCACACACTCTACCTTTTCATCAAATTCACTCGGCACGGCAGTGGGCCTGGAAGTTATGAATCTGATTTCAGAATCAAATTTTTCCACTGAAGTACCCAGAAAAGGCAGGTATTTTATCTCAAGGTTAAAGAAACTCCAGAAGAAATACCCGCAGATAGGCGATATCGATGGATTGGGCATGGCAATAAGGGTAGAGATGTGCGAAAAAGACGGTTATACGCCGAATAAGCGCCTGACTGATGATATAGCTGAAATTGGCTTAAGCGGAAAATTGAACACCGGTGATAAGAAACGTGGTTTGATTTTGGATATAGGCGGTTATTACAAGAATGTATTTACCATAGCACCTTCCTTTTATATCACAGAGCAGGAAATGGACCTGGCCTGCGAACTTTTTGAGGAAGCGCTATCCCTGGCGCTCAAGAAATCCTGATACTTCCTTCCTTAAGCGGGGATACTCACCTCTAAGATTAAATTATCTGATTAAAACTATTTGTGTTTTTCGAAGAATGATATAGCTGCCTCGGCGACCTTATCGCGCTCCTGGTCTGCGGTAATAATATGGTAGGAGTCCTCGAAGAATACGATCTTTTTATCCTGGGAGGCGACGTGATTGTAGATATAGTAGGAGTTTCTGGGGCTGGTAACATCGTCTTCTTTTGCTTGCAGAAGCTGAACAGGTACGCTTACCCTGTTTAATATGGATATCACATGTTTTGCCAGGAGATAATTCTGGTACATGGACGAAACTGGTATTATCGGGTATCCGTAGAGATGGACCTTGCTGTAATCAAATATCCTCGCTACTTTATAGTAGCCGGCTATCTTTGACCTGAGTTTCTCGTTCTTGATGCCGTAAGGGTATTCTTCTTTAAAATAAAAATAATATTTTAACGGTGTCCGGTAAACAAGTGGTAGCAGTATCTTTAATTTTGGCGTGCTCCATCCGTCAAAAAACAGGGTAGGGGAGAAACAATTTAGGGCCCTGATTTTGCGCGGGAACTCATAGGCAAGCTGTAATCCCAATAGCGCCCCGAAGGATAATCCGGCGACGAAGATATTGGAGTAATTTGCCTCATATTTCAAGAATTCATTTTTTAGCGAGGAATATATTTCCTGCCATTTTTTTCTTTTTAATACAGAGATACTCTGGTTATGGTCCGCAAGCATCGGCACGGCTACGGAATAGCCCAGGCTATTCAGGCGCAGGGCGATAGAGTGCATCTCTCTCGGCGTGCCGGTAAGGCCGTGGATAAGAAAACACAGATTCTCGTTACCTTTCAGGAAGAAGCTCGAGTCCGGTATACCCGGGTCACTTCTGTGGTCTTCTTTCAGGGAGAATATGATCATGGGCTATAATTTTCTTATTGTATTTATTACTCTGTCTATATCTTTATTTGTCATAAATGTGCTTGTGCTTAAGGTAATATGGGTTTTGGCGAGAGAGCGGGCATTGGGGCAGGCGGCGTTTCCTGTCAGTTCTCCCAGATAATCATAATCGCAGATAGCATGGGCATATATTTGAGAAACACCAAGGCCGGAATCCCTGAATGTCTTTATTGCTTTACGGCGCAGCTCTTCTTCAGGAAAAATCAGCGTTAAATAGGGGTAGGTAGCGTAATCGCCGGGAGCTTCGCTTATAACTTTAATTCCCGAGCCTTGTAATCCTTCTATATACATAGCTGCTTTTTGCCTCTGTTTTTTTATTTCTTCTTCCAGTCGCGCAAATGTGATATGCCCTATGTTTTTTCTTAGCTTTGAAACCCTGTGTGTATCAAAATCAGTATCAAAATATTCTGCCAGTGCCTTTAAGGGCTCTTTCCGGGCTTCCCAGTAAATCTGCGGCAGCCTGTAGGCAAACCAGAAGAGGCAGGGCCTATAAAAAATCCCGTACCCGAATAATTCCAAAATCTTTAAAGTTTCCGATGGGATGTTAACTCCGGAAAATTGGGTTATTATATCATCTATTTCTTTGCAATACAGTTCTTTTTTTGCTGTCAAAACACCACCCTCATATATGGTCAGGCCTTTACCGCGGCAGAGGCTGAAAAAAGAAAAGTCGCCTATAGTCCCCGTCAATTTACCTTTATATCTAGCCCCTAATGATTGGGCGCAGTCCTCAATTATAAATATATTATTCTTTTCGGCTACGCGTTTGATGGTTTCAATCTCAAGCGGTATTCCTCCTAGATGGGTAGCCACTATTGCCAGCAGGTCTTTATTATCAGTGCAGTTCTTTTCAAGCGCGTTAATATCAAAATTGAAATTATCACTCCTGGTATCGCAAACCGCTATTTTAAGGCCGGCCCTTTTAATTGCCAGTGGTACCAGCGGGCAGATAAAAGAAGGGATAACTACTGTTTTGCGGGGCGATAGCTTCTTGAGTGTTTCCAGGATAAAATAGAAAGCAGCAGTGCCCGAATAGGTGATACGGGTAAAAGGTGTGCCGAGATAATCCTTAAAATCCTCTTCCAGGCAGGAGCTGCGCGCTTGCCTGCTAAAAAGAGCAAGGTAATCCTTTAGGTAAAGGGGAAAACCGGCGGTAGGTGGTATTTCGTGGAATGCTGGCATTTGTTTTTGTTTTTCACCTATTTTATGCTAAAATACTGCCGGATTCAAGCTTATTAATTTAAAGCCATGCTAGATTTTAAATACGAGATATTAAATTCAGTTACGCAGATCAATGAGAAAGAGTGGGATAATTCTTTTGGCGATATCCCTGAAGGATACAATTTTTATAAAACCTTAGAGGATTCGCATCTAGGGGATTTTACTTTTTATTATATGGTCCTGCGGCAGGGCCAAGAGATTGTCCTGATCGCGCCCTTGTTCGTGACGGATTTTAATCTTGATATCGGAGTTGAAGGATGGCTCGAGAGGGCAATTGAAGGCGTGCGTAAGGTTTTTCCCCGTTTTTTTGTTTTAAAGACCCTTTTCTGCGGTTCTCCTTTCGGAGAACACGGGACCGTGGGGATTAAAAATGACGTTGATAAAGGCCTCGTTATACATGAATTTAACAGGGCGCTAGGCGCATTCTGTAAAGATAAGGACATCCCTTTTATCCTATTTAAAGATTTTCTCTCCGAAGACACGCCTCTTTTAGACAGGCTGCTTAAGGAAGGATTTTTCAAGGTCAATAGTTTTCCTTCGGTAGTTACGGATATCAATTTTTCTTCATTTGATCAATACCTGGATACATTAAGTTACGCTACAAGAAAAAATATCCGCCGCAGGCTCAAGAATGCGTATGCCTCTACGGACATAACAATAAAAATCACGGATAATGTTGACGATATAGTAGATGATGTTTTCAGGTTATACGAAGATACCTACCGCAGCGGCTCGACAAAGTTTGAGCGGCTCAGCAAAGAGTTTTTTACAAGCGTTGCCAGGGATATGCGCCCTAAAGTAAAGTTTTTTCTTTATTACTGCGACGGCAAGCTCGGAGCGTTTAACCTGTGTTTTTGCCATAACGACCTGTTAATTGATAAATTTATAGGTTTCAATTACGATATATCCAGAAAATACAGCCTGTATTTCTTGACCTGGTGCTATAATATACAATGGTGCTTTGAGAACAAGATGCGTTATTATCAGACGGGCCAGACCGATTATCGTCCGAAACTAAGATTGGGGGGCAGGCTCGTTCCTTTGTATGCGTATCTTAGGCACAGGAATCCCGTAATGAATACCCTGCTTAAGGCACTGGCAGTTTTACTTAAGCCGGAGAATTTTGACCGGGATATTAAAGGAAGAATTGATGCTACAGAAAAAATTGACCATTAAAATATTAGTATTCCTGATTTTTTCGGATATACTGGAAACCTTTACCCAGTTTTGTTTTAAAAAGAGCGCTTTTTCAGAAGCCGCGTATTTGCCTGATTTCTTCAGGAGCGCCTTTTCCTCTCCGTATTTGTGGATAGGGCTTTTCTCGGTACTGCTTACTTTTATTATATGGTCAACTATACTTTCCAAGATAGACCTTAGTGTCGCTGTTCCCGTAGCCAGCTTCAGTTATATACTTGTGCCTTTGGTTTCGATAATACTCCTGCATGAGAAAATAACTATTTTAAGGTGGTCTGGTATCATCTTTATCATTTTCGGTATCATATTCGTATCTTTGAGCAGCAAAGAAGGCGAGGCCGATAGCTAAATGAAATCAGGGCTTATTTTCATCTTGTCCCTTATAGTCCTTACCAGTATCTGCGATACTATCAATCAGCTTTTCTTAAAGTCAGCGATAAATTCGCTCGATATTTCACTTTCCGCCAATATTATCAAGATATTTAAATTTATTCTCCGCTTAATATTAATACCCAGGGTATGGCTTGGGTTTTTATTCAGCGTTCTTTCCCTTTGTATATGGCTTTTTGTCCTTTCTCGCGCCGATTTGAACTTCGCCTTTTCGGCAGACAGCATGCATTATATATTCATTGCCTTTGCCTCGCGGATATTCCTTAAGGAAAAAATAGGGCCTAAGCGCTGGTTCGGCACGCTTTTAATCGTCGTGGGAATAATACTGGTCAGCGTAAGCTAAAGAAGCAGGCGCGTGGAAGCCCAAGAACCCTTGCAAAGAAAATTCTTTAAGCTAAAATATATAGTTGGTATCGCTGTAAACAAGGTTCTTTACCAAAGGGAGGTGGGTGGATATGGCAAAATATCTAATGTTGGGAAAATACTCTGCTGAGGCAGTAAAAGGTATCGCAGCCGAGCGCACCAAGAAGGTAAGCGAGGTTATTGAAAAAGCAGGGGGCAGGGTTGAAGCAATGTACGCGCTGCTGGGTAATTATGACCTGGCCTTTATAGCGGATTTTCCCGGGACAAAAGAGGTGCTTAAGGCGTCAATCATCATCACGAAACTTACGGGAATCGCTTTTACAACATCCCCGGCTCTTAGCGTAGAGGAATTTGATAAGGTAGTGTGTTAGTGCACAGATGAGCGCAGAAGATCTTTATTTAACCAGAAAAGGATACGAAAAATTACATGAGGAACTGGAGTTCCTTAAAAAGGTCCGCCGAAGGGAATTGTCAAAGGCAATAGGCGAGGCAAGGGCGCACGGCGACATATCCGAGAATGCGGAATACGACGCCGCCAAAGACGCGCAGGCGCAGAATGAAGCCAGGGTTATGCAACTGGAAGATAAATTGAGCCGTGCTAGAATAATCGATGATGAGGGTATTTCTAAAGATGAAGTCCTTATCGGGGCCACGGTAATGCTTAAAGATATGGATACGGAAGAAGAGCTGGAATACATCCTGGTTTCGGCAGAAGAGGCAGATTACGCGCAAAACAAGATTTCTGTCTCTTCGCCTGTGGGGGCAGGATTGCTAAACCATAAAGAAAACGATATTGTGGAAATCAGGATCCCTGCGGGTATTTTAAAATATAAGATATTGAAAATATCCAGGTAGGAGGATTACAATCAGGGGGTGAGAATATGCAGTTAGGCGAACTGATGGGGAGATTGGTGCTTTTTAAATTTTCCGAGGAGATCCACTCTGACCTGGGGCTTTTTCAGATTTATAAGGATGAGATGTGGGCGGCCGTTACCGGCATTGACGATATCGGGATATGGATTGAAAATCCCTCTTACGAATTAGGCGTCTGGTGGGACCAGGAGGGTAATTTAATACCTCCTGCCAAACAAACGAAAGAAAAACTGAAGGCAAACATACTTATACCATGGCGCTATATTAAAGCGCTTATGAGCATTGAGGATGAGCGTTTCCGGAAGGTAAAGAATGAACGCCTCCCTGGTTTCCAGTCATACAAATAAGGGTTTGGTAATGAAAAAGATAGGCCACCTGAAAGTCGATATTTTTAAAATCAAAAACAGGATTGGCTATGCTGCAATCTGCTGGGGGCATCTGACTGAAGGTGCAACTCCACAACAGGCATATGACAGGATGATTAAGGCGCTGCACCGCACTTCCCGCAAAGAGGCAAAAAAGAGATAGTCCGGCGTCATAAGGAGGCAATTATCAGATTCCTGTTTATAGCATCCGCCATAGTACTTGTCCTATTTTTATACTTAAAATTCCAGGAGAAAAAAGGCATATATTTTCCGCAGAAAGGGCTTGAAATATTTCCTTCCGCAATAGGCCTTCCTTATGAAGAAGTTGATTTCATCACCAAAGACAATATCAGGATAAACGGGTGGTTTATTCCTCATCCGGGTGCCCGGTATACTTTTCTTTTCTTTCACGGAAATGCCGGAAATATAGCCAATCGCCTGGAAAAGATAAAAATATTACAGGCCGTAGGAGTAAATATTTTTATTATAGATTACCGCGGATACGGAAAAAGCCAGGGTAGCCCGCAGGAATCTGGTTTCTATAAAGATGCCGAGGCCTCATATAAGTATCTGCGCGAAAGATACAATATTGCACCTCCCGAGATTATTCTTTACGGAGAATCCCTGGGGACTGCCGTAGCAATTGAACTTGCCACAAAAGAGAAGGTAGGCGGGCTTATTTTGGAAGGTGCTTTTTCCTGCGGCAGGGATATGGCCAAAAGAATCTATCCTTTTCTGCCGCGGTTTATTTTTACAGACAGTTATGATTCGCTTAGCAGGATTAAAAGAATAAAGGAGCCCAAGCTCTTCCTGCATAGCCGCCAGGATGAAATAGTCCCTATTATCCTGGCGCAGAAACTGTTTGGCGCCGCGGTTAATCCTAAATATTTCGTAGAGTTAAAAGGAGGGCACAACAATCTTTTTTGGGATTCTGCAGATAAATATCTTTCTGCCATAGAAGACTTTATAAAGTTGAAGCTTCGCGCATAGCGCGGAGTAAAATAAACGATATACACCAAAGGTATCGTTTATTTTAAGGAGAATATAAAATGAAAGTGGCGATTGGCTTAGCTTTTCCGGGAACGCTCAAGGATGAATCAGTAATATGCTATATTTGTAAAAACTTCGATATAAATGTGAACATTATCGAGGCATCTTTTTCCATGTCATCCGGCTGGGCGATATTACAGGTTGAAGGGAGCCCCGAAGAGATAGATAAGACGTTTAATTACCTTAGCGCAAAAGAAATCAAGATTCAGAAGATAGAGACGGAAAAATGAAAAGTAAGGTGTATTTTGTTGCAGTCGGTAATCTCGATAGTTTACCGGTTGTAAAGAAGAAGTTAACGCGTTTATTGGCTAGAAGCAGGATATTGGATTTTATAAACCCGTTCTTTGCGCGTTGGGGCTTATTTGGCGGCCTTAAGCACACCTGTGTTGTCAAGATGCATTTTGGAGAAGAAGGGAATACCGGATTTGTAAGGCCGGAATATGTGCGTACCGTTATTGATTCTCTCATTAAGAGAAAGGTAAGGCCATTCCTCTGTGATACAAATACGCTTTATAAAGGAAGAAGGACTAATTCGGGGGATCATCTTCTGCTTGCTTACGAGCACGGCTTCGATATAGATTCGGTCGGTGTAGGAGTTATTATTCCCGATGAAAAAATCCCTGGTAGCGTCCAGGATGTAGATATAGCGGGTAAATTTATAAAGAAAGCTAAAGTTGCAAAGGTGTTTCTGGAAGCGGATATATTGATAGGTGTGGCGCATTTTAAGGGGCATCTAATGACTGGATTTGGAGGGGCTTTAAAGAATATAGGTATGGGCTGCGCAAGCAGGGAAGGGAAACTGGCGCAGCATTCAGATTTCGCGCCGCATGTAATAAGCGATAAGTGCGTAGGTTGCGCGGGTTGCGTGGAGGTTTGTCCTGTGTCTGCGATTACGATTAAGGAGAATAAGTCGCATATAGATAATGATATCTGTATCGGTTGCGCCACCTGTATTGCCGCCTGCCCTTATTACGCTATCGAGGTAGAGTGGGATGCGGGAGGCCAGACGCTCCAGGAAAAGATGGTTGAATACGCAAAAGCGGTATTGCAGAAGAAGAGGAAATCAAGCGCGTTCATTAATTTTGCCATAAATATCACCAAAGAATGCGACTGCTTTGCCAAAAACGACCCTCGCATCTGCCCTGATATCGGAATCCTTGCCTCAAGGGACCCGGTGAGCCTTGATAAAGCAAGCCTAGACCTGGTGAATAAGGCCTGTGGTAAAGATATCTTTAGGGAGTTACATCCCAGGCGGGATGGCCTTAAGCAGCTGGAATACGCGGCAGCGCTCGGGTTAGGCAATCTTGATTATCAGTTGATAGAAATTGACATGCGCGGCTAAAAGGGCTGTAACGTGGATAAGGAAAAAATTAAGGAAGTAGCGCGAATACTTAAGCGCTCTAAAAGCGTATTTTTTATTACCGGCGCAGGTGTTTCCGCCGACTCCGGGCTTCCTACATACAGGGGGGTAGGCGGCCTTTACGACGGAAAGGCCACCGATGAGGGTGTTCCTATCGAGATGGCCCTGGCAGGTTCAATGCTTAAAGAAAGGCCGGAGGTTACCTGGAAATACCTTGCCCAGATAGAGAAGAATTGCCGTAACGCCACCTATAACCGCGGCCATAAAGTGATTGCTGAAATAGAAAAGAGTTTTGAGAGGGTATGGGTGCTTACGCAGAATATAGACGGATTTCATCACGCTGCCGGTTCAAAAAATGTTATCGATATCCACGGCGATATGCACCGCCTGTTCTGCCCTTCTTGTAACTGGAAGAGAAAGGTAAAGGATTACGCAGGGCTCAAAATCCCTCCGGTCTGCCCTAAATGTAGTAGCACGGTGCGGCCTGAAGTGGTATTTTTCGGAGAAGAGCTTGCCTACGAGAAATTACGCATTCTTTATGAACAGCTCAATAAGGGGTTCGATATTTATTTTTCGGTGGGTACTACAAGTGTTTTTCCTTATATTCAGCAGCCGATAATGCAGGCAAAAGCCCTCAACAAGCCGAGCGTTGAGATAAATCCTGATAAAACAATTGTTTCTGAATTTGTGGATATAAAAGTTGCGATGCCAGCGGCAGCGGCATTAGATGCTATTTGGAAAGAATATAAGGATATCTAATTCACTTGACAGGCTGGGTCGGCTCTGCTATATTAAATAAAATATTTACTCGTTGCTGAGTAGATATTTTTTTATTGCGTTGCCATCGAAGGCCCGCCGGAAGAGCCACTTTATATTATCTAATCGGATAGATAGGGTAGGAGAAAAAAGATGCAAGTTACGAGTATGCTTTTAGGCGCTATTTTTATACCAATTCTGGGAACATTCCTTGTGCCGTTAATCGGCAGGGTCTCTTTGCGGATAAGGAATGCCTTTGCATTTTTTTGCATCGCCTCATCTTTCGTGCTTTCTTTAATGATGATTCCGGCAGTTTTATCAGGCAGGGTCATCGAATTTAGGGCCACATTTCCTCTCGGATTTAACCTGCTATTACGAGCCGACATACTTGCCGTTTTTATGGCCTGCGTTTCTTCCCTGATAAGCAGCGTAATAGCCGTATACTCCTTTGGCTATATCAGTCATTATGAAAATCAGAATGAATATTATTCGATGGTGGTCCTTTTCTTGGGCGGTATGATGGGGCTGGTCTTTTCCGCGAACCTCATCCTGCTTTATCTATTCTGGGAAATCACCGCTATTACCAGCTGGCGCCTTATCGGATTCTTCAGGGAGAAGGCGCATATCTTAAAAGCGGATAAATCATTCCTGGTTACGGTATTCGGCGCATTGTGTATGTTATTAGGTTTTGTGATGATTTATGGAGAGACCGGGACATTTGATATGATGCATTTGACACTGACAAATACGGTTGTATTCCTGATTCTTGTAGGTATTTTTTCTAAATCAGCGACCCTGCCTTTTCATACCTGGCTTCCAGACGCTGGCGTGGCACCTTCGCCGGTTACTGCGTTACTGCACGCAGCGGTATTGGTAAAAATAGGCGTATATGTTTTTGCCAGGCTTTTCATTGCGACATATACCATACCCCAGCTATGGTCCGGTGTGGTTGTCTGGACGGCAGCGGCAAGCGCCATTATCTCTGCGGGCGCGGCATTAAAAGAGACGGACTTAAAAAGGCTTATCGCGTATTCGACTATCAGCCAGATAGGGTTCATATTCTTTGGTTTAGCCATTGGCAATGGGTTGGCTATTTACGGTGCGTTACTCTTTATCCTTATGCACGGAATAGCGAAAGCCGGGCTCTTCCTTTGCGCCGGCATAGTCGAACAGAATACAGGCATCAAGGATATTACGAAGTTAGGTGGCCTTATCCACGGTATGCCTGTAACAGCAATGGCGTTTTTGTTTTGCGCTTTTTCCGTGATGGGAGTTCCTCCTTTCGGGGGGTTTTTCAGCAAATACCTGGTTTTTAGCGGGGCAATACAGACCGGCAGCTTACCTATAGTATTTACGTATCTCGTTACGGCAATCATGACTATACTTTATCTGTTTAGGGTATTTAATCTCGTATTCCTGGGTGAGGCAAGAGTTCCTCATACTAAAGAAGCAAGCCCGGTAATGGTCGCTTCAGTTGCGCTGCTGGGAATCCTTTCTTTGATAAGCGGCTTCTTTATTTATTATCCCGGGCAGTTTGCGCAAGCGGCAGTATTACAGATGTTAAAGTAAATGACGAACAATATCCTACTTATACCTTTAATTATACCTTTTTCATTCGGGCTCCTGCTTTTTGCCTTCGGAAGGAAATTATCACGGCCGAGCATGATATTAGCCGTTTCCGGAAGCCTCCTCAATCTTATTGCCGCATCTTTATTGTTCGGGAAGAATTTAGTATTTTCCATACCTTGGGCATTGCATGGCCTGGAATTTTCGTTGAGGGCTTATCACTTTAGCACTTTTATCGTTCTAACCGTGGCAGGTTTTGCTTTTCTTATCACCCTTTACTGCACGGCGTTCCTGCGCGATAAAGATTACGCCAACCGTTTTTATGCCTATCTTTTAATATCTCTGGCCCTGGTAAATGGCGCGCTCCTTGCGGATAACCTGGTGCTCCTGCTTTTCTTCTGGGAAGGGCTGCTTATTACGCTTTTTGCCATGATTGCCCAGGGAAACAAGGGGGCATTTAAGACCGCAACCAAGGCCTTCATTATCGTCGGGATAGCTGATTTATGCATGATGCTGGGTATTGCGCTTACCGGGCACCTTGCCGGTACATTGGCTATTTCCAGTATCAGCCTAAAAACCGGGTCTCTGGCAAGTGTAGCATTTATTCTTTTAATGATAGGAGCAATTGCCAAGGGTGGGGCAATGCCCTTTCACAGCTGGATACCGGATGCTGCCATTGACGCACCGCTTCCGTTTATGGGGCTGTTTCCGGCGGCGCTGGAAAAACTTTTAGGGATTTATTTTTTAACCAGGATTTCATTGGATATGTTTCAATTGAATGCCCATTCGCGTTTAAGCGTTTTATTAATGGCGATAGGCGGCATTACCATAATTCTGGCAGTAATGATGGCACTGGTGCAGAAAGATTACAAAAAATTGCTTTCATACCATGCCATAAGCCAGGTCGGTTATATGGTGCTGGGTATTGGCACGGCTGTTCCCGCAGGCATTGTAGGCGGGTTATTCCATATGCTTAATAATGCCTTATATAAAAGCTGTTTATTTCTTACGGGAGGCGCAGTAGAGAATAAGACCGGCACTACAAAGTTGGAAGATCTGGGTGGTTTAGGCCGTAAGATGCCTGTAACTTTCGGATGTTTCATAATCACGGCGCTGGCAATCTCCGGTGTCCCGCCTTTTAACGGCTTCTTTTCCAAGGAGCTCGTTTATGCGGGTGCCCTTGAGAGGGGATTGATTTTTTATCTCATGGCTTTAGCTGGCTCATTTTTTACCGCCGCTTCATTTCTTAAGCTCGGCCATGCCGCATTCCTGGGGAAACTCAATCCGAAAAATAAGGATGTAAAGGAAGTAGCTATCGTTATGCTTATGCCGATGGTAATTATTGCCTGCGTTTGCGTATTATTCGGCGTGTATAATTATTTCCCGATAAACAAATTAATCCAGCCGGTGTTAGGCCAGGCAAGGATGGAGGGCCATAATTTCGGCGGTTTTCATACCGACATGAAACTTACGATAATAACCGTGTTGGTATTATTAGCGGCATTTTTAAATCATCTTTTCGGCGTACGCAGGAAAGGTAGCGGCCTAAAGGCGCTCGACCATATACGTTACTCGCCCGTACTTGGCCATGTATACGATAAAGCAGAGAAAAGGTTGTTTGATCCCTATGAATGGGGGGTTAGATTTTTTACGGTGCTGGCCGTATTCCTTTCGGCAATAGACAGGATGGTTGATTGGGTATACGATGTTTTTAGCGTAAAACTTGCCTACTCTGCGTCAGGCTTGTTACAGAGGATGCGCGGCACCAGTTACGTCGTCTATATCGCCTGGTCGCTTGTTGGCATGCTGTTTATATTTTGTATCGCTATGGCAAAAGGATAAAGGAATCTTATGCAGCCGTTATTGATTTTAATCCCGTTTATAACAATCCTACTTTTGAATATACTGCGCCCAGAGATTGCAAGGCGCGCGGCATTCCGGGTGGCATTGGTAATATCGGTCCTGCAGATGATTGCCGTATTTTTCCTGCATCGCAGTTTCGCGACTATGTATTCCGGTCCGTTGTTGTCGGTATTGCAGTTCAATATTACGACGGATTATTTAAGCGCGTTGATGCTTTTCTCCATAGCGCTTATATTGTTTGTTGCGCTTATAGTAGCAGGGCAGGTAATAAAGGGAAGGCAGGAGCTGTTTAATTTTGTCAATCTTTCCCTCATTGCCCTGGCAGGCATGAACGGGACAGTGATGAGCCATGATATATTCTCGCTCTATGTGTTTATAGAGGTTACATCAGTTACCTCATTTATTATGATAGTTTTTAACCAGAATATCCGTGCCTTTGAAGGCGCTTTCAAATACATAATGCTTTCGGCTTTAGCCACGATTTTTATGCTGACAGCCATTGCGCTAGTTGTGATACTCACGGGAGACACTGATTTTACAGTGATAAAGGCGGCGCTGAGCGGCCCCGTTAATAGCGGGATACTTAAATCCGCCATCGTCATATTCTTAAGCGGTTTTTTTATAAAGGCCGGGCTCATACCATTCCACGGCTGGCTTCCCGATGCCTATGTGAGCGCCCCAAGCCCTGTATCGGTGCTTCTTGCGGGAATAATAACCAAGACTGTAGGGGTCTATACTTTGATAAGGGTCGTAACCGGAGTATTTGGTTTCAGCCCTGTCATAAACAATACTCTTTTATTTATCGGAGCATTTTCAGTAGTTCTTGCCGCTATAGCGGCGTTAAATCAAAGGGATTTTAAGCGGATGCTGGCATATTCCAGTATCAGCCAGGTAGGTTATATTATTTTGGGCGTAGGGGCTGGGACGCCTCTCGGGATTGCCGGCGCGGCGTTTCATCTTTTTAACCACGCCATATTTAAATCATTGTTATTCGTTAATTCTTCCGCGGTAGAGGAACAAACAGGAAGCCGGAGCATGGATAATCTCTACGGCATTGCGCAAAAAATGCCGCTTACCGCAACGACCTCTGTGGTTGCGAGCCTCTCTGCCGCAGGCGTGCCGCCGCTGGCAGGATTCTGGAGCAAAATCATGATTATCGTCGCTCTCTGGATGAGCGGGCATTATGGGTTTTGCCTGGTTGCGATCTTTACGGGTATCCTGACCCTGGCCTATTTTCTTTCCCTGCAGCGCAATATTTTTTCCGGTAAGTTGCCTGATTCGCTCAAGAATATAAAAGAAGTAGGATTTGTTTTTGCGATACCCGAGGTATTACTTGCGGCAATAATTATAGGGTGCGGGATATTTTACCCCTGGATACTAAAAAGCTTAATTTTACCGTTGGGAGCGGCATTGGGAGGTTAACGCGAATGCAGCGTTTAGATTTATTTATACTCATAATACTGGTTTTAGCAGCGTTGTGGACGGCAATGAGCCGAGGGCTTATACGTTCAGCAATAGGTCTCGCCCTTACGAGCGCCATACTTACCATAATCATGTTCAGGCTTAACTCGCCGCTAGCCGCCGTATTCGAGCTTTCTGTCTGTTCCGGTTTAATTTCGGTCTTATTTGTGAGCACCATAAGCCTTACTCAGCCATTGACAAAAGAAGAAGCCCGGCAGCATATGTGGGCCAGATTAAGCAGGTTCTGGTATCTGCCGATAATCTTAGTCGGCGTGGGTATATTTTTGAGTCTTTTTAAACTCAGGCAGGATTTGTCAATGCCGGTCCTACAGGCGCAAAAAGATGTGCGCGTCCTACTTTGGGGAACCAGGCAGATGGATCTGCTCGGGCAATTGCTTATACTGTTAGCCGGCGTCTTCGCGGTAATTATCCTCTTTAAGGAGAAGAAGAACAATGAGTAGGGAAGTTTTGAACCTATTATGGATGTTCGGTATTTTTGCATCCCTGCTTTTTATTATCGGAATATATTGCATTCTGGCTACCTATAATCTGATACGCGCATTAATCGGCATAGAAATCATGATAAAGGCGGTCACGCTTTTGTTGATTGTGGCTGGATACGTCACCGGGCGCACAGCCCTTATACAGGCACTGGTAATTACCACGATAGTCATAGAGGCGGTACTGGTTGCTGTTACCGCCGGAGTGATCCTGGGGATACATCGGCATACGGGGTCACTTGATACGCGTAAAATGAGGGATGAATAAGGATAGAAACTATGGATAGCAGATGGCTTTTTTGGCCTCCGGTAGCTTTTGCGGTAATTTTTCTGGTGATAATCATTATTTTCGGTTTATTTTCTCGCCTGGCATTCCGCAATAAAAAGAAAGACGCAGGCTCCAAGGAATCATATGCCTGTGGAGAGGATACTTATGACAATCTGGTGCATCCGGATTACAGCACGTTTTTTCCGTATGCTTTCTTTTTTACCCTGGCGCACGTCGCTACTTTGATGGTAGCTGTTATTCCGGTTATTGCCCTAGGCTCATTTATACTGGCGTTGTTTTATCTGCTCGCAGTGGTAGTGGGGTTTAATATTCTTTTCAGGAGGTAGGATGGCACTAATTAAAAACATAGTGCGCTGGGCAAGGATTAAATCACCCTGGATATTGCATTTTAATACAGGCGCCTGCAATGCCTGCGATATAGAGATTATCGCCTCGCTTACTCCACGCTATGACATGGAACGCTTTGGCGTTTTACTTAAAGGGACCCCCAGGCACGCGGATGTGCTCGTCTGTTCCGGCCCGGTGACCAAACAGATAGAGGATAGGTTAAAGAGGATTTACGCACAGATGCCTGAGCCGAAATTCGTGATAGCAGTAGGCACCTGTTCCTGTAGTGGCGGAGTTTTTAAAGGGTGTTATAATGTAAGCGGTGGAATAAACAAGGTTATCCCGGTCTCGGCATACATTCCCGGCTGCCCCGCAAGCCCCAAGGCGATAATTGACGGTGTAGTTAAGCTCCTGGCAAGCATGGAGGAAGACAAAAAGAAAGATAAAAAATGAATACACTCGTAAGAGAAGAAGAAATAATAGCTAAATTAGCAGAGAAGTTTCCTGATATGGCCGGTAATTTTAAGATTGTACGGAAAAGGCGTATTTTTGCCGAGTTACCTACGGAGAGGTTCCCAGAGGTATTCGCTTATGCGGCAAGAGATTTAAAATTCATCCATCTCTGCACTATCACTGCCCTGGATGAAAAAGATTCCTTTGGTTTCCTGTATCACCTTGCGCAGGATTCAGGGGTAATCCTTAATCTGAAGATAAATGCCGGCAAAGAGAAGCCCGTGATAAAGACAGTGACTTCTTTTTTTGTCGGAGCGGATATTTATGAACGCGAAATTATGGATTTATTCGGGGTAAAGGTAGAAGGCCTTGCCCCGGGCGCGCGTTATCCTTTACCTGATGATTGGCCGACTGATGAATTTCCGCTACGTAAAGATTGGAAGCAGAGCTCCGCGCATAGCGCGGAGTAAAATAAGCCATAATCACCGAGCATAGCTCGGTGTGATTTCGGCATAAGCACCAGGGGTATGCCAAAATCAACGCCAGAGGCATGGTTTATTTAAGGAGGACAGTTATGCATGATTTAGATAAATCTAAATTTAAGATACCCATAGGGCCGCAGCATCCGGCGTTGAAGGAGCCGGAAAGTTTCAGCGTCGCCCTTAAAGGGGAGAAGATCCTGGGTGTTGATATCCGGTTAGGTTATAATCACCGCGGTATTGAGAAGGCCTGCGAAGACAGAAGCTATGTGCAGGATGTTTACCTTATTGAGCGCGTATGCGGGATATGCTCGCATTCGCATTCCACCTGTTTTGTGCAGGCAGTAGAAGAGATAGCGGCCCTGGAAGTACCTATGCGCGCCCTGTATATCCGCACCCTTATCGGAGAGCTGGAACGTATCCACAGCCATCTTTTATGGCTTGGCGTAGCCGGCCATGAAATCGGTTTTGATACATTACTTATGTACACCTGGCGCGACAGGGAGATTGTCATGGATATCCTGGCGCTCTTAACGGGAAACCGCGTAAATTACGGCATAAATACCATCGGTGGCGTGCGCAGGGATATTGATGATAAAGCGATAAAAAAGATTCTGGCGGCAATGAATACCCTAGAGGATAGGACAAAGTATTATATAGGAATAGCCCTGGAAGAAACAACGATTATAAAGCGGCTCTCAGGGGTAGGTGTACTTTCGCATGAAGACGCATTACGGCTTGATGCGGTAGGCCCTACTGCGCGCGCCTCCAGGGTAGCCAGGGATGTTCGGCACGATGACCCTTATGCCGCTTATTCTGAGCTTACAGTAAATGTCATTACGGATAATCACTGCGATGTTTACGGCAGGACCCTGGTGCGCGTAAAAGAACTGATGGAATCTTACCGTATTATAAGGCAGTGTTTGGAAAAATTACCTGCCGGTCCGATAACCGTAAAGGCGCCCCGCAAAATTCAGGCGGGAGAATCAACCAGCAGGTATGAAGCCCCGCGCGGCGAGGACCTGCATTATGTTAAAGCCAACGGCACGGAAAAACCGGAAAGGGTAAAAATACGCGCGCCTACCCTGGCTAATGTGCAGGCAGTAAAACATATGCTCAAAGACCGCTATCTTGCCGATATGCCGATTGTGATCGCGGCAATAGACCCGTGTTTTTCCTGCACGGACAGGCTCGTTTCAATAAATAACCTGGATGACAAAAAAAGAGAGGTAATCACGTGGGAGAAGCTGCGCGATTATAGTATCAGCTGGTACAGGGAGCGCGGTATTGACCCGTCTATTTTAAACAAAAAGAGCTAGGATGACGAACGCACTTTTTTCAATCATTATTTTTCCCGGGTTTTTCTTTCTCAGTATCCTCGCTTTGTTTGCGGAATTTTTTGACCGCAAGCTTTACGCGCGGTTACAAAACAGGGTAGGGCCTCCCTGGTTTCAGCCCTTTGCCGATTTTATTAAGCTTATCGCTAAAGAAGATATAATCCCCTGCGATAGTAGCCCGAGGATGTTTCAGCTCGCCCCGGTATTTGCCTTGTGCGCAGCAGTAACCACCTTTCTTTATATACCGCTGTGGAGAAGAGATACAAATTTCTCGTTTAACGGCGATATTATCGTAATCCTGTATTTTTTAACTATCCCGACGCTGGCATTCTTTATCGGAGGATGGTATTCCACTTCTTTATATGCAAGGATAGGTTCGGTGCGTTGCCTTACCCAGTTATTCGCTTATGAGATACCACTGTTTATGGGGATACTTTCGGCGGCACTCCTGGCAAATACCTGGTCGTTGTCAGGTATGATGGTTTTTTATAGTAGGCATCCTTTATTGTGGCTTTGTAATCTATTGGGTTTTGCGGTTTCCCTGGTTTCGCTGCTGGGAAAATTAGAAAAAGTACCCTTTGACATACCGGAAGCAGAAACAGAGGTGGTGGCCGGCGCCTTTACTGAATACAGCGGCAGGCTTTTTGCGTTATTACGGCTTACACTGGACGTGGAAACCGTGACGGGTGCCGCCCTGTTAGCAGCTGTTTTTCTTCCTTTTGGATTAACGCTTAATGCGCCTCTAGCGTTTGTAATTTTTCTTTTAAAGGTTTTATCTATAATTGCGGTACTTTCGCTCTGTCGCACTGTCGTGGCGAGGTTAAGGATGGACCAGATGATTGATTTCTGCTGGAAGTATCTGGTGCCGTTAGGAATCCTACAGCTTTTAATCAACCTGTTTTTAAAGATGGGTTTATCAATATGAGACCGGGGAAAATGATCCGCGAGGTATTGCGTTCTTTCTGGAAGAAGCCGGCTACAGTGCTTTATCCGCGGGAAAAACTGGATATGGCGGATAAATACAGGGGGAAATTAAAATTCTACCCGGAAAAATGTATCGGCTGCAAGTTGTGTATGCGCGATTGCCCCACCGGGGCGATTACTATCGTTAAAACCGAAGATAACCGGTTTGAGGCGCACATAGATTTAGGGAAATGTATTTATTGCGGGCAATGCGTTGACTCGTGCATGAAGAAGGCGCTGGAGATAACAGGGGATGTGGAGCTTGCGCAACTTGACGAAAGCAAGTTAAAGGTGGTCTTCCGTGGAGAGCCTAAAAAAACAGATAAAGAAAATCCTTGATGGCGCTAAAAGGATAGCGGTTGTGGGCGTGGGTTCTGAATTAAGAGGGGATGATGCTACAGGGCTTATGGTCGCGGCTAAATTGGCAAAGAAGCTTTCCGGGAGACAAGACGTAAAGGTATTTCTGGGCGAAACTGCTCCGGAAAATTTAAGCGGAGAAATAAAGCGATACCGCCCGACGCACATTATACTTATTGATGCCGCTAGTATGGGGGAGAAAACCGGTTCTGTGCGGATTTTTGAGCCGGGGCATATAAAAGGCGTTTCTTTTTGCACGCATCAGTTGCCCCTTAGTATATTTGCCGATTATATGGCGGCTTCCCTCGGTTGCAAAGTGAATGTAATCGGAATCCAGCCGGCTAAATTAAATTTTATGCGTAAGCCTTCAAGACAAATAGTAAACGCGTCGGATAAAACCGCAAAGGCGATATTTGAGGCCTTGCCATGAACCCCGCACCTTCTAAAAATTCAGGTGTGGGGAAAAATAACAAAGAAGGTGCGGGGTGAAGAAAAGAATTTATTATCATGATACCGACTGCGGCAGCGTCGTCTATTACGCCAATTACTTAAAATATCTGGAAGAGGCACGCACCGAATTTTTCGCAAGCCGCGGGGTGCCAATCGAGGAACTTGCGAAAAAGGGGATTCTTTTTGTGGTGGCGCGCCAGGAGATAGATTATAAATATCCTGCTTTTTACGCGGATACCTTAGAAATTGTAACGCGTGTCACCGGTACATCTTCGGTGCGCCTTACTTTTGAGCACGAAATAAAAAACCAGCAGGGAAAGCTTACGACGCAGGCAAAGACGGTCCTGGTCTGCGTAGATAATAACTTTAAACCGCGCGTTATTCCTGAAGATATCCTTAAGGCCATATCTTAAAGGGAGGATACTTATGGAGATACTGGAAGCCATTAAGAAGAGAAGGAGCGTGCGTGAATTCTTTGATAGGCCTGTCCCGAAAGAATTGGTAGAGGAGATAATCGATGCCGGGCGGTTTGCCGCGACAGCGCGCAATATCCAGCCGTGGGAATTCATTGTAGTGACCCGCAAAGATACCCTGAAGAAGATAGCCCAACTTGGCGAAAATGGCGGCTGTATCGCAGGGGCTTCTTTATGTATCGCGGTCTTCTGTAGCGATACTAAATATTACCTTGAGGATGGCTGTGCGGCGACCCAGAATATCCTGCTTGCCGCTACAGCTAAAGGCATAGCTTCATGCTGGGTAGCAGGAGACAAGAAGCCATATTGCGCTGAAGCGAGCACCTTGCTAGGGGTCCCATCGGAATTTAAGTTAGTCAGCCTTATTGCCTTGGGTTATCCGGTTTCTGCGGCAGCTTTTAATATCGCAGAGAAGCGCAAGCTTAGCGAGGTTTTACACTGGGAGAAATTCTCAAAATAAGAGATGAAAAGAGAGCTTGTTGTAATAGGTGACAGGGTCCTGATCGAGCCGGATGAAGGCGCGGACCGTACGGATACGGGCCTGTATCTTCCGCAGGGAGTAAAAGAAAAAGAAAAAGTGCAAAGCGGCAGGGTCGTCAAGACCGGCCCGGGTTATCCTATCCCTGACCTCCAGGCCCTGGAGATTGAGCCCTGGCAGGCCCCGCAGCTTGAGAAAAGATATTTTCCCCTTCAGGCGCAGGAAGGGGATTACTGCATTTTCCTGCGTAGCGCCGGCATCGAGATAGAGTTTGAAGGCAAAAAATACGTGGTTGTGCCACATTCGGCCATACTGGTAGTTTTAAAGAAGGGCCAGGAGGGTATCTAGAATTAAGTAAAAATATATTTGACTTCGCTTAAATACATGGTATACTTTCTGTTCTATGAAAAAAACCTATATACCTAAAAAAGAAGATATTAAAAGGCAGTGGTACCTGGTAGATGCCAAGGATAAGATACTTGGACGGCTTGCGGTCAAAGTAGCCGTAATCTTACGCGGCAAGCATAAACCCATATTCACCCCGCATCTTGACACCGGAGACGGTGTAATCGTGATTAATGCCGCCAGGATAAAAGTCACAGGCAGGAAGATGAAAGAGAAGGTATACCGGCGTTATTCCGGTTATCCCGGAGGATTAAGGGAGGTCACGCTGGAAAATATGCTGGCCAAGAGCCCCGTTACCGTGATAAAATTAGCCGTGCGGCGCATGCTTCCCGGTGGAGCGCTTGGTAGTGATTTGATAAAGAAATTAAAGATTTATTCTGACGATAAGCATCCGCATATCGGTCAGAAGCCTGTAGTGTTGGAGGTATAATTAAGCATGGAAGATACACCAAAATTTACAGCAGTAGGAAGGCGCAAAGAATCAGTGGCCAGGGTCCGGCTTTTATCCGGTAAAGGAGATATTACGGTTAATGCCCGGCCATACGATAAGTATTTCTTGCGGGAAACAGACCGTATTATAATAAAACAACCTTTAGTGATGACTAATCTATCCGATAAATATAATGTCATAGCGAATTTAAGAGGCGGAGGGCTTACCGGCCAGGCAGGCGCATTGCGGCATGGTATTTCCCGTGCCCTTATCCAGGCAGATCCTTCAGTAAAGGATTTCCTGCGCAAAGAAGGTTTCCTGACCCGCGACCCGCGTGCCAAGGAGCGCAAGAAGTACGGACAGAAGGGCGCGCGTAAACGCTTCCAGTGGACAAAGAGGTAATTATGGTTAATAGTTAATCGTTAATAGTTAATCGTTAAAAATCAAAAGAAGTCCCGCTGGAAGGCGGGATTTTTTATTGAGGCCATAACTTACGGAACGAAGTGAACGTAAGTTATTTGGCCGAAATAATCCCGCACCTTATATAAGGTGCGGGATATAGCGTCGGGAAATCGACGAGAAAATGCTTGACTGACGGCGGTTTTTAAACTAATATTAAATAAATTAACTAAAAGGAGAAAAATTGATGATTAACGCAGGTATCGTAGGCGTAACAGGTTATGCGGGAGAAGAATTAATAGATATTCTTCTTGGGCATCCGTATGCCAGGATAAAAAACATTTCGGCAAAGATTGATAAGCCGCAGAAGATCGAGGATATATTCCCTAAATTTAGAGGCCGGATAGACCTGGTCTGTGATATCCCGGACGTAAAAGAAATTTCTTCTTCCTGCGATGTCGTATTTCTTGCCCTGCCGCATACTGTTTCCATGGGAATAGCGCCAAAATTGCTACAGGCAGGAAAAAAGGTCATTGACCTTAGCGCCGATTATCGTCTTCGCGATACAAAAATATACGAAAAATTTTACAATGCCAGGCATACGGATAAAACGCACATTCAGGATGCCGTCTACGGCCTGCCGGAACTTAACCGGTTAAAGATTAAATCCGCAGCCCTGATTGCTAATCCCGGTTGCTATCCGACGGTGAGCATCCTGGCATTAGCACCGCTTGTGGCTCTAGGGTTAGTCGATCCGGACTCCATTATCATAGACGCCAAATCCGGAGTCACCGGGGCAGGAAGAAAGGTTAGCGAGGGGTTACTTTTCTCAGAGATTAACGAAGATTTTAAGGCCTATAAAGTCAACAGCCATCCGCATGCCCCTGAGATTGATCAGGAGCTTTCTGGGCTTGCAGGCAAGAAGTTGAAAGTGATCTTCGTGCCTCACCTCCTGCCTCTAAGCAGGGGCATATTGGCTACGGTATACGCCCAAAAAAGTCACAAAGCCACAAAGCCACAAAGCCACAAGTTAACTGATTTATACAAGAAATTTTACAAAAAAGAACCTTTTGTGAGAGTTAAAGAAGAAGGAAATTATCCGCGGCTAAAGGATGTGGCAGGGACTAACTTCTGCGATATTGCCATAAAAGAGGAAGCAGGGAAAGTAATAATTGTCGCTGCTATCGATAATCTTCTCAAAGGCGCTAGCGGCCAGGCAGTGCAGAATATGAATATAATGTATAATTTTCCGGAGCAGGCTGGATTGGTATGAGAGTATATAAGAAAGCAATATTACCCCTTGGGTTTACTGCTTCAGCGGTTTCCTGCGGAATAAAGAAATCAGGGAAACTCGATTTAGCGCTTTTTTATTCAGGCGCCCCTCTAAAGGCAAGTTGTAGATTTACAAACAGTAGCCTCCCTGCGGCACCAATAAAAATAAACAAGGGGCTACTGGAATTAAATAATAATTTTCGGGCGGTCCTTGTAAACAGCGGTAATGCTAACGCCTTTACCGGCCTAGCAGGTATATTGGATGCCAGGGGAATTTCTAAAACCGTTGCAAGCTATCTTGGAATAAGCGAGAAGAATATTTTATCTAATTCCACCGGCATTATCGGCAGGCGCCTGCCCGTAGAAAAGATAAAGAAAGCTATCCCGGAGCTGGCCGCAGGATTGTCATCAAACGGTATTAACAAGGCCAAGAAAGCAATCCTGACCACAGATACTTTTACCAAGGAGATAACTGTGCGGTTTTCTGTTGGCAAGAGTACCGTGACTATCTGCGGTATAGCTAAGGGCGCAGGGATGATCGCGCCCAATATGGCGACGATGTTATGTTTTATTTTTACCGACGCCGATATTACCAAAAGGGCGCTCGATAAAGCGCTTTCAGCTAGCGTAAGTAAGTCCTTTAATTCTATAACCGTGGATGGCTGTATGAGCACAAATGACAGCGTGATGCTTTTAGCAAACGGCGCCAGCAATAATCCTTTGATAGATACAGGTACTAATTTCGGCGTATTTAACCAGGCGCTAGAGAATGTATGCCTTGAATTGGCAAAGATGATTGTCCGGGACGCGGAAGGCGCGACAAAATTTATCCGGATAACGGTAAAGAACGCAAAAAGTTTTTTAGAAGCCAGGATCGCGGCGCTTAGCATTGCAAATTCAAACCTTTTTAAGACCGCGGTGTACGGCCAAAACCCTAATTTCGGCCGCATAGTTGCCAGTATCGGTTCAACCGGCATAAAGGTTAAAGAAGATAAACTTAAGATAAAGGTGAGCAATCTGAAGAAGAAAGATATTTTTGTTGAAGTAGGGCTTGGCCGGGGAAAACATTTGGCAACAGTATATACCTCTGATTTGACGCCAGAGTACATAAAGATTAATGCGGGGTATAATTAAGAAAGGAACTTATGGAAGAAGCGATTAAAAAAGCAGATGTCCTCATTGAGGCGCTGCCATATATCAAGAGATTCCACAAGAAGGTGATTGTCATAAAATACGGCGGCAGTATCCTGGGGGATGAAAATATACGAAACGGGGTGCTTGAAGATATTGTTTTTCTAAACTTCATGGGGCTGAAGCCGGTCCTGGTGCACGGGGGAGGTCCGAATATAAGCGAGCGCATGCGGACTTCGGGGAAGAAAACTGAGTTTGTAGACGGGATGCGCGTTACCGATGAAGAAACCGTTAAATTAGTTGAAGAAGAATTGCAAAATTTAAATGACCTCCTTGTAAAAGAAATTAACGAACTGGGCGCAAAAGCTATAGGCCTAAACGGCAAAGAGAGCGATATTATCCAGACGGAAAAGAAGAAAGCAAAAGTGGATCTGGGGTTGGTAGGGCATATCGTGGGTATCGCTAATGAGCCGATATTGGATGAGCTGAAGAAAGACAGGATTGTGGTCATTTTACCTATGGGCAAAGGTAAGGATAAGAAGGCCTATAATGTAAATGCGGATGAAGCGGCAGCAGCTATTGCCGCGTCTCTTGAGGCTGAAAAATTAGTCCTTTTTACCAACGTTAAGGGGATTATGCGTAACAGCGATGACCAACATTCTTTCCTTTCAACGTTGACCGTAACGGAGGCAAACCAGCTTATCGCGGATAGCATTATTCAGCATGGGATGATCCCCAAGGTAAATGCCTGCATTGAAGCGTTAAACGGCGGGGTGAAGAAAACGCATATCATTGACGCGCGCACCCCCCACGGATTGTTACTTGAGATATTTACGGATAAAGGAATCGGGACGGAGATAGTAAAATAGTTAATAGTTCATGGTTAATGGTTCATAGTAAGAGATGAAAATACAAGAAATATTCGATAGCTACAAAGATAATATAATGCCTACCTATACCAAGGTTCCTTTGGTATTTGTTAAGGGCAAGGGCTCTCGGTTGTGGGATGTGCACAGCAGGGAATACCTGGATTTTTTTCCCGGCTGGGGTGTGGGAAATTTAGGGCATTGCCATCCCGGGGTTATATCCGCCGTGCGGGACCAGATATCAAAATTAATTTTCATCCCTAATAATTACTACCATATACCGCAGGCAAAACTGGCAAAGGAGATTGTCTTCTGGTCATATCCGGCAAAGGTATTCTTCTGTAACTCCGGTGCCGAGGCAAATGAGGGCGCGATAAAGTTCTCCCGGAAGTTTGGTAAAGGAAGATATGAAATAATTACTTTTGATAATTCTTTTCATGGAAGGACATTGGCAACCGTAACGGCAACCGGCCAGAAGAAGTATCAGGAGGGTTTTGAGCCGCTGGTGCCGGGTTTTAAGACAGTTAAATTTAACGATATCGAAGCGGTAAAAAGCGCATTGAATGAAAAGACGGTCGGGATAATGCTCGAGTTAATCCAGGGTGAAGGCGGGATTAACGTAGCGGATAAGGATTTCGTACTTGCCTTAAGAAAATTATGCGATGAAAGAAATATGCTCTTGATTGTAGATGAGGTGCAGACCGGAATCGGCAGGACAGGAAAATTATTCGCTTACGAGCATTACGGGATTACCCCGGATATTATGACTCTGGCTAAAGCCTTAGGCGGTGGATTTCCCATAGGGGTAATGGCGGTAAGAAAAGAGATAGCTGATACCCTGCAGCCTGGGATGCACGCGTCCACATTTGGCGGCGGGCCGGTTATCTGCCGGGCGGCGCTGGCAGTCCTTGAGTCAATACAAAAAGAAAAATTACTAAAGAACGCTCAAGAGACGGGTAAATATCTTTTTGATAAGGTAGGCGTCCTCAAAGATAAATATCCTATCATAAAAGAGGTGAGGGGGTTGGGCCTTATGATAGGGATAGAGTTAAATATGCACGGCAAGGCAATAGTGGAAAAATGCCTGGAGAAAGGCCTGTTGATTAACTGCACGCACGATACGGTATTGCGGCTTATGCCGGCCCTAAACATAACTATTAAACAGATTGACAGGGGATTAAGGATACTGGAAGATGCCCTGAAAGGTGGTTAAATGAAAAAAGATTTCATTTCGATAAAGGATTCAAGCAGTGCCGAAATAGAAGAGATTTTCTTGTTGACGGATAAGCTCAAGATTGACAAATCAAAATTCATAAAGGCCTTGAGCGGCAAGACCCTGGTGCTTATTTTCCAGAAGCCGTCTAACAGGACGCGGGTTTCTTTTGAAGTGGGGATGTACCAGTTAGGCGGAAACTCTTTGTATCTTTCTCCTCAGGAGATAAACCTGGGTGTGCGGGAATCAATTAACGATGTGGCAAAGACCCTTTCGCGCTATGCAGATGCCATAGTGCTAAGGACCTTTGAGCATGATAATATATTGAAAATGGCGGGTGCCGCCAGTATACCCGTTATCAACGGATTATCTGATTTTGAGCATCCCTGCCAGGCATTGGCGGATGTATATACGATACGGGAAAAATTCAAGAAGTTAAGGGGGGTTACCCTTAGTTATGTCGGAGACGGAAATAATGTGACTCATTCCTTGTTGTATACCTGTGCCAAGACAGGAATGAATATGCATATAGGTACACCTTCCGGTTATGGCCCGCGGAAGGCGGTCCTGGAAGAGGCAAAAAAGATAGCCAAGGAAAAAAAGTCCTCCATCATGCTGTTTGATAATCCGTATAACGCGGTTAAAAACGCCGATGTGATTTACACCGATGTCTGGGCAAGTATGGGGCAGGAAGAAGAGGCGGAAAAGAGAAAGAAAATATTCAGGGCTTTTCAAGTGAATAAGAATCTGTTGAGGCTGGCTAAGAAAGAGGCGCTGGTTATGCATTGCCTGCCTGCGCACCGGGGAGAAGAGATTACCGACGAAATAATGGAAAGTAAGAACTCCGTAGTGTTTGACCAGGCGGAAAACCGGATGCATGTGCAGAAGGCGATCCTTATCAAATTATTAAAGAAGTAAACCCCGTTACACTCCGTCCTAAAGGACGGGGTTTTTCGGATGTAACGGGGTAAACAGGTCTAACTTTAATCTTATGAGCGGGAAAGGCAGTCAGATGAAAAAAGTCGTATTAGCGTATTCAGGTGGCCTCGATACCTCCTGTATCGTCAGATGGCTTAAAGAGCGGGATTATGAAGTGATATGCTTCGTAGCTGATTTGGGCCAGGGGCTGGGAGGAGAGGATTTAGGCGCGATAGAGGAGAGGGCACTTGCTGCAGGTGCCGCAAAAGTTTACATTAAAGACCTGCAGGATGAATTCGTCAATGACTTTGTTTTACCGGCATTAAAGGCAGGCGCGGTATACGAAGGTAAATACCTTCTCGCTACGGCCCTCGGCAGGCCATTAATCGCCAAATACCTGGTCCAGATTGCGCATAAGGAAAAAGCGCAGGCAGTAGCGCACGGCTGCACGGGAAAAGGAAATGACCAGGTGCGTTTTGAAGTCAGCGCCGGCATACTTGATTCAAAACTTGAAATCATTGCCCCTGTAAGAGAGTGGGAATTTAAGTCGCGGGAAGAGGAGATAGAATATTGCCTCATGCATAATATCCCCATTGACGTAACCAAGAAAAAGCCTTACAGTATCGACCGGAATATCTGGGGGATAAGCATTGAAGCCGGTATATTGGAAAATTTGGAACAGGAGCCGCCTGAAGATGCTTATTTAATTACCAAAAGCCCGGCGCTACATTCGGGCTATCCTAAATATATTGAAATAACTTTTGAAAATGGCCTGCCTAGAAAGATAGACGGACGGGCATATAAATTAAAAACACTGATTAACCACCTTAATGAGGTTGGCGGTCTTTACGGCGTAGGCCGGGTTGACCTGGTGGAGAACAGGCTCGTAGGGATTAAATCGCGGGAGATTTACGAGGCGCCGGCAGCAGCTATACTTTTTAACGCGCACAAGGAACTGGAAAGCTTGGTCCTTGACCGGGAGCTTGCGCATTTTAAGGAGATAATTGCGCTTAAATATTCGGAACTCGTATATTACGGGCTCTGGTATTCGCCTTTGAAAGAAGCGCTTGATAAATTCGTGGAGGTAACGCAAAAGCATGTAAGCGGCACAGTGAAGCTTAAGCTTTACAAGGGTAACTGCGTGGCTGTCTCCAGGAAATCTCCGTATTCGCTTTACAAGAAGGAATTAAGCACATACGGAAAAGAGGATAAGTTTAACCAGTCCCTGGCAGAGGGGTTTATAAAGATATGGGGACTACCTTATAAGAGATGAGTTTTGCCTCGCAGAGCTCGGCATAAAATAAAATTAAACCGCCAGAGGCAAATTTTATTTTAATGCCGTATAAAAAATAGTTCATGGTTCTTGGTTCATAGTTCATAGTTAAAAGAGGGAGAGAGATGGCAAAAAAACTTTGGGGTGGGAGATTTGATAAGGAAACAGATCCAGTAGTAGAAAAATTTACAAAGTCAATACAATTCGACCATAAACTCGCTTTATATGATGTGATAGGATCTATGATTCATGTTGCAATTTTAGAGAAAGCGGGATATCTGAATCCTTCAGAATTAGAAAGCTTACTAGAAGAACTAGGGAAGATTTTTGATGAGATAAAAGCAGGAAACTTTAACCAAGATATAAATTGTGAAGATATCCATACTAATATTCAAAATCTATTAGAAAATAAAATTGAAGACACAGCTCTGAAACTTCATATGGCTAGATCAAGAAACGATCAAGTTGTCTTTGCAACAAAATTGTATTGTAAGTTTAATATGAACAGTTTGCAACTTGACATTGCTCGTTTAGTATCGTCAATACATAAATTATTATCCGAGAATGATAGCGTCATCGTACCAGGATTTACTCATATGCAGCATGCGCAACCAGTTTATCTAAAAGATTATTTAGGTACGTATGAAAAAATGCTGTTGAGGGATATAGAAAGATTAAAATATATCGAAAGTAATATCAAGATAACCATGGGGGCCGGGGCTTTAGCCGGAACTCCTATCAGTTCTGAAGAGTATTGTAACATTGCTAATAAGCTTTTAGCTGATCCAGCTTTGAAAGAATTTAAGGAATTTAAAGAAACATTTCAGCTTGAGCCAACTGTTAATTCTTTAGATTCAGTAAGCGATAGGGATTTTGTAATTGAAATTATTAGCGCATTGTCTATTATTGCGGTACATCTTTCAAGATTAGCTGAAGATTTAATAATTTGGTCTACGAAGGAGTTTGATTTTGTGGAGATTGATGAAGCATATTGCACTGGTAGTTCGCTTATGCCGCAGAAAAAGAACCCTGACGTATTGGAACTTATTAGAGGGTATGCAGGAAGATTATATGGTAATTTAGTCAGCGTCCTGACCATGATGAAGGGATTGCCTTTGACCTATAACAGGGATATGCAATTGGATAAAGAGCCGCTTTTTAACTCTTTTGAAATAGTTTCTCTGGAATTAAAAGTTTTAGCGGGTTTAATAAGTACTCTCAAATTCAATAAAGCCAAGATAGAAGAAACCTTAAAGGATGAATCTTTATATGCTACGGATTTGGTTTATTATCTGGTAGGTAAAAAAATACCCTTCAAACAAGCGCATACTATTATCGGAGAGCTCGTTAAATATTCTATCAATAGCGGCATAAAAATTAAGGATATGTCTGAATCTAAGTTAAAAGAGTTTTCTGATTGCTTTGAAAAAGAAAAAGTAATTGCTTTATTTGATCCCAAAAAATCTGTAGAGTCTAAGCTATCCATTAAAAGATAGCTAGCGGGTGGCTTAGATTGATACAGTCTTGCGCGGGTGACTGCTGAGACGAAGCCCTTGCCGCGCGCAACGTAAGTGAGCACGGCGAGGTGGCTCAGCAGGCAGGACCCGCCCATCTTGTATAAAGTTAGCAAAAAATTTCAGCACGCGAGGCGAAAGACGGAAAGCTGATTCTATATCCGGAGAGAAACAAAACGAGACCGGTGATGGAACTTACGGTTAAAATGAAAAGCTCCGCACATAGTGCGGAGTAAATAAGCCATAAACGCCAGGGGCATGGCTTATTTAAGGGGAGGGATTATGGTAAAAAATATTTTGTTAGCGGGAGGCATAGTATTACTATCTTCTTTATTCGTTTTTGCAGAGGAAACAATTGCTATCACTACCTATTATCCTTCTCCTTATGGAAGTTACAAGGCATTAAGCGCCCAAAAGATGGGGGTAGGTATGAATTATTCTAATTCTACTAATATGGGTGCTCTATCTGACAGTAACTTGATAGTGGAGGGTAGTGTTGGTATTGGCACAACAACCCCTTCTCAGAAACTCGAGGTAAACGGTACTGTAAATGCAACGGGATATTTGGCAAACGGGACGAATACTGCTGGTAGTGGAACTTCCGGCCTAACGTTAGCTTGTAGCTGTACCGGTGCCGGATGTACTGGTTGCAGTGTTGCTACCAAGTTATGTTTTAAAAACGGACTATACACAGGATCCATCACCAGCGGTAACTGCCCTTAATGCAATGCACGAATTTAAATATATAAATAACCAGCTTTATTGCGAAGGCGTAAAAATAGAGGAGTTAGCCAAAAAATTCGGCACGCCTCTTTACGTTTACAGCTATCGTACCCTTATTGACCACTTTCTTAAGCTGCAAGATGCCTTCCGCAGTGTCAACGCCTTAATTTGCTACTCCGTAAAAGCAAATTCCAACTTAGCGATTCTAAAAGCGCTTGTGGATAAAGGCGCCGGCCTTGATATTGTCTCCGGGGGAGAGCTATTTAGGGCTTTAAAAGTCAACTGCCCACCGGAAAAAATTGTCTATGCCTCCGTAGGCAAAACCGAAAAAGAGATAGAAGAAGCGGTAAGGAGAGGAATATTATTTTTTAACGTAGAGTCGCTTCCGGAATTAGAAGTAATTAACCTCGTTGCGCACAGGTTACGCAGGAGGCCGCGGATAGCCATCCGTATAAACCCCGATGTAGAGGCCAGGACCCATAAATTTATTACCACGGGAAAACTCACCAATAAGTTCGGTATTGATTTAAAAAGCGCATACAGGATTATTATGTCGCGCGATAGATTCCCGAACACAAATATTTGCGGGCTGCATATACATATAGGGTCACAGATAACGGCCCCAGAGCCCTTTGTAGCGGCGATAGGAAAAATAAGCGGTTTTATCATCCAACTCAGGAAAGAAGGTGTTGGGCTTGAGTATTTGAACATAGGAGGGGGATTGGGTATTATTTATGACCGCGAAAACCCTCAAACAGCCAAAAAATATGCGGCCAAGGTTTTACCCTATCTTAAAGATACGGGATTAAAGATAATTCTTGAGCCGGGAAGGTTTGTTGTCGGCAATGCCGGGATCCTCGTTACGAAAGTGCTCTATGTGAAAGAGACCACCAAAAAGAAATTCATTATCGTAGACGGCGGGATGAATGATTTAATCAGGCCCGCATTGTATGATGCCTACCATCAAATATTGCCCTTGAGGTCACAAAGTCACAAAGTCACAAAGTCACAAGAGAAAGTTGATGTGGTGGGCCCTATCTGCGAAAGCGCGGATTTCTTTGCTAAAGAAAGAAGGTTACCAAGGGTTGGAGATGGCGATTTTCTTGCAATTATGGGCGCAGGGGCATATGGTTTCAGCATGGCGTCTAACTACAATTCGCGCCGTCGCCCGGAAGAGGTAATGGTGATTAAAGATAAAACCTTTGTTATCCGCAGGCGGGAAGTATATGGCGATTTACTGCGTAATGAAGTTATCCCGTCATTTCTGTTTGGGCTTTAATATGCAAAAAATTAACTTTACCAAAATGGTTGCTTCGGGAAATGACTTCGTTGTTATAGATCGCCGTCATGCGTCATGCGTTATGCGTTATGCGTTCTTGGCTAAAAAACTTTGCGATAGAAAATACGGCGTGGGAGCGGATGGCCTTTTGGTTTTGGAAAAGTCTAAGCCTGCGGATATCAGGATGCGTATTTTTAATGCCGACGGCTCGGAAGCCGAGATGTGCGGTAATGGGGCAAGGTGCGTAGCGTTATATGTAAAGTCACAAAGTCACAAAGTCACAAAGTCACAAGTTAGCATCCAGGCAAAGGCAGGCATAATAAGCGCTAAAGTAAATGGCGGTAGAGTAAAGATAAAACTGACTGAACCGAGAAGCCTGAAATTAAATATGCCAGTTAAGCTTGGCGGACGTTCGATTAAGGTGAATTTTATTAATACAGGGGTCCCGCACGCGGTTGTATTCACGCAAGGCCTGAAAAATATTGACATAGCGGCCATCGGTAGGCAAATCCGCTATCATCAAAAGTTTACCCCTGCTGGAACGAACGCTGATTTTGTAGAGATATTAAATAAGGATTCCATAATGGTAAGGACTTATGAAAGGGGAGTTGAAGATGAGACCCTGGCCTGCGGTACAGGCGCTGTTGCCTCTGCTTTAATTGCCAATTTCCAGTTTTCAGTTGGTAATTACGGGAAAGTTAACGTGCATACTCAAAGCCGAGAGGTATTGAAGGTTTATTTCAGTAGGATCGGGGATAATTTTAAAAATGTCTGGCTGGAAGGCAGGGCAAATATAGTGTATAGGGGGGTGTATTATGTTTAGAGGCTCAATTGTAGCCATAGTTACGCCATTCTCCGCCCAGGGCGGAAAAGAGTTAAGCGTAGACGAGAAGAAATTGCGTGACCTGATTGAATTCCAGATTAAAAACGGCACCTCCGGTATTGTGCCTTGCGGCACAACAGGAGAATCAGCGACCCTGTCTTTTAAGGAACATGAGAGGGTAATCGAGGTTACGGTCGAGCAGGTAAAAAAAAGAGTGCCAGTCATAGCCGGTACCGGCTCAAATTCTACAGAAGAAGCGATTATGCTGACAAGGCATGCGGAAAAAGCAGGCGCGGATGCGTCGCTGCAGGTATCTCCGTATTACAACCGGCCTACGCAAAAAGGCCTTTACGAGCATTTTAGGGCAATAGCAAACAGCGTATCCATACCGGTTATCCTTTATAACATTGCAACGCGCACCGGTGTGAATATCGAACCGGAAACCATAGCGCAGTTAGCCGGAGACTGCAGGAATATTGTCGCGGTCAAAGAGGCCTCGGGAAACCTTGACCAGATGTCCCGTATTAAACAGCTCTGCGGAGATGATTTTGATTTGATCTCCGGTGACGATAGCCTGACGCTTCCTGTCTTAAGCATCGGCGGAACAGGGATAATTTCGGTGGTAGCAAATATTGTGCCCCGCCAGGTAGCCGACCTTGTTTCTTTGTTTGAAAAGGGAGATATTAAAAAAGCCAGGGAATTGCACTATAAATTACTGCCCCTGATTAAGGCCGTGTTTATTGAGACAAATCCTATTCCAATAAAGACCGCTATGGGGATTTTAGGGATGTGTGAGCCTGCTTTGAGGCTGCCTATGACCTCGATGTCTCCCGAAAGAATCGAAGTTTTAAGAAAAGCCATGAAAGATTTTGGGTTACGTTTCTAAAAAAAGATTAAGATGAAAAGCATTTTGCCGCAAAAATTTAATCCGCGTTTATTGCGCAATATAGTGATAATAAGCGGGATAGCTTTTGCCCTGGCTGCGAATATCTATTTCCGTATGAACACTTTTTCTTTCCCGGAAATCGATAGCAAGGTAAGGAATGAGATATATCAGCCCATAAAAGACAAGCTGGAAAAAGATATATCTATTTCTTATCCGGACCTTTGGGGTAATGCCAAGAACCGGATTCTCTCCCGCGCGTTCAGGGCATACCTGGAAGAGCACAAGGCCGATATTTCCAGCAAGATCGAAGAAAGGGCAAAAGAGTCCAAAGATTTCTTCCGCGATGATAAAGGGTGGCCTTATCTGCTGGAGGTAGATCCCTATCGCTGGATGAGGAGGATAGAGAATTACCTTAACACCGGGCACTTTGGCACATCGCAGGTAAATGGAAAGGAATACGACAATCTTGTAAATGCCCCCATAGGCAGGGAGGTTGAGCCGCTAAAAATTCATTACTACCTGGGCGCTTATTTTTACAAGATAATCCATTTATTTGACCACAACCTGTCTTTGATGAACGCGCTTTCTATATATCCGCTTTTTATAATCACCTTAGTATTATTGCTTTTGTTTATCTTCTGCAGGCTGCTGGGTATCTCCTATCATGCAAGTTTCCTGGCAATATTGACGGTCGGATTTTCAGAGTTTTTTCTCTCTCATAGCATGGTCGGCTGGTTTGATACGGACCCGTATAATGTTATGTTTTTACCATTAACATTAACTGCTCTTGGTTATGCGCTGCGTAAATATGATACTGCCTGGCGTTATTTTTACATATCACTGGCAGGTGTATTTATCGGCATATATTCCGGTTTATGGTCTCTATGGTGGCTGTCTTTTTACATTACCTGTGTCGGCATATTCGTGTACCTGTTAACGGCTATATTTGGCGATAAGAAAAAACCGCTTGCCCAAAAAATATCGCTCCATCTACCATTTCTGCTTTTATTCGTTGCTACTACTTATGCAAGCGTCCTCTTTATTTCTGGTATGGAAGTATTTAAAAAATCTTTTACTGATCCGTTTTTGCTACTCTTTTTGCGCACCAGCCCTTCATTAGCGGGCAGCTTCTGGCCGAATGTTTCTGCGAATATAGGAGAAGTTGGGCGGCCAAATTTTCCCGAAGTAGTGATAAGGTTGGGTGGGATACTGGTTTTTAGCGGAGCCATCCTGGGATTATTGGGAATATTTATCGCCAAAGATTATAGCAAAGATCCTCCTGAAAAAAGGTTCCTTATTCATTCTTTGTTAATTTGGTTAGTAACAGCAGGGGTGTTTACTTGTTTTTCTAGAAAATTTACTTTATTTCTGGCTGTGCCTACCGGGGTTTTACTGGCAAAGGCCTGGGATTGGTTAGTTATCCTTTCAGGTAAAGTTACAGATGGATTTAAACCGCCTTCAATATGGAGCCGCAAGAACAGTAAGGCCATATTTCTTCTCCCCATCTTCCTGTATCTTGTTTTCAACAGCCTGCAATACGCACAGGACATCAGAACGCGGGGCGTATTTATCGTTATGCACGATGGCTGGATGAGCATGTTAAATAAGGTAAAAAAAATCACTCCCGCTGATGCCATTATCTGCACCCACTGGGAATTTGGCGATTATGTGATGTTTTTTGCAAAGCGGGCAACCTTTTATTGTGCCGCATTCCAGCAGACGCCAGTGACATACTGGGTAGCACGTGCGCTTATGACCGATAATGAAAAAGAAACTGTTGGTATCCTGCGTATGCTTGCCAGCGGTTCGACCAGGGCTTTTAATGAATTATCCCTGTCTTTGGGGGGTGACAATCTCAAGGCCATGGATTTGGTTAAGGAGATGTTTTTTATGAGCAAGAGCCAGGCAAGGCAGCTCCTAGGCAAGTATATACGAAACCCGGCCCAAAGAGAAAAAATACTCGCTTTTATGTACGATGCAAGGAGTCCGGTCTATATTCTCCTTGAAGATGGTCTTATCCATACGCTAAAATTGGAAAGCCAGCTATCGACATGGGATTTTAAGAAGGCTGTGTTCTTGGGTTTATCCGCAAATAATACAGGGGGCAATCTTTCTCTTCTTGCGCAGCAGCAGTTAGGGTATTCTCCGCAGGAAGCGCAAAAACAAGCTATACTTGCGCATTTATTAGATAAAGAAGATGCGTGGGGATGGATCACTAAAGAAGAATGGCGTTTTTCAGCTTTCCAGGAAGAGAAAAAGCAGAAAATTTCAGATGATACCCTTCTTTTTGATAACGGCGTAATCGCTGACTTAAGCAAGGAGAAGTTCTATTTATACAGTAACGTCAATAAAAAATGGTACGTCGCCAGTTATGTCATTTTCTACGATAGCAGCAATAACAAAATAAAAGAATACAGGGATTCGGAAGGCGACCCTGAATCAGCCCTGTTTCTGGTCCAGGAGGGCCAGGGGAGGTATAAAACCCTGCTCATGAGCCGTAAATATGCAGAGAGTGTATTCTTTAAAATGTTTTTCTTGAAAGGGGAGGGATTGAAATACCTTCAACTATTAGACCATGAACACACCAAGGTTTACGATAAAGATTTATATTTGTATAAGGTAATAATGAGTTGAGCGTTGGAATAACAGAAAGGAAGTATGGCGCCATGATTAAATTAGGTATTAGCGGCGTATGCGGAAGGATGGGAAGGCGGATTTTTGAACTTGCATCGCAGGATAAGGATTTCGAGGTAAATCTTATCTTGGAGAAAAAAGGCACGCCTATGATTGGCAGGGAACTGGGTAAACTGAAAATTTCCTCTAATTCCGACGGGCTATTTCTTATTGATATATTTGTGGATTTCACTACTCCTGAAGCTACGGAAACAAATCTTGATTTTGTGGCCAGGTATAAAAAGGCGCTGGTATTAGGAACGACAGGCCTAAGCGACACACAGATAAAGAAGGTAGAGGAGATTTCAAAAGTTGTGCCGGTTGTTTTTTCCCCCAATATGTCTGTGGGTGTAAATGTATTGTTTAGCGTGCTTCCGGAAATAGCCAAGAGGCTCGGCCAGGATTACAGTATTGAAATAGTAGAGGCGCATCATAGGGCAAAAAAGGATGCCCCTTCCGGGACCGCCAAACGGCTCATCGCTATTTTAAAAGAGGCAACGGCAAAAGAAATTCCTGTTCATTCCATCCGGCTTGGCGACATAACGGGTGATCATACTGTTATCTTTTGCGGAAATTCAGAGCGGATTGAGATAAAACATCAGGCGCATTCGAGGGACCTTTTTGCGATAGGCGCTTTAAAAGCGGCGAAATGGGTATTCGGCAAGCCCCCGGGATTATATTCAATGCAGGATGTGTTAAAATAGTTCATGGTTCATAGTTGATAGTTCATAGTAAGATATTTTACCATGAACAATGAACTAAGAACTATGAACTAACAAGGAGTAATATGTTTAAATTATCTAAAAAAGTGCAGGAATTACCGCCGTATCTTTTTCTTGAGATCGACAAAGCAAGGAGAAAAGCGCGCGCTGAAGGCAGGGATATCATTGATTTGGGAGTAGGAGACCCTGATCAGCCAACGCCACGGCATATTATTGAGGCACTATCCCAGGCAGCACAGGATCCCCGTAACCATCGTTATGCCCTGGATCAGGGGATGCCTGCTCTACGGCGCGCCATCGAGGGCTGGTACAAGAGAAGATTTGGCGTAAACCTTGATCCTGATACGCAAATCCTGCCTTTAATCGGCTCAAAGGAGGGTATTGCCCATTTTCCGCTGGCATTTATAAATACAGGAGATTACTCACTGGTACCGGATCCAAGTTATCCTCCTTATAAAGGAGGCACAATTCTGGCTGGAGGCAGGATCCATCTTTTGCCGCTCAGGGAAGAAAATAATTTTCTTCCCGATATTAATAAAATACCTGCGGCGATAAGAAGAAAAGCGAAAATATTGTTTATAAATTATCCCAATAATCCTACAGCTGCTACCGCTAATAGGGATTTTTATCGGAGTGTGGTGGAATTCGCGAAGAAAAACAGGATTATCGTGATTTCTGATTTGGCATATTCTGAAATCAGTTATGACGGATATAAACCCTCGAGTTTTCTTGAGATAGAGGGTGCCAGTGACGTGGGCATAGAGTTTCATTCTCTTTCTAAAACATATAATATGACTGGTTGGCGTATTGGCTGGGCTTGTGGTAATCCTGCTTTGGTCGCAGCACTTGCTAAAGTAAAATCCAATATTGATTCAGGGATATTTTCTGCGGTTCAATTGGCTGGTATAGCTGCCCTTGAGGGGCCCAAACAGCACATAGAAGATATGCGCCGCATATATGAAGAACGGCGTAATATCTTGGTGGAAGGCCTGCGTTCCTTTGGTTTCCAAGCCCCCCTGCCGCGCGCAACTTTTTATGTATGGATGAGGATTCCGAAAAAAACGAAATCCATCGCATTTTCAAGGCTACTGCTTGACCGCGCGGATATCATTGTTACCCCGGGAGTAGGGTTTGGCTCAAACGCAGAGCAATATGTAAGGATGGCTCTGACCGTACCAAAGGAAAGAATAAGAGAAGCCTTGGGGCGCCTTAAAAAAATAATTTAATGGCTGTTTGCTATTTAGGTATAGGTTCTAATATAGGAAATAGGCGCAAGAACATACGTTTAGCCGTTAAAAAAATTAAAACATTGAAGAACACGCAAGTGTTAGAGTTCTCGGATATAATTGAGACTGAGCCCGTGGGCGGCCCTGCTGGACAGGGTAAGTTTCTTAACGCCGCATTAAAAATCCATACCAGAATCCCGCCAAAAGCATTGCTTAAAAGATTAAAAAGCATAGAAAAATTACTTGGGCGTAAGAAATCCGTTAGATTTGGGGCGCGGCCGATAGACCTGGATATTCTTTTGTATGCCGATAAGGTCATGCGTAAAAAGGATCTTGTTATCCCGCATCCTAGAATGTTTGAGCGGGAATTCGTAATGAAACCGTTATTACAGATGATATGCAGATGATCCGCAGCATAAAAGAGATGAGCGCTTTTAGCCGCCTTAACAGGAGAAAGGCTAGAAGCATTGGCTTTGTCCCTACTATGGGCGCATTACATCAAGGGCATTTAAGCTTAATCCGTAGAGCACGCAAGGAAAATGATTTGGTCGTAGTAAGCATTTTTGTCAATCCCGTTCAATTCGGGCCGCGCGAGAACCTTAAAAAATATCCCCGCAATTTAATAAAAGATGCCGAGCTTTGCAAAAAGGAAAAGGCAGATGTTATCTTTTATCCGTCAGTAAAACAGATGTATCCGCTAGGATTTAAAACTTATATTGAAGTTAAAGGTTTAAGCCAGTTGTTATGCGGAGTTTCCCGGCCCGGGCATTTTAAAGGGGTGGCTACTGTGGTAGCCAAGCTTTTTAATATCGTCATGCCGGATGTGGCGTATTTTGGCCAGAAAGACGCTCAGCAGTCAGTTATTATAAAAAAGCTTGTAAGCGATCTTAACCTGCCGGTCAGGATAGAGGTGTTGCCCATTATCAGGGAAGAAGACGGCCTGGCTTTGAGTTCGCGGAATGTTTATCTTGGCGCAAAAGAAAGAGGATCGGCAACTGTATTATATAAAGCACTTAAAGAAGCAAGGGGATTGATTAAAGAAGGAGTATTGAAACCGCGGTATATAATTGCCAGGATGAAAGGGATCATTAAAAAAGAGAGATACGTAAAGATAGATTACATCTGTATGGTGGGGGCGCTCGATTTAAAACCGGTAAAGAAAATAAAAGGTAAGATATTGGTAGCCCTGGCGGCCTGGATAGGGCGGACGCGGTTAATTGACAATATCGTAATAAATGCGTAAGAAAATCTTAAAAATCGGAATAGTGGGATGCGGCGCTATCGGCAGTTCCCTGGCTAGGATTATCGTAAGGGATTTAAAGGCAAGAGCGGAATTAACGGCGCTCTTTGATATAAATATAAATAAGTTAAAGCTGCTTGCGGGAAAAGTTTCCCGCTCAAAGAATTTAGAGACGCAGAACCTTGCGCAATTAATCGGGCGCTGCCAATTAGTAATTGAGGCGGCCTCGGCAAAGAGCTCCTGGGAGATAGCCAGGAAAACGATAACAGAAGGCCGGGATATTATGGTCATGAGCGTAGGCGGCATTGCCCCGTATTTTAGCAAATTACATAAGTTAGCCGGCAAACACGGCACAATGATTTATATCCCCAGCGGCGCAATCGCAGGTATTGATGCCCTTAAGGCGGCCAGGGTAGGGAGATTGAGAAAAGTTATTTTGAGGACTATTAAGAACCCGGCTTCCTTTAAAGGCGTAGAATATGTCAAAAGGAAAAGGCTGCGTTTAGACGGGTTAAAGAAAGATAAAATACTGTTTTCCGGGTCAGCTGCCAGCGCAATAAAGTATTTTCCCCAGAATATAAATGTTGCTGCGGTCTTAGGCCTGGTAGGGCTTGGATTAGATAAGACAAAGGTCGAAATTATTGCTTCTTCCAGGATTAAGAATAATGTGCATAAAATACGCATAGAAAGCAATGCCGGGACCGTTGAAACGTGCACGGAGAATGTGGTTCACCCTGATAATCCCAAGACAAGCTACCTGGCAGTGCTTTCGGCGTTGGCAATGTTAAGGCAGATTTTAGAACCGGTAAAAATCGGCACCTAGGCACAATGACAAAATAACGCATATTTAGATTCTAATTGCGAATGTTTAATAACAAAATAACGAATGACGAAGGGAGGTGAATTAAAAATATGAAACAGAAGCTGGTAAAGCTGGGCATCAAGAGGCAGAAGGGTTACCTCTATTATATCGATAAGAAAGGCGATGTCTCCTGCGCAAAAATGGCAAGAGGCAAGAAAAAAGGAGGCAGCCCTAAAAAAGTAGCAAAGTGCTGCATCAAGAGAAAGGAAGGCTACCTCTATTTCCTGGACAAGCAGGGTGATGTATCCTGCGCCAAGATGAAAAGAGGCGGAAAGAAAAGAAAGAAATAGCCGCTTTCTGTAAGAGGGCCCCTGTAATACGTTTTTATACTCTATATTTACAGGGGCTTTCTTTTTTGCTATAATCATAATCTATGTTAGACGGAAAAAAGATAATAGTAGTAATGCCTGCCTAT
>JBEKHW010000006.1:0-59507 GCA_050012075.1 Candidatus Omnitrophota bacterium | reverse complement strand
GGTATCTACTTCACCACCGATTGAGATGTAAAACATCACTATTTTTGCCTTTTTAAAAACCGGGTTCCTGAAAAGTTTATTTTTTATTACCTTACTTTTACGGTCTCGGTCATCCTCCTTCTGTGTTTTTAACCTAACCAAGATTTTACTACGTATTTCTTCTTTTGTCAACATTGCTCGTAAGAACTTAATGGCTGTGTTCATGTCCTGCGGGCTTCTCCTTAAACGGCACCTCTTTACCCTGTTTGCGGTAATAATCCGCAAGGGCAGAGCGCAGCGCCTCTTCAGCCAGGACAGAACAGTGCATTTTTATAGGGGGCAGCCCTCCTAGGGCCTCGGCAACTGCTTTATTAGAAATCCGGAGTGCCTCCTCTATGGTTTTACCTTTAACCATCTCTGTAACCATGGAGCTAGTCGCCACAGCCGCGCCGCAGCCGAAAGTTTTGAATTTCGCATCTACAATTATGCCGTTTTCTATCTTAAGGAACATCTTCATTACGTCGCCGCATATGGGGTTACCCACTGTACCGATACCGCTGGCATCAGCGATCTCTCCGACATTGCGCGGGTTGGTAAAATGGTCCATCACTTTTTCGCTATAAGGCAACGGGTCCATATTTATTTTGGTGCCGTGATAAATCTATGCGGCCTCCCTGCTTTCTTGTGGTCTCTTGGCGGGAGGACTTCTTTTAAGGCGGCCTGCCCCGCTTTCTTTTCAAACTCCTTATAAATAAGAACCCAGGCACAATCCTTTTCTTTATCTACCTCGCATTTACCTTTATCCATGCCGCCGCAAGGGCCGTTTAACAGCCCCTTTGGACAAATTGTTACGGGACAGATGCCCCCCGTGACAGCTAAGACGCACTCCCCGCACATAGAGCATTTCTCGTAGAAATCACCCCTAGCATCCATCACGGCCCCGCATATAGTATTTAACGCCGGCAACACCGCTAAATTCATCCTATCGTTATCCTTGACTGACTGAACTCCCAGGCCGCATGCCAAAACCAGAACCGCTTCTGCCTGGCGTAACAGCTTGGAGTTTTTTGCCAGCTCTGTTTTTATCTGGCTTGCCACACAGGGCGCGGAAGGTATACACATACCCAGCACCTGCTTACCTTCTCCTTCCAAAAGCTGTTTTATCGCAAGCAACTCTGTTTCGCTGCCGCTCTTACAGGTCGTCGCGCACTCCCCGCAGCCCACAAGGAATATCTTATTATAACCCTTAAGGTATTCTAGGATCTGCTGAAATGGTTTCTGCTCTGTAATAATCATAGTAGAGAAATTTTAACACATTTTGGCCTGCGGCTCAAGAGCGTTTTTTTGCTTCCCTGGCTTTCTTTTCTTCTACGATCTTCTGGGCTATCTCTTGCGGCACCTGCAGGTATTTGTTAAATTCCATCGAGGCAGCTGCCCTGCCGCTACTTAGGGAGCGGATATTGGTGGTATACCCGAACATCTCAGAAAGCGGGACCTCGGCAGAGATCTCCTTTTGTTTTGCCTTGGCATCGATATTGATAATTTTTCCGCGGCGCGAACAGATATATCCGACGATACTGTTTACGAACTCTTCGGGAGTAGTTACCACAAGGGACATATATGGCTCCAGTAAAACCGGCTGCGCCTTCAAAAATGCCTCTTTAAAAGCAATGCTCCCGGCAATCTTAAAGGCCAACTCCGATGAATCTACTTCATGGAAAGAGCCGTCAACAAGATCGACCTTTGTATCTACCACAGGATACCCCGCGAACACTCCTTTATCCATCGCTTCGATAATGCCTTTCTCAATCGAGGGAATAAAAGAGGCGGGGATAGCGCCTCCCTTGATACTGTTGGTAAACTGAAACCCTTCTCCGGGCTTGGCAGGTGCGATTTCAATCACTACATGGCCATACTGGCCGCGGCCGCCTGTCTGTCGGATATATTTACCTTCTGCGCCGCAGGATTGTAAAATCGTCTCCCGGAAAGCGACCTTTGGCTGACCCACAATCGCTTCAACGCCAAACTCGGTCTTAAGCCTGTCCACGATAATCTCAAGGTGTAATTCGCCCATGCCGGTAAGAATGGTCTCCTTTGTCTCCTCGTCAGAATTAACCACGAATGTGGGATCCTCCTCCGTAAGCCGGCCCAGGGCCTTTCCAAGCTTATCCTGGTCACTGCGGCTTTTTGGTGAGACGCTTAAAGAAACTACCGGCGTCGGAAAACGCATCGCCTCTAAAACAACCGGCTCATCAGGGTCGCAAAGCGTATGCCCTGTTACCGTATTATTCAGCCCGATTAAGGCAATGATATCTCCCGCAAAAGCGTTCTCTATATTTTCCCTCTGGTTAGCATGCATAAGCACAATACGGCCTACGCGCTCTTTTTTATTTTTACTGGAATTAAGGACATACGTGCCTGTTTCAAGAACGCCGGAGTAGACCCTGGCATAAACAAGCTTACCCATATGGGGATCTGCCTGCACCTTGAAAGCAAGGCCTGCAAAAGGTTCCTGCGTATCCGCTTTTCTTTCCACAATGACATTTTCATCGTCAGGAGAATGACCTTTTACGGCAGGTAGATCCGCCGGCGAAGGAAGATAAAGAGTTACGGCATCCAGGAGCTTTTGTACTCCTTTATTTTTCAGGGCTGCGCCGCAGAGAACAGGCACGATTTTATTGGCGATAGTAGCCCGGCGCAATGCCTGTATCAACTCCTCCTGTGTAATTGCAGACTCTTCCTCCAGGTATTTTTTCGTAAGGCCTTCGTCTTGCGAAGCCGCCTTTTCAATCATATTATGCCGGTATTTCTTTGCCTGATCCAGGAATTCGGCAGGAATTTCTTCCACGCGTATCTCTTTACCCTGGGATTCATCTTCGTAAAAATTTGCCTTCATCTCCAGGAGGTCTATGACCCCTTTAAAATTCTCCTCCTGGCCAATAGGGATCTCCAAACAAACCGCATTGGCCGCGAGGATATCTTCAATGCCCTTGACTACCGCAAAGAAATCCGCGCCGGTCCTGTCCATCTTGTTTATAAAGGCGATTTTTGGGACGTTGTATTTATTTGACTGATGCCAGACGGTCTCTGACTGCGGCTCAACGCCTCCGACAGCGCAGAACACAGCCACTGCACCGTCTAGGACGCGCAGGCTCCTTTCTACCTCCACGGTAAAATCCACATGGCCCGGCGTATCAATCAGATTAATCCTGTAGCCTTTCCAGAAACAAGTAGTAGCCGCAGCTGTAATGGTTATGCCCCGCTCCCTTTCCTGCTTCATCCAATCCATCTGCGCTGCGCCCTCATGAACCTCTCCTATCTTGTGGGTTTTCCCCGTATAGAAAAGTATACGTTCAGAAAGGGTGGTCTTGCCGGCATCGATATGCGCCATGATACCTATATTGCGTATATGGCCCATCTCTATCGGCGGCTTGGGCCGTTCTCCTTTTTCCTTCTTTTCCGCCTTTTCCGCTGCCGGGGCAGGCGCGGGTTCTTCCTCTTCTGTTTTCTCTTCTATTTTTTCTTCTTTCGGGGGCTCCTCTATTGCCTTTTCCTCTACGGGCGCCTGCGGTTCGGGAACTGGGGCTTCTGCCTGAGGCTGGAGTTCGACTTCTTTCTCTTTAGGAATCCCTGAAGGGATTTCTTCATCGGACTCAATAGCCGCTTTCTGAGAAGCGCTCTTTTCCCAGAATTCTTTCTGGACAAGCTGACTCTTTAATTGGGCAATCTCCTTAGCAAAAGATTGCAGCTTCTCTTCGTTACGTTCCAGCTCTTTCTCCAGTTCCGAATATTCCTCGTTAAGTTTATTGAAATCGCCCTTAGGCACCCATTCACTCTGCGCCTCGCGCTTCTTGTGTTCTGTGATACTGGTTAAATTTGTTTTTATTTCGGCTGCTGCTTTTTCCAAAAGGTGCTTTTGGGCTTCGGTTTTATCGACCTTTTCCTTTACTTCATTCTCAAGCGCGGTTATGCGCTCCTGTAATTTGCGCACCTCTTGTTCAAGGCTTACTTTTTTGCTGTACTCTTCCTGTAATTCTTTCTCTTTGGCCAGATAATTCTGTTTTAAAGAGAGATTTTCTTCTTTTACTTTCTCTACTGAACTCTCTGATTTGGCAACCCATTCTTCCCTGCGCCTAAGCTCCTCCTGTAAAGATGTTTCGCGTTCCTTAATGAGCGCCAATTCCCCTTCCATCCTGCTATTGTCGCCTCTTATTTTAACCAGCTCCGCCTCTCCAGCGGCAATTTTACCTTCCAGCTGCTGAACTTTTTGCTCTCTGGGGTCAATCCTTGCTTTTCCTGGGCCAAAAAAACCGCCGCTCTTTGTAGGTTTTGCTTTCCGAAGTGCCCCCGTAGGGAAAAAGATACCGGCGACGGCGTAAAGAACCATTAGTCCACCGATAGCCATAAGTATTTCAAAAAATATAATCATTTAGGTTTTCTCTCTTGCGCCCTTAAGCGGGTTGTTTTCTTTGCGCAGTTTTTCCAGGCGCTGTTTTATCTTGGCTTCATAGCCTATTTCCGTAGGCTCATAATATTTTACTTTCCTTCTTGTGTATTTCTGTTTGACATAATGGCCTTCGTAATCGTGGGCGTATTTGTACCCCGCGCCGCGGCCTAAGGTTTGGGCTCCGGGGTAGGAAGCGTCTTTAAGGTGGTCGGGTACCTCCTGTATTTTTTCATTCTCGATATCCTGGTAGGCCTTTTCTACTGCCAGATAACTGGCGTTGGATTTGGGGGCACAGGAGACATACAGGGTTGCCTGCGCCAGAGGAATGCGCGCCTCAGGCATGCCTACAAATTCTGAAATCTGCATTGCCGCATTAGCTAACACAAGCGCCAAGGGGTCGGCATTACCCACATCCTCTGCGGCCAGGATACAAATCCTGCGGGCAATAAAACGGTGATCCTCTCCGGCAGAAAGCATCTTGGCCATCCAATAAATAGCTGCGTCCGGGTCTGAGCCACGCATGGACTTAATGAACGCCGAGGCGCTGTCATAATGAGCGTCTTCATCCTTGTCGTACAAGATAGCCTTCTTCTGGATGGACTCGGAAGCAACCTCCAGAGTAATATTAACGACGCCGTCCTTGGATTTAGGCGTGGTCAGTGCTCCTATTTCCAGGGCACTTAATGCGCGCCTGGCATCCCCTTCGCATATCTTGCTTAAGAACGAAAGCGCCTTTTTTTCTGTTTCGATTTTTATATTCCCGAGGCCTCTCTCTTTATCCTTTAAAGCGCGCTCAAGAATCCGCAGGACCTCTCCCTCTTTAAGGGGTTTTAACTCGCAGACTAGCGAGCGCGAAACAAGGGGCGAGGCGATCGAGAAAAAAGGATTGTGGACGGTAGCACCGATAAGAACAGGATTTCCCTCTTCCACGTCAGGCAACAACACATCCTGCTGCGCTTTATTGAAACGATGTATCTCGTCGATAAAAAGGGTTGTTTTTTGACCGCTGTTTACGGCCCGCAGCTTTGCCTGGGCAATAACCTTACGCAACTCTTCGACATTGGATGTGGTGGCGTTTATTGCCGCGTAGTATGACTTGGTAATATTGGCTACGCACCAGGCAAGAGACGTTTTACCTGTGCCCGGAGGCCCGTAGAGGATAAGCGAGCTTAACCGGTCTGCTTCAATGGCACGGCGCAGGAGTTTACCCTTGCCCAATAGATGCTCTTGGCCGACAAACTCTTCTAAGGAGACCGGCCGCATGCGCACTGCCAGCGGCAGATTTTTATTATCTATCTTTTTTTCTTCGAATAGCTCCATTTGCGTTCACTTTGTTCCGTAAGTTGTGGCCTCAATAAAAAAATCCCCGCAATGTGCCGTTGGAATGATAATCTGAACCGTAGGTTACAGGTGGGTGCTCTGTCTTTAACGCCAAAGCGTTAACGAACACGAGCTCCCTGTTAGTTGATGTTGGTTCAACATCTCACAATTTCCAACGCGCACCGCAGGGACTTTAAAAGAGCATTTTGTCCTTCTTGTATTTAAAGTATAGCACATGGCTAAAGCCAAGTCAACCCCCTCTTGCCTAACGTATCTTTGCCTGAAAATGCGCCTCTAAAAGACTGCGCAGCGCCGAGTGAACAGGATTTACCTCTTCCTCTGTCAGGGTACGCTCTTCCAAACGATATACGCAGGAAACGGTTATGCCGCGGCACCCCTGCGGTATTTGCTTACCTTTATAATAGTCGGTGACACACGCCCCGGCTAAAAGGGGCTTGCCTTTTTCTTCCAATGCTGCCAAGACCTCCCGTATAGGGATTTCATCTTTCAAAATAAAGCTTATATCCCTGCTTATCGCGGGAAACCTAGGCAGGCTAGAGAACTTCCTGGAAAAATTGCTTTGCACGAATGCCTTCTCTAAAGATAGCTCCGCAGCTACCACATCCTGATTCTTGATATCGAAACGCTCCGATATCCTGCTTGCCACCCTGATAAGAAGCCCCGTGTTTTCTCCGGCAACCGATATATTCACCCTGCCATTACCGCTATCCTGAAATTCGTATTTGTTTATCCCTAGTTTCCCAAAAAGCGCTTCACAAATACCTTTTAAATGGAGTAACCCCGCCTTATCCTTTATCACTGTTTCTTCAATAAACAGAGGCCTTATCCCGCTTAAGGCAATGGCTAAATGCAGCTCCTCTTTAACCTGGCCCTTATCTTCTGTAAAAACATTGGCAACTTCAAAGATGTTAACATATTCTTGTTTCTGATTGTGGTTGTGGGCGACGCATTTAATGAGGCTGGGCAATAAACTTGCCCTTAAAACTTCCTGTTCACTGCTTAAGGGATTCTGTATCTCCACAAGATGGGGATCTTTCTCATCGGCAAAGGGTTCCAGTAAAGCGCGGTTAATCAGGCTGTAGGTAATGACTTCATTCAGCCCCAATGATACAAGCGCCTGCTTTACCAGGCCGACTAAATCCCTTTTCTCTAAAGAAGGCGGCCACGGCGTTATTTTGGGTAAAGTTGTCGGCATTGAATCGTAGCCGCGGATTCTGGCTATCTCCTCAACTATATCTATTTCGTAAGATATATCACTGCGGAAGGAGGGGATACCTGCGCGAAAGGCATCTTTACCCGACGCTTTTACGTTCAGGCCTAAGTTGACGAGGATTTTCTTTGTCTCTTTCGCGGTAATGCTAGCACCCAATATTCGGCGCGCAGAGGCGAGCTCTACCCGCACGCTCTTAGGTTTGGCCTTAAGAGCGCCTGCGCTTTTTGCCAGCGTGAGTTTGCCGCCGGCCAACTGCAAAATTAAATCTGTTGCCGCAATAGACGCATTTTGCGCTGTATGCGGGCTCATCCCTCTTTCAAAACGGTAAGAGGAATCTGTCTGCATGCCCAGCTTCTGACGCGCCTTCCTTGTTAAAGCAGGGCTAAATATTGCTGCCTCTAAAAGTATATTCTTTGTATAAGGCGATACTTCGCTATCCTTGCCTCCCATTATGCCTGCTAAGGCCACGGTTTTCTGATTATCTGCGATAACCAGTATATCTTTATCGAGAGAACGCTCTGCTGCGTCAATGGTTACAATACGCTCACCCTGCCGAGCCCTACGCACAAAAATACCCCCAGGAGACAATCTATCCAAATCAAAAGCATGCAATGGCTCGCCGTAAGTAAAGAGGATATAGTTTGTAATATCGACGATATTGTTTATACTGCGGCAGCCGATAAGCTCTAATCTATTTTTGAGCCAGGCAGGAGAAGGAGCGACTTTTACCCCCTCTATAATCTTGGCAGTATACAGCGGGCAATCCTTTTTATTTTCTATGCTTACAGAGAACCCTTTATGAGCTTGTGACTTTGTGACTTTGTGACTTTGTGACTTTGGAAGAATCAACTTCTTCCCTGTGATTGCAGCTATCTCCCTGGCAATACCTATAACACTTAAAAGGTCCGGCCGGTTAGAGGTGATCTCGATTTCAAAAACAGTGTCTCCCCCTACTTCTTCCAGGGCCTTCACTTCAATGCCTGCCATCGTCAGCTTATCTGCAAGTAGTTCTGGCTCTAGCTTAATCTCTACAAAATCTTTTAACCAGTTATAAGTTAGCCTCATAGTTTTAGAATTGTTGCAGGAATCTTAAGTCGTTTTCGAAAAACAGCCTGATATCATTTATGCCGTATTTAAGCATCGCGATTCTCTCTATCCCCATCCCAAAGGCAAAGCCGGTATATTTCTTGGAGTCGTAGCCGACATTTTTAAAAACATTGGGGTGAATCATACCTGAACCCAGAATCTCAAGCCAACCTTTCCTGCCGCACACAGAACAGCCTCTTCCTTTGCAGATTATGCAGGATATATCCACTTCTGCCGATGGCTCTGTAAAAGGGAAAAAATGCGGCCGGAAGCGCATCTTAATTTCGCTGCCGAAGACTGCTTTTGCAAATAACTCGAGGATCCCCTTTAAATCCGAGAACCTTATATTTTCATCCACCATGAATCCCTCTATCTGATGGAACATAAATAAGTGGCTTGCATCCACTGCATCGGGCCTATATACGCGGCCAGGCACTATTATTGCAAGAGGCGGTTTGCGGGATTTCATTGCGCGCACCTGGACAGGAGAAGTGTGGCTGCGCAATAGCAGCTTATTATAACCTTTAAGATAAAAAGTATCAAAGGCATCCCGGGAAGGATGGTCCAGGGGTATATTTAAACCCGTAAAATTATTGTATTCTGTCTCTACCTCCGGCCCCTCTACGACCGAAAAACCCATGCGTATAAATATATCGCTTATCTCGTTCGTAATTTGCGTGATGGGGTGCAGATGGCCGAGCGGCTGGGCAATACCAGGCATACCTATATCAATACCTTCCGAAGAACTCCTCCCAGATCTAGCGCCGAAAACCTTTTGCCTCTCTTCAATTATGGATAATATCTGGCTCTTCAGGATATTGACTTCCCTGCCGAAACCGGCACGCTCCTGTTGCGGCAATCCCGGTATAGCACCGGTTAATTGGGCAAGTATGCCTTTTCTGGACAGGTATTTATTCCGAAAACCCTCCAGCGACTCGGGGGAATTTATCCCTTTTGCTTCCAGTTCTACTTCTTGCCTAATAGCGTTAATATCCATACCGCTCCTAATATCCCCAATAAAATAATTACAAAACGTATTTCATCAATATTCAGGCGTTCCTGCAACCGTCTTCCAGCAGCAAGCTTACGCAGCGCTTGAGCATGAATATCCAGATCTCCTCCATGCTCAGGGCAAGCGCGATGAAATACGCCTGTAACCTCTACTTCATCTCCGATTCTTTTATAACCACCCGTAGCCGTCAAATCTTTAATCTGGGATAAGCTCGTCCAGATACCTATCGCGTTTAAGCCGTCATTGACATTTAACCAGGCAAACTCTCCACGTTTCATTATATCACCAATAACTTCTCCTGTATAGACCACCGTTTTCCCATCGTATTCCCGTGCATGATTAATCAAATCCGTGCTGGAGATGGTCTGCGCGTAACAAGGGCTTGTAGCGTAACGCATAAGGCATAGCGCCAAAAAAAACACTATACTATTAACTATGAACAATGTCAGCCGTAGGCTGATCCGCTTCCGGAGGAAACCATGAACTTTTCTCATTATTTTTTTCCTTTTACCGCAGCTACGAAAAAGCCGATTAAAGTAAATATGGAGATAAACTCAAGCCTACCCGCCCACATTTGGATTATATAGGTAATCTTTAGCGCGATAGGCATGCCAGGCGAAGTTACGCCGCAGGAAAGCCCGACATTTGCCGCAGCAGAAGTAGACTCAAACAAGGAATTAAGGAATGGATATCCAAAGAAGATACCAATGGCCGCGCCCAAGCCATAAAGAACAATGTAGGATATGGTAATAAGGAGTGCTCCCCTGACCTGTTTGTCTTCCAGGAATATTTCTTTTATATGATGAAACTTCTGCACCACAATAGCCTGCTCAGGCAAAATTATCCTTTTTATATCCTCTAAAAGTGCTTTAAAAATAATGCCGATGCGCAGCATCTTAATACCGCCTGCGGTAGAACAGATACATCCGCCTAGCGCCATAGCGCAGATTAAAGCGAACAAAGCCAGGTCTCCCCACTCATTGATAAATTGTTGGCTGTATACGGTCATGTAGCCGGTAGTGGTATGCCCTGATATGAGCTGGAAAAACCCCTTACGGAATAGCACTATCGCCTTCTGATATACACCAAATTTGCTTAAACCGATGGCGGTAATAAAAAATAAGAGCGTTACGCTGATAAAAAATGCCCGCGTCTCTATGTTTTTAAGCGCCTCTTTGCGGTTCCCGGCCCAAACCTGATAATGGAAGTTAAAATTAAGCGCGCCTAAAATCATTATTACGATTGTTACCACCTCAAAAAGCAGGCTATGGTAATAAAGTATATTTTGCGATTGCGGTGCAAAGCCCGCGGTGTCAAAACCCGCCATAAACACGCAGGCACCGTGAAAAAAAGAATTCCCCGGCCTCATGCCAATCTGGATACCGACTGCCCCCAAGGCAAGTGTGCCTAAAATTAAATAAGCGATGCTTATTGCCCAGATAAATCTGGAGGTGTGGACCACATTGGGCAACAATTTTTCTTCGCGCGCCTCGCCTACGTATATTTTAAATGCGCCGGAGGTGCCTTTCACAAAAAATGAAAGCGCGACGATGGCAATCCCCTGACCCCCTATAAACGGGCCTAAATGCCGCCATAAATTATGCGTATATGACAGGTGGTCCAAATCCTGCACCAAGGTAAGTCCTGTAGTAGTAAAACCGGACATGGTTTCAAAACAGGTGTCCAGAAACGAACCGTAGTGCCTGCTAAGATAAAGCGGTATCGCCCCAAGCACCATCGCCGCTATCCAGGAAAGAGAAACTACAATCATCCCCTGCATCCAGTTCAAGTCCTGCTCAGTATAACATAGCTTTGTCAGGATTAAACCGAAGAGCAGGGATATCTCCATCCCCACAAAAAAGTCCAATGCGGGATTAACCTCTCTTGTCGCTAGGCCGAATAAAATGGGGATTAGCATGGTAAGGCTTAGGCCGAAAATGATTTTACCAAGATAATACCCTATTGCTTTGGCTTCTTTGAGGCGGGGCTTAAGGATCATATTTTAAAGGATAATGCGAGGCAAATTAAAAATGCGCAGAGGGCTATACCTAGGGCATAAATGATTTCCGAAGAAATGCCCAATGCTGCGCAAAGGAGGATTCTTGTTTTCATCAGAGTTTACCGACCAACAAATTTAATAACTGGGGTTCATTGCCAATAAGAGTCAGGGCAATGATGTCATCGCCCGGCTTAAGGACGGTGTTTCCTTTAGGGATAATCACCTCTTCTTGCCGCAGTATAGAAACCAACACAGAATTCTCAGGGAACGAGATCTCCTGTATCGCCTTATTTATTACCGGGGAATCCGCGGGAAGGTCTACGCGCACAATCGCCAGTTTCCCGCGCTTGAAACTCATCAGGTTTACAAAGTCAGAAAAGGAAACTTCCTCTTCAATGATTTTGGCAATAATCTTTGTGGAGTCTACCGGGACATCTATACCGAGTTCTGCGAAAGTATGCTCGTTGCTGGGATTATTCACCCGCCCTACAGTGCGCTGGACATTGAATTTCTCCTTGGCTAGCTGGCAGATAATCAGGTTGTCTTCATCTTCTCCTGTGACCGCTGCCAACACATCAGCGCGGCCTATGCCGGCTTCCTCAAGGATCTTCGGGTCGCACCCGTCGCCGTGGATAACCAGCACTTCTAGCTCTTTTGCCAGCTCCTCGCAGAGATTTTTATCCTTATCTACCACGATAACCGTGTGTTGCCCTGCTGAAAGCCGCTTTGCCAGAAAATAACCTATTTTACCTGCGCCGACGATAATTATATACATCTTTTAAATATTAAATTTCTCTTTTATTTTCTTTAAGCTGGCTACTTTAACTACCGCCATCAGCGTATCTTTTGCTTTTAAGAGCGTAGCGGCTTCAGGGATAATTACGCCGTCTAATCTCCTGATGGCCGCTACCAGTAAATCTCCCGGGCTATTTATCTCCTGGACACTCTTTCCAATAAGGTCATTCTTGACTTCTATTTCTATAACGCCGAGCTCTTTTGTTTCGATAAGATAACTGGAAAACCGGCTTTCAATGATTTTATCCCTAAGCATAGCGGCAAAAAGAATCGTCCCGCTGATTATATCGAGACCCAAGGCAGAATAAATATGCGCCCGCTGCGGGTCATAAACGCGCGCAAATACTTTGGGGACATTAAAAATCTTTTTGGCTACCTGTGCAGATATGAGATTGGTGTTGTCGCCGTTAGTGAGGGCGCAGAATGCGTCTGCTTTTTCAATGCCTGCCTGTTTTAGCAGCTCTAAATCAAAACCTTCTCCGGCCAGGGTCAAGCCATTAAATGCCCCTCCGAGGCGGTCGAAAGAATCGCGGTTGCGGTCAATTATCACCACATTATGGCCTTCTCCGGAAAGGAGTTTTGCCAGTTCTGAGCCGACCCTGCCGCAACCTACTATAATTACATACATGAACTTGTCTTACTTTTTTCTTACGAGCTCTACCAGTTTTTTAAATGCGTGCTGGTCATTGACCGCCAGCTCTGCCAGAATTTTTCTGTCAAGGTTTATCTTGGCGTCTTTTAAGCCCTTTATAAAAGCGCTGTAAGTTATACCTGTCTCTCTACAGGCGGCGTTTATGCGGACTATCCAAAGCCTGCGGAATTCCCTTTTCTTTACGCGCCTGTCGCGATAGGCGTAAGTTAAGGCATGCATCAGGGCCCGGCGGGCCTGTTGGAACTGCTTGCTCCTGTCCCCCCAGAAACCCTTGGCCTGTTTTAATACCCTTTTCTTTCTTCTACGCGTAGCTACACTGTGTTTTGCTTTTGCCATAAATACTCCTTTTTACCCGTACGGTAACATGCTTTTTAGAAACCGTTTTGTCTTTCTGTCTCCGATAGTATCCGGCCGGCGAAGTTTACGTAGACGGCTGGTTTTCTTGCTCGAGGCCAGATGGCTCTTGCCGCCGTGATGATAACTAACTTTACCTTTCTTGGTCAGCTTGAACCTTTTGGCAACACCTTTCTTTGTTTTCAATTTTCCCATTTGACCTTAGCTCCTGTTCTTTTTTTATATATTATTTCGGGGCAAGCACAAAGCTCATTATCCTGCCTTCCATACCTGGCGACTTCTCCAACAGCGCCTCGGTCTGAGTATCCAGAATAAATCTATCCACAATTTTTCTTCCTAAATCCACGTGCTCCATCTGCCTGCCGCGGAAGAAAAGATTTACCTTTACCTTATCTTTTCTTTTGAGGAACTCGGTGGCCTGTTTGACCTTGGTGATATAATCATGCTCGTCGATGTTTGGCTTCAGGCGTATTTCTTTGAGGCGCCCCTGTTTCTGGTGCTTCTTGGCCTCCCGCTCCTTCTTCTCCTGGTCGTATTTGAACTTGCTGTAATCGATTATCCGGCATACCGGTGGACTTGCGCTGGCTGCGACTTCTACCAAATCAAGCTCATGTTGATTGGCCATCTCAAGCGCCTTCTGCACTGGCACAACCCCCAGCTGGTTACCTTCAGGCCCGATAAGTCGCACCTGCGGCACCCTGATTCTCTCGTTAATGCGGATAAACTTTTTTATGGTGACCACCTCCCTGTCTTTGAAGGATTGCCTGAACTTATCAGATAACCCTTTTATCTATCTCTTCTCTTATATTTTTTACAAATTCGTCGCAAGGCACAGTCCCGATATTACCCTTGCCTTTCCTGCGTACTGACACTGTACCGGCCGCTGCCTCGCGCTCACCTACAACCAGGCAGTAAGGTATTTTGTTAATTTCTGCGTTGCGTATTTTTTTATCCAGGGTATCGCTACGGCCGTCAAGCTCTACGCGTATGGAATGTTCCTCTAGAAGGGTCTTGAGCTTTCCGGCATATTCTCCGAGCGAATCTTTGATGGTAATAATCTCGACCTGCACTGGCGCCAGCCACAAGGGAAATTCTCCATTATAATGTTCTGTCAGCGCCCCGATAAACCGCTCAAGGCTGCCCAGTAAAACCCTGTGCAGCATTATTGGCTGCTTTGCTTTCCCGTCGCTGTCGTTATATTCGAGGTTAAATCGTTTTGGCAGCGCAAAATCACACTGGATCGTAGCGCATTGCCAGGACCTCTTCAGCGCATCTTTTAATTTTATGTCTATCTTTGGCCCGTAAAATGCGCCTTCTCCTTCATTGATCTCGTATCTAAGTCCCTTTTCTTTCAGGGCGCCTTCCAGCGCCTCTGTAGCAGCCTGCCAGTCATCCGTTGAGCCGATATATTTTTCCGGCCGCGTGCTAAGTTCAATGCTTACCTCGTTAAAACCAAATGCCTTCATCGTATCAAATACAAAATCTATGACGCTTTTTATTTCCGTCCTCAGCTGTTCGGGTAAGCAAAATATATGGGCATCGTCCTGCGTAAAGCCGCGCACGCGCAAAAGCCCGTGCAAAACCCCTGCTTTTTCATGGCGGTAGACCGTGCCCAGCTCAAAAAACCTTACGGGTAATTCCTTATAACTCCTGGTCTTGGATTTATAAATCAAGATATGGCCGGGGCAATTCATCGGCTTAAGCACAAACTCTCTTTCTTCTATCTTAAAAGTGTACATATTCTCTTTATAATAGTCGTAGTGCCCGCTTGTCTTCCAGAGTTCTGCCTGCATGATATGCGGGGTAATCACCATTTCATACCCGCGTTTTAAATGCTCTGTTTTCTCGTAATCTTCTATGATTTTACGTAAGATTGCCCCCCTTGGATGATAAAACACCAGTCCCGCTCCTGCTTCTTCATGATAAATGTCAAACAATCCTAAGGCAGGGCCTAATTTCCTGTGGTCGCGCTTCTTTGCCTCTTCTAAATTATTTAAATACTCATCTAACTCTTTTTGCGTCTCAAAGCAGGTGCCGTAAATACGTTGCAACATCGGATTTGTTTCAATCCCATGCCAATATGCCCCTGCTACCGATAGAAGCTTAAAGGCCTTGATTTCACCTGTAGATTTTATATGCGGCCCGCGGCAGAGGTCTGTAAAATCTTTGCCTGTACGATAAATTGTTACTTTCTTGTCTGCTATATTATCGCGAATTAAGCTTACTTTATACATCTCGCCTAAATTATAAAACAGCTTTTCTGCATCTTCCCTTGACAATTCTTCTTTAGTGAAAGCTTCGTTTCTTTCAATGATTGCCCGCATCCTGTCTTCTATGCCCGTAAGCGCATCTTCAGAGATAGGCCGGTCTTTAAAATCGAAGTCGTAATAAAATCCACCTTCGATCGCAGGACCAATGCTGAGCTTTGCCCACGGCCACATTTCTTTTACCGCCTGAGCCATTACGTGTGAACAAGAATGTCTTAAAGTATTTAGATCCATAAACACCTTCTGTTTCCGCCTCGCATCGCTCGGCGTAAAATAAAATTTATACGCCAGAGGCAAATTTTATTTTAATGGGCCCATGAGGACTTGAACCTCAGACCTTTGCGATGTCAACGCAACGCTCTAACCAACTGAGCTATGAGCCCGAAGCTATTGATTGTAATTAAACTTGCCCCTGCCCAAATTTACCGCCCTTGAAATCGCTGAGTAACTTTTTGGCCTCATCCAGCTGGTTCGTGCGCACTTTTACTACCATAGGCACGCCTGCAAGGGGACGAACCTCAGCATAATTTTCATTCTCTATAACAAAATTAATGCCTTTTGAGTTTAATATTGATTTTAAGAAAGCGATGTCGGCCGAATTATATGTTTCAAAAATTGGTTTAAAATTGTCTTCTGTCATTCTGTGCTCCACGCAGCGTTCGCTCGCTAAACCGCTTGTCGCGGTTTTTTACGCTCGCTTGAGTGCACTTTAATTTTGCTTGGCGCAAAATTAAAGTGGGCAAGGAGGGAGTTGAACCCTCACGACCTTGCGGCCAACAGATTTTAAGTCTGTCGTGTATGCCATTCCACCACTTGCCCGTAATAGTGGGAAAATTTTAATGGAGGCGGCAAGCGGAATCGAACCGCTGAATAGCTGTTTTGCAGACAGCTGCCTTTCCTCTTGGCTATGCCGCCGGTTATCAAAGATTTCTTTTGACTTCTTTAACGATAGTTTCGGTATCCGCCAAACAGCCTATGCCTTCTTTTCCGCAGGCAAGTTTGCCTATCCTCGGTTCTATAAATTTATAGCCGAATGACTTTAGTTTCCTGATATTCTCCTGTGTGATTTTATTCTTATACATATTTTCATTCATTGCCGGTGCAAATAATACCGGCGCTTTTGTAGCAGAAATCACGCAGGTCAGCAGGTCGTCAGAAATGCCGCAAGCAACTTTGCCGATGATATTGGCGGTGGCAGGGGCAACCAGAACTACATCCGCCTTATCGGCTAACGAAACATGCTCGATCTCCCAATTTTCGGGTTCTTCAAAAAGGCCACGATAAACTTTCTGGCCGGATAAGCTCTGAAAAACAATGGGCTTAATTAACTCCTCGGCTTCGGCCGTCATAGCCACGACGACAGAAAAACCCGCATCCTGTAGCCTGCGCACTATATCGCATGCCTTATATATCGCAATACTGGCGGTCACGCCAAGTATGACCTGTTTTTTTCTTGCCACTTATCTTCCTTTAAAATAAGCCATGCCGCTGGCGTATATGGCTTATTTTACTCCGCGCTATGCGCGGAGCTTTACCTTATCTTTACTTTTTGCAGTACACTTTATTACCGGCAATCTCGCGCAGCGCAACAGTAGAGGGCTTGACTGAGCTAGGGACCTCTACTAACTTTGGCTGGCCTTCGGCTATCTCCAGGGCTCGCTTGGAAGCCAAAATCACCAGCTTATACACAGAGCCGTTGCTTTTATCAAGCAGTTTCTCCAGCGGAACATTTTCCATCTTTAACCTCGCCTATTCTTTTGCGTTGTATGTTTAACAACGATGCCTTTTAACCTGGCCAGCGCATAGGAAAGCCTTTTGTTCAAAACTTGATAATCACAGCTTGAGGCCTTGCGCAATTCTTTCTCTGCCAGGCCGATGCGTTTCTTTATTTCCTTCTTGCCTGTTTTGTGGCAACGCCCTGTTATCCTTTTTTCCAATGCCCCTAAGGATGGGGGCCTGACAAAAATACTTACATTATTAAAGGGGTATAATCTTTTTATATTAGCTACCCCCTTTAAGTCCGTGCAGAGCACGACATCCCTGCCCCGGCGAAGTTGGTGTTGCACGTAATCTTTCGGGGTGGCGTAATAATATCCTAAATACCTGGTCCATTCAAGAATTTTCTTAGCGCGTTTCTTCGCTTCAAACTGGACCCTGTTAATAAAATAATAATCCCGGCCGTTTTGCTCTTTGGACCTTTTGGGCCGGGTGGTAAAAGAGATCGGCTTAGCCAATCTCTTTCGCAATATTTTATCCTCTAAAAGCCTGTCCCGCAGAGTGGTCTTTCCTGAGCCCGATGGCCCGGATATAACAAAGATTAAACCCTTTGCGTTTTGCGCCGTGCGTTTTGCGTCGTGCGTTTTGCTCACTCTATATTCTGCACCTGTTCACGGATCTTCTCGATCTGGCTTTTTATCTGCACAACCATTCCCGATATGCGGGCATCAAAAGATTTTGCTGCCAAAGTATTTGCTTCCCGCTGCATCTCCTGGGCGATAAAATCCAACTCCTTACCCACCGGCCCCTTTGCGGTTAACTTACCTTTAAAATTATGCACGTGAAAACTCAGCCGCTCCACTTCTTCACTGACATCGGTGTCTTTAAGAAAAGCGGAGCGCTCTTCATCGGTATTTATCCTGGCCAGTTTTATCTTCAGCGCCTTCTTAAATCTTGATTTTACCAGTTCCAGGTTGTTTTTTAAAAAGCCGGCTCTTCTGTGCAAAAACCTTTCTAGCGCCCTGCCTTCCTTTGAGCGCATAGAAAGCAGATCCCCGAGCGCCCCGCTTACTAATGGCTTAAGCGTAGGCCATATATCTAGCCCCGCGCCCTTGTTTTCTTCTATTGATAAGACCCCGGGCATATTCACCACGGTATTTATGCTTACCTCATCTTTAATACCAAAGCTATTTTTAATATTTTTAAATACCGAGATATACTCTTTAAGGAGTGTTTTATTTATGCGTATATGGTGCGCCTTATGGCCGCTAACGGAGATTACGCAGACCAGGCGCCCCCTCTTTACTTTTGCCTCAATCTCTTTTCTTAGCCTGTCTTCTAAATACAGCAGGTTATCAGGCAGATGAAAGACTGTTTCCAAAAACCTGTGATTTGTGCTCTTTATCTCCACGGAGGCCTTACCGAGTAACGCTGTCGCCTTCTGCTTACTGCCAAAGCCTGTCATGCTAAAAATCATCGCCTATGCCCACACCTTTCTCTTGTGTTCTTTCTCCACAGCTTCTTTTTTCGGATACAAATCTACGATGATTTCATCCGGGCTAAACCATAGTTTTATCTCCCGCTCGGCCTCTTCTTCATTCGAAGACACATGGATTACGTTTTCGTATACCCCCGAAGTAGTAATCCTCCCGTAAGAGCCGCGTATGGTCGTGGCTTCTGCCTCTTCGGGATTAGTTGAGCCGGCTAAATCCCTGCACTTTTTTATGGCGTCCTTACCCCAGTAAATCAGGGCCATAACTTTTCTGCGGTCATGTAATTCCCCGCGGAGATATTTTATTAAATCATCGAAAAAGGGCTTGTCTTTTAAATGCCTGTAATGCTCTTCTGCCAGCTCCTTAGGGACCCGCACCATCTTGGCCGCTACAATTTCAAGCTTTGTCTCGGATAACCTGGTGAGAATATTGCCTGTTAAAGATTTCTTCAGGCCGTCTGGCTTAATCAGAACTAAAACCGCCTGATTCATGCCTTTGTCCTTTCTTTGATTAATGTTACTATCCGCTGCAACTCTTCAGGCGAATAAAATTCTATCAAAATGTGGCCGCGCTTTGCGCGTTTTGCGATTCTTACTTTGGTAGCAAGGGCGTGCCGAAGCTCTTCTTCTAATACTGCTAAAAGCGGCTCGCGGCCGGAAGCGGAGATTCGTCTCTTGGGGATTTTTGGCCGCTGCGATTTAATTAAATTCTCCAGCTCGCGCACGGATAAATCCTTAGAGATTGTTTCCTGGGCGAGCTTTCGTTGATAATTGGCGTCTTCAACCTCTAATAACGCTCTTGCGTGGCCGAAAGAGATGCGCCCTTTTTTAAGTTCATCCTGAATTTCATGGGGAAGCTTTAAAAGGCGCAGTATATTCGTAACGGATACGCGGGACTTCCCTAAAACCTCGCCTATCCTTTCTTGCGTCACAGAAAATTTATCAATCAGGTGTTGAAAAGCATGCGCCTCTTCAATGGCGTTTAACTCCTGGCGCTGGATATTTTCAATCAGGGCTATCTCCAGAGAATCTTCATCTTCTACATTCTTAACTATAACCGGTAACTCTTTTAGTTTCAATAGGTTAGCAGCGCGCAACCTGCGTTCCCCGGCAATCAGCTCAAAAGAATCTCCTTTTCTTCTTACCAGAAGCGGCTGGATTATCCCCTTTTCTTTTATTGACTGAGCCAACCCTTGAATGGTTTCTTGATTAAAATCTTCGCGGGGCTGAAAAGGATTTGGTTTAATCTGGTCTATTGGTAAATAAAGAACCCCCTCTTTTTCTGTACCGATTGATTCTCGCTCGGGTATTAAAGCGCTGAGTCCTTTACCTAACGCTTTTCTTTCCATTATTTTTCTCCTTGCGGTATGGGATGATTACGAGTAATAGGTATCCCTAAAATCTCTTTGGCCAGATCTTCGTATTTCTGCGCCCCCAGTGATTCCTTATCATAAAGCGCAATGGGCTTGCCAAAACTGGGTGCTTCGGTAAGGCGAATATTCCTGGGAATAACTGTTTGATAAACTTTATCTTTAAAGTAATTCCTGGCTTCCTGGATTACTTCTTTTGTGAGGTTAGTACGATAATCTGCCATCGTTAAAAGAACTCCTTCAATCGTAAGATTCGGATTAAGATTATCTTTCACAAGTTTAACAGTACTAATGAGTTGCGTCAATCCTTCTAGCGCATAATATTCGCATTGCACAGGAATTAAAACTGAGTCGGCGGCGCATAAACCATTAATAGTCAAAATACCTAACGATGGCGGGGAATCAATTATAATAAAATCAAAGTTATCTTTTTCTTTTTGTAAAGCTCTTTTCAAACGATACTCTCTCCCCAAAACCGCCACCAGCTCTACTTCTGCCCCGGTTAAATCGAGATTTGAAGGCGCTATAGAAAGATTAGGTACCGCAGTAGGCTGCAAGATTTCTTGTATTTCTGTTTCTTCCAGAAGAACATGATAAGTACTCTTCTTTACATTATGCTTATTAAGGCCGATCCCGCTCGTAGCATTTGCCTGGGGGTCTAAATCAATAAGCATTATCTTCTTATCTAAAAAGCCTAAAGCAGTGGCGATATTAATCGCCGAGGTGGTTTTACCTGTGCCGCCTTTCTGATTACAAACTGTGATTATCTTACCCATTGTATTTCATACAGTTATGTAATGTTCCACGTGAAACATGCTTAATAGTATCAATTTTATTATCTTGAAAAATGCCTGTTTGTCAAGTATTTTCTTTACTTTTTAGCGTAGTCACCCGCACCTTTGCCGGTTTAGCGCCAGGCATTCCAAAAAGACCCCTTGTCTCTTCAGAAAGTACTTCGATTTTAACTTTATTACGAGGAATTTTTAATTCCCTTAGCGCCTTTTTTACCGCTTCTTCAACGGTGTTACCTTCTACTTCTATACTAGTCTTTATTGTCATTTTACTCTTATCCGAAATTGGTAGGCTAACATAAGCATACTGTTCACGAACCAATAAAGAACCAAACCAGATGGCATATGATAAAAGATGAACCCGAATAAAATAGGCATAATTATTGTCATCATTTTTTGCTGCTCGGCCGTGGTGCTGCTAGTAGCACCAACAGAAGATATCTTCTGTTGAATAAACATCCCGATAGCCATCAAGATCGGAAGGATATTAAATTCATTGCCCAAAGCTGGCAAAGAGAATTTTAGAGTAAATAACCGGTCTGGTTCAGATAAATCCTTTATCCACAGAAAGTTAGCACCTTTAAGAGTTGTCGAGCGCATAAGCGCCTGGTAAAGAGCAAAAAATATAGGTATCTGTAAGATAAGGGGTAAACACCCGCCAAAAGGATTTACCTTATGCTCCTTATATAATTCCATTATTTCTTTGTTTAGCCGCTGAGGGTTATCTTTGTAAGTAGTACGCAATCGTTCTATTTTTGGCTGTAACAGTTGCATTTCCTTCATTGAACGCATTTGTTTCAGGGTAAGCGGAAAAAGAAATAAATATACTAAGAAGCTGAGAATTATTACGGCTGCTCCCCAATTGTGCACTAATCGATGAATGAATTCCAGTGTTCGCAAGAGTATTTGAGAAATAAAATCAAAAGTGCCATAATATACCACTGTAGACCATTGTGGATTAATGGAATTTATCAGATGCAACTCTTGTGGTCCCAAATAGATATGGAATTTTTCTGTCATTTGAGCGCCTGGGAGTAGACTGAACGCATTTGGTGATATCCCGGCTTGTAATTTGCCTGCATCTACTTTTCTTAACAGCCCCGTAGTATCTATTTTTTCTGGCTGTAGAATAGCGCAAAAATAACGATTCCTTAAGGCGATAAATTGGAGCTGCGCAAACTCCTGGTCCTTTCTAGCTGTAAGGTGCAGCGTCTTTTCTTTGGTCTGCACAATGATATCTTGAAACTGAGAAGAAGTTCCAGCCGGAGCAAAATCCAAAATACCCAACCACAAAGGAAGATCTATTTGGAGAGAAGAAGAAGATTCATTTTGGACATTTATTTCTAACCATAACTCGTATCCGGTGTTAGAAAAAATAAATTCTTTTACAATCTTTTTATTGGCATCTAGGTGCTGAAAAGTTATAGAATTATCTGTGCTCCTTATTTTTTTGAAATTGAGAGGGGGACTGTTTATAGCAAAGCCATTTCTTAAAATAAGATCTCCCTTAGGATAATTCTTAAAAAATACCTCTTTAATTGCTGCTTGAGATTCAATAAACCCTACTTTAATCTTATCCTGCTCAAAAATAACAGTGGGCAGGGTTTCCTCTGGAGGCGTTGTTGGTAATACTTTTTCCTGGTTAATTGTCTGGGGGGCTTTAGAAAGGTTGTCTGTTATAACTCCTTTGTTATCAAGGGGATGCGTGCGTGAGATTATAGCAGACCAGCTCAGCAAAATTATTAATGACAAAACAATAGCTAAAATGAGACGTTTTTCCATAATTTTATACCAGTGGATCGTAGCCTGATCTTTTAGACAAGGGGTGGCAACGCAGCAACCGCCTGCCCGCTTTTATACACCCTTTAATAAAACCATGCCTTGCAATTGCCTGGTACGCATATTCGGAACAAGAGGGGCTGAAGCGGCAATGGCAGGGTATATAAATGCGTATGTAGTTTTGGTAGCCCTTAATCAAGTTAAGCGCTATGCTTTCTAACATTAAAAAGCTAGGCGTTTTCTTCCCTTGTGCCGGCGGCGCTTAAGCACCCGGCGGCCGCCTCTGGTTGCCATTTTGCTACGAAAACCGTGTCGCCGTTTTCCGACGATGTTTGTTGGCGTTTTTAAGTTTTTTTTCATTTGGTTTTTGGGCCCTTCCTATAATGAGGGTTTATTATAACAAAAGCTGTTTTCCAAGTCAATGGCTTTGGTCTTGCCTATAATGCGATGAGAGGGAATTCTATCACAGAAAATTTTTCCGGTCAAGTTAAATTCGCTTTACTATGATATAGAAGTTCTCCACAGCTTAGACAGAAAGACCTCCGCTTAGATTTTTTTCTTCAAATTTTGTTGACGCCTGAAAAAAACATTGTATAATAATGCGCGTTTATCTTTTTTTCTTGCAACTTGTTTTATTCCTGTTATAATAGCGTTACTGCGCCACATTTTTCAGCGTTTTCTTTTTCCACAGAATTATGCACGGTGTGAATAACCTGTGAATAACAGCCAAACAGGCCTTTTATGGTTAATCTAGGGGACATCTGGGAGCAGGCAAAAGTTATCTTAAAAGACAGGCTCGGGCAGTCTGTCTTTGAAACCTGGATCCAGCCGCTTCAGGTAAAGCCGTCTCAGAAGGAAGGCTTATTCTTAGAGGCGCCTGATAACTTCTTTAAAGATTGGGTGGAAAAACACTATAAAGGGCTTATTAGTGAAACCATTGCTTCTGTGGGTGGCGCCAATAATATCCCCCTGTATCTAGAAACAGACTCGGGCAGCCAACCCCCGGCAGAACCTTTTCCAACCCCGCCACACGGCAGGACGGCGGAACCAGTGAAAACATCGAACCTCAACGACCGCTACACATTTGAGAACTTCGTGATCGGCTCCTCTAATAAACATGCCCACGCTTATTCTCTGGCTGTCGCCGCAGCACCGGCAAAAACATATAACCCATTATTTATTTACGGCGGGGTGGGGCTGGGCAAGACCCACCTGATTCAGGCGATCTGCCATCACGTAAAAAAACAATCTCAAAATAATCTGAACATATGTTATATATCTTCCGAACGCTTTACTAACGAGCTTATTGATGCCATACAACACCATTCTACCGCCGGTTTCCGCCAGAAATACAGGAATATGGATATGCTGGTTATCGATGACGTGCATTTTATCGCCGGCAAAGAGTCTACCCAGGAAGAATTCTTTCATACCTTTAATACCCTTTATGATGCGCACAAACAAATCGTACTCTCCTCGGACAGGCCGCCGAAGGAAATTGCCAATTTACAGGAACGGCTTATATCCCGTTTCGGCTGGGGGCTGACTACCGATATACAGCCGCCCGATTTTGAGACGCGCGTGGCTATTTTAAAGAAGAAAATAGAGCGGGAGCCCGTTACCGTACCGGACGAAGTAATTGTTTTTATTGCGCAACTGATTAAAACCAATATCCGGGAGCTGGAGGGCGCCTTAATACGCACCATCGCCTATTCGCTTCTCGAAGAGAAACCCATCAGCCTGGATTTAACAAAAGAGGTTTTAAAAGATCTATTAAAAGAGCCGAAAAAATTAATTACTGTGGATTTTATCCAGCATTGCGTAGCTGAAGAATTCGGTATATCTGTACAGGAAATTAAAACTAAGCGCAGGAATAAAACGGTTGTTTTGCCCCGTCAAACCGCCATGTATCTAAGCAGGGAATTGACGGATTTATCTTTTCCGGAAATAGGGGGATTTTTTGGGGGTAAGGATCATACTACAGTATTACATTCATATAATAAAATAAAAGGGGCTATAACTTCGGATTTTGTGTTAAAAGAAAAGGTAGAACGGATTATACAAATCATTAAACAGTAAATTAAAAGGTTATCCAGTTGTTATGAATATCAAACTAATAACCTGTTTTATGGGGTTACGGCGTTTTCCACAGAAACGGAACCGCTTTATTTCTATTACGATATAAGTATTTAATAGTTATTATTAATAGAAAGGAAGGAAACAATGAAATTAACCGCAGAAAAAAATGTTTTATTATCCGGCATTCAAATAGTGCAGAATGTCATTACTTCAAAATCCGCCTTACCTATTCTGTCTAATATCCTTATAGAAACCCAGCAGGATAAACTTAAATTTACAGCCACGGATTTAGATGTGGGGATAAGCTGTGTAATACCTGTAGAAATCCAGGAACAGGGGGCGATAACAGTTCCCGCCAAAAGGTTTAGCGATATTATTAAAGAATTACCCGCAGAGAAGGTGACTATCGTTACCAAAAAAAACAACCTAGTAACAATTGATGCGGAATCATGCCAGTTTAAGATTATGGGCTTAGCGCGCGAAGAGTTTCCAAAACTACCGGAATTTAAAGATAAAGAGGTTATCCGTATAGAGCAGGCAGAATTAAAAGAAATGCTGGATTTAACCTCGTTTGCTGTTTCCACGGATGAGGCGCGTTATATTTTTAACGGCACCCTTTTTAAAATCGAAAAACAGATTCTTACTTTGGTTGCAACCGACGGAAAGCGCTTGGCGCTGGTAGAGAAAAAAATAAACCCGGAAGCCGACAACAATATCTCTATAATCGTACCTATTAAGACTATCCATGAACTAAGCCGCAATCTTAAAGAGGAGGGAAGCGTTTCGATAATTTTGGGGAATAACCAAGCCCTGTTCGATTTAGGGGGTATTGTGATAATATCCCGGCTCATAGAAGGAGAATTCCCTGATTACCGCCAGGTAATCCCGGCGGTTTCCAACGAAAAAATGCGCATTAACCGTGAACAGTTTCTGTTAGCGGTAAAGCGCGCGGCGCTTCTGTCAACTCCCGACTATCAGGCAGTTAAGATGGAGTTATTTAAAAACAAGGTGGTTATTTCCAAGGCCACGCCCGACGTAGGGGAATCACACGAGGAAATAAACGTAGAGTACGCGGGCAGAGAGCTGGTTATCGGATTTAACCCCTATTATTTAATCGATGTGCTGAAAAACCTTTCCGATAGCAGTGTGGAATTCGAGGTTACGGATAGCGAGAAGCCCGGAGCGATCCGCACAAATGGTTATATATACGTGGTTTTACCCATGCGCTTAAGTTAATGGAAAAAATCAAGGAAACCATCGCCGGGATAATGCAGGATTTAGCCGGTAAAAAAGAAGGTGCCCCAACAGCAAGCCCGGAGGCGCTGTTAAAAAATACCTTGACAAACAGGGAGCGGCAACATATAAAATTTAAGTATTTTAAAAAAGGCGTCATGGGTGTCAGCGTTGATTCTTCAAGCTGGCTGTATAACTTTAATCTCAAGAAAGAGCACCTGCTTTCACAGTTACGTTATAAAACAGATAAGATTAAAGATATACGTTTCAGGTTAGGGTAGGCAAGGTAGAAGTTTTCCGGAGCCGGGGGTTGCGCTGCTGGACACACACAGGAACCTAGAATGAAAAAAGGAAAAACAAAAGAGAAGAATCCTAAAGAGGCAATCAAAGAGGCGCCCAAGGATACCGCCAAGGCAAGTAAGGCCTATGACGCCACCAATATTCAGGTCCTGGAAGGCACAGAGGCAGTCAGGCGAAGGCCCGCCATGTATATCGGCGATACATCCACGCGCGGCCTGCATCACTTGGTTTATGAAGTGGTAGATAACAGCGTCGATGAATCCCTTGCGGGCTATTGCACATCCATAGAAGTAGAGGTTCATCCGGACAATAGCGTAAGTGTAGCGGATAATGGCCGCGGCATACCGGTGGATATGCATAAAACCGAGAAGAAGCCCGCGGTAGAAGTGGCGCTGACAACACTACATGCCGGAGGAAAGTTTGACCACCGCGTCTACAAGGTTTCCGGAGGCCTGCACGGGGTGGGCGTAAGCGTGGTTAACGCGCTTTCTGATTGGCTTGAGGTAGAGGTAAAGAGGGATGGTAGGATTTACCACCAGCGCTATGAACGGGGTAAGACCGCCACCAAACTTTCCGTTATAGGTAAAAGCAATTCAACCGGCACAAAAGTCACTTTTAAGCCGGACAAGAGTATTTTTCCCAAAATAGAATTTTCCTATGATATCCTCTCCCAGCGCTTACGAGAACTGGCGTTTTTAAATAAGGGGCTGCGCATCAAACTTTCCGACGAGCGCTCCGATAAAGAATCGGTTTTTGAATTTTCAGGCGGGATAATTTCTTTCGTCGAATACCTTAACAAAAACAAAAACCCCCTTCATAATAAAGTGGTTTGTTACCAGAAGGAACAGGATGACGTTATTATGGAGGTAGCACTTCAGTATAATGACGGCTACGCAGAGACACTGTTTTCTTTTGCGAACAACATTAATACCATTGAGGGCGGAACGCACCTTTCCGGCTTTAAGTCTGCGCTTACCCGCGCCATCAACCAGTATGCCAAGGGCAAAAACCTTATTAAGGGAGGGGATGAAGCTCAGATTACCGGAGACGATGTGCGGGAGGGCTTAACCGCAGTACTCAGCGTAAAGGTGCCTAACCCTCAATTTGAAGGGCAGACCAAGACCAAGCTAGGTAATTCCGAGGTAGAAGGATTAGTCGCCTCAGCAAGCCTTGATGCGCTCTCTTCTTTTTTTGAGGAGAATCCTTCTCTGGCAAATAAAATTGTAGATAAAGTAATTGTGGCTTCGCGTGCGCGGGAGGCAGCCAGAAAAGCAAGGGAGTTAACCCGCAGAAAAGGCGCCTTGGAAGGAGCGGGCCTACCCGGTAAATTGGCAGATTGCTCAGAGCGGGATGCCGCATTGTGCGAGGTGTATATAGTCGAAGGTGACAGTGCAGGCGGAAGCGCAAAACAGGGCCGCGACAGGAGATTCCAGGCCATACTCCCCATCAAAGGTAAAATCTTAAACGTGGAAAAAGCGCGCCTGGATAAAATTCTTTCCAATGAAGAAATACGCACTATTATCACGGCACTGGGTACAGGGATAGGTGAGGAATTCGATATTACCAAGCTTAGGTACCACAAGATAATATTAATGGCAGATGCGGATGTAGATGGGTCACATATACGTACACTGCTTTTAACCCTACTTTATCGCCAGATACCCAAGCTAGTGGAGGACGGTTATGTATATATTGCCCAGCCCCCTCTTTATAAGATTAAGAGAGGCCAACGGGAGGAGTATATCCAGACAGAGCAGCAGATGGATGAACTACTTCTGGATTTGGGAAGAGAAGGCCATAAGCTTGTACGGCTAAAAGACAAAGAGGCTTTTAGCGACAATAAATTTAAAGATTTGCTATATTTGTTGGTAGAAATAGATAAAATAGGGAAAATTTTAGATAAAAAGGGAGTAGATTTATCAAAATACCTCAGCTTTAGACACCCAAAGACCAAAAAAATGCCAATTTATAGGGTAAAAGTGGAGAGTAAAGACCATTTTCTCTATTCGGATAAAGAATTGGCAGAATTAAGAGAAAAAGAGGAACAAATTACAGAATCGGACGTTTCGGAGCTTTATGAGGCTAAGGAGATAGAAGAAGTAGTGGCAAAGATTGAAAAACTTGGCCTGGAGATGGCGACTTACAGTACTCTGGTGCTGGAACAAAAGGATTTAAAATCCAAGGATTCCGGAAAAGAGAGGCAGAAGCCCGTTTACCGGATTACCAACGAAAAGGAGAACAAAGACCTTTTTTCCCTTAAGGAAATCTTGTCGTATGTGCGCGAACTGGCAAGCAGAGGCATGCATATTCAAAGGTACAAAGGCCTGGGCGAGATGAATCCGCAACAGCTCTGGGATACAACCATGGATCCGGAAAAGCGTACGATCCTGAAAGTCGTCCTGGAAGATGCTGTAGAAGCCAACCGGATATTTACCGTGCTTATGGGCGATGAAGTTGAGCCGCGCCGCGCTTTTATCGAAGATTACGCGCATCAGGTAAAGAACTTAGATATATAACTAGTTCATAGTGGATAGTTCATAGTACTATCAACCATGAACCATGAATCATGAACTAAAACATGTATACCCGCAACGAAAAAATAATACCGGTTAATATTGAGGACGAAGTAAAGGATTCCTATCTTAATTACGCCATGAGCGTAATTGTCGGCCGCGCTCTTCCGGATGTGCGTGACGGCCTAAAGCCGGTACATCGCCGCATCCTCTTTGCCATGCAAGAGTTGGGCCTGGAACATTCCAAGCCCTATAAGAAATGCGCGCGTATTGTCGGAGAAGTTTTAGGTAAATACCATCCGCACGGAGATGTCGCGGTTTACGATACGCTGGTAAGAATGGCACAGGATTTCTCCCTGCGTTATCCGTTAGTGGATGGCCAGGGGAACTTCGGCTCTGTCGACGGAGATGCCGCCGCAGCTATGCGTTATACCGAGGCGCGCCTGGCATCTGTCTCCGATGACATACTCGGAGACATAGATAAGGAGACGGTAAATTTCGGCCCCAACTTCGATGCCTCTTTGAAAGAACCGCTCCTATTGCCGGCGTGTCTCCCTAACTTGTTGGTAAACGGCTCATCGGGTATCGCCGTAGGCATGGCTACAAATATCCCGCCGCATAATTTGAATGAAGTAGCGGATGCCATTATTTATATCCTGGATAATCCCGGCGCAGAAATAAAGGATTTGATGCGTTATATGAAGGGTCCTGATTTTCCGACGGGCGGGGTGATTTGCGGCAAGGGCGGCATAAAAGAAGCGTTTACGACAGGGAGGGGCAAGGTTACTGTGCGCGCACGGGCAACCGTGGAGCACCAGAAGAACGGTAAAGATATGATTGTAATCACCGAGATCCCCTATCAGGTGCAAAAGGCATCGCTTATTGAAGCAATAGCCTCTTTAGTAGACGACAAAAAGATAGAGGGGATATCCGATATCCGCGATGAATCTGATAAAGAGGGGATGCGTATCGTAGTAGAGCTTAAGCGCGATGTCGAGCCCCAGATTATTTTAAACCAGCTTTTTAAGCATACGCAGCTGGAGACCACCTTTGGCATAATAATGCTGGCGTTGGTAGAGAACCGGCCGCGGGTGTTGAATTTACGGCAGGTGCTCGAATATTATATAGAACACCGCAAGGTGATTATCCGTCGGCGTACCCAATTCGAGCTGGACAAGGCATTAAAGCGCGCGCATATTTTAGAGGGATTAAAGATCGCCCTGAAGTTTATCGACCGCATCATAAAAACAATCAAGACTTCCAAGAATACAGAGCAGGCAAAAGAGCGCCTGATGAAAGAATTTGACTTATCGGAGATCCAGTCCCAGGCGATCCTGGAAATGCAGCTGCAGCGCCTTACCGCGCTTGAACGGGATAAGCTTGATGCGGAATACGCAGAGTTACTTAAGAAAATAGAGATATGCAAAGCAATACTTGCTTCTGAAAAGAAGATAGAGGCGATTATCAAGGAGGAACTAGAGGAGTTGAAGAAGAAATACGGAGATGAACGCAGGACCGATATCGTCGGGGAAGTAGAGGAACTGGAAGTAGAGGATTTGATTGCCGAAGAGGATGTCGTGGTTACTATCAGCCACGGCGGCTATATAAAGCGCCTGCCCGTAAGCGCCTATCGCAAACAAAAACGCGGGGGCAGGGGCACGACCGGAGCGGAAGTTAAGGAAGAGGATTTTGTTGAACACCTGTTTGTCGCTTCCACAAAGGATTACCTGCTTATTTTTACCGGCAAAGGGCAGGTGCACTGGCTTAAGGTTTATGAAATACCTCAGGCGTCAAAGATATCAAAGGGCAAAGCAATAATTAACCTTATTCAGATTGAGCAGGGTTCAAAAATCAGCTCAACGATTCCGGTCAAGGAATTCGCCCCGGATAAATACCTGGTTATGGTTACCAAAAAGGGCGTTATTAAGAAGACAAAACTCGATGCTTACGGTAATCCCAGAAAAGGCGGGATTATCAGTATCACTCTTGATAAAGACGATGAATTAATAGGCGTTGATCTTACCGACGGCCACCAGGAACTCTTAATCGGCACCCGTCAGGGCAAGGCAGTCAGATTTTCCGAAACCAAGGTGCGCGATATGGGCAGATCTGCTAAGGGTGTGCGCGGGATAACCTTGGGGAAAAAGGATGAAGTTATAGATATGGTTATTGCCAAGAAAGAAGCGGCAATACTCACCGTTACGGAACTCGGATTCGCTAAGCGGACTACCGTTGATGAGTATCGCCTGACCAGCAGGGGCGGAAAAGGCGTGATAAACATTAAAGTTACCGATAAAAATGGGCAAGCAGTCAGTTTAAAGACTGTTAACGACAATGACGAGCTGATGGTTATTACGCAAAACGGTATTTTCTTACGTTGCGCGGTCAAGGACATCCGCGAGACAGGTCGTTCCTCTCAGGGTGTGCGCCTGATTAAGTTACAGGAGAAAGACAGGGTTTCCTGCGTAGCCCCTGTTATTGCCGAGGAAGAAGAATAGCTTTGTCCCCATCGTCTAGCCTGGTCTAGGACAAGAGCTTTTCAAGCTCTCGACACGAGTTCAAATCTCGTTGGGGACATTACACTTAAGGTGCTCAGTCCCGTTTCGCAGCTCAACTTTAAACAATGGCTGCTTGCGGGATTTCGCTAAATGTGCTTGGCCTTTAGGCCAAGCACAGGAGTGTGCTCAATGTGCGGTATAGTAGGATACATAGGCGAAAAACCCGCCCAGCCAATACTGTTAGGAGGATTGAAGCGCCTTGAATACCGCGGTTACGATTCAAGCGGTATGGCAGTAATACTTACCAAGAAGAACAGCCTCTCCATACGTAAGACCCCCGGCAAAATTAAAGCGTTAGAGAAACTTCTTAAAACAAAACCCCTCACAGGTAACACTGGTATAGCCCATACCCGCTGGGCAACGCATGGGGCTCCGACGCTAGATAACGCCCATCCGCACAGCGATTGCAGCGGAGAAATCGCAATAGTGCATAACGGGATTATTGAGAATTACGAAACCCTCAAAAATACCCTGATTAAAGAAGGGCATAGGTTTACCAGTCAGACCGATACCGAAGTAATTGCCCATCTGATTGAAAAATTCTATCAAAACGTCCCATTAGAAGATGCGGTGCGCCGTGCCCTGAAACTATTAGTTGGCTCTTTTGCCATAGGCGTAATATCCACAAGGGAGCCGGCAAAGCTTGTGGGAGCGCGTTCGGGCAGCCCCTTAATCGTCGGCTTAGGAAAAGAGGAAAATTTTCTTGCTTCAGATGTGCCGGCTGTCTTGGAATACACGAAGGAGATAATTTTTTTAGACGAGAATGAAGTAGTAATTCTTTCTAAAGACGCCTGTAAGGTAACTGACCTAGACGGAAAACCCGTAACCAAAAAGCCAACGCATATATCCTGGGATATAGCCCAGGCGCAGAAGCAGGGCTATAAACATTTCATGCTCAAAGAGATTAATGAGCAGCCGGCTATTATCAAGGGCCTGCTTAATTTGTATGTCCAAAGAGAGAACAAGATAGGTTTCCCCGATCAGAACATAAGCGAAGAAAAGCTAAAAAGCATAAAGAATATATCCATAGTCGCCTGCGGCACGGCATATCACGCAGGCTTGGTAGGCAAATATATTTTAGAAGCGCTCTGCGCAGTGCCGATTGCAGTGGATGTCTCAAGCGAATTCCGCTACCGCGACCTCTTGATTGACAGGGATACATTGGTAATTGCCATAAGCCAGTCAGGGGAGACTGCAGATACCTTGGCAGGGGCGCGCGAGGCGCGCAAACGGCAAGCCGCGGTGCTTTCAATATGTAACGTTCTGGGTTCCACGTTAACCCGCGAATCCGATGGCGTCATTTATACTCATGCAGGGCCAGAAATAGGGGTTGCCTCCACCAAGGCATATACCGCGCAGTTAACCGCGCTTTACCTGTTCGCGTTTTATTTTGCCGGAGTAAGGAATACGCTGGCTAATGGAAGGAGAAATAAATTTATCGATGAATTAAACCGCGTCCCGCTCCTTATGGAAAAGGTTTTAAAGGATCAGGGTGAAATAGCCCGCATAGCCCGCAGGCATTCGCACTTCGGTTCATTCCTGTATCTGGGAAGGAATATCAATTATCCTTCAGCGTTAGAGGGCGCGTTAAAATTAAAAGAAATTTCCTATATTCCGGCAGAGGGTTATGCCGCAGGGGAGATGAAACACGGCCCTATCGCGCTCATTGACGAGTACCGCGCTGTCGTTTGCATTGCCCCCCAGTCAAAGATATATGAAAAGATGATCTCTAATATACAGGAGATACATTCCCGGCACGGCAAGATCATTGCCATCGCATCCGAGGCCGACGAAGGGATGAAAGAGATGACGGGTGAAGTCATCTACACGCCTAAGATTGAAGAATTTTTCTCTCCGTTAATCATAGCGTTGCCCCTGCAGTTATTAGCTTATCACATCGCGGTTAAACGCGGCTGCGATGTAGACCAGCCGAGGAACCTCGCAAAGTCAGTAACCGTAGAATAATGCTATATATAGTTGCAACCCCCATAGGTAACCTAAAAGATATAACCATGCGTGCAATAGAGGCGTTAAAGTCCGTAGACCTGATTGCCTGCGAAGACACCCGGCACACCAAAATATTGCTAACCCACTACGGGATTACGACGCCCACAACAAGCTTCTTTCAACACAACCGTATTGTAAAAGCCCAGCAGCTCCTAGGTTTATTACAAAACGGTAAATCCATAGCTTTAGTTTCAGATGCTGGTATGCCTGGGATTCTTGACCCCGGCTACAATATCATCAACCTGGCTATAAAACACAATATCGCGCTAACCGTGATTCCGGGTCCCACGGCGTTGGTAAATGCCTTGGTTTTATCCGGCAAGCCCGCACACAGATTTTTCTTTGAAGGGTTCCTGCCCAACAGGGCCCAGGCCCGCCGTAACCGGCTTAAAGAGCTTGCTCAATCACCGTGCACCGTCATTATTTATGAATCCTGCCACAGAATCCTAGCCACCCTGGAGGATATGCATACAATATTTGGCGAAAAAGAAATCGTTGTCGCCAGAGAACTCACCAAAAAGTTTGAGGAGGTAAAGCGTGGTTCATCTTCTCTTATCCTGGCTGCCCTTAGAAGAGAAAGGCCGCGCGGAGAATTTGTTATTATTATTTAACTTGACATTCCTGCGCTTTGATGATATATTTATTACGAATCAGACAACCTTTAAGCTGGCTCAGAGAAGCCAGCAAGGAAAGAAAAGATGAAGTGCGGCAAAATAGCAGGAAAATTTGACCCTTGGTAGAAAAACCAAGGGTATTTTTTTGAGCGGATTATCCCGCCACTGAATCAGTGGCGGGTAACTTCGGACATATAAGTTATGTCGCTTGCGTCATCTTAAATATGTTGCTCCATAACTTATGTCCTCACTTATGAAAGAAAAAGCCAAGATACTGGATAAAGATACGCTCAACCGTAGCCTTACGCGCATCGCGCATGAAATCCTGGAAAGGAATAAAGGCACAAAAGACCTTTGCCTTATAGGCATACGCAGCCGCGGTGCATATCTTGCCCAACGCCTGGGCGCGCTTATTGAAAAGATCGACCAGGTAAACGTACCGGTGGGGATATTGGATATTACTCTTTACCGCGATGACCTTACAATGATCGGCGCGGGGCCGGTGGTGCACAAAACAGAGATCGATTTCGATGTTACTGATAAAACCGCCGTTTTGGTAGATGATGTATTATATACCGGACGCACAGTGCGCGCGGCCCTTGATGCCCTGGTTGATCTTGGCAGGCCAAGATCCATACAACTGGCAGTTTTAATTGACCGCGGCCACAGAGAGCTGCCTATACGCGCGGATTACGCAGGCAAAAACATTCCCACTTCCCAGAATGAGACCATAGAGGTGCATCTGGAAGAAGTCGACGGCAAAGATGAAGTGGTGATTATCCAAAAGGAATAAATTATGGCGGGTAACTGGGCAAGAAAAGACCTCCTGGGCCTGGAAGAGTTAACCAAAGAAGAGATAGAATTGATTTTGGCAACCGCGGAGTCCTTTAAAGAAGTGACTACGCGTGAAATCAAAAAGGTCCCCGCGCTAAGGGGCAAAACCGTGGTTAATTTATTCTATGAGCCATCCACAAGGACTCGCGTTTCTTTTGAAGTAGCGGCAAAACGGCTTTCCGCAGATGTCATTAATATTGCTACGGAAACTTCTAGCGTCCGCAAGGGAGAGACGCTTATTGATACAGGCAAAAACATACAGGCGTTGAAGGCTGATGTAATTGTTATGCGGCACAACTGTTCCGGGGCAGCTACCATGCTTGCCAGGTGCCTTGATATCAGCGTGGTTAACGCAGGGGATGGATGGCACGAGCATCCTACCCAGGCACTCCTGGATATCTTTACCTTAAAAGAGAAGCTCGGCCGCATTGAGGGGTTGCACGTAAGTATAGTCGGCGACATAGCGCATTCGCGCGTGGCGCGTTCAAACATCTGGGGGCTCACTAAACTCGGCGCCAAGGTGACGGTATGCGCCCCGAAGATGCTTATACCGGAAGGAATAGAAAAGATGGGCGCCAATGTGACTTATGATATTGAGGAGGCGCTAAGACAAGCGGATGCGGTGAACGTCCTGCGCATGCAGTTTGAGCGGGATGAAAAAGCGGCGTTTCCCCAGCAGCTGGAATATTTTAAACAATATGGTATTACCGAGAGCCGTCTTAACAAAGCAAAGAAAAACATTCTTGTCATGCATCCAGGGCCCATAAACAGGGGCGTTGAGATATCCAGTGAAATTGCCGACGGAGCCAACTCCGTGATTTTAGAGCAGGTTACTAATGGTATCGCCGTACGCATGAGCGTATTATTTTTGGTTGCTCAGGCAAAGGACAATAATGGGGCAAAAATTACTGATTAAAAATGGCAGGGTTATTGACCCCGCGAATAACCTGGATATGATAAGCGATATTCTTATCCAGGACGCTAAAATAGCAAAAGTGGGCAAAGATATTAAAGCCGATGGCGCGATACTCATTGACGCCACTGATAAAATTGTTTTACCAGGCCTTGTAGACATGCATGTGCATCTTAGGGAGCCAGGCAGGGAAGACAAGGAAACAGTAGAAACCGGGACAGGAGCAGCGCTTAAGGGTGGAGTTACAAGCGTGTTGGCCATGCCGAATACCGACCCCGCTATCGATAGCCCGCAGACCGTTAGCTTGCTTAAGGATATTATCGGCCGCTCTGCCAAAGCAAATGTTTTTATTGCCGCAGCAATTACCAAAGGCAGGCAAGGCAATGAATTGGTAGAGGTAAAGAAACTGAAAGAATCGGGCGCAATTGCTATCACCGACGACGGCTCATCCATAGAAGATGAAACAATTATGTATGAAGCGCTTAAACAGGCAAAAGACGGGAATCTGTTGGTTATTGCCCATTGTGAAGATAAGAAGCTTTCCGGAAACGGAGTGGTGAACGGCGGTTTTATAGCTACACGTATGGGCCTGCGCGGTATTTCCAGGGAATCGGAATATCTCAGGGTAAAGAGGGATATCGGCCTTGCCGAAAAAACTGGCGCAAAACTGCATATCGCGCATATAAGCTGCGCTGAATCGGTAGAGCTTATCGCCAAGGCAAAGGCAAAAGGTATAAACGTAAGCTGTGAGACAGCCCCGCATTATTTTTCTTTGAATGAAGAGGCGGTTTTAGGCTATGACCCCAATATGAAGATGAACCCGCCTTTGCGCGCAGAGTCCGATATGCTGGCCATACAACAGGGGTTAAGAGAAGGCGTCATAGATGTCATTGCTTCAGACCATGCACCGCATACAGAGAGTGAAAAAGAGATAGAGTTTGAGCGTGCGCAATTTGGCATAATAGGCCTTGAGACCATTCTTGCCGTGAGCATAACCGCGCTCGTTAAAAAAGAGTTGCTTACCTGGCCGGCATTAGTAGGAAAATTAGCGCTTAACCCGGCAAGGGTTTTGGGTATAGACAAGGGAACCTTGACTCCCGGCAAGGCTGCCGACATCATAGTGGTCTCTCCCGCAGAAGAATGGCTTGTAGAGAAAAGGGAGTTTGTTTCCAAGTCGAAAAACTCCCCCTTTATAGGCAGAAAGCTAAAAGGCAAAGTCGAGCATACTGTCTGTTCTGGGAAAATTGCCTACTCTGCTTTGACTACCAACGGGTAGCGGGTGTCGTAAAGGAAGCCAGGATGAAGCTGCTTCTTACCGCGGAGCTGGGAAGGCTCGTAAAGTGGCTTAGGATATTGGGGCTAGACACCGCTTATTTCAGGGGCCAAAACGCAAGCTCCTTAATCATTGAATCCCTGCGGCAGGAAAGAATAATTGTTACGCGCAACCGTCATTTACCTAAACCTACCGGCGCGCGAATTGTAGTAATAAAGGCCGATAAACTAAAAGAGGAGTTGGCGGCAACCCTAAAGATATTGCAGATTAAGCCGGTATCTGGTATGATGTTTACGCGCTGCATACTCTGCAACGAACCCCTGGTGGCCGCCGCAAAAGAGAAAGTAAAAGATAGGGTTCCCACATACGTCTTTGCCACACAAGAAAAGTTTGTTACCTGCCCAGCATGCAGCCGCATATACTGGCAGGGAACTCACTGGGGAAATGTTGAGAAGCTCTTGAAGGAGATCGATGGAATTTATAGCTGATTTTCATATTCATTCCAAATACTCCCGCGCCACCTCAAAGGATATGGACACCAAGCACTTGGCCGATTGGGCGAAGCTCAAGGGTATCAGCCTAATGGGCACGGGGGATTTTACCCATCATCTCTGGCTTGAGGAATTAAAGCACACGCTTCAAGATTGCGGTAATGGTATTTTAAAATATAACGATATAAATTTTATACTGACAAGCGAGGTAAGTAGTATCTATTCTAAGAAAGGAAAAACCTACCGCATTCACAATATGATTTTCAGCCCTTCTTTTGAAACCGTAGATAAGATAAATGACCGGCTAGGCAGGATAGGAAATCTTGCCAGCGATGGCAGGCCGATACTGGGTCTTGATGCGGCGGAACTGGCGCGCATAGTTTTTGATATTGATGAAAACTGTATGATTGTCCCTGGTCACATCTGGACGCCATGGTTCTCTCTTTTTGGTTCGATGTCCGGTTTTGACAAAATCGAGGACTGTTTCGAAGAGCAGTCGCCCAAGATTTTCGCCCTGGAGACAGGATTGTCATCTGACCCGGCGATGAACTGGCGATTAAGCGCGTTGGATAAATTTACCCTTATCAGCAATTCTGACAGCCACAGCCCGCATAAGATAGGAAGGGAAGCCAACGTTTTTGACTGTGAGCTAGATTACAAGACCATAAGAGAGGTTTTGCGCACAAAAGACAGAAAGAGATTCTTATATACGATAGAATTCTTTCCCGAAGAGGGCAAATATCATTTTGACGGGCACAGGCTTTGTGGGGTGCGTTTATCGCCGAGCGAGACCAAACAGCATAACGGCCGCTGCCCTAAATGCGGAAAGCCCGTCACCGTCGGCGTTATGAACCGAGTGGAACAGCTCGCAGACAGGCCCGAAGGATTTAAACCGCAAGAGCGCATACCGTTCCGCAGTCTTATCCCCCTGGATGAAATTATTGCAGAGACCAAGGGGGTGGGCAAGACAAGCGTTTCTGTTGAGCGGGACTATCTAAGTTATATCGCGAAATTCGGGACAGAGTTTGATATTCTGCTGAAGGCCTCCGGCGCAGAGTTACAAAAGCATCTTCCTCCTAAAGTTGCCCAGGGGATTTTACGCATGCGTGAAGGCAAGGTGAACATAGCCGCCGGTTACGACGGTGAATACGGGGTAGTTTCTATTTTTGACGAAAAAGATAAGGAGCCCGCAGGAGAAAAACAGTTAAATTTGTTTTAATAAGACATAAAAGAAAATGAATTTCACTTACAGCAACATAAGATTTACAAAGGATGCCGCGGGTAACTGGTTAAACGTTGAAGGAGAAATACAGAACCTTACCAACAAAAACTACAATGCCGTAGCCTTTAGAATCGTACTTTTCTTAAATAATACACCCGCAGCAAACGCGGTTCTTGTGATAAACGGTTTCCCCGCCATGCAATCCCGCTACTTTGAGCAAAAAATCGAGGAGCTAGATTACAGCGATCAAATAAAGGAGATGCTCAGGTGCGAGATATATCCGGAGACCGCGTATTAATGAAACGTAAGGCGCAATAATGAAAAGCTTGGTAGTTTATTATTCTTATAGCGGCAATACTAAGAAAGTTGCCTTAGCCCTAGAGGAGTTGTTACGGACAAAAGGAGAAGTCGTTGTCACCGAATTGAAGGCGCAAGATGAATCAGCATCCTTTATAAAGCAGTGCCGCAGGGCATTCTCTAAGGTGCGGGCTAAGATCGAGCCGGTTAATTCTGATCTTTCAGGATATGACGTGGTGTGTCTTGGGAGTCCGGTTTGGGCTTTTGCGCCTGCGCCGGCAGTAAATACTTTTTTAGATAACTGTAGCGGTCTTGAAGGTAAAGAGGTGGTGCTATTTACTACTTACGGCAGCGGCGTCGGCAATGGACGCTGTCTTGTCTACATGAAAAAAGCCTTGTTGAACAAGGGCGCCACTAAATGCGAGCACTTTAGTATACAGCAGTCTAAGGTTTCGGATGCAGGAGCTGTGGCTGCAAAAATAAAAGAAAAGTTGAGCCTGCCTTTTGATTAATCTTTAAGATACGGCGGATACACACAATAGATGCGCCTGTAGCTCAACGGATAGAGCACTGGCCTCCGGAGCCAGTGGTGCAGGTTCGATTCCCGCCAGGCGCACTTGGTTAGCTGTAAGGAAGCGAACCTTAGGGGGTGTGGGGGAAAAGAGATGTCCCCCGAAAGAGAGCAGGCTTATTTAGGGGAATCATATGAGAGAGAAAATAGTTGGTGTTATAGGTGGGCACAAGTGTACAGTAGAAGTGGAGCAAATTGCCCATAAACTAGGTAAAAAACTAGCTAAAGTGGTTAATTATCTAGTTTGTGGTGGGCTAAGTGGAGTAATGGAGGCAGTCTGTAAAGGTTTTAAAGCCGAAAACGGCATAACCATTGGTATCCTACCGGGTTACGACAAAAACAATGCCAATAAATATGTGGATATAGTAGTTCCTACGGGCCTAGGATTAGCTAGAAATGTGCTGGTGGTAAAGAGCGCAGATGTAGTGGTTGCGCTTACAGGTGAAGCAGGAACTCTTTCTGAAATTGCCTATTGCCTGCAGCTTGGGATACCGGTAATAAGCTTAGGCTCTTGGGATATACCCGGCGTTTTTAAAGTCAAAACAGTTGAAGAGGCGGTCAGTAAAGTAAAGGAAGTGCTTGAATGAAAGCGGTATTGTTTTTAGAGGATGGAACAGTTTTTGAGGGAGAGGGTTTCGGGGCAGAAGGTGAAGTTTTTGGGGAAGTAGTTTTTAATACCTCTATTACCGGCTACCAGGAGATAATTACTGACCCCTCATATAAAGGGCAGATGGTTACCATGACTTACCCCTTAATCGGAAATTATGGGGTAAACCAGGAGGATGTAGAATCCCGCAGGCCCTGGCTTGAGGGTTTTATCGTAAAAGAATTAAGTATTATCCGCTCCAACTGGCGTTCGACCCTAGACCTCGGTGAATATCTGGAGAGAAGCAATGTCGCTGGGATAGAGGGTATTGATACCCGCGCTTTAACCCGCCATATACGGCTTAAGGGCGCAATGCAGGCAGCTATCTCCACAAAAGATTTTGATAAAGATAGCCTTATGAAAAAACTTCAGGCAGCGCCGCGGTTAGTCGGTGTCGACCTGGTAGGAAAAGTAACCTGCAAAGAACCCTATGAGTGGAAAGATAAATTTGTAAAGCAGAAAACCAGGGCAAAATACAAAGTCGTAGTTTTAGATTGCGGGGTGAAATTCAATATATTGCGTAATCTTGCCCGGGCAGGGTGCAAAGTTCAAATTGTACCCGCCAAGACCAGCCCAGCAGAGATCCTTAAACTAAAACCCGACGGGCTTCTCTTGTCTAACGGTCCGGGGGACCCGGCAGCGGTAAACTATGTTATACAGAGCACGCGGGATTTAATAGGAAAGCTGCCTATATTCGGTATTTGCCTGGGGCATCAGATGTTGGGGCTTGCCATGGGCGGAGAAACCTACAAGTTGAAATTCGGCCATCACGGAGGAAACCATCCGGTCAAGGATTTAAAAACAGGCAGGGTTGCTATCACCGCCCAAAACCACGGATTTTGTGTTGATTTGGAGAGTATCCCGCAGAAAGGGACGGTTTTGACGCACGTTAATTTATACGATAACACCGCCGAAGGGCTGGAAAATAAAAAGTTAAAATTATTCAGCGTGCAATACCATCCTGAGGCAGGCCCCGGGCCGCATGACGCCGGCTACCTTTTTAAAAAGTTTACGGATTTAATGGATAAATATGCCTAAACGTAAAGACATAAAAAAGATTTTAATCATTGGCTCTGGCCCTATTATTATAGGCCAGGCCTGCGAGTTTGATTATTCCGGCACCCAGGCTTGTAAGGCCCTGAAAGAAGAGGGTTTTAAAGTTATCCTGGTTAATTCCAACCCCGCGACCATTATGACTGACCCGGAGATGGCGTATAGAACCTATATTGAACCGATTACCCCCGAGATATTAGAAAAGATAATTGCTAAAGAGCGCCCGGACGCGCTTCTGCCTACCCTAGGTGGACAGACCGGCCTTAATGTAAGTATGCAGCTTGCCGAAAGAGGTACCCTTGATAAATACAAGGTGCAGATGATCGGCGCAGACAGAAAGGCAATTAAAAAGGCCGAAGACCGCAGGCTATTTAAAAAGGCGATGCAAAAGATTGGCCTTGACCTGCCCAGAAGCGGCCTCGCCTACAATATTAAAGAAGCGCGTAAGGTTGCCCAGCGGATAGGGTTTCCCGTGATTATCCGGCCCTCTTTTACTTTAGGCGGAACCGGAGGCGGGGCTGCTTATAACAAGGAAGAATTTGAGGCAATTGCTTTGCGCGGACTTGAATCCAGCATGATTTCAGAGATTCTCATCGAAGAGTCGGTTATCGGCTGGAAGGAGTTTGAGCTCGAGGTGATGCGGGATAAGAAAGACAATGTAGTAATTATCTGTTCCATCGAAAACTTTGACCCGATGGGTGTGCATACAGGGGATTCCATTACAGTTGCGCCTGCGCAGACCTTGACCGACAGGGAATATCAGCTTATGCGCGACGCCGCCATTGCCTGCATAAGAGAGATCGGAGTTGAAACCGGAGGTTCAAATATACAGTTTGCCATAAACCCGGACAACGGCAGGATGGTCATTATTGAAATGAACCCGCGGGTATCGCGTTCTTCGGCCCTTGCTTCCAAGGCCACGGGTTTTCCGATAGCCAAAATAGCGGCCAAATTAGCGATAGGTTACACTTTAGATGAAATACCCAATGATATTACCAGGGAAACGCCCGCTTCTTTTGAGCCGACAATAGATTACTGCGTGGTAAAAATCCCGCGTTTTGCCTTTGAAAAATTTCCCACAGCAGAGAACTCCCTGACCATACAGATGAAATCCGTAGGAGAGGTAATGGCTATCGGGCGCACCTTTAAAGAGGCGCTGCAAAAAGGTATCCGTGGCCTTGAGATAAAACGTAACGGCCTCGACGGGATAAAATATAAAGACAAAGAAGAGCTCGAGAGAAAACTAAAGACCCCTAATGCGGAACGGCTATTTTACCTGTACGAGGCCCTGAAGGAGAATTATCCGATAGATAAGCTGTACGCGTTAACTAGGATTGACAGGTGGTTTTTAGAGAACTTAAAAGAAATAATTGAGTTTGAAGGAAAGATTAGCCAGAAGAATATTTTACAGGCAAAACAGCTTGGTTTTAGCGACAGCCAGATTGCCAAAGCATTAAATAGCGATGAAGACAAGATAAGGTCTTTACGTAAGTCCTGCGGGATTGAGGCGGTATATAAGCTGGTGGATACCTGTGCTGCCGAATTCGAGGCCTACACGCCATACTATTATTCTACATATGAGACGCCTTTTACCGCCGGGGCAGTAAAAACAACGGACAATGAGACAAGGCAGAGCAAAAAGAAAAAAATTATGATACTCGGAGGCGGGCCTAATCGTATCGGCCAGGGAATAGAATTTGATTACTGCTGCGTCCACGCGTCTTTCGCGCTTAAAGAGTTGGGATATGAGACGATAATGGTAAATTCCAACCCCGAAACCGTCTCCACTGATTACGATACCTCGGATAAATTGTATTTTGAACCGTTGACCAAAGAGGATGTCTTAAATATTATTGATAAGGAAAAGCCGGACGGCGTGATAGTGCAGCTTGGCGGCCAGACGCCCCTTAATCTGGCGGTCCCTCTTGAAAAAGCGGGGGTCAATATTATCGGCACTTCTCCCGATGCCATTGACCGCGCAGAGGACAGAAAACGATTCTCGGAATTAGTGGAGAAACTGGGATTAATGCAACCTGTTAACGGAACAGCGGTGACCGTACAGGAGGCAAAAGCAGTAGCTAAAAAGATAGGTTATCCGGTTTTGGTCAGGCCTTCATATGTGTTGGGCGGAAGGGCGATGGAGATAGTCTATGATGAAAAGACGCTAGAATACTATATGCAGCATGCGGTATGGGCTTCTCCGGAACGGCCTGTCCTGGTGGATAGATTTATCGAGGATGCGATTGAGGTTGACGTAGATATGGTCGCAGACGGCAAGACCTTTGTTATCGGCGGAATATTAGAACATATCGAAGAAGCGGGTGTGCACTCAGGAGACGCAGCAATGGTAATACCTGCGCATACGCTGCCCCAGGGGACTATCAATAAGATCCGGCAATATACCTATTCCCTCGCGCGCGAGCTTGGTGTCGTAGGCCTTATGAATGTGCAGTACGCGGTTAAGAATGGCACCGTATATATATTAGAGGTTAACCCCCGGGCAAGCCGCACCGTTCCTTTTGTTTCTAAGGCTATCGGAGTGCCCCTCGCAAAATTAGCAGCAAAGGTAATGGCGGGGAAAAAACTGAAGGACCTCGGGTTTACAAAAGAAATTATCCCCCGGCATATCGCGGTGAAGGAATCGGTGCTGCCTTTTGTTAAATTCCCCGGCATAGATATAACCCTGGGCCCGGAGATGAAGTCGACGGGTGAGGTAATGGGTATAGATATGGATTTTGCCAAGGCCTATGCCAAGAGCCAGCTGGCAGCGTACCAGAATCTCCCTGTCAAGGGCGCGGTTTTTTTAAGTGTCAAAGATAAGGATAAAAATCCGGTTATTGCGGCGGTTGCCAGGAAATTATTGGGCCTGGGGTTTGAGATTATTTCTACCGTGGGCACTGCCCGGTTTTTGCAGGGGAATAAGATTTCTGTATGCACCATCCAGCGGGTAAGCGAGGGTAAGCCAAACCTGCTGGATTTAATCCGGACGAATAAAGTGAATTTAATTATTAATACCACCTCCGGGAAAATCCCGCGCCAGGATGAGATAAAAATACGTTCTACGGCAATCGCTTTCGGCGTGCCGGTAGTGACTACTTTGCCGGGGGCAGAAGCTTGTGTAAAGGGAGTTGAGGCATTGATTAAGCACAGGCTGGAAGTAAAGCCCTTGCAGCAGTATCATAAAAAGTCACAAAGTCACAAAGTCACAAAGTCACAAGTCAAGAGATGGAGAAAATAACAATAAAGACAGGCAAGCGCGCAGAGTTGATAGATATTACATCCCAGGTGCAAGATGTAGTCAGCAAAACAAAAATCAAAGAAGGCGCCTGTTTTATCTTTTCCCCCCACACTACCGCAGGCCTTACCATTAACGAAAACGCAGACCCTTCAGTAAGGAAGGATATAATAAACACCTTAAACAAATTAATCCCGGAGAATGCCGGATATGCGCATGCAGAGGGTAATGCAGATAGCCACGTGAAATCTTCCCTTCTGGGTTCGTCACTTACTATATTTGTAGAGGAAGGACAGCTCGCCTTAGGAACCTGGCAGGGAATATATTTATGTGAAGCAGACGGGCCACGCGTAAGAGAAGTGTGGGTAAAAGCCCTGGAGTGTTAAATGCCGGAACTGCCCGAAGTAGAAACAATAAAAAGAGAATTAGAAAAGGCGATTTTGGGCAAGAAGATTGTCGATGTAATCGTTCATAACCCCAAAGTCATCCGTGAGCCGGAAAAGGAAGATTTTGTTAAAGGATTAAAGGGCGCGATAGTCAAAAATATTTTAAGAAAAGCCAAGCTTTTAATTATGGAATTTTCTAACGGAAAGGCCCTGGCAATTCACCTTAAGATGACCGGGCAATTAATTTATCCCGGAGACGGCAAAGCAAGCAGAGTTACTTTTAAGCTTTCCGATGGCAAACAGATGGATTTTAATGACCGCCGCTTATTTGCTGAATTGCGCTTAATCAATGATTGGCGCGATTTGAAATTCATTAAGGGGCTTGGCCCCGAACCCTTTGATATTGACGCGGGAAGATTTAAGGAGATGCTGGATAAGAAGAAAACCAAGATAAAGCCGCTTTTAATGGACCAGACATTTATTTCCGGCGTGGGCAATCTGTATGCTGCCGAGGTACTTTTTCGCGCAAAAATTGATCCCGCACGGCCGGCGGTGTCTTTAAGTGATAAAGAAAAAGAGCTGCTTTTTAAAGAGCTCATTGAAACCCTGAAAGAAGCGATTGAATATAAGGGTTCTTCGATAGACCAATATGTTCAACTGTCAGGAGAGCAGGGCGATTATGCAAAGCATCATAAAGTGTATGGCCGGGAAGGTAAGCCCTGCCCGATCTGCAAGATGCCGGTTAAAAGAATTAGCTTAGGCGGTAGGGGAACTTATTTCTGCCCGCGTTGCCAGAAATAATGAAGAAAAGAATAAAAATCCAAGGGTTCCTGATATTTTTAGCTGTTGTTATGCTGGCAGCTTTTCACAAATATTTATTGCCAGGACCGGATGGCAGTATTGCCAAAATTATTCTTGACCTGATAGGCCTGACCTTATTCCTGTCGGGTTATTTTTTAAGGATGGCCGCAAGGGGTTATAAGGCCCAGTTGAACCCTGACGGGAAAACCCTTGTTACAAAAGGGCCGTATGCTTTAACACGAAACCCGATGTATTTAGGCACGCTTCTTGTAGGCCTGGGGATAATCATTCTAATCTTAAGATGGTGGTGGGGCAGCTTAATTTTTTTGATAATATACCTTTCAATTTATATCCCGCAGATTAGGATTGAAGAAAAAAAGCTGCGCGATTTTTTCGGGGGCTCATTTGGGGATTACTGCAAAAATACCCCAAGGTTTTTCCCAGGGATAAGAAGCTTGATGCGCCTGGATTCCGGGATTAAATTTCAACTATCCTGGGCTAAGCCCGAACTCCCTTCTTTTTTGACAGCAGCTGCTTTTGTATTTTTAATTAAAATCTGGGCATTGTTAGGGAAATGAGAGAAAAAATCTTTCAGGAAAAATGTCATATTGTAGGCAAACAAAAAATAGGGAAAGAATATTTTAAGTTGACTATTGATAGCCGTAAAATCGCTTCTTTTGCCCGGCCGGGACAGTTTGTGGAAATAGAAGTTGTAAATGAGGATGGCCCGTTTTTACGCAGGCCCCTGGGTATACATCGGGTTAAAGCAGGCAATTTTGATATCCTTTGTGAAATAGTCGGCAGGGGCACCAAAATCCTGTCACAAAAGAAAACCGGGGAATATTTAGATGTAATCGGCCCGCTCGGGAACGGGTTTAATTTATTAAAAGGGAAAGCAATTATTGTTGCCGGAGGCATGGGTGTCGCGCCGTTAGTTTTTCTTGCAGAAAAAATGGTTCATAGTAAACCTTCGGTTCTTCTTGGCGCCAAAACAAAAAGCCAGACTCTTTGCGAAAAAGAGTTTAAAAGCATTGGCTGCGATGTTAAAATAGCAACTGACGATGGGTCAAGAGGGTTTAAGGGTAAAATTACAGAATTATTAAACTATTTACTATCCACCATGAACTATGAACCATCAACTATATACGCCTGCGGACCAAGGCCTATGCTTAAAGAGGTATCCCGTATTTCTAAGAAAAACAATATTCCAGCGCAGTTTTCCCTGGAAGAACATATGGCCTGCGGCATAGGGGCCTGCCTTGGTTGTGTTATAGATACAAGGGATGGTTATAAGAGGGTATGTAAAGACGGCCCGGTTTTTGCTGCGGATGATATAATATGGACGGAAAGATAGCTGAACCTAGCTCCGCACATAGTGCGGAGTAAAATAAGCCATAAACGCCAGAGGCATGGCTTATTTTAAGGGAGGACGATGATGTCCGAAAAACCTTTTGTTTCCATAATCATACCGGTAAAGAATTTTGAGCGCACCATTGAAAGGACATTTGAATATCTGCTGAACGTTGATTATCCCCACAATGCCTGGGAGTGGGTTATCGCAGACGGCGGCTCTACCGATAAAACCGTTCCAATAATCAGGAATTGGCAAAAGAAGTACCCTTTTATAAAGCTCGTGGAGATACCCAACTGCCCCTCTCCGGGATATGCGCGTAATAAAGCCCTGGAGGTGGTTAAGGGGGATTTCTTATTTTTCACCGACGCCGATTGCGCGCCCTGCCGGGAATGGATTAATGAGATACTTAAACATTTTGACAATGACCCTGGCATCGCCGCTGTGGGAGGAGAGGTTTATACCTTAAAGGTTGACCCGAATAATTTAGTCGAGGCCTGGTGCCAGCATTTCCGTTTCAACATGGTTTCCCCCCGTTACGGTTTTATTAAAGAAGGGTATTATCCGGATTTCCCGGGAGACCCCAAACCCTCTGACATCGGCGGCCACAAAGGGTATTTTTTCGGCACCTGCAATGTCGCGTATAGAAAGGCTGCCCTGGATAAGCTCAATTTAAAATTCTGGGAAAGGCCTACCGGTGAGGATATGAATTTAAGCTACGAATGTAGAAGATCCGGGTTTAAATTTTATTTTGCTCCCAAGGCAAAAGTCGACCATATGCACAGGGCGGACCTAAAGGCGTTAAGAAAAGTATGGGTGACATACGGACAGGCGCACCTGCCCTTAATTGATAAGTATGTCAAGAGGAAAGGGCTTGAAGTTATATTGCAGTTCATCAAGGGAGGCCCTTCTTTTATATTGCCTTTTCCACTCAGGGGTTTTGCCTATCTGGGCAATTTTCATCTAATGCATTTTTTTCTAGCCCTTGCTGTCATTGGATTGATTTTAAGTTTTGTGCTGGCCGGAATTGGTATGAAGATTTTTACCCTAATAACCATTTTATCGGCAGCTTACTTCGCCTATCAATACGTCAAATGGAACTTTGGCATGGAGCCCAAGGATAAATTCTGGGTTTGGTGCAAGATGAAATACCTGACGAACCTGAGTTTTATCCAGGGGGGCTTAAAGGATTTTAAGAAATATAAGGTTTTGTGCATAGAGCCGAGTTTTTAAGCGTTTATGCGGGAGGGTTTATGAGCCAGATATTTTATATAATTTTAGGGTTAGTAGCCGGAATATTCGGCGGGCTGTTCGGTATCGGAGGCGGGACGATTCTTATTCCTGCGCTGGTGTATCTGTTTGGTTTAACCCAGCATCAGGCGCAAGGCACAACCCTGGCAATACTGGTTCCGCCTATCGGCCTTTTAGCTGCCTGGCGCTACTGGCAGGCAGGAAATGTAAAATTAGGGATTGCAGGGCTTGTCTGCCTTGGTTTTTTTATCGGAGGCCTTTTTGGCGCGCAATTTGTGCACCATATCTCTGACCCGCTGCTTAAGAAAATATTCGGAATGTATCTATTAGCCATAGCAGTTTATATGATCCTTGGGAAATAATATGCAGCCGAAACTTTCTGTTAAAATAGGAAGCCTCAGATTGCAAAACCCGGTTATGGTTGCTTCGGGAACCTTTGGTTATGCCGAGGAGTTCAGTAGTTTTATACGCCTAAAAGAGTTAGGCGCGATAGTTACCAAGACCATTACCTTGAAGCCGCGCCAAGGTAATCCCCCGCCGCGCACCTGTGAAACTCCGTCGGGGATGCTAAACTCCATAGGCCTGGAGAATCCGGGGATAGATGAATTCATAAAGAAAAAGTTACCTTTTTTGGTAAAAATAGGCGTGCCGATAATTGTAAGTATTTCTGCAGAGAGCGACCCCGAAGAGTTTATTGAGCTCTCCAGGAAACTGGGCAGGCTTTCTGGCGTCGCTGCGCTGGAGCTGAATATTTCCTGCCCCAATATAAAAGTCACAAAGTCACAAAGTCACAAAGTCACACGCCTAATTTCGCAGGATGCAGCCGCTACTTTCGAAACGGTAAAGATGGTGCGCAAGTATACGGGTAAGCCAATCATCACAAAATTATCCCCGAATGTAACGGATATTACTGAAATTGCCCTGTCTGCGGAAAAGGCAGGTAGCGATGCCGTAAGTTTAGTTAATACATTGTTGGGTATGGGGATAGACGTAAAAAGAAGAACCCCGAAAATTTCTACGGTTACCGCAGGACTGAGCGGGCCGAGCATAAGGCCTATCGCGGTGCGCATGGTCTGGGAAGTTTATCAGAAAGTAAAAATCCCTATTATCGGTATGGGTGGTATAATGGACACTTCAAACGCCCTGGAATTTATTATCGCCGGAGCAAGCGCTGTAAGCGTGGGAACGGCGAACTTCATTCACCCCGCCGTATCAGTAGAAATTGTCGCGGGCATAAAAGATTATCTTGTCAGCAATAAAATAAATGATATTAAAGATATCGTCGGGAGCTTGAATGTTAAAGGATAGGGTTATAGTAGCCCTGGATGTGGGTGATACTAAGAAAGCAAAATACTTTGTCAATAAGCTTTCTCCTTGTGTCCGGATATTCAAAATAGGCGCGCAGCTTTTTACTGAGTGCGGCCCAGAAATTATCAGGTATATCCTGAAAAAGAAAAGAGAAGTGTTCCTGGACCTGAAATTCTTTGATATACCCAATACCGTTGCCAATGCCGTAAAGAGCGCGGTGCGGCTTAAAGTGAAAATGCTGACACTACATATCCAGGGCGCAGACGAGATGCTTAAGGCAGCAGTTAAAGCCGGCAGGGAGGAAGCAGCCCGGTTAAAGATGAAACGGCCGCTTTTAATAGGGGTTACGGTGTTAACCAGTCAAAAAGCCCATCCAGGTGAAATTTTACAATTAGCAAAAAGAGGGATTAGCTGCGGATTAGACGGAGTTGTCTGTTCTGCGAAAGAAATTTCTTTGTTAAGAGGAAAAATAAAAAATAATTTTTTGATTATTACCCCGGGGATACGGCCTAAAGACACAAAAGCAGATGACCAGAAAAGGACGGCTACTGCGCAGGAAGCCATTAAAGCAGGGGCAGATTATATCGTGGTAGGCAGGCCCATATTGGAAGCCGCCGATCCAATAAAGGCCGTTGAATCTTTATTTTATTAAGAAATTGAAATCGGGCGATTAGCTCAGCTGGTTAGAGCGTCTGACTTACATTCAGAAGGTCAGGGGTTCAAGTCCTCTATCGCCCACCATACCTGGTTCATTGTTCATAGTTGATAGTTCATGGCAGGAACTAGTTGCAATTATTATTAAATCTAGTAGAATATATTTCTTGCCAACAGCTATGAGCCAAGAACTACGAACTAAATAAGGGCCCGTGGTGCAGTCTGGTTTAGCACGTCAGATTGTCGATCTGAAGACCGCGAGTTCAAATCTCGTCGGGCCCGCTTAAAACATGAGTCCCCGTATACAGTTACGGGGATTTTTGTTTGTGGATAATTATGTAGATATTCCAGCCTGAGTTTAGGCGCAGCGAGATATTAATCGTAAGTTAAGAATATTAAATTATGCGAAGAGGAATTAGCAATAAGCGGACGTTCGATTCACTCCCCCGCTCAGCAGGAAGCGCATAATTCGATTGATTAACTATTTTAACTATGCTATTTTATTGTTAAACACGGTTCATTAATAAATTTCTAAGAAATGGCGTGTAACCATAACAATTACAATATGCTCAGATTCTTCTTTATATTGTTGATCGCATTGTTCCTTTCCATACTTATCGGCATATACGTATTTCCGGTTTATTTCCACGGGGATGATGTAAATATGCTGTTGGAGGCAAAATATTTCAGCAGAAATGTTTTTTCTGTATTCAGTCTTTCTGCCCCGGCCGGCCAGATTTACAAAAACCAGCGCATGCTTATGTGGTATTATTACAGGCCGCTGGAGCGGCTTTTATGGGTAGTTTCTTTTATGTTGTTCGGGCTGAATCCAACTCCGCTGCACGTTATAGAGATATTTCTATTTATAATTTCCCTTTATGGCTTATTCAAGATTACCGACTATCTGGCCGGTCTAAGAGGCAAGATGCCCGCCTTTTTATGCATCTTCGTTTTATTAATTTTGTTTTATCCTTTTGATAAAGTATTGCTAACTTTCCTTTCCCATTCCAATACTTTTTTAATGCTCTTTTTCATGAGTCTTAGTCTCGCTAATCTTCTCTCAGCTTATTATAACGAAGATCAAAAGAGGATGTCTTGGGGCATCTTTCTTGCTTTATTGGCTTTTATTTCTAAGGAGTGGTCATTCTACGCCCTGCCTGCAGTGCCGATTATTTATTTTTATCTAAAATGGAAAGAATCAAATATTGCGCAGAGAAGAATTATATTGAAAACGAATGCCCTTCTTTTCGCTGGTTTAACGGCTACATTAGTTTTGCAGTTTTTATTCAGGAATAATCCATATGCGGAAAAAGCATCTAATTTATTGAGCATACAATGTTTTCTACTCAACACCCAATACTTTATTTCTATCAATAGCAAGGTGTTACCCTTGTTTATTTTGAGCCTGTTCAGCCTGCCGGTATTCCGCGACAAAGGGCAAATAACCAGCCTTCTTTGGTCGGGCATCACACTGATTCCGGCGCTCCTTTATAAAAATCTTTGCGTACAAACTTCGTTACACTATTTCTTCTTGCCCGTAACGGGGCTTTCGGTCTTTATAGGCATAAGCGTCTATCTACTTATTAATGAACTATATCTGTTGCTGGCGCATAGAACTAAAATCGAATGGTATAAGGAAAAATACTTTTCAAATATCGCATTGTTGTTTAGGCACTTGGTTTTAATGCCGTTAATCCTGTGCTACACCATTTATATTTCTTTTGGCGACTACAAATATTTTAAGAATGATATTAAATCTATAGTGGAGGCCGCTCGCATAAAAAAACAAATTCTTCAAAAAGCCTCTCTCTCCCAGCAGAACTCCATGTTCTTCGTAACGGATGAGTTTAAGCAAAAAGATTATGAAGGTTTGTTATATTTGTTGGGGCGTAGCGATGTGCAAATAAAGGTGCTGGATGCGGCCGACGTCGCACAATTTAAAACAGGGGAGAACCTTATAAAAAATAATAGCTTTGAATCAGACTTTGAGGGGTGGACTGTAAATTTTAAAAGAATGGTTCTGCTATCCGACCAGTCAGCCTTTAGCGGCAGGAAATCGGTGGAGGTAGATTTAGGATCGTTGAGCAATGTTAGCAGTGATTTTGTCGAGTTGACGCAAGATATAAAAGTAAAGCCAGGGCAACCCTATATATTTGGAGGACGGGTCAATTTGTCCGACGATTTTAATGGCCACTTCTGGATTGAAATCAGGGACAAAAGACACTGGCGATACGGTAATTACGCAGCCGCATCGATGAAAGAACCCAATATCCGCGAGCCGCACTGGACGTTAATTCAGAATTATTTTGTGCCCACCGCAGAAAACTTAATGATTATAGCTTGCAGAGGCTATGCGCCGGTCAAGGGTAAAATACGCATTGACGGCATTTTCCTTTACCCGGTAAGAATAAGCATTTTAGATTGAGTTATATGCCTCAGGATTTAGGAGAAGCGATAAACTCGGTAGGCTTGTCTGTTGTTCTGCCCATGTATAATGAAGCAGAAAACATAAGGCATACCATAGGCGCTATCGACAAAGAGCTCTCTAATCTTCCTCTTGATTACGAAATTATTGTAAGCGATGATGGCAGTTGCGATGGTTCAGCGGAAGCGGTCCGGGCCATCGCGGGATTCAATAAAAGAATACGCCTTATAGGCTATCCTAAGAATAGAGGTTACGGATACGCCTTAAGATACGGCTTCCAACATGCGACAAAAGATTTTGTGCTATACACCGATTCTGATTTGCCATGCGATATATCAGTGCTCAAGCAAAAGCTGCCGTCTTTAGCCCAAACCGACTGCCTTATTGGATTCCGCAGGCGCAGGTATGGGATAATAAGAAGAATTTATTCCGCAGTATACAATCGCCTCGTAAAGGCAGTTTTTAAAATTAAAGTTAAAGATGTAAATTTCTCCTTTAAGCTTTTCAAGAAGAATATACTTTCTAAACTGGAGCTCAAGTCTAATGGGCCTTTCATAGATACCGAAATGATCGCAAAGGTCTTAAAAAAAGGGTATCGGATAGAAGAGATCGAGATGGATTATTTCCCCCGAAAATACGGTAAATCAAAACTATCTTCCCTTCGGGCAATACTTATTATCCTTTACGAAATGGTTAAGCTTTATCCGGAGATCGCTAATACGGAGAGAGAATGAAATCCGTATCAGGTTTAGCCAGGGATATCTATAAGAATGAGGGCTACAAAGTAAGGGTGCATGTTTTTTTGCGCGCCAAGACCTGTCCTTTCGAAAAGATCGCCGAGCATATCCCGGATTCAATCAGGATATTGGATTTGGGTTGCGGTAACGGCATGTTTGTTAACTATCTGTCTATCTGCAGATCTTCGATAGAGGCAGTCGGCGTAGACATATCAGAAAGCAACATCGCGATTGCCAGAAGGACAATAGGAGAAAGAAGGGATATCCAATTTGTTACAGGCGATATCTCTGAACTGGGCGGGGTTCCAATAGGCGCAAATCGATTTGATTACATATCGATGATTGATAGCTTATATTTCTTGCCCTTTGCCCGGCAGTGCGATGCAATCCGCTACACCTACGCCCTCCTCAGAGAAAATGGCATACTGTTGATAAAGACAATCAGCAGGGAGGCGTTACTAAAATACTGGTTTTGTAAGATTCAGGACCGCATTGCAATGAAGCTATTGAGATTGTATGCAGACACCAAGACCCATGTTTTAAGTTCGGAGGAAATGAAAGATATGCTTGATAGCGCAGGATTTGGCTTGATAAACCGGATAGAGCTAGGCAGGGGCAGTTTATATCCGCACATCCTCTATATCTGTAAGAAATAGGTATGTTCAGTAAAAGGCTTATTATTACAGCAGACGATTTTGGTTTAGCCGAGGGGATAAATGCAGGAATAGCGAAAGCATTTAAAGCCGGCATAGTAAGGTGCGCATCATTATCAGCATGTGGAGGCTCGTTTGAAAATGCGGCAAAGATTGCTAAAAGCACCGGTTTAGAAATAGGGGCGCATTTGACTTTTTTAGAGGAGAGGCCGGTGTTGGGACCAGAGAAGGTACCTTTTATCGTCGGCAAAAGCGGGAGTTTTTTAGATAGCTTACCCGGATTCATTTCAACTTTGTATGTAAGAAAAGAGGCCTTAAAAAACATAGAATCGGAAGCCAAGGCGCAGATCGAAAAAATATTGGATACGGGGATTAAACCCGTATTTTTAAATAGCCACCGCCATCTCCATATGCTGCCGCCATTATTTCGGCAGTTTATATCCCTGGCAGATAAATATGGCATTAAAGCAATAAGGCTGGCGAATGAATATCCCATAAGAAATCATTTATTCGATAAAAATACATTGTTTCGTTGGCCGGGAGTACTTTTATTAAAGTCTCTTAGCGCCTTCAATAAGAAATATATCCGTAGCACAGGATTAAAATACAATGATTATAGCGCCGGGATATTGAGGAGCGGACACCTAGATTTGGAGGCGGTTACGGCCATCCTAAAGGAAATACCCCTGGCGACAACGGAATTTATTTGTCACCCGGCCGCCCAAGAAGACGCATTGCCTAGCTATAAACATTGGCGGTATGACTGGCAGCAAGAATTGGCGGTTCTGCTTTCCCCGGCACTTAAGAAAAAAATGACGGAAGAGAGAATAGAGCCCATTGGTTTTAAAGACCTATAGATAAGCAATAGGCGGACGCGAGTTATAAAAATATTGACAATCCAGATAATATAGTATAATATTAATCTCAATGCATAAAACGAAGAATATTATTTTGTGTTTGGCATCACTGCTCTTTTTTCTGCCTGCTATCGCTCTCGCAGATTCCCGCGACCTTATCGTTTCCATGACGTTAACCCGGCTGGAATCACAGCGGGCCGTCGTTCCAAGCCAGATGCAGCCTTCTTATAATCCTGCCCTTCGGGATGTTAAGATGAATCAGGCATTGGCGCAAAGAGCGCCCGAAAAAGAAATTCCCCCTCCCGCGAAAACAAAACCTAAAGAAAAAGCAATGCGCCCGCCTCCAACAGATACCGGCATCCAGAGGACGGGATTTTATGTTTCCGGAGGTTACAATTTAAGCCACCTCCACTATAAGGAATTCGACACTGACGGTAGTGGCGATATTTTGGATAGAGACTATGGTACGTTGCACGGCTATTACGTTAATGCCGGATATAGAAGCCCTGATTATTATGAATGGGCGCTAGGAAGGCCATTTGTTGAACTTTACTATCGGCGCGCCGCAGATATGATTACCTATGACGGCCAAACTCAGAGCGGCATCCCTGTAAAGTTTGATGAAGAACTTGCCAGGATACACCGTTATGGTATTAAATTAGGCGCCTCCCAGGATTTAAACGGCAAACACGGAGAACTCTTTGGTTATCTGGATGCTGGAAGGAGAATATGGGTCAGGGGACAAAACAAGATTATAACTACGGACATAGGAGATAAACAAGATAGCCAGGAGATATACCACTGGATATATTTTGGTGGAGGGGCAGGAGTTAACTATGAATTTATCCCTAAGCTTTCTACCGGCATAGACGTAGAATTGATGTATGCCTATTCGCCAAAGATGAAGGAGACCTTAGACGGGTTTAAGTTTAAGCTGCACAATGTATGGGGAGTAGAGGTTAAGTTGCCCATAAAATATTATATACTGCAAAATATCTCCCTTGATTTCACTCCTTATTTTACCTTTTGGTGGATTAAAATGTCCGACATCATACCAATAGGCGGAGGGCTTGGTGTTGTTGAGCCAACCAGCCATACCTATATGAATGGTCTCTTGGCAGGCCTCACCTGGTATTTCAATTAGCCCGCCTCTTACATCCTGATTTTTATTGAAAGAACTCCCCGCGCGATATATAATCTAATCATCTTTTGCCCTCTAGTGCAATGGTAGCACGGCTGGCTCTGGACCAGTTAATCATGGTTCGAATCCATGGGGGGCAGATATAATTACTAAATTAGAAGTGATTTTTGGCGGTGCATATCGCTAAAACAAGGGAACATCCAGGCAATATGAAAAAACTAATCTTTGTATTCATTCTGGTAATGTTGGTTAGCGGATGTGCTCATGCTCGCAGGCAAAAAATTGCGCCCGAAAAACCTTATGAGCCACCCGTGGCTTTTAATTTTAAAAGCACACCCGAAGACGAAGCTAAGTTTCTCCAAACAATAGGATTGGATAGTTTCAGAAATGGAGATTGGGCTTCCGCCCAGTTGTATCTTAATAAAGCAGTAAAATTAGACAGCAAACTTTATTTTTCATGGTATTGTTTAGGCTTATTGAATATAGGTAGCCAGGAAGGTTACAATTATCTAGAAAAATCGGTAGAGGTAAAACCCGACTTTCCGCTTCCTTATTACTGGATGGCCTATTACCATTGCCGCATAGGAGAAGACCAGAAAGCAATCCCATTATTCAAGAAATACATTAAATTGGCTAAAGGAAATCCGGGCGAGGAGGATAGATTGATAGCAGCTAAAGAAGTATTACAAGAATTGGAAAGTGGTAAAGAGGGTAAAGCCCTTATTATGATACGGGAAACTTCAAAAAATGAGCCTGCCATAAAATAAAGAATTAGTTCAAGGGATTTTTGGTGCTGTTTTTGGTAGTGAAAGATTACCGCACTAAAAGGACAGTTTAATTAATCATAACCAGTTCTTTATACAGTTTTTCCGCTTCTTCCGTACACAGCCAGTTGCGGATTCCGTCCGATAGGGGGCAGATATAATTAATGCCGAGACGCGCAGTTTTAGTTTGGGTAAATATCTTTCCTAGTATGACCTACCCGTAACGATAAAATATGCAACAGTTAAAAGGCAAAAAAATAACCATTGGATTAGAGAAAAGCGATTTATTTTTAATAGCGATACTTCTTGTCTCTTTAATCTTAAGGTTTGCCTGCCTTATTCAATTGAAATCATCACACTTATCCGGTTTCTTTGTTGCTGATGCCTACCCCTATGACTCGCTCGCTTTAGAAATCCTTAAGGGGAATCTGTTCTCCAGGGATTTTCTATATACCTATCCCGTTTATCCCTTTTTCGTATCTATCGTATATTACATTTTTGGGCACAGTCTTATTGCGGTAGGAGTAATTCAAATTCTCCTTGATGCCCTGACAGGCATATTACTATACAGTATTTGTTTAAAGATATTCAATAAAAAAAGTATCGCGCTCTTGGCATTCTTCATGTACGCATGTTATGGCCTCGCAATTCTTTATACCGGATTTCTTGTAGCGGTTACTCTTTCCATTTTTATCAATGTCCTATTAATCTGGGTACTTATACCTACGATGTCTAAAAAACATCCTGTTCATTGGCTGTTTTCAGGAGTGATCCTGGGATTATCGTTTCTGATAACAGCAAATACGATTATATTCTTGCCATTTCTGGTCATCTGGAGCGTAAGCGGTATAAAAAAAGATACACGTAAAAAGATCACGAATTTATTATACCTTGTTCTCGGCATATGTATCACTCTGGCACCTTTTTCCCTGAGAAACTATAAGATTGAGAAAAACTTTTCTCCTTTCCCTGCGCAAGGAGGGCTGAAATTTTATATTGGCAACAACCCTCAGGCAAGGGGCATCTATGAGACGCTAAATGGCATATCTAAAGTCCCGATCACCGATGTTAAAGACTCAATTGCATTGGCAGAAAAAGAGGCAAAGAAGGATTTTAATTCCTTTCAGGCTTCCCTTTATTGGTCTAAAAAGGGATTGCGTTTTATCGCAAGCCACCCGTTTATATTCTTAGACCTTGTGATGAGGAAATTCATCTTATTTTGGAATAACGTCGAGTTTGCCCCGAACGTAAATTATTATTTTTGTAGCACCATATTGCCCGTCCTGAAACTCCCTTTGTTTTCTTTCGGTTTAATAGCCCCATTTTCCATATTGGGCATCATATTTGTTTTCACGCAAAAGCAAGAGAAAGCTTACTTAGTTATCGCCTTAATTTTTGCGTATATACTCTATGCAATAATTTTCTTTGTAGCCGATCGTTACCGTATTCCCGTAGTTCCTTTTCTTATTATGCTCGCTTCTTATGCGGTATACAATTTTTATTTAATAGCAAGGAATGGGTTTAAAAGGGAATTAATAGGTTGCCTTGTCCTACTCTTTGTGCTTTTTATAACAATTAATAGCGATTTTTATCCCATTAATCCCAAGAATAGCTTTACTACGGCACGCCGCAATCTGGGGCTGGTTTATTATAATTTAGGCAATGTTTATGTGAGTAAGGCAATGATGACAGAGGCAGTCGAGCACTATCAGAAAGCCATAGAGCTTAATCCCGGATTTACAGAAGCATACAACAATATCATACTGGCTTATTACAAAAAAAATGATTTCAACCAAGCGCGTAACTATTACTATAAGGCCATAAGCAGGGGTTTAGGCATCAATCCCCTATATCAAGAGGTGCTTAGCCTGGGCCATAACAAATAATGGAAAACGCTTATTCCGTATACAGCCAGTTACAGATTTCTTCCACCAGGGGCAGCCAAATATTTCTCTCGAAAAAGGCATTGCGATGAAAACATATAAATCTTTCTACAATGGAGCGCTGTTTGTAGAGAGGTATATTATTTCCGCACTGATAATTTATTTTACTTTCAAGAACATAGCTTTTCTGTCCTCGCACAGCGTAGAAATTTATAATTTTGTTAAGAAAATCATATCAGGCAAAGAAGTTTTAGCGGAAATGTTTTTCATCTCCACCGCCTTACGGGTAATATTATCCACCATATTCAATTTATTAGTAGCCGGAAAACTTATCCTTCGAAAGAAGCCTTATGAGAAGCCTGACCGCCTGCGCGAAATTTCTATCCCCCTCGTGGGCGTATATTTCCCTTTATTATATAATTTTATCCAATACCTACCGCAGAAATATAATCATATCCTGGCGCCGGTAAATATCCTGTTTCCGCTTTTATTTATTGGGCTATTTTTTTGCATCGTTGGTTTATTGATTACGATAATATCCATATTTAATATGAAAAACTCTTTTTCTATTTTTATAGAAGTAGGCGACATAGTACGAAACGGGATGTACCGCTATATGAGGCACCCCATATACTTCGGATATTTTATTTCCTGGGTCGGCTTATGTTTAATAAGGGCACGTCTGCATACCGTTATATTTGCGGCGATGTATATAGCAATTCTTATTATAAGGGCAAGAATGGAAGAGGAGAAATTAATAAAGCACTCTTTAGAGTACAGGACATATCAAAGAAAAACCCCCTTTTTCTAACTCCTGCGGCCTAACGGGTAAAATGGTCTTTTTGTTTAAGGTAGGATAATTCTGTTGCAAATTCTCCCCAAACGGTATATAATTTTTACTAAACGCGCAATTATAATTGATTCGCACAGCTAAGGAGAACTAGCGCTATGGAAGAAAGACGGACATTTGAGCGTTTAAAGATCGATTTTCCGGTTAAGTTCCTGGAAATAAACACTAATAAAGAGGGCTGGGGCAGAATGGTCGACATTAGCCCTGGTGGCGGCGGGATGCTTGTGACCGAGGTTGTCCTGGAGCCCGGCAATGGCCTGGAGATGTGGGTGAACATCCCCGATAACCAGGACCCCCTTAATGTCCGGGGAAAA
>JBEKHW010000005.1:0-60059 GCA_050012075.1 Candidatus Omnitrophota bacterium | reverse complement strand
CAAAGCCATCGAACTCGATCCTCATTCTGCCGAGGCCTACTCCAATAGGGGTAATGCTTATAATTACAAAGGTAACTACGACCAGGGCATATCTGACTGCGCCAAAGCAATAGAACTCAATCCTAACTTTGCAGAAGCCTACTCCAACCGGGGGAATGCTTATGGTGTCGAAGGCAAGTTAGACCAAGCCATCTATGACCTCGCCAAGGCAATTAAACTCAATCCCAACATTAAAACCGCCTACTATGGTCTAGGGCTCGCCTATTATTACAAACATGAATACGACAAAGCTTGGCAAGATGTTCATAAAGCAGAATCATTGGGAATTAAATTTGACCCAGGATTTATTGAGGTCTTAAGAAAAAACTCTGGCAGAGAAAATTAAATACGGGTATTGCCTGTTTTAGCCGGTGCCAACATCCGGTAAGAGTCCCGAAGGAGAAGTTTTCTTTCGGGACTATTTTTTAAAGGAAGGCTTATGCAAAAAGCCGCTCCATGGCTTAATTCGCTTTTCACGGAAATTTTTCCCCTGTGGCTTTCCACTATGCTCTTTACTATAGACAACCCTAGTCCGCAGCCGCTCTCTTTGGTAGTAAAGAAGGGGTCAAATACCAAGGGAACCTTTTCAGGATGGATGCCTTCTCCGCTATCAGATACAACAACTTTTAGGCAGCCGTTCTGCCTATAGGTGGATACTTTTAGCTCTTTTAATTCACCGTTATTATGTTCCATAGCCTGAATGCTGTTTAGGAAAAGGTTAAGGAATACCTGTTTGAATTGTTCAGGGTCGACTGAGAGCATTGCATTCTTAGGATAGTAGTTAGTTTTAACCTCTACCTTTGCCTTTTTTAGTTCATTCTCAAGGAGGCTCAGGGTTTCTTCAATAATTTTATGTATATCTGTTTTCTCAAGCTGCAAACTTTTAGGGTGCGCATAGGTGACCAGCTGCTCTACGATGTGGTTAATCCTGTCCACCTCTGAACCAACTATCCTCTGGAATTTGGACCTGAATTCAGGGTTGTCAAATTTCCTGTTTAGGTATGCGGTAAAGGTTTTGATAGAAGCCAAGGGATTCTTTATCTCATGCGCAATGCCACCGGCAAGCCTGCCAATGGAGGCAAATTTTTCTGCTTCGAACAGCCTGTCTTTTGTCCTGGATAGCTCTTCGTAAGCCTGGGCGTTTTCAATGGCCAGTCCCGCCTGGATAGACAAGGTATTAAAGAGGCTCAGGTCTTCCTGCGAATACATCTCGCCGGACAATTTTTCACCCAAGAGAAGAAAACCTATAAGTTTACCTTTTAAGAAACTCGGCACGCATATGCTTACTTCAATGTTATCCAGTTTTTCAATTACCTCTTTCAGTGCGATTGAAGGGCCCTGTTTGAGAATTAACTTTAATTCTTCGCAGACGATAGAATCTTTCGTTTTTAAGAGGTATTTGAGCAAGGGGTTATGCCGGGTAACTTTGAGGTAATTCTTGGGAATTTTAAGCCTTCCCCTTGATGCCTTAACCACGTAGGCATTGGTTTCCTTCTCATAAATGAATATGGCGGCTTGTTTGACCCTGACATGTTTGGTTATTATTGTGACGATGAGATTAAGGAGCTTATCCAGCTCTCTTATGCGGATCATGCCTTGGGAGGCTTCTCTTAAGGTCTTGTGGTATTCGTATCTCTCTCTAAAGAGGAATTTATCCGTAAGCGTGCTTAGGAATTTATCCAGTGGCTTTACCATGGAAACAATGACGAATACCGCCAGCATGGAAAGCCCGATAAGGCCTTGATTAACAGCAGGCATTGCCAGCTGGCCGAGGAGCATGACAATTGAGCCGAATACCGCCAGAGAGAGGCTGTAGATTATCCCGTAGATTACGGTTTTCTTAAGCACCAGGCTTATATCCATGAACCTGTGTTTATAGATGATGTAGGCGATCGTTAATACATACAGAGGCACTCCAAACGTGGCATAGGGATTAAAAAACATGGGCTTATTGTAGACATATAGGTAACTTGAACTTCCGGCGGAAAATCCGATTATCGCTGACCAAAACATGTACTTTAACTGGGTCGCCCTGAGTCCCTTGGAATTCCTGTATCCCCGGTGTAACTCATAGATGCATAATATGACCAGCATATAAAAGAAAGCGCAATGGAAATGGTATATCGGTCCCGCGGTAGGGAAGTATTTGATATTCGCCAGGTATCTTACGCCGGGTATAAACGCCTTAAACGGCAGGAGGGCGATAAACCCCAGAGAGATGAGGTAAGCCAGGATAAGCGTTTTCCTGTTTTCCTTCTCAATATCCAGAAACAAATAGGTAAAGTGTAAGAATAAGCAGGGGAGAATGATGATAAAAACGTGCGCTAGTCTGCTGATAAGAAGGAGTTTTTCGCTGCCGGATACAACGCTAAGGCTAACCTGCAGGAGACTCCATCCGGCCAGCGAAAACAAAAAGGCCACGTATATCAGGCTTGTTTTGTTGCGCTGGGCCTTAAGCAAGATGAAACAGCCCAGGACAAAGGTGGTAAAGGTAGTAAGGTAAAGTGAGAGGCGGTATGCTAAAAGATAGCAATTCATCTTTTTCCTTTAAGTACACTCTTTACTGCCGTTTTCAGGTCCTTTTCACTAAAGGGCTTGATGATGTAATCCAAGGCGCCTAATTTTATGGCATCTTTAGCCACATCCGTGTATTGGTATCCGGTAACAAAGAGTATTTTTGTTTTAGGCCTGATTTGCTTTATTTCTTTTAAGGTCTCAATGCCGTTTAGTTTTGGCATCTTAATATCCAGCAGGATCAGATCAGGAGACGCGCTCTTAACCAATTTTAATGCTTCTGGACCATCGCAGGCAAAAAGAAGCTTATAATCGTTTTCCAAGATTAATTTAAGGGATTCGCGCACTCCTTCCGAGTCGTCACAGACAAGTATCTTTTGTTTTGGCATTTGGTTTTCCTTTCTTTAGAGAGTCGCAGGCGTGGTTATCCTTAGGGCTCTTGTTGTTTTTTGAGATATATTCTTAAGCAAATGGGGGATAGAGGCATCAAAGTAGATGCTTTCTCCTTTTTTAAGCTGATGAGTAGCCTCCCCGATTTTTATTTCTAAACTGCCTTCTAAAATAAAAATAAACTGTTCTGTGCCACGCGGTTTTTGCTCCATGTGGGTTGCACCAGTTTTCTCTAAGAGCATGATTTCAGGGATCATCTTATGGGAAGAAATTCGCTCAAGAAGTATTTGAGAGACCGCCTTCTTATTATAATAGAAGATATCGGTCTTATGTTTTCCAATGGAATTTACCTCTAAAACAGGGCGGGATGGTTCCTCTATTTCCTTGTAGAGTTCAGACAAGGTTATCCCTAAGGCCTTGGCAATCTTACGATGGGTGGTGATGTTCCCTGGTCGGGAGCCTTTTTCAAGCTTGCTTATGGTGGTAAAGTCAACCCCGCTTTTCCTGGCCAGCTCAGCCTGGGTCATCTTCATGCTAGTGCGCAGTTCTTTGATAAGTTTTCCTGTCTCCATGGTGTTTGTCCTTTCTGCGAGAAAGTATACACTATAATTTGTTATTTGTCAAGGCATACTTGACAAACTGCCAAATATGTGTTATATTCCCATTACCGAAAGGAGAAAGCAAATGAAATTAATATTTTTTTCCAGGTTACTTATTAGGTTCTCAAGAATAAAAATCAAAAGGACAAAGAATATGTTAACCGAATTTTTGGGCGATAATTATCCCATTTGCGCCTTTAAGACCAAATCTATTTTTTATATAAAGAAGGCTTGATTTTATTATGGCGCAAAAAGAATTTAGTTCCGATGAATTGGAGATAATTGAAGGTTGGCGGTTAGTAAAACAGCATAAGAAAGGCTACATTCATGTGATTCTAAAATCAGATGGCACTCAATTCTATTTAGAGATAACCCCGGCAAAAGAAGGCAAGGTGGCCCATAATAGATTAACTTAGTAAGACTAGAGTAACTATTTTACAAAAAAAACTTGACAAAGATAAGACTATAGGGTAATATTAAAATTGAAAATTAGGTAGATTTAACGCAGTCGCTATCACTCGGTCGCAAGATCGGAGAAAAATAGGGCTGGTTTTCTGAAAGCAATTTCAGGAAGCCAGCCTTTTTTATTTGCCATGGAGAATCTTAAAGCTAATCCGCAAGCTGAGCATGGATACACAAAGATCGCTAATGAATTATTAGATGCCCTTATAAAATATCCTTTTAATGGTTCAGAATTAAGGATATTGCTAGCCGTTATAAGGAATACTTACGGTTGGAAAAAAACAAAGGACGTCATTCCCTTTTCCCAGCTCTCCAAGTGCACCCATATTGACTTGCGCTACATAAAAAGATTAATCAAGCGTTTGGTTAAGGATAATGTACTTTTTAAAGAACAATCCCCACGCGGCAATATCTTAGGTTTAAACAAGAATTATTACAGCTGGAAGCTGTGGATAAACCAGGGTTCGAATAACAAAATAGACACCGGGGTGGTGGCAAATATGACACCAGAAGAGGTGGTTGATTTTACGCCAAAAGTAGTGGCGTAATATGCACCCTCAAAATAAAAGAAATAAATATTAAATAAATAGTAGCAAAGAAAGGCCTGTTAATACTGTGGATAAATCGTTAAAGTTGTTTGGAAAAAACTCAGGAATTTTCCATCAGAAATATATTCTATCTACTGGCGTGCCTTTAATTCTTTTTGGTAAAGAGTCAGAAAGAGAGCGCTTTGTAATCTTAAAGTTAAAAGACTTTTTTAGGTTAACTAACAAATTAATAAAAAAATAATACCTTATGGACAAAAGATACTTATCGCCAAAAGAATTATCAGAATACACGGGATTTAGTGTTTATACTATCTATTTATGGATCCGGCAGAGGAAAATCCCCTTTATTAGAAAAAGCCGCCTGAAGAAATTTGATAAAGAAGAGATAGACAAATGGTTGAAAAAAGATGAGGTCAGGAGTGTTTGTAGCTATTGACAATAGTTTACTGTAAAAAATATGTTGACACGGAGTTAATGATATAGTAAACTATCTTAAATATGGAAAGAAAATTCCTGATAAAGGATCTGGAGAAGATCTTAAAAGTCTGCCGCAAGACTTATTACAACTGGGAGAAGTCCGGCAAGGTTCCAAAGGCACGCAGAGACCCCATGAGTAATTTCAGGTATTGGTTGGATAAGGATATCAAAAGATTGAAAAAAATAACCCAGAGATAAAAAAGGATTAAGATGCCGGTATACGAATACAAGGGTAAAAAGGGGATAATCTACTATATTGTCTATTCTTATAATGGCAGAAGAAAGACAGAACATATCGGTAAAGACAAGAAATTAGCTGAGGCTGTTTTGCATAAAAGATTGACTGAAATCGCTGAGAATAAGTATCTTGATGTGAGAAAGGAACAAAAGATTAAATTTGAGGAGTTTGCTGATGAATATCTGCAGCTCCATTCTAAACACAAAAGATCATATAATACCGATAAGAAGATTGTAGGATTATTAAAAAGTTTCTTTGGCGGGAAATATCTATACGAAATAACATCTCTAGATGTTGAGAGGTTTAAGTCTGCAAGGGCTAAACAGGTAATAAAACGAGCTATAGCTAAAAAAACAATAAGTCCAGCTACAGTCAATAGAGCTTTAGCGGTTTTAAAATCCATTTTTAATAAGGCAATATTATGGGGTAAGTCTGAAAAAAATCCCTGTAAAGGGGTTGAGTTGTTTAAAGAAGATAACCAGAGGCTGCGTTTTCTTGAAAAAGAGGAAATAGATAGACTATTATCTAATTGTTGCGAACATCTAAAGCCTATAATTATCGTTGCTTTGTATACCGGCATGCGTAAGAGCGAAATTCTTAAGCTTAAATGGCACGATATAGACATTAAGCGCAATATAATTCATCTATTAACTACCAAGAATGGGGAAAAAAGAGAAGTACCGATGAATAGAATTGTTCAGAAGACAATTATTGGGGTTCTTAAGCATCCGGATTCGCAGTATATCTTCTGTAATAAAGATGGCAAGCCTTATGGAGATATTAAAAAATCTTTCTTTACAGCCATTAATAATTCTGGTATAGTTGACTTCCATTTTCACGATTTAAGGCATACTTTTGCATCGCAGTTAGTCATGTCAGGCGTTGATCTGAACACTGTTAGGGAATTATTGGGGCATAAATCACTGGAGATGACATTGAGATACAGTCATTTATCACCGGATCATAAGAAGCGCGCAGTTGATGTTTTGGAGCAGAATCTTCATAAAACAGAGCCTCAAACTGCAGGAAATTTGCAGGAAATTTCAAACTTTGAAAATAAAAGATTTCTTACTTTATCGGAACTGATTGATAATAAACAGGTTGGAATTTAAGGGCCATTAGCTCAATTGGTAGAGCAGGACACTCTTAATGTCAAGGTCGTAGGTCCGACTCCTACATGGCCCACTTAAAATTTTCCGTCAAGAGAAATTTTAAGTGCACTCAAGCAGCACCGCTTCGCGGTGTAATTCACCGATAGGAAATAGCGGGTGAATTAAGCGTTAAACAGAACGGCAAGCGGAGTGCATTAAGTTCCTTTCCGATAGGGGAACAGTTATAATTGAAAACATACGAGGTCATAGAGCACACCGCAGATATCGGCATAAGGGTCGAGGGCGCAACTCTTAAAGAGCTCTTCGAAAAGTCCGGCCTTGCCCTGTTTCAGCTATCCGCAGAAAAACTTTCCGCAGTATCCAACGAAAAACATGAAATAACAGTTAACCAAAGAGCAAATGATATAGAAGAGCTTTTTGTCAACTGGCTCAATGAGCTTCTGTCTTTATCTGCCACAGAAGGATTGATTTTTGAGAAGATACACGTTAGCGCTATTAGCGAGAATTCGGTAGAAGCGGTGGCAGTGGGGAGCGATATGAAAAATTATAAAGTAAACCGCGAGATAAAGGCTGCAACTTATCATATGCTGAAAGTAGTAAAGACTGACCACGGTTGGCAGGCAGAGGTGATTTTTGATGTCTAATGAGGCCACACAGGTAAAGCTAGAAAAAATCGATGATTACCGCTGGCGCATCCCCAAATCATATAAAGCCGGTATGCGCGTGCCGGGGTTGATCTATGCCGACGAGAAATTATTAAAGGATATATATCAGGATAAAGCCCTTGAGCAAGTGGCCAATGTCGCGTTTTTGCCCGGCATAGTCAACGCCTCGCTTGCAATGCCGGATATACACTGGGGATACGGTTTTCCTATTGGAGGAGTGGCAGCGACCGATATTGAAGAAGGTGGAGTTGTTTCTCCCGGAGGTGTGGGTTTCGACATAAATTGCGGGGTGCGGATGCTGCGCACGGATTTACGTATTGAAGAAGTAAAGGATAAACTTGAGAAGCTGGTTTTTGCCCTTTTTAACGATGTTCCCGCGGGATTGGGCTCTAAGGGCGAAATACGGGTAACTTCCAAAGAGGAAAAAGAGATTTTACTGAAAGGGTCAGGCTGGGCAGTAGGGAAAGGATACGGCACCCAGGATGACCTGGAATGCACTGAAGAAAACGGGGCAATTGCCGGCGCAGACCCGGATGCCGTGTCGGATAGGGCGTACGAGCGGGGAAGAGCGCAATCAGGGACCCTTGGCTCGGGGAATCATTTCCTGGAAATCCAGGTCATTGAGCAGCTTTATGACAGTAAACTTTGCGATGCCTTTGGATTAGATATGGGACAGATTACAGTGATGATTCATTCCGGTTCACGCGGCCTCGGTTATCAGGTCTGTGATGATTACACAAGAAATATGATTCACTGCCTGCAGAAATATAATATTAATGTCCCTGACAGGCAGCTTTCCTGCGCTCCGGTTAATTCACCCGAAGGAAAGGCGTATCTGGCCGCAATGCGCTGCGCCGCTAATTACGCCTGGAATAACCGGCAGTGCCTTATGCACCTTACCCGTAAAAGCTTTGAGAAAGTCTTCGGGGTATCATGGCAGAAGCTTGGCATGTTCCTTATCTATGACGTGGCACATAATATCGCCAAGATAGAAAAACATCTTGTTTCCGGGAAAGAAAAGAAATTATGCGTTCACCGTAAAGGCGCAACCCGTGCCTTTGGCCCCGGGCATCCGGCTCTTCCTGATAGATACAAAGAGACGGGCCAGCCGGTGATTATACCGGGGGATATGGGAAGAAACTCTTATTTATTGGCAGGTACCCAGAAAGCCATGGAAGAAACCTTTGGCACTACCTGCCACGGCGCAGGCCGCGTGAAGTCACGCACTGCCTCGGCCAAGTCCACAAACTTAAACGCATTGTTGAAAGAATTGGAATCTAAGGGTATAATAGTAAAGGCCTCAGGAAAGGCAACGATAGTAGAAGAGGCGCCGCAGGCGTATAAAGATGTCAACGACGTTGTAAATGTAGTGCATAACGCAGGTATCGCAAAGCGTATATGCCGCATGCGGCCATTGGGAGTAATAAAGGGCTAAAGGGGGCCCGAAAGGTTATTATGTTAGACCTAAAATTCATCCGCGAAAATCAGGATCTGGTGAAGCAATCGCTAAAAGACCGCAACCTGAAAACAGATTTAGGCGATTTAATCAAATCCGATGATTCCCGCCGCAAAATCCTGGCGGAATTGGAAGATTTACGGGCAAAGAGGAATAAAATAAATGATGAGGTTAGCCTCCTCTTAAAAGAGAAGAAGGACGCTAAGCCGAAAATCCTCTCAATGAAAGAGGCCTCTCAGCGCATAGACGGCCTGGAAAAAGAATTAAAAGAAATCCAGTCCGGCCTGGATAAGCTGGTTTTAACTATCCCCAATATCCCGCATCCTTCGATTCCTCGGGGCGATGCTTCTTCTAATAAAATAGTCCGTTCATGGGGAGAGCTGCCAAAATTTGATTATAAGCCTTTAACGCACATAGACCTTGCGCAGAACCTGGATATAATTGATTTCGGCAGGGCCGCCAAAATCACCGGCTCAAACTGGATACTCTATAAGGGATGGGGCGCTAAATTAGAGCGGGCATTGATTAATTTTATGCTGGACCTTCATACCCAGAAGCACGGCTACACCGAGGTGTTTCCGCCGTTTCTGGTTAACCGCGATTCAATGACAGGCACGGGGCAGCTGCCGAAATTAGAAGAAGATATGTACCGCTTAAAAGACGATGATTTATTCTTGATTCCTACGGCAGAAGTCCCGGTGACCAATATTTTCAGGGATGAAGTTATCGAGGAAGAAAAATTACCTATTTATTATACTGCTTATACCGCCTGTTTCCGCAGGGAGGCAGGTTCTTATGGAAAAGATACCAAAGGCCTTATCCGCGTGCACCAGTTTGATAAGGTGGAAATGGTAAAATTTGTTAAGCCGGAAACTTCATATGACGAACTGGAAAAACTGGTTGGTGACGCAGAAGAAGTTTTGCAGCTATTAGGGCTTTCTTACCGCGTCGTGATGCTCTCCACGCAGGATTTAAGTTTCGCGGCAAGCAAATGTTATGACCTGGAGGCATATGCATCGGGGATAGACAAATGGCTTGAAGTTTCAAGCTGCAGCAATTTCGAAAGTTTTCAGGCGCGCCGGGCAAATATAAAGTATAGACAGAAAACAGAAGACAGAAAACAGAAGACAGAATATGTGCACACGCTTAACGGCTCAGGTATTGCCCTTGCGCGCACGGTAGTGGCGATCTTAGAGAATTACCAGCAAAAAGACGGCTCAATAATTATACCGGAAGTTTTAAGGCCGTATTTAGGTGGTCAAGAGAGGATAAATTAGGAACCCAATATCCCTCGTTCGCTAAGGATTGTGGCGGACTCGGGATAAATTCGCGCAAATAACTTACGTCGTCCTTCCGGACTCCGTAAGTTATGCGCTCATTTAATGGAAAAGAAAGAATTCCCTAAAACAGCTAATCCTAAAACAGCCGGCGCCCCCGAACAGAAAGCTGGCGGCTTTTCCCGTAAGGTAAATGCCTTTTCGCAGAAGGTATTCGGCATTATCAAGTTTATCCTCGGAGTTTGCCTCCTACCCCTGGTTTATTCTTCCACTACGTCTTTCCTGCGTGAATTCTCGATTGTTTTACCGCCGGTACAGAATTATTTCTGGGGCGGCGTCATATCGCTGGTTATGATATATTTATTCGTCTGGGAGCCCGCTGTAATATACAATAAGGGCCACAAGCTCCTTGAGGTGTTATTTAGTTTCTTTAAGCCGCTGGTTAAGGTCGCACCCTATCTCATACCTGTTTACACGATTGTGTTATTCATTGCTTATGCGTTTGCTTCGCTTGCGATAAAAGAGGATTGGCTCCTGCATCTTTCGCTGTTTCTTTTTGGCTTTAGTATTGCCCTGCACCTTGTATTCTCCGCCAGGACCATACGTTCTAAAAAGGAGGATTTCCTGAAGGCAAATTACATATTCGGGGCTTCTTTTATCTACCTGGTTAATATCTTCATTATGGCGGCGGGCCTAAGTATGGTTTTTAAAGCTTTTTCTTTTGTCAGCTTCGGCAGGAGCTCTTTTGAAACAGCCGGCAGCATATTTTACGCTGTTTTTAAGCAGTTATTTTTAAGATAGATTGTCGGGTTGGGTGGGGTGGCTGAGTGGTTGTCCCACTGTCGTGGGATTTCGCTATATGCGCCTATCGGCGCTTGTTGGTGCTCAAAAAGCGGCAGTATTGCGACCGAGCGACAGCGAGGGAGTCCCGCAGGCGCTAAAGCTTGCTTAGCGGGAAAAACTGGTGGGGTGCCAGAGTGGTCGAATGGGCCTGTCTTGAAAACAGGTGAGGGCGTAAGTCCTCCGTGAGTTCAAATCTCACCCCCACCGTTCTTCTTCGCTCAAATGTTTTCACGTTTGAGCTTCGAAGAACTGTGGGAAAGTCCTGCGTAGCTCATCAAAGCTATTGCGAGTCTACTAAAGAGCGAAGCACGGACGCCAGTCGAAGAGTGTTGCGTAAGGCCAAAAGAGGGAAAGGAGGCTAAAATGGAAGACGGAGTATCATTATATGCGATTATGAAAGATTTCATGCACATCGGCAGCCCCATTATTATCCTGATGGGAGTATTGATTATTCTTCATAGGAACTACGCTAAGGTAGAGGACAAGATTAATAAGGATATAGGCGGGATTAAGATCAGGATCTTTCCGAAGATAGAATCTAATATTTTGACTTTGCATGATTTGTTTTTTAATGTTAAGAACCTCATCGGTGTCCTCTGCATATTGACCGGAACGATATTTTTCTTTTTGACCAGGTAGCATAAGTAAATTACGCCACTAGAAATTTCTGGAGAGTTGGCAGAGCGGTTTTCCCGTTTCACGGGATTTCGCCGTATGCGCCTATCGGCGCTTGTTTATGCTCAAAATGCGGCTTATGTAAGGAAGGATGGGAGAGTGGTCGATTCCAGACGCCTCGAAAGCGTCCAGGCAGCAATGCCTCGCAGGTTCGAATCCTGCTCCTTCCGCCATACATTTTAAGGCGGTAGACGCAATTTTATAGAAGTGAAGAAGTTATGACGCAACTTATTGGTAAATCAGTAGGTTGCGTTTTGTTTTTGTATACTTTTGGTTGCCTAGATTTTCTTCTGATAGTGTACAAAACGTGTATATTTCTGTAGAAACTGTATACTAAGTGTATACCTGGGATGAGAGGTTTATGTCGGGAAAATTACCTAAAAGGCGGAGATTGAGGTAATCCAACCCTGTGGAAAAGCTACTAACTGTTGATCAATTGAGTGAGTTAATCCAAATAAGCCGGAGCACGCTTTACGAGTGGACGCATTGTGGATTTATACCACATTATAAACTTCCTAATGGGGTTAGATTTAAGGAAAGAGAAATAGACGATTGGTTAAGGAAAAGGTTGAGAAGGGGTAGAAGTTCATTTAAGATTCCAATATAACTATATACAGAGATTTTTTCTACCGCGCCGTATTTCTTGGCGTTCAAGACGAGATACCCTTAGTAATGGACACCGTAATATATTTTGCCTATGATAATAATATATGATATACTGCTATTCTAAAATAGGGATATCTTCAATATGGGATGAAGATGACTCATATAAGCAAGCAATCAAGCAGGAATAACTGCTTCAGCAATTTTTTTAGATTAAACCCAAGGATTCTGCATAATTTAGCAGACCTTGGGTTTTTGTTTTTAAAGAGGGCTTAAAAAATGGAAGATAAAAAGCAGAGGGGTGAAACAGAGAGCAAAGTGCTCTTAGGGTATGCCAATAGTATCATTGCTACACTAAGGGAGCCATTTTTGGTTTTAGATAAGAACTTACAAGTCATTTCTGCCAACCGAGTTTTCTATACCACCTTTAAGGTTACAGAAAAAGATGCAATAGGCCGGCTACTCCCTGATTTAGGTAATAGGCAATGGAATATTCCTAAGCTGCTTCAACTATTAAAAGAAATTATACCAGAAAAGAAAGTTGTGAAAGATTATGAAGTCGAGCATAAATTTGAGCAAATTGGACAGCGAGTCATGTGTCTGAATGCCCTTCAGTTGCGCGTCCCTAAGCAAATAGCAGTAATAATAGCGGCAGGGGTAAGCAAACAACAACAACAACAACAAGAAGAAGAAGAAGAAGAAGAGCTAATCCTACTGGCTATTGAAGATATCACCGAGCCTAAGCGTTTACAAGAAGAATTGAAGGCGTCTGAGGAGCGTTATCGCAGGGCCTTTGAAACATCGCGGGATGGATTATTGCTTGTTCATAAAACCGAAGCTGATATTCTTAATTCTAATGAATCTGCCCGGGAATTACTGGATTATTCCCCGGAGGAGTTTTTGAAAAAGAAATTATGGGAAATCGGCGTGGTTAAAGATGATAAGGACTTTCAAGGGATGGTGTCAAGATTGGAAAAAGATGGTGTAATTCATTACGAAGACACTCCGGTAAAAACCAAAAAAGGCCTGAGTATAAATTCAGAGGTTTTTTTAGTTAACAAGGCAAAAGTTATCCAATGTAACATCCGTGACATCACCGAACGCAAGAAGGCGGAATCAGATGTGTTAGAGACCTCCTGGCAGCTGCAGAAGATTATCGCAAGCGTGGGCGACGGCATAACCTTAAGCGATAAAAATGGCCGTTTTGAGATATTCAGCCCCAAGATGCAGGAGATGACAGGATATACCTTTGGCGAGGTGGCTGCAAGCAGCGATTTTAGCGCCCTTATTTACCCGGAGCCGGAAGCGCGCAAGGAGGCACTAGCAGCCCTGGATGAGGTTAAGGTTACCGGTTACCATGAGGCAGAGACTGTAATTAGGACAAAAGACGGGACAGAGAAGATATTGCTGGTGGCTACTTCCCTGATGAGCTATAAAGGGAGCGACATGTTTTTAAGCGTATATCACGATATCACCGAACACAGACGGCTGGAGAATGAATTATTACAGGCGAGGGAGCGCCAACTTAAGGTGCTTGTTGAAAATCTTCCCGGAAAGGTATTTTTAAAAGATAGAAATTCAGTTTACATATCCTGTAATGAAAACTACGCAAAAGATCTGAAGATCAAGCCGGAAGAAATTGTAGGAAAGTCAGACTATGATTTTTTTCCAACACATCTGGCTGAGAAATACAGGGCTGACGATAAGAGAGTTATGGAGTCGGGGAAGACCGAGAATATAGAAGAGTCGTTCTTAGTGACGAATGATTTTCTTAAAAGCACTCAAGAGGTGTTTGTTAATACCATTAAAGCCCCTATTCTAGACAAAAAAGGCAATGTTAGAGGGGTCTTGGGCTTCTTCTGGGATATCACCGAGCGCAAGAAAGCGGAAGAAGCTCTGCGCGAAAACGAGGTGCTAAAGAGACTTAACCAGATAAAATCTGATTTTGTTTCCATAGTTTCCCATGAATTACGTACACCGCTTTCCATAACGAAGGAGGCCTTAAGCCTTGTTTTGGATAGAATTCCGGGTGAGATTAATGAAAAACAATCTCGTATTCTGAATACCGCCAAAAGTAGTATTGATCGGCTTGCCAACATCATCAATGAATTATTGGATGTCTCCAAGATAGAAGCAGGGAAGACAGAGATGAAGATAAAATTATTGGACATTGTGGCAATTATAAAACAGGTTATTTCCGGATTTGAAAGGCAGGCAAAAGAGAAAAATCTTAAACTAGAGACTGATTTCTCTGCGTCAAAAATTGAAATTTATGCTGATTCGGATAAAATAGTACAGATTTTTACAAATCTTGTCAATAACGCTATAAAATTCACCGAAAAAGGTTCCATTAAAATTTCCGCTAAGAAACTGGAAGATAAGATTGAATGCGCGGTTTCCGATACCGGAATTGGTATTTCGCAAGATAGCCTGCCAAAAGTATTTGACAAGTTTCAGCAATTTAGCCGAGTTATTGGGCCAGGCGAAAAAGGGACTGGTCTTGGGCTTTCTATTGTCAAAGGCCTGGTCGATATGCATGAAGGTGATATCCGAGTAGAAAGCCAGTTAGGAAAAGGCACAAAATTTACTCTTACCTTACTCAGGCATGATGCAGAAAGTTTATTTAAAGAATATATCAATAAAGGCATAAAGCTAGCGGCGAAAAAAGGCTCCAAGATGTCTTTGGTTTTTGTGTCTCTGGCTGATTTTAAGGAAGCAAAGAAGCAAATGCCCAAGGAAGAACTGGGTTTAATCTTAAAAGAGATGTGCGGCGTTCTTAAGAATACCGTACGCCGTGAAGACGATATTGTGGTAGAGGGTACAAGCGAGATCGCAGTAATTTTGCCTGAATGTAATAAAGAAGGCTGTCATGTCGTAGAGGAAAGATTAAAGAAAGTGCTTTATAGTTACCTGAAAAGCAAAAAGGCCACTATTCCAATAAAATTGCATTTTGGCTGCGCTACACCGGATGATGCTACAGCGGGGGAGGATTTAATTCGTAAGGCAAGAGAAGGAGCACAGAATAATGAAGAAAAAGAAAATTCTTTTTATTGAAGATGAATCAGACCAGGTAATGCTTGTCAAGACCCGATTAGAGTCAAACGGTTTTGATTGTATCTCGGCGATAGACGGTGAGGAAGGCTTAAAAAAAGCTGATTCTGAGCTTCCCGATTTGGTGCTTCTTGATCTTCTTATGCCCAAGATAGACGGTTACGAAGTCTGCAAGCGCATGAAGGCCAATCCCAAAACTAAAGATATTCCCATTATTGTAATCACCGCTGCCGGAGGCGCAATAGAGGTTGAAGCAAAATGCCGTGCTTGCGGCGCGGACGATATTATTTTTAAACCATACGAATCAAAGGAATTAATTGAGAAAATCATGATACTAATTAAATAGTAGAAAGAGAGGCGATTTCTATGGACAAAAAGAAGATATTGGTAATAGATGATGAAGCTGGTTTTTTAGAGATGATAAAGATAAGGTTAGAGGCAAATAATTATGAGGTAATCACCGCTCTTAATGGCAAAGAGGGATTAGAGAAAGTGAAACAGGAAAAACCGGATGTGGTTCTTCTTGATATATTGATGCCTGAACTCGACGGGCTTAGAGTATTAAGAAGAATAAGAAGAGACAATAAAAATTTACCGGTGTTTATAATCACCGCATTTTCTAATGAAGAAAGATTTAAAGTGGCGAACAAATTACAGGCCTCAGGGTTTATTGTTAAAACCAGCGATTTGCAGCAAGAAGTCGATAACTTAAATAGTATATTGGATATCGCTCCTCAATATAAGGTAAAAAATAATGTCAGCTAAGAAAATCTTAGTAGTTGATGACGAAAAAGAATGCTGTCAATTTTTTAAGCAGTATCTTACAAAACGCGGTTACTCTGTAGATACAGCTTACGATGGCCTGGAGGCGAAAGGTTTATTGGATGTGAATAAGTACGATTGTATTTTTTTTGATTGTAATATGCCAGAATTATCAGGGGTTGAGCTCATTAAGGTGATAAAGGAAAAGAACCCTCAAGCTAAGAAGATTATGATTTCTGGTTATGATTTAATCAATGAAGATTTTGCCAAAGACTTGGGAGTAGATATATTCTTACGTAAGCCATTTTCTTTAGATACCATAAAGGAGATAGTTGAGAATGCCTAAGAAAATCTTAGTTGTTGACGATGAGTGATAAAAAGTACTTTATCAAAAAGTGACCGGTGACCGGTGTAAGATTTTACTGGTTACTCCGAGTTGCTGAAAGGAGCGAGGCAATGGATAAGAAGGAGATATTAGTAGTAGATGATGAACCGGATTTTTTAGAGATGATAAAGACAAGGTTAGAGGCGAATAATTATGTGGTAATCACTGCCTCTAATGGGCAAGAGGGATTAGAAAAGGTTAAAGAACACAAACCCGCCTTAATCATCCTAGATATTTTAATGCCTAAGGTTGACGGTCCTGCTATGGCGCAAACTTTAAAACTCGATCCTGAGACGGAAAATATCCCAATTATATTTTTGACTTGCCTATATACAAAAAGCGAAGAGAAAGAGAGGAGCCATATGAGAAATAGGAACATTTTAATGGCCAAGCCCTTCGATGCCAGTACATTATTAGCCACAATAAGAGAGATTATTTAAAAAAATGTCAGCTAATAAAATCTTAGTTGTTGACGATGAGCCGGATTTTGTGGAGTTTTTAAGCATTAGATTAAAAAACAGCGCTTACTGAAAAAAATAATCTTTTGAGAGTAAACCCCGTTAGAGAACTGTATACTTTAACGGGGTAAATGGGACAGATAAGAAAATTAGTAAATCTTAATCAGAAGGGGGATGAGTCGGCCTATGGAGAAGAAAAAAAAGATAATGATAGTAGATGATGAGCCAGATTTTCAGGAGATGATAAAAACAAGGCTTGAGGCGAATAATTATGAAGTCATTACTGCTTCTACCGGAGAAGAGGCGCTGCAAAAATTTACTGAAGAAAAACCAAATGCTATTCTTTTGGATGTATTGATGCCGGGCCTCAACGGAATGGAGGTTCTGGAAAAAATACGCAAAGTTAATACACATATCCCGGTGTTTATTATCACTGCCTTTTCGAGCGAAGAAAGATTCAAATTGGCAAATAAGCTTAATGCTACCGGCTTTATTCTAAAAACGTATAACCTGAAAGATCAAATAGTAAATATCAAGGAAGCAATAACGCTTGCCGAAAAATACAAAGGATGAGCCTTTTATCCGAGAAACCCGCCTTAAGATGCTTTCTGATTGCAGCTTTTTCTTTTGTTTTCTTTATTCCAATTTATTCTTTTGCCGCAGAAGGGGGTGAAACCGCAAGGATTATCTCGCAAATACCCCCGCCAATCTCAGTAATTAAGCCTACGGAAGAAAAAATGGAAATTTTTGCTGATTCTTATTATGAATTCAGCGACATAGTTCAGGGTTCAAGAAACGGCAGTTGGAAGGAGGTAACTAATCTAGCAGGCGTCGCTAAAGGTAACTTAAGAGGATATTTTTCTGTTTCCCAATTGAGGCGCTTTAACCAGCGCAATTACACTGCAAACTTCGGCGGATATTTGACTATAAAGGATTCGTATGTGCATTTTGAAACCGGTTTCGGATGGGATATCTCTTATATTTACCGTTTGCAGGATACAATCGAATACGCGCATAGAATCTACAAAGGACTTTACGGCCAGTTAGGCTATAATTACCGGGCTTATCCGGCAGGTGACAATCACCTGATTTATCCCGGTTTTATTTATTATTTCGGTAACAACTATATCAGTGCAAATTACGGCGCTACAATCATTGAAAGCCGCGGCAGGGGAAATATGGGAATGATGAAACTGAATTTAGCTGTAAATGACCACCTGAATTGGTGGTTTGGCGGGGCATACGGCGAATGGCTATATGATATATTCGGCTTGCCTGCAAATGATGAATTCGGGTATTTGTTTTACTCCGGCTTTACCGTCAATATAAATAAATGGGTTTCAGCCAGGATCGGATATTCATACGGAACTGAAAAACCCAAATTCTTAAAAAGAAACCTAATGTACGGTCTATCCTTTAAATTTTAAGTTTAATTCCCATGCAGAACTATTACCCTGATTTAGTCTGGAAAGTCGATCTAACCTTACTGGTCATCCTTATTATTTTGGTTTTCTTTATTATTATCTATCTTGTTATTGGAGATTTTTTACTGGCAGGGCGCAAGCGCAGGCTTATGAATATAAAAAGAAATATCTATGATTTACTTATTTCAAAAAAGGACAAAAATGGTAGCCTCGCAGTTTCCGAAAAATTTACCCCAAAAGAATTTCTGGATGTGGCAACCAACAGAAGCAGATGGGCGGTATTCTTTAACGAAGAAGAGCAGGAATATTTCAAGAGTTCCTTTGTTAATCAAAAGAATATACTTAAGATTGAACGGACTGCTAGGAGAGGAAGGAATAAATGGCGCCGCATTGAGGCAATACTTGCCCTCGGGCTTTCGGGTGCTTCTAGCGCGCTGGCTATTTTTGAAAAAGGGCTTTTTGACAAAGACCCTGACATCTCTTATTTTTCCCTCCTTTCCTTAGGGCAGATAAAAACCGGGCTTTCAACACGGATCTTGCTGGCCTTCTTAAAAAAGGATGCCCTGATGCGGAGAAAAACTGCTTCGGTATTGGAGAATTTTCCGCCTTTTGCTGCGGATGAAATTATAAAACTGGTAGATGACCCTGATCCTGAAGTCCGTTTCTGGGCGACAAAAATACTTTCGCGTTTTAAACCTGCAAAATATACGGAAAAAATCAAAGCCTTAAGCCGGGATAAGTTAGCGCAGGTGCGCGCCGCTGCCTGTGAATGCTTTGGCAATATCGGCGGAAAAGAGGCAGAAGAGGTATTGATTCCTTGTTTAAAAGACGAATCATGGCTGGTCAGGGTTCAGGCAGCACAGGGCCTTGCAAACGCAACAGGCAAAAACGCCGTGAAATATATAGCGGAATTATTAAGCGATAATTCTTTAAACGTGGTAGAGGCGGCTAAAGAGATTTTAATTCAGAATATCGATGTTTCTCTCCCGTACTTAAAAAAGATGCTTGATGGCCAGGACGAATTATCGCGGAAGATGGCTGTAGAGGTACTTACAACAGCCGGAATCGCTCTGAAAGGTTTTAAAGAGGCACTGGCAAAAGAGGGTTCTGATTAAGCAAATATGAACTATTTGGTGTGGTCAAAAATTACCTATGTTGCTTTCCTGATTTTTTTTGGATATTTTTTTATACTTGTCCTGTATTATCTCTTCTTGGGGGCAGTAGGATTCATAGAAGGCAAGATATGGGCCAGAAAAAAAGAAGGAGAGGATTATTCCTTGGCTTATTTCACCTCTTTTAATATTCCGGTAAGTATTGTAATGCCTGCCTGCAATGAAGAAGATTGGATATCTGATTCCGTAAAATCAGTTGTTAACCTTAACTATCCCAAATTTGAACTTATTGTGGTGGATGACGGCTCAATAGACTCTACGTTTGATGTACTTAATAAAATGCTGGATTTAAAGCCTACCGAGATGGTTTACATACGGCATTATAAAGACGGAAAGACTTACGATATATTAAAGAGCCAGAAATATCCTAATATATCGGTAATACGCAAAGCCAAAGGGTTTAAAAAAGCAGGGGCAGTGAATGCGGGGCTTAATATTGCCAAATATGATTATGTCTGCGTTTTTGATGCAGATACGGTGCTTGAGCAGGATTCACTTTTAAGGGTAATGGCAGAAGTCCAGAAGGATCCTGAAAGAATCGTAGGCATAGGCAGTTATTTCGGGATTTCTAACGGGTTTAAGATAAAAGACGGAGTGATAATAGAAAAAAGATTTCTTTACCGACCTATCATTGCCTATCAGCAGCTGGAATACATCCGTTCCTTTTTCGGAAACCGTGTCGGCTGGAGCAGGTTTAATGCCGTGCCGATTATTGCCGGGGGTTTTGGAGTATGGCGCAGGGATCTTTTATACGAGCTTGGCGGATATTCCCCGGAATTTACCTGCGAAGACCTGCCGTTTACCTTCCGTGTGCATAAATATATTGCTGATAATAAAAAGCCGTATCGCGTCGTAATGCTTCCCTTTTGCGTTGCATGGACAGACGGCCCTGCGAATATCCGTTCCCTCATTAAGCAGCGCGACCGCTGGCAGAGAGTAGAAATTGAGAGTGTTGTTGAATACAGATCGATATTTTTTAAATCAAAATATGGGGGCATCGGGATTTTCACCTTTCCTTATTACGTGCTTTATGAGGTGCTGGGAGTATTTTTTGAAATAGCCAGCCTCTTTTTTGTTCTGACCGGATGGCTGATGCATTTAATAGATAGTAATATCTTTTTTGCATTTCTTGCCCTTATGATAATGACACAAGCGATTTTTTCCCTGCTCTCCATATTTTCTTTTACCAGGACGCAGAAACTTTTTCCGAAAAGATACACTATTTATTTAATATTCTTAAGCCTCGTAGAATTTATTTTCTATCGCTGGATAATTTCTGTTGCTAAAATCTCCGGGACGCTCAGTTATTTCAGAAAGATGCGGGAGTTCGATCAGTACGTTAGAACAAAGCATTCAACTTAAAACACATAAAAAATATGAATAAGAAAATTCTGGTAGTCGGTGACAAGAGATTCTCTGAAGATATTAAAGACGATGATACCTATCGCATCATATCTTCTGATAAAAGATAGTAAGGAGAAAAATGGAGATTCCCACAGTTTTACTCGTTGACGATGATCCCGAATTACTTAAACTTGTTTCTTTGCGCTTAGAAAGTAACGGATTTAAGGTACGCACGGCCTCTAACGGAGAGGAGACATTGTATTCTATAAAAAAAGATATCCCGGATATTATTATTCTGGATATATTTATGCCGGTTATGGACGGCTATCAAACGCTGCAGAAGTTGCGTTCGGATAATAAAACCGCCGATATTCCCGTAATGATGCTTTCGGCAGCATTTTCTCCTCAGGAAAAGTCCAAGGCACTGGATCTGGGCGCGGATGATTATGTTGCTAAACCTTACCAGCCGGAGGAGTTCATCAGCCGGATAAACGCTTTATTAAGAAGGGCACAGGTCCGGAAGAGCAGCAAAGATATCAAAAATATATTGATTACCGGAGGCGCAGGATTTATCGGCTCGCATCTTGTCCGTGCGCTGTTGGCCAAGAATTATAACATTTTTATTTTGGATGATTTATCAACCGGAAGAAAAGAAAACATTGAAGATATCAAAGATAATAAGAACCTTCAGTTTGTCGTAGGCTCAATTACCGATGAGGCAATCTTAAGCAAACTTATTGAGCAAAGTGATTTGATATACCATCTTGCTGCCACTGTGGGGGTAAGGAATGTGGTTGAGAAACCTTTGGATACTCTTATCTATGATACTTTTGGCACCGAGCTGGTCTTAAAATATGCCTCGGCAAGAGGAATTAAAGTTGTGCTTACCTCTACCTCGGAAGTATACGGTAAGTCTGCTGCCGTGCCGTTCAGAGAGGATACTGATTTGATTATCGGGCCGCCGGATATCAACAGGTGGAGTTATGCCTGCTCAAAATTACTAGATGAATTCCTGGCAATAAGTTATCACAGAGAGAGAGGCCTGCCGGTAGTGGTAATAAGATTGTTTAATGTCGTCGGCCCGGGCCAAGTCGGCAGGTATGGGATGGTGATACCGCGTTTCTTTAAGCGGGCTTTAACGAATGAGCCGATAGTTGTTTACGGAGACGGCGAACAGGCGCGTTGTTTTACCTATGTAGATGATGCGATAGAGATAATCATGGAGCTTACATTTTTAGAAAAGGCAAATGGCGAAATTATAAATCTGGGTTGTAACGACCAAACCTCAATAAAGGATCTTGCCTTAAAGATAAAAGAGATTACCGGGAGTTCATCTAAAATAGTCTTTGAGCCTTACAGCAATTATTACGGAGAGCATTTTCAGGATATAAAAAGAAGGGTTCCGGATTTAACAAAGCTAAAGAGAATAATTGGTAAAGTCCCTCAGGACGACCTCGATGTGATATTGCAAAATATAAAAACTTATTTTGACGCCCATCCGGAAGAGTTAGAAAAAATCTAATCTGAAATTTACACAGTATTAGCAACTTCTAATTGACGCAACTTCCTTTTTAACTTATAATACCTTTTGAGAAAGGTTAGTTTATTTTTTCTTTTTCTCAGCAAAATTTTGCCAGATAGGTTTTATAGGGGCGGGCGTCCGCCTGCGGCGGACCACGCCCGCCCCTAGTAGTTTTTGGTTTCGAAGCACTGCGCGTGAGAAGCTTTGCGTCTCGCCGTCCGAAGCAGTATTTAATTTGTATTAGGCGAGACGGCGGACGAACTCGCTCATTAAAAACTTGTTGTGAGGACGCTGTGTTTTGCGGCTGCCCACACCCAGCCGCAAAACACAAGCAAAGCTGAACCCGCATTAAAATTAGCAAGAAGCCAGCCGACCAAGGCGGACGCCAAGCGAGGCTTCTGCCCACAGAAGCCGAGCGGGGCGCGGGAGATACGGGAGCGCCCCAAGGCGCGGTGCCTAAAAGATAAATAAAATTATTATGGTGCGTTGAATATCGTTCGAACACAACGATAAACGCACCGCCATTAAATTTCTGGAGAGTTGGCAGAACGGTTAGCCCTCCTGCGCCCTTTGCCGGATAGGCAATAATTGCATGACGCGGGTTCCGGAGGGTTTCGCTATATGCGCCTATCGGCGCTTGTTTGTGCTCAAAATGCGGCGGCAAACGCACCGCCGCTCTGGAAAATGAATTCTCAGACTACAAAATATCATCCCCTTCCCGCCCTTGACGGGCTGCGCGGCTTAGCTTGCCTGCTGGTGATATTCTGTCATGCCGGATACGTGCATTTCGTGCCGCTATTACGCGGAATAGGTTCGTTCGGCGTGATGATCTTCTATACCTTAAGTGGATTTCTTATGGCCTACCATTATTTTCTCGAAGGTTTCTCGGCGCCTTATTGGACGGCGTTCCTTATCCGCCGTTTTATCCGGGTTTACCCGGCGTTCTTTGTCGCAACCTTCGGATATCTGCTGCTGGAGCGGTATTTACCGCACGGTTTCCCTTTAACGCAGGGAGAAGGGGGGATAGCCGGCCTTATCCCCAGTTGGCTCTTATGCGAAAGCAAGGGCGTTTTTTGGACGATCCCCGTAGAAATTAAATTCTATCTGGTCTATCCTCTGATAGCTTACGGCTTCTTTTTATTATCAACCCGGATAGCTTTTACGATCACGATGGTTTTTGGGGCAGGTTTATTTTTTGTAGCGATAAATAAAGGATTTTTACTGCCGCAAGGGAGTTTTCTTTATTTCTTTTCGGGAGCTCTTTCCGCTATAGCATTAAAAAAGTGTAAGCTGGATAAGGTAAAACCCGTTTATTGGAAGATAGCGATCTATGTGTCTCCGATCGTATTTTATTTCTGGGTCAGGTCTTTAGATTACGCGGGAATTTGGGCCCGCTCCTGGCTATTAGCGCCACTTGTAGCGCTTGGCATATTGAGTATCGTCAAGTGCAGATCTATTGTTCATCAGGTATTGGCAAGCCCGCTCTTTCGTTTTATCGGGCATATCAGTTATAGCTTGTATTTGGTACATTGGTTTGTGATAAATGCCGCCAGAATAATTTTTCCCGGGATCTCGTTGTTCGTTTTTGCCTTGGTTCTTCTGGCCGGGTGGATTTATTATTTATGCATTGAATCTCCCTGTTCACGTATGGCCAGGGATGCTTCAAGCGCGTTTTTTGAAAGATACGGACAGGAGAAGCTATCTTGCGTGATTTTTGGGGGACCGCGCACCTCGTTCCGCCGTATCCTTTTAGTTTTGTCAGCGGAATCCCGCAAGCTCTTACGTAGAGTGGCGGGAAAAGCGCTTACATATTTGGAGAGTTGGCAGAGCGGTTGAATGTGGCTGTCTCGAAAACAGCGGCACCTTGCTCCTCGCATAGCTCGGAGTAAAATAAAAGCAATACGCCAGCGGCAGCTTTTATTTTAATGTGTTTCGGTGCTAGTACCACAATAAGTTTTTCTCTTGAAAAACATGGCGGATGCCCCACACCATAAAACTTTACTTCTGTTCTTATCATAATTAAAGTCCTGGAGAGGTGGCTGAGCGGTTGAAAGCGCGCGCTTGGAGAGCGCGTTACCTGCAAGGGTACCAGGGTTCGAATCCCTGCCTCTCCGTTTGCTTTTCCCACCAAGGGGAAAGCAAACGGCACTCAAGCGAGCGTAGCGAGGCGCCAAGCCGAGCAGCGAGCGGAGTGCATGGTTCGCTGAGAGTTCAACAGCCAGAACGAAAGAGGAGCGAAGCGACGACGGGTTCGTAATCCCTGCCCGCACATTCTATCCTTACGAAAGGAGGGGCGTTTCTAAAACTAAAAATTAGAACCGCCCCTATTTTTATCTATGGAAAAAGAAAGATATATAGTCCATGTGGATATGGATGCGTTCTTTGCGTCGGTAGAGCAAAGGGATAATCCTACTTACCTGGGAAAGCCGGTAATCGTCGGCTCCGACCCCAAAAGCGGCCACGGCCGCGGTGTTGTCTCGACCTGCTCTTATGAAGCTAGGAAATGGGGCGTACATTCGGCAATGCCCATTTCAATCGCGTACAGGCAATGCCCCAGCGCGATTTTTCTTCCTGTGGATATGGAGAAATACAGCCGCGTCTCTAGCCAAATCTTCGAAATCCTCGGATACTTTACTCCCTGTGTGGAGCAGGTAAGTATCGATGAGGCTTTTCTTGATATGAGCGATACCTATTCATTATTCGGTTCGCCTTTGGATGCCTGCCGGGCAATAAAAGACCGTATCAAGAAAGAGGCCGGGCTTACTGCCTCGGTGGGCCTTGCGCCCACAAAAATGGCCGCAAAGATTGCTTCAGGATTAAGCAAGCCCGACGGACTGCTTGAGGTTAAAAAGGAAAAGGTGCTTAGTTTTTTACATCCGCTTGATGTGGAAAAGCTTTGGGGTGTGGGCAAAAAAACCAAAACACTCTTAAACGGCTTTGGTATTATAACCATAGGGGATCTGGCGAAAAGAAGCAGGAAAGAGCTAAAAGGGCTTCTAGGGAAAAACGGGGAATGGCTTTGGGAAATGTCCCAGGGTATCGATACGAGCGAGGTTAGCACCGAAAGAGAAGTCAAATCCATAAGCAATGAGATTACTTTTGAAAAGGATACGGCTGACACAAAGCTCATTCTGGCTGAATTGTCCTATTTGTGCGAGCAGGTATCGGACAGGTTGAGAGCAGAGAGCTTTAAATGTAGGACCGTCACGCTGAAGATAAGGTTCGAAAATTTTGAAACACACACAAGGTCGCTTACCCTGGATGAGCAGACTAACTTTGCGGAAGCCTTGATCAAAACAGTCAGGGAACTTTTTTCCGAGTTCAGCGCCGCGGAACGAAAGGTAAGGCTTGTGGGTGTCAGGGCCTCTAATCTTTACTGCGCTGATGAAATAAGCTTATTTCCGGATAAGAATGATGCCCGAAAAGAGAAATTGAGTAAGACAGTGGCTATTATCCGTAGCAAGTTCGGGTCTGATTCAATCCTTAGGGCAAGCAGCAGAAAGAGATAGGTATAAGATAATCTTACCTTTATCAATAATCTGTGGTAAAATTGTTTTGGAAAGGAAGCTGATTTCAAACGGTCGCAGCATATTATCTTGACAATTCCTTCCCGCTCCCATAACATATAAATATAATAGTGACGGGGTAGAGAGTCAGCTAATCTCGGTTGAGCCAGAAAAGGAGCCGCTAGATTATGGATAGAGAGAGAATAGAGTTTGAAAACGAGATCCTGGATAAGTTAAGCGGCAAGATATTCCTGCTGCAGGATTTTGATCGTAAGCGCGACGTTATCTTTGAAGCGTTCCTTTCCGTCTATAATTCCCCCCGTTTCAACAAGTTTATCAAAAAGAACAGGGGTATTGAAGTAGAAGGGTTCTTCAATGAATTCATGTCATACGGCATAATCGAGGATTTCCTGAGCGAGCCGGAAGTAGAAGACATAATGATCAATTCGCTCCTGCCCATATACGTCCATAAGACCAAGGGCGGGCTGATTAAGACCGATAAGAGTTTTCCCACGCGCGAAGAGCTGGATTTATTCATACGTAAGCTCATCATATTTTCCGGCAGGCAGGAGATAAAGAAGATCAATAATGTGGAGCTTTCCAATATAAAAGGCAGGGTAAATATCGCCTATTCTCCTTTTGGCCCGCAGATAACCATCACCCGCGCAAAAGAAAAGCCGATAAGTATTACCGAGTTAATTAAAAATCAGACGCTGCCCCCTGAAATCGCAGCGCAATTCTGGCTGTACGTTGAGGGGCTTGGAGTAAAACCGGCAAATATCATTATTGCCGGTGGCCCGGGCGCAGGCAAGACCACGCTTTTAAACGCGCTTTTAAGTTTTATTCCGCGTAAGGACCGCCTGGTCGTGATTGAAGATACACTGGAGCTTAATACAAACCAGGTAGAAAACTGTTCCCGCCTGGAAAGCGATGAGGAGGTAAGTTTAGCCGACCTCGTAAAAAATTCACTGCGTATGCGCCCGGACAGGGTAATAGTGGGAGAAGTAAGGGGTAAAGAAGCCCAGGATTTAATGACCGCGATGAACATAGGTAAATACTGCATGGGGACACTACATGCCTCTACTGCCCGGGAGGCAATATTACGCCTGGAAAATGAGCCGATGAATGTCCCTTCGGTTCTAGTAAGCTTGATAGATGTGGTTGTGATTATGCGGCGCTGGAGCATTTCCGGTAAGCTGAAAAGAGTTGTCGGAGAGCTTGTGGAAGTAGGTGGGATGGAACAGAAAAACGTCCTGCTTTCTTCCCTGTGGGATTATGATTTGGCATCCTCGCAGTTTCGCGAGTCAATGGTCAGCAGTATTTACCGGGACAGGATTGCCGGCGTAAGCGGCAGGACGCCCAAGGGAATAATGGAGGAAATAAAGATAAGGGCAAAAGTAATAGATAAGATCGTTGAACTTGGTGTTTACGAGTTTGAGAAAGTAACCAAGATTTGCCAGGATTACGCGGAAAACCCTACAGCTGTCCTTGCGGAATTGAAAGTTAAATAAAGGCCTATAATATCATTGAAGTATGCCGGCTTTAAAGTATAATAGGGGGCAAAGACAGGATTGCTTAATAGGTTGGAGGCTAGGATATGATAATTATTTTAATTGATAAATGTTTGCACCTGACTCTTTACGGGATTTATCTGGTTTCCATGATTATAAGCGCCATATTTGCTTTCTCTTTACCCGCTTATACTAAAATAGAAACAAAAACAGAATCCAAGCTGTTTAAGGGCCCCACGTACGGCATTTTGGAAGAGAATATAAGTATAATCGATGATTTTATGAAGCATTATCATGTAGGGGCAGGTATTGTTATGGTTATACTTTGCGCAATGGATTTTAATGCCTGCCAGTATATAATCCGTTTTCTTAATTTTATTGTCTTGTAATTTTATTCCGCAGTCCATCGCCATTCTCCAATACATTGTTGGATGGCGCCTGTTTTCCCTCCAGATTTACTGCGTAAATCTATACGCAGAGGACATGGCGGGTACATCCAGATAAACTTTGCGCCTGTAGCTCAACTGGATAGAGCATCAGCCTACGGAGCTGGTTGTTGGAGGTTCAAATCCTCCCAGGCGCATTATGCTGGTTCTCCCGCCAAGCTAATAGAAATTAGGGCGGGATCCCGCCTGCTATGTAGATGGCCTGGCGGGAAAATCCAGCCAGGCGCACTAATTCCGCCCTTCCAGGGGAAAATTTATCGGAATCCAGGGTTCTATGCTAATGGGCAAGATTGACGAAATTTATATGCGCGAGGCCTTGAAAGAAGCAGGTAAAGCCGCCAATATAGATGAAGTCCCGGTAGGTTGCATTATTGTCCATAAAAGAAGAATTATTGCCCGTGGGTATAATCAGGTAGAGTGCCTCAAAGACCCCACTGCCCACGCAGAGATGCTCGCTTTAACCGCCGCCGCAAATTACCTCGGGACAAAGTGGTTGAACGGCGCCTCCATGTATGTTACAATTGAACCATGCAGTATGTGCGCAGGGGCGCTTGTGCTTAGCCGTATTAAACATTTATATTTCGGCGCCTGCGACCCTAAAACCGGCGCCTGCGGTTCGGTAATCAATATCACCAATAATAAAAAATTAAATCATCGAATTAGAGTCAAAAACGGCATCTTAGCCGAAGAATGCAGTTCTTTGCTAAAAGAGTTTTTTAGGAAGAAGAGGGTTAAGAAGGGGTAGGGAAGAATGGTTTTGGCAATTGTCCGCTGAAAGCGGACATAAGATTTACGTATTGCCAAAAACATAAAGGGGGCGCGGGGTAAAAGCGATGTCCCCCGCGTTTGGGGGAGAACAGCGTCCTGTAAATTAGGGAATCTCGCAAGCGTTAGGAGGGGGCTTGCCCCCTCCTAAGGAGTGAACGTCAAAGGACTCCAAGATTAGCAATAAATACAGCAACAAGCATTATTTGTTTACTTGATAATATTGTATAAGCTATAGTGAACGACCTTGGAGAGGTGGCTGAGCGGTCGAAAGCAACTCACTGCTAATGAGTTAACCTGGTCAAAACTGGGTTCCTGGGTTCAAATCCCAGCCTCTCCGCCAGCTTTTTCTCTTGAAAAAGCTGGCGGATGTCGGAGCCTCTGGCTCCGACGCCGTACCTTAAAATATTTTTCTCTTGAAAAAGCTGGCGGATGTCGGAGCCTCTGGCTCCGCCGCCGTACCACAACATAAAATATGCCTTACACAGTCCTTGCCTTAAAATGGAGGCCGAATAATTTCGACGAGATAATCGGCCAGAACCACGTAGCCACTACCCTTAAGAACGCAATTAAGAATAACCGGCTTGCCAATGCGTATATATTCGCAGGGCCGCGCGGCGTAGGCAAAACCTCTACCGCCAGGATTCTGGCCAAGGCCCTTAATTGTGTTAACGGCCCGACAACTGAGCCCTGCCAGAAGTGCCCCTCATGCCTTGAGATATCCCAGGGCCGCAGTTTAGACGTGATTGAAATAGACGGCGCCTCAAACCGCGGCATTGATGAAATCAGGGTCCTGCGGGAGAACGTCAAATTCGCGCCTGCCCAGGGAAAATACAAGATGTACATCATTGACGAAGTGCACATGCTTACCAATGAAGCATTTAACGCGCTTCTTAAGACGCTGGAGGAGCCTCCTGAATTCGTTAAGTTTATTTTTGCCACTACCCAGCCCAACAAAGTAATCCCGACCATCCTTTCCCGCTGCCAGCGCTTTGATTTTAAACGTATACCTACTTTGGAAATCACCTCGCAGCTTGAGCGTATCGCGGCTGCGGAGAAGATCAATATTGATAAGGATGTCCTTTTTGCCATAGCCAAAGGCAGTGATGGCTCATTAAGGGACGCGGAATCTGTCCTGGACCAGCTGGCATCATTCTCCCGCGGCAAAATATCGCTTCCTGACGTGATTTCAATGCTTGGGCTGGTCGAACAGGACGCCTTATTTGAAATAACGGATAAGATAATCAATAAGGATGCCTTAGGCACCCTTACCATGCTTAACCAGATAATCGATGAGGGTAAAGATACGATTGTTTTCCTGAATAATCTTATTGAGCATTTCCGTAACCTGATGATCGCGAAAATCGCAGGCGCAGATTTGAAATTAATAGACCTGCCCAAGGAGCTATGCGAGCGGCTGCTTAACCAGAGCCAGGCATTTACGCTGGAAGAAATCTTCAGCGCCTTTAATATCCTTTCCAATACCCAGGAGATGTCAAAGAGGCTGGAATCTCTGCGTATCCCGTTAGAGATTAATCTCGCGCGCCTGGCGTACAATAAAGAGGAGAGCGCTCATCCGGTAAAAGTAAATCCGGCGCCTGGAGAGCTAGCGCCTGCGCCCAAGGAAGAAGTAACCAGGCACTCTCACAAAACTGAACCCGAACAGCGTAAGGAAGAGAATGACCCGCCTGTAAAGATCATATCCCTTGAAGAAATAAAAGCAGTGTGGCTTGCTATCATTGATAAGCTGGCTAAAGTAAAGATGTCCGTCTCCACCTATCTCTCCGAGGGGCAGCCGGTTAAGATCCACGGCAGTACCCTCACTATCTCATTTGCCAAGAATCATTCCCTGCATAGAGAATCCCTTGAGAAAAAAGAAAACAGGGAATTGATAGAAAAAATTATTGCCGAGACACTCAAGGTATCTTTGAGGGTCAATTTCATCCTTTCCCATGAAGTATCATCAAAAGATAATAAAGATGACCCTTTCATAAAATCTGCGCTGGAAGCCTTCGGCGGCAGGATAATCAATGAAGAATAATGGGTAGCTATACCGAATCAATAGAAAAATTAATCGAATTACTCACGAAACTTCCCGGCATAGGCAGGAGGAGCGCGGAGAGGATCATAGGTTATATTCTTGACGCTCCGAAAGAAGAGATAAAATCGCTTTCCGAGGCGATAATCTCGGTAAAAGAGAACGTGCGTCTCTGCCAGAAATGCCATAATTTAAGTGAACAGGAGCTTTGCCGTATCTGCCAGGATACCCGTAGGAAGAAAAATATCATCTGCGTGGTAGAGAAACCCAATGACGTCACTGCCATAGAGAAATCAGGATATTTTGACGGTGTCTATCATGTTTTAATGGGCTCGATTTCTCCGCTTGAAGGCAAAGGACCGAATGACCTAAAAATTGAGAGCCTCCTTAAGAGGATAAAAGAGGATAATATAACGGAAGTTATCATCGCTACCGATGCCGACATTGAGGGAGAAACTACCGCGTTATACCTTACAAAAGTAATTAAGCCGCTTGGCATAAAATTGACCCGCATAGGCCTGGGGCTGCCCGTTGGCTCTAACCTGGAATATGCTGATTCCGCGACCCTTGCCAAAGCAATGCAGGCCCGCCGCGATATCTAAATGATTACCATAAATAACCTTTCCAAGAATTACGGCAGTAAAATCTTATTTCAAAATATCTCTTTGACCATTAACCGCGGGGAGAAAATCGGCCTTATCGGGCCTAATGGGTCAGGTAAAACTACGCTTTTTTCCATGATTCTTGGAGAGGCCGAGCCCTCGGCAGGGGGTATCCAGGCCTTAAAGAATATTTATATAGGCCATCTTCCGCAGGAGTCAAGTTTCAAATCTGAGCGTAGCGTGCTTGCGGAGTTGACGGAGGGCGATAACCGTATAAGGCAGCTTAAAGAAGAGAAAGAGAAACTTGAGGAGAAAGGGGAGGCAGGCTCTCATCGTTATGGAGAAATCCTGCATACCCTGGAAGCGTTGGGTTTCTTTGAGCTGGAGCATAAGGCAGAAAAAGTGCTTATGGGATTAGGGTTTAAAGAAAAGGATTTTAACCGTCCGATTAGTTCACTAAGCGGCGGCTGGCAGATGCGCACACTCCTGGCAAAGCTCCTGGTTTATCCTTATGACCTGCTGCTTCTGGATGAGCCGACAAATTACCTGGATTTAGGCGCTGCCTTATGGCTTAAAGATTACCTTGCTTCTTTTGACGGGACATTTATCATGATTTCGCACGATAAGGCGTTTTTGAATGAAGTCACCAATTATACCCTGGTCCTTGAGAACGGCTCTATTTTTAAAGTGCACGGTAATTATGAACAGTATGAAAGGATTAAGCTGGAGAAGCGCACCCATCTTGAAAAGCAGTTTAAGGAACAGGAGAAAAAAAGGGAGCAGCTTGAGAAATTCGTGTCGCGTTTTCACGCCCAGCCGAATAAGGCGGCAGCAGTAAGGGCAAAGCGCACTGCCCTGGAGAGATTAGAGAAGGAATCAGTGGTTTTACCTCCTGGAGCGCGGGAGAGTATCGGGGATTTCCATTTTCCACAAGCCAAAAGAAGCGGCCACAAGGTAATTACATTAGAGAATATTTCAAAGGCATACGGCTCAATACAGGTTTATAAAGGTTTGAATTTCGAAATAACGCAGGGTGAAAAAGCAGTCCTTGCCGGTGAAAATGGCGCAGGCAAATCCACTCTTTTAAAAATACTGGCAGGGGTTGTTGAAATTGATGAAGGCAGCCGTATTGCAGGGCATAATGTTGAAACAGGGTATTTTTCCCAGACTCGGCTTGACGTATTAAACCAGGAGAATACGGTTCTAAAAGAGGCATATACCGCCGCTCCAGGCTATATGCCTGAAGAAACCATCCGCACAATCCTCGGGGCATTTCTATTTACGGGAGATGATGCCGACAAAAAGGTAAAAGTCCTTTCCGGAGGAGAGAAGAGCCGCCTTATCCTGGCAAAGTTATTGATAAATCCCCCGAATTGTCTTTTACTGGATGAGCCGACCACGCATCTTGATGTAGATGCTGTCGAGGCGCTGGTAGAGGCCTTAAGGGAATACCAGGGCACGGTCGTATTCATAAGCCACGATATCTATTTTGTGCGTTCCATTGCCAATACCGTCTATGAGGTAAAGAACGGAAGAATACGCAAATTCCCGGAGAGCTTCGATTATTATCTTGAAAAGAGAGAGACGCTTCAGGAAATTACCGAGCAAAAAAAGCAGGCACCTGACCCCGAGAAATTAAGAGCCCAGGAAGAAAGGGCAAGGGCTAAAGAAGAGGAGAGGAAGAGTAAAGAAGAAACCAGAAAGCGCAAGGCCCACAATAAGATTATTAATGAAAAGGTTACCTGCCTTACGAAAGAAAAGGAAAAATTGAACCTTGAGAGTTATGCCAAGGCCAGGGCCCTTTCTAACCCGCGCATTTACCGCGATGAAGAAACTGCCCGCGATTATGGCCGCAGACTTAAAGAGATAGAAAAACTGGTTTCCACTATAGATAACGATATAACGAAACTGCAGGATGAGATAATTTAAGGAGCGTTTTCGGACTTACGGTGCAGTTTTATTTCCCATAGGGCTTTCAGGCAGATTTTAAGCAATATCCAACCGTGCTTAAATGCCTTCATTTTTGATTCTCCGGCAACCCTGGCTTTATAGTGCACCGGTATTTCAGATATCTTAAGGCCAAGCTTTACGGCGCCTAACAATAAATCAAAATCCCCCCAGGAAGTATCTTTCATCTGGATTCTCTGGTAGTCCTTTTTAAGCATCGCCTTTGTCCCACAAAGCGTATCAGTTATCTTCTGCCCCGTAATCCAGCTTAAGGCCGCGGTAAAAAACCTGTTTCCCATGTAATTAAGCCACGGCATAGCTTTTCTCTCCATGGGATAAAGCAATCTTGTGCCGTTTACAAAATCAGCCGAGCCGTTTTGAATCAGATTAAAAAACCCGGGAAGCTCTTCGGGCATAACCGACATATCCGCGTCTAAAATCATCAACACGTCTCCCTTGGCGCTATTGAACCCCGATTTTACGGCATAACCCTTACCTCTGTTCGGCTTATAGGAAATTACCTTTACCTCAATATCGCGATTAAGGCCGGGATCGGCTTTGGCAGCGGTATCATCAGTAGAGCCGTCATCTACGACAATGGCCTCGGTGAATTCTCCCATCCTGGTCAGGCGCTTGATACAATTCCCTATATTATCTCTTTCATTATAACAGGGGATGATGACTGAACAGGACAGTTTCCTGGCAGGAGGGGTATCCATAGCTTCAGTTTCTATATGCGGATGGTTTGGCGCCGTTCTTTTTCTTAATCAGCGGAATTAAGTTTACCCAGCCGTATGAAGCGATAATCGCTATAAACGGCAGCATAGGTATTCTATACCGTTCGTTGGATATAAGGCCGACGTTAATAACCGTAGCAGAAATAAAATATAAGATAACGAATAACATAAACTGGTAATAGACATTTTTATTTGTCTTGGCGATGCCGGCAATAAGGCCTATTAGCCAGAAAACCATCACAAGGTAAGATAATACCGTTCCGGGAACAGCTATCGCAGGATAGGACTTGACGTATTTTAAGGAGCCCGGGCGTGCCATAAGATCAAGGAAAGAACGCAGGGTGAGATTGGCGTAATAGGGGACAGGGGAAGCGCCTTGTGCGTGAGGATAATTATTTGCCGAGTAACTTTTTATTAAGCCGAATTGGTGAAAATTGACAGTAGCAATCGTAGCAAATGCAGTAGTCCCGCAGCACCTGTAATTTCGTATCTGCCAGGCGCCCAGAAGGCCATAAACGATAACCAGGAATATCAACGCGTGAGCGGAGGCTTTCCTGAAATTCCCTGGGATTTTTGCGTAAACAATAAAAATCGCTACCGCTATTCCCAGGTAATAGGTGACAGGGCGGACATAAGTAGCCATGGCTAATATGATGGCCGATATTATGATGTATTTAAGCCCGCCTTTCTTAAAATACAGGGTGAAACTAAACAAAAGGATAGCCAACAAGAGCAGGAATAATGTTTCGGTCATAAGCATTAATGAGAACCTTAAGGTCGGGAAATCATATAAAACAAACGCCGCGCTTAAAATGCCTAATCTGCCGTCTATCAGGTTAGCTGTCCTATAAACGATTAAGCCGACTAGGATGGTCAGTAATATTTGGATAAATATGATGCCATCCAGGGGGATATTTAACAGATGGTGGAAGATGGCAAGAAAAACAGGGTAGCCGGGGGTCCTTAGCGTTTCATATCGCGTGACTCCGGCGTTATTTGTCCGCAGGAACGCGCTTTGCGAATATAAGGTTTTCGCAGTCCCTAAGTAATCCGGTGTATCAGGCTCAAATTTATTTTCAGGTAAATTGATCGCGATAAAGGTGAAAAAGAAAAGCTTTATTAGAATCGCGGTAACCAGGATAATAAAAAGGCCATTGCTATTTTTCATATTGTTTTGGCTAAAATCTGCCGATAATCCACTTACCGATGAAGTGGCTGGCGGTAATTACAGCGATAGCGATAGCTATATGTTCGGATATGGTCCGGAATGGATTTACTCCTTTGGCTTTTGCTATTGTATAACTCAAGATGGCTAATAACACTAATCCCCAGGTGACTGAACAGTATACTGCCAGATTTATCGGTAAGGTAACTACTAAAAGTATAAAAGTAAGCGAAACTAATATGCGCGCAAGAAAATTAGTTAATGTAGAAAACCATACTTCTTTCTCGTTTAGGCCTTCTGATTCCTGATAAATATGGATACCCAGCGAATCAGCTATGTTATCAGCCAGCGCAATGACCAATATGCCCGCAATTATGCTTAACCTGGGATGCGCCATGGTATCTAAAGCAGTAATAAGCCCTAGATTAGTAATGATGCCAGAGGTGGCGCCAAAACTAAACTTCGTTTGATAAAGCCGATGTCGGTTGTTAAGTATGTTTGGCATGTGTTGATTTTAGGTCAAATAAAAACTCTCCGCAAGTATTTTACCCGGAGAGGGTTAGGAGCTTATTTTTTTTGGCTTATGGAATGCTACAACCGGAAATAGCCGGGTTCTGTTTTAGGCACACAGATTTGTCAACTACAGTCTTTTCAACAGGTACAGGTAAAGATTGGCTAAGAATAACATGCAAATCACATCTAGTATGCATATGATCCCAAACAGGCGCCGATGGACAATCAGGAATAGATGCAATGAATCCCTGCTTTTATGCAGCCAGCTAAGCCAGGTATCCTTATGAAGGAAATAACTTTTTGAAAGAAAGATTTCTATTTTCAGGTAAGCTTCGAAGTTGAATAATAAAAAAATACCAATAAGCAAGGTCAGGGGGGCCGTAATTAGAATAAATACTACCAATAAAATCAGGCCTAAATTACTTTCCATTTTCAGCTCCTTTATTTTACTGCCGGCAAAATCCCCACTTATCTAAATTGTTCTTTTACTTTTGGGCGGGTAAGATAAAATGCAACCATTCCCGACGCCAATGAAAAAAGCGCGACAATGAGATAGATAATAATTACAGGAAGCACGCCGTATACTCTTAAGAAGTGTTGGCGGACTAAGGGGCTAGCGGCTACTACAGCAGCGGTAATGGCCGCTGCCGGCCCGGTGACTGCTACCCCTAGCGTTACCACGATCATTCCTATTCTCGCTAAGTTCTTAAGATAGAAAACTCCTATCACCAGTATTCCGTATAAAACTACCATAACCGAACCTTCCCACGTAGAAATAAATTTAAAGCAATTACCGAAGAACCCGCTCGATAGTTGCGCAATATATAGAGAAGGACGAACGGTGAGCAGGAGAATAGCTTGTGTCAAGAAAGACAGGATGAATGGAAGTAAAATAAGGTATAGGGAAAGTTCGGTTATACTTAACGGTCTTTTCTTTTCCATGGTTCCTCCTTTATTTTATTATACCGCTTCTCTGCCAAAATGTTAAGGTAAAAAACCTTGCTTTTAGTATATTACTACTCTTTAACCGTAATATGCATTGCTTTTAAGCCGGCGAAGGAGCCGCTGGAATATTCAACCGTAACCGAATCCGTTAAATTAATATCGGCAAACCCGATGCTGGAGGTGCCTTTGGTCATTTGCGTATCCCCGGAAATTATAAACGTTATCTCATCGCTATTTCCGGACTCATTGATTGTCCTGACGGTAAATTTACCGGCAACCCAGTCAATATTCGAGATTATGCCTGTAACACGGTTTATTTTTTCTTTCTGGGCTGGATTCTGGCAGTAACCCGGAGTGCTTAAAGCCATTCCGGAGAATAAAATAAGAATAATTATTCCTTTTGTAAGCATCTTTTAAATTTGAGCCATAATTTAGACCTAGCAAAAACCCTCATTCCCGCCAGAAATACAGTGCCGCGGTAAGGCCAATACCGGCAAGATAAAGAAAAAACGTTCCAGAGATAAAATAGGGATACGCCATTAAGGCAAGCCCGATAATCATGGGACGAAAGAATCCATTTTTTTTACCATACACAAAGGCAACAAAGCCAATCGCGCCAAAAATAATGCAAACGAAGATTTTTGCCGCGCTGAAATCTCCAGCCTGCGGTAACCCGATACCTCCCAAAATCCACCTCCAACTTGTTCACTATTTTATGCAAACCAAAAACCCCGTACAATATATTTTATCTGCCGCAATCATTTTTTCAGTTTTTTCTCTGTAAAAACCAACTTGCCAAATACAGCCGTACTTTGCCACGATTCGTTATTCGTATCAAGGTCGCTCCATACAAGCTGATGATCTCTACCTTTGTTTCTATCGTTATCATTTACTTGCAGATTAAATCCGATGGATTTTCCTACCGCAGGTTTGATCTTCCAATTTGCATTACTAAATGGAATAGCCGCTTCAACAATCCAGCCGTTTTTACTTCTAACTGCCGCTACCCGAGTCCCGGTATTTTTACCCCCTCCGAAGCTGTATAGCCTTGGGTTGGAAATATTGTGAAGCCCTATATTTATGGCCGGAATTCCAATTTGTGCGTCATCTTTCTCATAGTATCTTGTTTTCTTATTGTTAGCGTCTATGTAGATTTCTAAACTGTCTTCGGTATAGTCATTAATTTTCCCATAAATTAGTTTATCATCACTTATAATTGCGGCTACATAAAGATACTTATCATCTGCAGCAGTAGCGAAGTCACAGGATATATCCCTGTCATCCCTACCTTTTAGCGGCCCTTTGTCATGGGGGATATGGGTGAAGCTATTAACGTCCCAGTCATCCAACAAGCCATCAATTTTTTTCGTGTTAGGGTAGGGGCAATCAATTACAATTCCGGCAAAGACAACATTGGCCGAGAGTAAAACTACAAAAATCAAAATCAGCAGGAGTGTCCTCATAATTCCTCCTTTTTAGATTTTAATTCCAATCAAACAGTAAACTGGGTACGTCCCCCAAAGTAACACCCTTCAAAGGTTTAATTATAGCACCAGTCAGGAATTAGGCAATGGAAAAGAGAGAAGAGGATTGTGTAATGAGCTTGCTGTTATTGTTTAAACTGTTCTTTTACTTTGGGGCGGGTAAGATAATATATCAAACAAAGACAAATGCTGATATCAATAATAGAGCAGATTGCAACACAAATCCATGACAAGATATTGATTCGCGGGATTATATCTGCGGAAAACATTCCCTGCCCAATTCCCTTCAAAAAGATTATTTTAAAACATATAGGCGGGTGCTTCCAGCAAGCAGTGGCTATGGTAAAAAAGCCAATGAATATGGTTGCCTTACGGAATATATTCTTACGGAATAAGATACCGATGCCGCAAATGAGCATAGCCAATCTCAAGGCTATGGAGAAAAGATACCTCATAAAGATTAGATTTGGGGGGGAGGGACGAAAGTTGTCATAATAGGAACTGAAACTTCCGGAGGGCATTCCCAGGAACGAATATGTAATAACCAGAATAGCGCAGATTATTATTCCCCTGGTTATTTTTTCTTTAGCCCCAACTGCGGTTTTATCCATTAGGAGATAGGGAAGTTTACCAAAGTAACACCTTTTCAGAATTCAATTATAGCACCGGTAAGTGGCAAGGCAATGGGAAAGAGAAGGGGGGTAAGAGAGGAGTTTCGCAACTGGTTGATGACGGAGGAGGTGGAAAGACTAACTAAGGAACTGGCTGCTATTGCCTGAATTTAAGACCTCACCATTACTAAAAGCATCTTAAAACGCTCTACCGCTTTTAATGAATGGGGTTTATTTGCCGGCATTATAATTATCTCATCCTTCTTTACCGGATGCGGTTTACCGGATATGGAAATCTTTGCTTCCCCATCAAGTATATAGACTAAAGCATCGTAGGGTGCCGTGTGTTCGCTTAAACCCTCGCCTTTATCAAAAGCAAATACAGTAACAGTCCCTGTCTTCTTATTTATGATTTCACGGCTTACAACAGAACTTCTCTGGTAAGATATTAAATCTGCTAACTTAAATGCCTTTGCTTTAATATTCCCTTGCTTTGTAAAAACCATCTTAATTACTTTTTTGTTATTTTGCTCCACACATAAAAATCCTCTGCAATATATTCTATCACAGAGGGTTAGTTTTACAATAGGCTCGAACCTCGGACCTGTCGTCGCTCGGCCAAAGCACTAAAGTTGGCCTTCGCTCCTTCCCATAGGGGAACCCAGATGGTTCCCCTATGGCGCTCGCTCATTTCATCGCTCGCTGTCATCCCTCCTTGCAGAAATTAAATTTACCTGCTTGGGGAGAAAACGGTCTTTTCTCCCCAAAACCCCTCTTTTTAGGTCCTCGGTTCTCGTCCTCGAGGGCAATCGGAAATAAAAAAGCCCCGCTATATTTAATAACAGGGCTTTTTTATTTTTACTTCCCCAAGAGGACGATTTTCGCAACTTTTTGGACGAGTTTTGCAACTGGTGCATGAGCGAAGAGGCGGGAAAACTAGCTAAAGAGCTTATATTATCTCCGATTCTTTAAACTGCCTAACCTGCCATTTTCAGAAAATACATAAGCATAATTCCAAAAATAAAAGTTACCATTATAAGAGTTGACCTCTTGCCATCTTCTTCCTTATGTAATTCAGGAATCAAATCACAAGAGGCGATATAAATAAAGCTCCCAGCAGCTGCTGGCAATAAAATACTGACAAAACCGCTGATTTTAGTAGCACAGTAATAACCAACTATTGTTCCCACTATAGCAAACAAAGCAGATAGAAAATTAAATAACAAGGCTTTGAGTTTAGAAAACCCGCCATATATTAAAACAGTAAAATTTCCCAGCTCATGCGGAATTTCATGGAAAACGATTGCGAGAGTGGCCGCAATACCAACTTTGATATTTATTAAGAAAATTGCTCCTAAAATTAGACCGTCACTAAAATTATGCACAATATCGCCAATAATATTTAAATATGTAAGCCTATGGATTTTGCATTCCGCATCGTGGCAATGACGCCAATGAAGATATTTCTCTAATATAAAAAAGAGCGTATAACCCAATATAACGTAAAGAAATAATTGAGTAATATCTTTTACGTATTCAGAGGCTTCGGGGATAATATCAAAGAAGGCGCCGCCCATTAAGCCACCAGCCGCAAAGGCTACCAAAAAAATAAGAAGTTTTTTTAATAGGTTATCTTTTATTACCAAAGCGAGAACGCCTATTAAAGAAATGAGGCTTACGATAGTGCTTGCGATAAGGGCATATAATAAATTCATAATATAGTCCTTTTGTTTTGTATTATGCCAGCTATAACTCTACTCTAACCAAAAACCCTCTGCAATATATTCTATCACAGAGGGTTAGTTTTGCAATAGGCTCGAACCTCGGACCTGTCGTCGCTCGGTCAAAGCACTAAAGTTGGCCTTCGCTCCTTCCCATAGGGGAACCCAGATGGTTCCCCTATGGCGCTCGCTCATTTCATTCGCTCGCTGTCACCCCTTCCTTAGCAATCAAAGAATTGAACCTTAAGGGGAAAACGGTCTTTTCCCCTTAATAATCCCTTTTTTAGGTCCTCGGTTCTCGTCCTCGAGGGCAATCGGCAATAAAAAAGCCCCGCTATATTTAATAACAGGGCTTTTTTATTTTTACTCCCCCAAGAGGACGATTTTCGCAACTTTTTGGACGAGTTTAAAGCTTATTGTGTCACAGAAGAAGCTGACCGAGTCTGTAAAGAACTACTAACTATTTCCTTTTCCTCATCACGCAACACCTAATGCTTCTGCCATCTCTTGCATAATTTTCTTATTCTCGGTAAATTTTTGCTCTGTTGACAATGGAGCGCATTTTGAAAGCTTCTGTTCTCCCAACAGAAGCCTACAAGCAAAAGCAAGACATGTCGCTTCCCCACAGGCACGGCAATTAGTCTTAGGAAGCCAGCCGTAAATCTGAAGGGCTGTTACTTTTACTTTCTCCTCATAACTTGGCTTAATACCTGCCCTATTCTTATAAGTATTATTTATAAGAGCTTTAACCTCGTCTAAAATATGCCAAGCATCGATGATATCGTCTGCTTTGGCTATAGTAATCTTAATGTTATATAGATTAATAAGTCTGCGCTCTTTCGCATAGGTCAAAGTCGAAGCGGCCTTATTATACGAGGCACCTTTGATGACGGCGTTTATATACGGTAAAATCTCTGTTATGTCCCTGTCGAAATATCCGATGAGCCGTATCTTTTTCTCATCGGCCATACAAGGAGCCACATAACACAGAGTGATACTTTTTAAAAACTCGCTGTTTGACTCCGGAGCCTTATACCCATGGGCTCTTTTAAAAAAATCCTCTTCATAATCACGATATAAAAATGGATAACGTCCACTAATCAGCACATTCTCATCGATAATTACCCGGCACGCTTCATGTTTATGCTCTTCAGACACAACTACTGCCAAAGTAGAAATGTGCTTAAAATCCTCGCCCTTAGAAACCAAAATCCTTTGAGCTTTTAGGCCTTCATCTTGATTTGGAAAAACGATAATCTCATACTGCTTATTCTTGTCTATGTCCAATTGCTCACCTTAAAATAATCTCAATATATATATTCCTGCATAGTACAAACCAACAAGGATAAATACGGCTCCGGTAATCTTTCGAGTATAGTATTCAAGCTGTGTGATTTTATGAAACCAACGGCTCAATGATGTCACGCCTAACGCAATGGCAACAGCAAATACAAGAACCGGCAACCCTGTACCAATTCCATAAATGAATGGCAGGACGATACCGCTTTTACTGTTAATCGCTAAAGGAATAAGGCTCCCAAAGTATAACGCCGCAGAAATAGGGCAAAATGCCAGAGCAAAAATGAAACCAAGCAAAAAGGCCCCCGGAGCTCCGGACTCTGCAAGTTTATTATGATGCTTTTGTGAAAGCGATATTCCCGGCAGACGGACAGTAATTATCTCAAGTAAAACCAACCCGGTAAGAATGAGCAGTGGCCCCAAAGCCTTACCCATGTATTTCTGCAGGAATTGGGCCACTTGAGGAACACTTAGAAGAGAACTAATAATAATCCATCCTAAAATCGCATAAGAAAACATTCTGCCAAGCGTATACGCCAATCCTGAAATAAACACAAGCGCTGGATGTGTTATTTTCTTAGATAAAAAGGAAATAGCCGCCACATTGCTTGCCAAAGGGCATGGGCTGATGGACGTCAAAATCCCCAGCCACAATGCAGACGCAAAGCCTATAAATATCTCTGTCATTTGGTTTCCTTCAAAAAATCAGCGACCACGTTCTTTACATAATCAATAAATCTCTGCTTATTGCCGACATACTCCCAAATCTTATCCATATTTTTCCATTTTATTTCCTTGCCATCTTTGACCAAAGACAAAATAAGCGATTTAGTATAAAGCTGGTAATCGTTCCCATAGTGCTCATTGCCTTTATCTTCTACATTGACTACTTTAAACTCAAGCTTTCCTGATGCGAGTGCATCTTTAAAATTAGTTTCTATCGCTTCCTTTGAATACTGCTCAAGTTTATAGCAGGTAGGACAACGCATTGTTCCATGAAAATAATAGGCGATAACCTTACCCGAAGTTTTATCCTCTGCGGCAAAGACTGAAAAACCTGTGCTAATTACTGCAACCGCCGTCAGAAGTATTACGATTAACTTCTTCAACTTTCCCTCCTGTTATTTTATTAAGATTTTCTTTATTTCTTCCTTGCTCAATACCTTGCCCACCGATACCACAGCACTATCTACCGCCAATGCCGGAGTCATCATCACGCCGTATTCGACGATTTTCCCGATATCACTCACCTTGGATATCTCAGCGATTATATTAAGCTCTTTTACTGCGGCCTCTGCATTGGCAGTAAGCTGCTTACACTTCGAACAACCAACTCCTATGATTTCTATCTTCATCATTTCTCCTTATTTCAAAATGAGATTAAACAGATAACCTGTAAATATAATACCTATACCCACGACCGAAGCAAAAATTATAAGTAACTTCAACTTCATAGCTTTTCGAAGTATTATAAACTCCGGTAGAGAAAGTGCGGTTACTGCCATCATAAAAGAAAGTGCCGTTCCCATAGCAACGCCTTTCTCAGTCAATGCGCTAATTAGAGGAATAACTCCGGCTGCATTGGAGTAAAGAGGAATACCAATAAGTGTCACCAAAGGCACGGCAAACCAATTTTCCTTACCGGCATATTTTGCAAGAAAATCCGCCGGGACGTAACCATGAATCCACGCCCCTAAACCGATGCCAAGAATAACAAACAGCCATATTCTTTTTAAGATATCCCTCGTATACTCTTTGGCATAAGCGAACCTATCGTCAAATGTCATGCTGGATGATTTAGCACAGCACGACTGCTCTTTATGACCGAAATGTTCAACCAACTCTTCAACTTTAAGTCTGCCAATCACTATCCCCGAAAAAATAGCTATAGCAAGTCCGCTCCCAATATAAATAAAAGATATCTTCCAACCAAAAAGCCCCCACAACATAACCAGCGCCACTTCATTAATCATGGGTGATGCAACTAAAAATGAAAACGTCACTCCCAATGGAACCCCTGCGTCTAAAAAACCCAAGAATAAGGGAACCGCACTACATGAGCAAAAAGGCGTCAAGATTCCTAAAAGCGCTGCAAGTACATTGCCCCAATAACCTTGCTTATGGCTTAAAATCGCTCGGGTTTTCTCAGGTGAGAAAAACGTCCTTATGATGGCAACGACAAAGATAATAACGGTCAATAAGAAGAAGATTTTAACCGTGTCGTAAAGAAAGAAATTCAGGGCTTCGGAAAAAAGGGCCCCTTGCCTCATCTTAAAAATATCATATACCAACCAATCAATAATCGGTTTAATCATGACTCATCCTTCATTTTCTTTTCTTAATAATTTCACAACAGCCACCTTCAATTCTAATAGCTTTAATATTCACCAAACCATCAGCTATCTTTCGTTGAGCCGAGGTTAAAATCCGCGAGAAAGTCGGATGTGATATCTTCATAAGTTTTGCGGCATCGATTTGCTTTAACTTTTCAAGACAAGCAAGACGAACAGCCTCAAATTCATCAAGAGACAAATAAACACCTTCGCATTTACTCATCGGCTTACACAGCGGCTTAAAACACCTCTCACCCGGAACACATTTTACCCATCTCGTCTTTTTAGGTCTCATAAATAGGCTCCATAGTTATGAACAACGGTTCATAACTATTTTATCAAACAATCCGAATATGTCAAATAAAAAGAGAGTCCATCATATATCGACAGACTCTCTTTATGTAACTTATTTATCTACAATAAGTTACGGATACTGGCTCCCCCTCGAGGACTCGAACCTCGGACCTGGTGGTTACACGTGACCCGGAATTACTTCCGGACGCGGACTATATCTTTGCCGTGAGTTTTCACTTTTAGGCAGCAGGTGCATAGTCTCTGAACCTTCCCGTCATTAAATCTTTGGCGGGCTCGGCTGCTGATTACCCTGAATCCAGGGCTTCCAGCAATTCTCCTGCAGTTTCAACTACGGTTTCCCGCAGAAGCTGCGCTTTGAGCATTTTTGCTCGCCCGCCTTTGGCGGGCTCGCACAGCCACTCGCTCTACCGACTGAGCTAAGGGGGAATTGTAGGGAATATTTTACCTTAAATAAGTTCGCAGTCAAGAGGAAAGCAGGTTAATTTTTGAGTTGATTTTCTTCTTATTTTATGATAGCATTCGGTTAGTCTACTATATAAATACTTAGAGGATTATGGGTATTAACGAAAGAAGACAATTTCCCAGGGTTGACATAGGCATCGGGGTATCTTGGGTAAAGGTCATTCCCGAGGATTATGCCGTATATAAGGACTATGTCAATGTTACAAAGAACATATCAGAAGGCGGCTTGTGCATGATAGGGTGCAGGCAGCTTGAAGAAGGGGAGTTGTTGACTTTAAATATTGAACTGCCGTCTGGAAAAATAGTTAAGGCCACGGGCGAGGTTGTCTGGTCCAAAGGTTTTGATGTCCCTAGTGAGAGAGGCAAGCAGCGATTCGATATCGGTGTCAAGTTCACCGATATTTCTCCGGAAGACAAGGAAGAAATTAAGAAGATGGTAGCTTCCTATAACCAAAACCCTCCTGTCGGTGAAGACAGGCCCATTCCTCCAGTATAATAGAATCTTACAAGTTCCTATTTATTTAAGCAGTGAGCGGATTTTTTCCAGAAGGCCTTCCATATCAAAGGGCTTGCCGATGTAATAGTTAGCCCCGATTACCCTGCCTATTACCATATCAACATCCGTATCTTTTGCGGTAAGCATAATAATCGGCAATCTTTCATATTTTTCTTCTTTTCGTAATTCCCTGCAGATTTCTTCTCCCGGCAGTCCGGGCAGCATCAAATCAAGTATGATAAGGGCCGCTTGCGACATTCGTGCTTTATCAAGCCCGTCTTTACCCTCCGATGCAGTGATGACTTCATATCCTTCCATCTCTAAGCGTAATTCAAGGGTCCTTCTTATATCTTTATCATCCTCTATGACCAGTATTCTTTTATTTTTCCGCATGATTTATTTGTCGCTGCCGTTCATTGTCTCTATAAATGCCTCTACTATTTCCGGGTCAAATTGCGTGCCGGAGCCGGCTTTTACTATCGTCAGCGCTTCTTCTTTACTGTAGGCATTCCGGTAGGGCCTATCCGCAACCAGCGCCTGGTATACGTCAGCTATAGCTATAACCCGCGCACCGATGGGTATTTCCTTGCCTTTTAAACCCGTGGAATAGCCCAGCCCATCAAACCTTTCATGATGATAAAGGATTATAGGGATTAAATCACCGAGAAAATGAATGGGCCTTATAATTTCGGCTCCAATCTGAGGATGTTTTTTTATTATATCGTATTCTTGCTCGGTAATCTTTCCTTTTTTTTGTAAAATATCATCGGGGATGCCGATTTTCCCCAGGTCGTGTATAACTGCGGCGTGTTTCAGGTTCTCTATCAGCTTGCCGGGAAGATTAAGCTTTCCTCCGATAGCGGCAACTATGGAAACCGTATTTTCAGCATGCTCGTAAGTATACAGGTCTTTGGCTTCTATCGTCTTGGCAAAGGCATAAATGGATTCCAGCAGCGCATGGTCTACGCGGTTTGCCATTTTAGAAAGTTTTTCCCTTACTTCAGCTATGTTCTTTTCCGTTCCTTTTTCCTTAATCTTTTGTATACCCGCGGCTATACTTTCGGAAAGAGACAGCCTGTTTCCACCCGTTTCTTTCGCGTTGAGCAACGCCTTATCAGCCAGCTCCAGAAGCCCTGATTCTGTGCCGGTATCCCTGCCGTCTTCCGGGAAGCTTGATACTCCCATGCTTATTTTAAGTTTTATATTCCTGCCTCCAGGGTCAAACAGATGCCCCGTCAATTCCTCCAGCAGCCGCCTTGCCAATATGACGGCGCCTTCTTTATTAGTATCAGGTAGGAGGATGACAAACTCTTCACCGCCGTACCTGGCAACTATATCAATCTCCCTGACAAAACTTTTTAGATACCTGGCGAGCTCTTTTAATATTACATCTCCGTATTGATGTCCATATACCTCGTTAATGGACTTGAAATAATCTATATCCAGCATGATAAGGGAGAGGGGGAAGACATATCGCTTAGCCCTTTCAAGTTCAGATTTCATTCTTTCCATGAGGTATCTGTAATTATAAAGTTCCGTATTGGCATCTTTTAAACTGAGGTCTTTTAAGGTGTTTAATAAATCGTCCCGTTCTTTGTATAATAGTTTGATCCCCTCATTTGCCTTTTGCAGCCCCCAGGCCTGGGTTTCCAATTTCTCTTTGGCTTTCTTTAGTTCTTCCTCCTGGGCTTTGCGCTGGGTAATATCGCGGTATACGGTCAGGAACATATCCTGATTTTTGTATTTAATGATGATGCTTGAAACAAGAAGCGTCTTCTGGGAGCCGTCTTTTGCCCTGATAGCAGTTTCGATTTCCTCGGCCTTGCCTTTTTCTTTAACCGCATCTAATCTCTGGAGCGCCTCCGTATGTTTATCAGGGTCAGGATATATGAGAGCGGTAAAATCGCTCGAGCGATTTGCTTCATCAATGCTGTAGCCGGAAATCTCGCGCATTCTGGAATTAAAGAATTCAAAATGTCCCGCTATATCGCTTAAAGTAATGCCTGCGGGCATGGCTTCGATTAGCGCGTGTAGTTGTCCGGCGCTCTCAGGCATCTCGTTTCTTACAGAGCCAGTTTCATTGCCTGTCTTGTTTTTCTTCATTTTCGTCTTCAGGCCCCGATAAGTTTGCGGACCGCCTCAAGCAAGCCTTCAACGCTGCTTCCTTTTACGTAATAATCATCTGCCCCATTTTCCCTGGCTCTTACCGCGTCAATGGCGTCTATTTTACCGGTATAGACAATCACCTTGGTAGGCAATTTCTCCACCTGTTTAATCTGGCGACAGAGCTCGATGCCATCCATATCATCCGACAATTTTGTATCCAACAGTGCCAGCTCCGGCTTTTCCTCGCGCGCCTTTTTTAAGGCCTCCTTGCCGCTAGATGCGCCTATCACATCGTAACCCTCTTCCGTAAATAAATAATCCAGGCCCCTGAATATATCCGGCTCGTCGTCTACTATCAATATTTTCTTGGGCATATTTTAACCCTCCTGTTCTGCCTTATTTTGCCTGTTAAGCAGTTTTTCTATTTTATCCTTAAGCACAGATGAATCGAATGGTTTTGTCATATAAAAGTCGGCGCCTGATTCTTCCAGGGTGGCCAGATCGCTTTTTTGCGTTTGAGCGGTAATAATGATAATCGGCACCTTTTGGTAGCGGGTGTCTTTTTTTAATATAGCTGCCACTTCCTTGCCGTTTATCCCCGGCAATATTACGTCTAAGAGGAGAAGGTCAGGCGTATTAACGCGCATCTGTTTTAAGGCGTCTTCGCCGCTTCCAGCCGTTATTACTTCGTAATCTTCCATTTCAAGCATTATCGAAATGGTCCTTACGATATCCGGCTCATCATCTACTACCAGAATTTTTTTCTTCATTGTTATTTTACTCTGGCCTAGGAAGCGTAAAGTAAAAAGAGCTTCCTTTTTCGGGTTCTGAATCCAGCCAGATTCTTCCTTTCTGGGCTTCTACCAAGCCCTTGGTTATTGCGAGCCCCAGGCCACAGCCTTTATTTTGCTGGCTCGCCAGGCCCGGTATCCGGCAAAATTTCTTGAATAAATTTTTCTGGTTAGCCGCGGATATGCCTATGCCGGTATCTGAAACGGTAATCTTTAATTCCTTGCCGGCATCTTCTGTCCTTACAGTTATTTTTCCGTTCTCAGGCGTAAAATTAATCGCATTGATAATCAGGTTATTCAGGATACGCCTTACAAGTTCAGGGTCGGCAAACACTGTTTTATCGTATGCTTCTAAAGCCAGCGCTATATTTATCTTTTTCTCATCGGCTAGCGTCTGTAAAGAGGTAACCACGTCTTTGATAAGCACGGTTATATCCGTAGAGCTGAAAGATACCGGCATAACGCCGGCTTCTATCTTTGATATGTCCAGGAGGTCGCTGATCATCCTGGTCTGGCGGTCCACATTATTGGTAATTATTTCAAGCAATTCTTTTTCCCGCTCATCAAGCTTACGCCTTGCCGGCCCGCCTCTTATCAGGATGCTGGCGGCATTCCTGATCGCAGTCAGCGGCGTGCGCAACTCATGTGAAATCACAGAAATGAAATCTGTTTTCATCCTGTCGACTTCCTCTAATTGGGCGTGCACCTTTCTAATAAAGACAATAAAGGCCTCTCTTTTCCTTAAGGCGATAAAAAATATTATGGCAAGGCAAGAGATAAGGAAGGTTATCGCTATGCTAAAGAGGCGGTATTGAAACGTGGGTTCAAAATGGAGGCTCTGCGCAATGACCGCTGCCCCTAAAATCCTGCCTGCGTTATTCTTTACCGGATAGCCGACATAGTATATGCGGTCATTGTATTTCGGCTGAAGGCTAAACCCATATCCGTATTCACCTGATAAGGCGTCCTTGAAATAGTTCCTTGAGGCATAAGATTTTCCCGTTTCAATCTCAGATCCGCTATGCCCAACAGAGGCGATAGCTAACCCGCGCTTATCTATAAGCGCGCAATTTAATGCCCCGTACTTTATTTTGTAATCCTCTAAAGCCGCATTCAGCTGCTGCATATTCTCAGGCTGACCGGAAGAAAGCGCATTTATTATTAGAGGGGTTTGGCTTACGGAGAGAGCCGCCTTTTCCAGCACGTCAAGCTCTTCAGTCAATTTATCAACGGGCGAGCTGTTCGGAGAGGGGTTTTCTTTTATCAGCCGCATCATGGCAGCATAGTCGAATAAATTGGTAAATACCCATCCGGCGCTGATAAAAACTATCAATGTGAACGCGATCGTCCACTTGGTCGGCATAAAGCGTATGGGGCGTATCGGAGGTTTATATTCCGTCTGAGAAGGCATTGACGCGTAAAACCAGATTGATAAAGCCGCGCATAGGGCTAGTATCGCGCGGATTAACTGGACAGGGATGCCGAAGAGATCATGAAAAGATTCAAAATTTATTATGCTCGCGGGTATAAAGTCGGCCTTGGGAACGATTAAACCGGTGCATGCCGCATATAAACCGATCATAATACTAAGCACTATAAGCGGGCGCCTGTCTTCTTTTTTTGAGAATTCGTATATAACGCGGGCAGCCAAATATCCGGCCGGAAACCCTATGAAATACCGCGACATTATGAACCATCCATCCAGCGGAAGCCTGGAGGCTAGATAAAACAATGGCAGGAGAAATAGATATACCCATTTGCTTATTCTTTTTCCTTTAACGCGGAATAGGCCTACCCTTGCAAATTCAAACAGGCACAGGAAAGAAATGGTTAACGCAGAGAGGTTAAATATCGACATGAGACAGTTTTTCCCCTCGATAATCATAATCATATCAGACCATTCGGCAAAACTGTGGATTAGCCCGAATAATCCTAATAAAACCCAGGGGAATTTGCTTCGTTTCTCTTTATCGAGCGTAAAACAAATAAGCGCGAGAAGAAAGAAAGAGAACCCGTAGAAGAAATAAATGTAGTCGAATTGACCCATAAGAAATTCTTTCATTTATTCTGCCTCCATGGCTACTACTATATTGTATTATATAAATAAAATATAATTTATAGGTAGTTTCCTCTATTTATTGACTTTTTTCACCTTAAGAATTCTTGATAATTTCTTCATTGTCTAGAGACCATTTGCTTTCCTGGCCTTCTATGCTAAAATATATCATAGAAGGTAATAACTGGAGCATAAATGAGTATAATAGTAAGAGCTTTGGAGCTCTTGAAAACAAGGGAATTCGTGGGAGTGGCTACGGCGGACAAAGAAGGTACCCCTAATTCTGCCCCGAAATTATTATTAAAGGCAGACGGGAGGAACGCCTATTTTATCGATTACAGTATAGGCAAAACCGCCGCGAACCTGAAAGTCAACCCGAAAGTTTCCCTGTCATTTATTGATATAAATTCTCTCTTTGGATATAAATTGGACGGAAAGGTAGAAATCATCGAAAAAGGCAGGGTCTATGATGAATGCCTGAAAGAATTACGTGAAAAAGAGATAGAGCTTTCTGTGGAGCGCCTTGTTAAAGGGGTGCATTCCGGTAAGTCCCATAAAGAATTCGAAGTGGAAATCCCTGAACGCTTTCTGGTATACAAGGTCAAAATCGAAGAAGGTTCTGAAATAAGCCCGCGCGGTGAAATAAAAAGAGAAAATAGCTAAGTCGGCAAGGATATAATCTAAGTTTATTATGCAATCCGTAATCTCTAACCGGAATTATAAATTACTCGTCCTAGCTGCGTTGCTTTTATCAGGGGCCCTTATATACTCTAATACCTTTTATAACTCCTTCCACTTTGATGACGCCCGTTCAATCGTAAATAACCCTGCCATAAGGAATATCTCTAACCTAAAAGCCATCTGGAATTTCTGGCCCACGCGTTTTATAACCTACGTTTCAATAGCGCTTAATTACCATTTAGGCGGTCTTAAACTATTTAACTACCATTTCTTTAACCTGGCTGTCCATATAGCTTCTGTAATCCTCGTCTGGCAGCTACTGCTGCTGACTTTTTCTACGCCCCTGGTCAAAAGAGAAAAAATTGCAAAACAGGCCCGTTCTATTTCTTTTTTCGGTGCGCTCGTATTCCTTGCGCACCCTATCCAGACACAGGCAGTGACGTATATTATCCAGCGTGCCTGCCTCCTCGCGGCACTCTTTTACCTGTCCTCTTTAATCCTATACGTTAAATCACGGCTCCTGGAAGAGGAGGGGAAAAGCCCGATAAGACAAAAAGCCCTATATTACAGTTCACTTATAATGGCAGCCATCGCCATGTTTACGAAAGAGCTGACCATAACCCTGCCTTTTGCAATCTTGCTTTATGAATCCTGTTTCCTCAAAACAAAGAAAAAGCTTAATTGGAAACGGCTTTTACCTTTTTTTCTCCTTATCCTGGTTATCCCACTTACCATGCTTTTGACTAAAACCGTGGATATTATAGGTATGCGCAGGGCCGGTGAGCCCGCAATGACTATCTCTTCCTTGCACTATCTCCTGACACAATTCAGGGTCATCATTACCTATATGCGGCTTCTTTTCCTGCCGCTTAACCAAAACCTGGATTATGATTATCACATCGCAAAAAGTCTGCTGGAGCTACCAGCCATAGCCAGTATCATTTCCCTGGTTTTAATCCTGACTAGCGCCTTCAAACTCCTGCCTAAATACCGTCTGCTTTCATTCGGCGCCTTCTGGTTTTTCTTAACGCTGCTACCTGAATCAAGTATCATACCGATCAGGGATATAATTTTTGAGCACCGGCTTTATCTGCCGATGGCAGGGTTTAGTTTCTTCCTGCCGGGCCTTGTATATTACATATTCCGCGATAAATCCGTCAAACCGGCAATTGCAATATTGCTTATTATAACCTGCTCTTACGCTATCCTTACCTACAGAAGAAACTTTATCTGGAAAGATGAAATTACCTTATGGAACGATACAGCGCATAAGTCACCCAAGAAAGCAAAGCCATACTATAACCGGGGCACTGCCTATGCCGATAAAGGAGTTCTTGACCTGGCCATCTCTGATTTTAATAAAACCATAGAGATCGCTCCTGGCCTTGCCGAGGTATATAATAACCGCGGCACTGTCTATGCACGCAAAGGTGAAATTGACCGGGCTATCAATGACTATACCAAAGCCATAGAAATTAATCCCACTTATTCAAGGGCTTACTATAACCGCGGGGTGAGCTTTGCTGATAAAGGAAACTTTGCTAAAGCTGTACATGATTTTGATAAAACCCTGCAAATTAACCCTAACCTTGCCGAGGCCTACTATAGCCGGGGGGTTGTTTTTTATGATATGCGTGAATACGGCAGGGCGCGGCTTGATTTGCATAAAGCAGAAGAGTTAGGTTACAATGCGGATCCCGATTTTTTTAGATAGCCGGGAAAGAAAATACAAGAGGAAAGATAATGCGATATGCGTTTGTTTTTCCGGTTATCTGTGGTAAAATATATTTCAAAGGTTTTTCCGCAGCGTATAATAAATAAAAGAGGAGGGGATTAAAAATGAAAAAAATATTGTTAATAGCTCTTTTGATGAGCGCTCTTTTCACAGGCATTGGTTTGTGTTTTACCGGTATAAACCCCACCCAGCCGATTTCAATAGGGCAGGAACTTTATGAAGATAACAGTGTAAAGGTGCTTTACGTAGGTGTCCAGAATAATACTTTGCAGATACAAATTGCCTACCAGTATAACTCGCAGTCATACAACTACCCCATAAACGATAAGAAGCAGGCACTGGTAACGGTAAATCAGGATGTGCAGTTGCTTATTACGGTGGTTGATGAATTTTACAGGGTTAGAGTAGAATCTTATCGCGGCTAGAGAATCTTAGATAAGAGACCCCACCCCTAAAATACCCGGCTTTACTCACTTAAGGTATGGATTGTATGGTCTTTTCCACTTCCTTTTCTATGTTCCGTTGCACGAAGCCGGGGATAGCGGACTGGACCGCTTCTTTAAAATCAGATTTGAGCCACAGAAAGTTCATCCTTTCCAGGTATCCGGAAAGCTGAAAGTTAAACTGGAAATCCGGGGCATGTTTTCCCAATACGTTTAGCAAGCGGATAAATTTTGGGGATTCCCTGAGAAGTTGTTTATCCATTGAAAGTAAGATTTTGCTGTGTACCAGGTCATTGTTGTCTAGGTCAAAATAGCCCTGCAGCTTTAGTTTTGGCGCTTCCAGGTCCATATTACGTAGGCCGCAATTGAGCTCGTTTATATAAAAATCAGAGCTTGCACTGCTGAAATTAATCTTTCTTAATCCGGGGATACTGAAAGTGTCAGCCAGCCACTTGAAGAAATCAAAATTTTCCAGGAATCCGTTTTTAATATGCATGCTGCCGTCAGTAGAAATGCGGTTTTTATTGGTAAAATTCAGTTCGGCAGACAGCTTGCCGTGGACCTTGGCAAAGTGTATTAATACCGATTTAAGGTTATCTGCGCTTACTCCCTTTAGTTCTGCCTTCGCGGAAATAGGGAATGGGAATCTCATGTCAATCGAAGCCATACCCTTAAGTAAACCGTCCCAGTATTGCGCTTGATAAAGAAGCAGGCAGTTGTTTATTTTACCGGTTTCGCAGACAGCCTGGAAATTTTTAAGCGGTATAACACATAGGTCTCTACCCATAGGATAATTTATTTCCAGCCCTTCTATTTTTACTCTAACTTGCCTGTCTATCAAGGCGTTTAAACCACTGTATTTTAGGACTAATTCCTGCGGCGTAAGCCCATCTTTCTTTTTTAAATCTAACCCTATATTTATGATGCCGCTTGCTTCTATAATTGCATTGCCGAAACTCCCCTTTATATGGCCTTTGATATCCTTAATATTATGAGCCGTATATCTTGCCGGAGATTTAATCCCATAATAGTATTCCAGGTCTACAGAAAAAGGCGCAGAGAAAACAATACTGCCCTTAAGAGCCGCGGGATTTTTATTCAGAGAGAAATTGAACCGGTCGATAGTGACCTGGGGCAGCGCAAGCCTTGCGGCAAGATTAATATCCAGCAGGTATAAATCAGCTCCGGGCAGGTAACCCGCTTCTTTTATAGGCAGTTCTTTATTTTCGGCAGAGAAAACCCGAAGCGGCACTGATAAATTCTTTTTCCGGCCGCTTTCTTTAGGAAGGGTCTTCATAAAGGCAAAGCCGTTTAACTTCAGGGTATTTGCGGCGAAATCACCCCAAAGTTTTAGGTAAAGATTCTCTCTTTTTAATTCCAGGTTTGTAAAAGAAAGATGGCCCGGTTTATATGAAATCTGCAGGGAATAATTGAAGGGCAAGCTATGTGTCCGGGGGCTAGAAAGTTGTCCGTTCGTAAGCCCGCGAGCTTCGTCTATAAAGCTGGAGCCTTCGCAAGTTAAGAGGTCTCCTTTCTTTTCAAAGGTAAAAGAAGAATCAATCAGCCATAGTTTTTTATTTTGCGCCAGGAAGATATTTGTTTTCTTGGCAGTAAGCTTTATGTCTTCTTGGGGAATAATGCTAATCAGTTTCTTTATACCTTCCCAGTTTTGCCTGCAATAGTAGGAAAGACGGTGGTAATCCGCCTGGAAGCCGTATATCCCTATCCGGTCTACGATGAAGTTATGCTGCGCAAATATCTTGCGTAATGAAAATTTAAGCGTTAATGCCGGTATGCTAAAGACGGTATTATCTTTTTGGCCGGCTGATGCGTTGAAATCAACTTCTTTTACGATGATAGAGTCAGGGGGGAGGTAGAAAATATTTCCTATTTTTACTGTTGCCGGAATAAAGCGCGCTATTAATCCGCTGATATCCTGTTTCAGGGAGGATAGAAGCAGGTTTATCGCTATAAAAGCCCCCAGAAGGAAGATAAGGAGGGCGAATAAGGATAGCTTTATATTAGTAGGAAATTTCCGCGAATAATTTGTCTTGCGCATAAAACTTTATGCTGTCTATTGAATAAACTGCAACAAGTTTTTTGTTAAAGGCAGAGGCATATTTATATTCCTTAGATTTCCTGAAAAGGAGAGTCAGGCGGGTAAAATTTATTATTTTCTTTTGTATATCAAGACTCGCTTTATTATCAGAGAGGCGACTAGCCATGTTTAAGAGGTAGGCCATGGCAAATATCCTGCTTGCGGCATCCGGATATTTCTCTATGAATTTGTAAAACGTTTCTTTTGCCTGCGAATAATTTGCCGACATAAAGTAATATTCTCCTATCGCGAACATTGCCTGCTGGGCGTATTTAGATTCCGGGTATTCCTGCAGGAAAGTGCGGAACTGCATGAATGCAAAATTGTTTTCGTCGTTATGAGCTGCCGTAAGCGCCTCGGCAAACGCATGGCTCGCATCATCAGCGTATGCGGCGCCAGCAGCCAGGAATAAGAGTATGGCAATTATTAATATGCTTTTTTTCATGTTTATCCGTCTTCGTAAGTCAATTTTAACATAATAAACAAATTATACAATATAAATAGGCCCTTTTAGTTCTTGCATTTTTATTTGAATAGAGTTAAAATATTAAAATAATAAAAAGCTCCGCACATAGTGCGGAGTAAAATTAAAGCAATACGCCAGAGGCAGCTTTAATTTCGTCTCGCAGGGCTCGGCGTAAAATTAACAATTGCGCCAAGCACTTTGCAGAGCAAAGTGTGATTTCGGCGTAACCGCCAGAGGCACGCCTAAATCAAGGCAGCTTTAATTTTAAAAAGGAGGAGTTATGAAGACGAAGGTATTATTCCTATGTTTTCTGGTGTTTGCGTTAGTTTTGGCTGGTTGTGAAAGCGCTGGTCCAAAAACTGAGGTGGGCGCAGTTGGTGGCGGCCTTCTGGGTGCCACAGCAGGCGGGATTATCGGGCATCAGAGCGGCCACGGGTTAGAAGGGGCGGCAATTGGTGCCGCGGTAGGCGCCTTAGGCGGCGGATTAATCGGTAATGCCATGGATAAGGGTGACAAGGCGGCCCTGGCAGTTAATCCTAATTATATAACTTACCCTAAGATCGTGGAGATGGCAAAATCCGGAGTGCCTGATTCGGTGATTATATCCGAGATCCAGCGCACGCATTCTGTTTACCAGCTTAATTCCGAGATTATCACCTACCTTAAGGAAAATAAGGTAAGCGATAGAGTTGTCGATTACATGATGCAGAACAAATAATAGTGCCAAAGGTTTTTGTGTTCGACTAGCGCGTATATTTGCAGGGAACGGATATTTTTTACCCCATAAAAATATTTGCTGATTGGTTTGCCTTCCAGGCGTTATTCCTTTAGTCAGCGTATTAACGGAAAAAGGCGTGAGTATGGGCACAGCACTTGCTTTTATGATGGCGGTTACCGGTTTATCCCTGCCTGAGTTTATGATTTTAAGGAAGGCAATGAAAATAAAATTACTGGGTATATTTGCGGCTGTCGTAGGGATAGGCATTATCTTCACAGGATATTTATTTAATCTTGTTCTTGGGTAAAGCCGCAAAGTACAGCAACATTTAAAATGGAGAAGAAGATGAAGAAAATACTGATAGTGGCTGCGCTTGCTGTTTTTTCAATTACTTCCTCTGGTTGTTTTCTTTTGTTCGCAGGGGCTGCCGGCGGAGCCGGAACAGCTGCCTGGCTTTCCGGTAAATTGACTCAAGAGGTAAATGTCCCTTATGAGCGCACTATAAATGCCGCAAAGTCCGGGTTGAAATCACTCAGGCTGTCAGTTGCCAAATACACGCATACCGAAGAGGTTGCCCAGATAAAGAGCAACTATACTGACGGCAGGGAAATCTGGATTGATATCCGCCCGATTACATCCGCATCTACCAGGATAGAAGTGCGGGTTGGCGCTGTCGGCGACAAAGAGGCAGCGGATAAGATACTCAAGGCCATATCGAGATATTTATAGCGATAGTTCAATACAGCCCGGCAGGCTGTCTGTAGTTTATAACCGGGGGTATGATGAAAAAAGGTTATACCTTTCTGGAAGTAATAGTAGCTACCGTTATAGTCGCAATCCTGGCAATGTTTGCCTTCCCCAGGTTTACCAGGCTGATAGAAAAGGCAAGGGTAGCAGAAGGGGTAATACTCCTGAATACTTTAAGGACGGCGCAGCGCAGATATTTTGCCGAACATGATGTTTATCCCGGCGCATCAGGCAGTATGAGTATGCCGGGTGACCTGGGCCTGACACCCGATGACATCAAGGCTAACTATTTCGTGGCGACTATACCATTTCCTTCTACCTCATTTTGGTTAGCCCGTGTCATACGCCAGAAAAACGGCCACATCTGTTATTCCTTAGATATAGATGAGAACGGTACAATAACCTGCAACTGTGTTGTGTGCGGTGCGTTTCCTGACTGCCCTACTTGTGCCGATATTGGAATGTAAGATATTTTACAGAAGATAAATATTATTGACTTCTCATAAAAGATAACGTATAATAACATCCCTGTATTAAAGGAGGTGAAGGTTTTGGCTTTGGTTAAAGAAAAGAAAATAAAGATTATCGATGAGTTTAAGGCCCATGCCCGTGATACGGGTTCGGCGGAAGTGCAGATTGCGCTTCTTACGGAACGGATCAATACGCTGGGGGATCACTTTAAGCACCATAATAAGGATTTTAATTCTCGCCGCGGCCTGCTCCAGATGGTCGGCAGGCGCCGCAGACTCCTCAATTACCTCAAGAAGAATGACGCCAGGAAATACGAGACAATCCTGGGAAAATTGAGCTTGAGAAAATAATCCGAGGTTGTATCCTCTAAATTTTTTATGATGCAAAGTATAACTAACCTTAAAGAAAAATTTGGCAATAACGAGCTGGTTCTTGAAACCGGAAAAATCGCCAAGCAGGCAAACGGTTCTGTAACTGTCCAGTACGGCGGAACGGTTGTGCTTGTTACCGCCTGCATGTCCCGCGATATCAGGGAGAATCAGGATTTCTTCCCTCTTACCGTGGAATGCCAGGAGAAGACCTATGCCGCAGGCAGGATTCCCGGCGGATTTTTCAAGAGAGAGGGCAGGCCCTCGGAAAGTGAAATCCTTACCGCCCGCCTTATTGACCGTCCTATACGGCCACTTTTCCCTAAAGGGATGCTTAATGAAGTCCAGATTATGGCGATGGTTCTTTCCAGTGATGGAGAGAATGACCCGGACATCCTTGCCCTTATCGGCGCATCGGCTGCATTGACTATATCGGATATACCTTTTGGCGGGCCGCTGGCTGCATGCCGGGTGGCGCGTGTCGATAACCAGTTTGTGCTTAACCCTACATATGCGCAGCTTGAGAAGGCGGATATGGAAGTAATTGTGTCTGCCAATACCAAGGGTGTTGTGATGCTGGAGTCCAAAGCAAAAGAGGTAAAAGAAGATGATTTTCTGGCCGCGGTAAATTTTGGTTTTGAAAACCTGCAGTGCATATTGGGGATGCAGGAGAAGTTCCAGAAACTCTGCGGCAAGGATAAAACGGTAGTAGAGCTAAAGAATGTAGAACCGGCATTAAAAGAGAAGATAGAAGAATTAGCTACAGAAAAACTTAAAGAAGTTTACCGGCTTCCTAAAAAAGAAGAACGCGAAGAATTAGTGGCATTATTATTGAAAGATTTAGAGGCAAAGCTTGTTCCCGAGGGCAACTTGGCCTGCGATATAAAAATTGGCTTAGAGGAAGTAGAGAAGGAGCAGGTAAGGAAGAATATATTCAGTGAAAATGTGCGCATTGACGGACGGGGATTTAAACATATCCGTCCTATCCAATGCGAGGTTTCCGTTCTCCCCCGCACGCATGGTTCAAGCCTCTTTACGCGCGGCCAAACACAAAGCCTGGCGGTTACTACGCTGGGGACCGGACAAGACGAGCAGCTTATCGAGGCGCTTGAAGGAGAAAAATACAAATCTTTCATGCTGCATTATAGTTTTCCGCCTTTTAGCGTCGGAGAAACCGCGCCTGTGCGCGGCCCCGGCAGGCGTGAAATCGGCCATGGCGCCCTGGCTGAAAAGGCATTATTAGCGGTAATGCCCTCCAAGGATAAATTCCCTTATACTATAAGAGTGGTCTCGGAGATCCTGGAATCAAACGGTTCTTCAAGTATGGCATCTGTCTGTGCAGCAAGCCTGTCTCTCATGGATGCGGGTGTGCCGATAAAGGATTCGGTCGGCGGCGTGGCGCTTGGCCTTATTAAAGAAGATTCAAAAACCGTGATTCTTACGGATATAACGGGACTGGAAGACCATTTCGGGGATATGGATTTTAAAGTGGCAGGGACAAAGGCAGGTATTACTGCAGTGCAATTGGATTTAAAAATAGACGGAATAAGCCCAGATTTATTAAAAGATTGTCTATACCAGTCACGGGAAGGAAGGCTGGTAGTTTTGGAAAGAATGATGACCGCGCTGGTCGAGCCTCGCGAGCAGCTTTCAACTTACGCCCCGCGCATTGAGATGCTGAAGATTAATACCGAGAAAATAGGCGAACTTATCGGACCGGGCGGAAAGACCGTTAAAGCAATAATAGCCGCAACCGGAGTCAGCGTAGATATAAAAGACGACGGCACCGTCCTGGTCGGCTCTAACGACGCTGCCAAATCAGAAGAAGCAATTAAGATGATTAAGGCAATCACTGAAGATGTTGAGGTAGGCCGCATATACACCGTAAAGATAAAACGCCTTTTAAACTTCGGCGCCATCTGTGAAATCGCCCCCCGCAAGGATGGCCTGGTGCATATTTCGGAGTTTTCCGATACTTTCGTGAAGAATATTGAAGAGGTGGCTAAGGTGGGTGACGAAATAAAAGTTAAAGTTATCGGAATAGACGAAATGGGCAGAATCAATCTGAGCAAGAAACAAGCAGACCAAAATAAGTAAGAAGTGAGAGAAAGAAGGCTTAATGAAATTCGTGCGGTAATATTAATAGCGTCAGGACTAATCATCCTGGCGAGCCTTATTTCCTTCACTCCCTTTGACCTTTCTTTTTATACCTCCCATCCAAATATTCCAGCGCATAATTTCATCCGCACTTTCGGGGCGCATCTGGCAAACGTTATAATATTCCTGTTTGGCTGGTCAAGCTATATCATACCGTTCTTTATCTTATTTCTGGGAATAAAACTCTTTCGGCAAGAAGCCCCGGTACTCAGGATTGCGAAATTCATCGGCATCTTTGTCCTTGTAATATCCATAAGTTCGCTGATCGGGATGTTCAATTTTAGGAATCAGGTCGTCCTTTTTTCCCACG